>CAZDET010000044.1:0-43238 GCA_964504335.1 uncultured Saprospiraceae bacterium
CGATCATTTTTCCTTGCAGGAAGATCAGATTAATCCCGCATCTCCCATTGGCGAGGTGACGGTTAAGCTATTATTGTTCAACCATCCAGATCGTGTGCTCGAACGTCAGTTATTAATCAAGGCGGGCCGCTATCCGCATGCAGTAGCTTCGAGTATGATGAATGGTGACTAGGTATATGTGTTCGCAATAGGTGTAATGCCTCTGGCATACTCAAATGAAGTAGTCGTTCCAGCGATACCTATTGTCGGTTTTATTGTCGTTTTATTTTGATAAGTTGTGATCGATGCTGAGAGGTAATCTAGTTAAGTGATTGATTAACAGAAAAATCAATCTGCCACTATCTATTATCGGAGTGTCAGTATTTACGAAAGCTCGATCCCACCTGGGGCTACTAGTTTTTTCTTACCTGGCAGTTGGTCGATTTACTCAAAAGAGGAGGTAGGTAATTCGCTTCAAATCTGAAAACAATCTGGTTAGTGAAACCAACGTATTCAAACAAAATTGATTATTTTTGAGTGAAATGTATATTACAACACTTCCAATTGTTGGGAAATGAGCGAATTGGTAGACAAGTACGTAAATCCATTAACCGATTTCGGCTTTAAGAAACTATTTGGCACCGAACCCAACAAAGAATTACTGATCAATTTTCTAAACCAGGTTTTACCCGAAAAGCACCAAATCAAAGAGTTGAGTTATTCCAAAACGGAGCAGCTTGGTCAGAGTGCGTTAGACAGAAAAGCGATATTTGATTTATACTGTATTGGAGAATCGGGAGAACGATTTATCGTAGAAATCCAAAAAGCAAAGCAGAATTACTTTAAGGACCGCAGTGTGTATTATGCTTCCTTTCCCATCCAAGGACAATCCAGGAAAGGAGACTGGGATTTTAGATTGCAGCCGGTTTATACTGTTGGCATATTAGACTTCATTTTTGATGATCACAAAGAGGAGTCTGAATTATTACACCTCATAGAGCTGAAGAATCAGCGGTGCGAAATATTCTACGATAAGCTGAAATTTATTTACATCGAGTTGCCAAAATTCAACAAAAGCGAATCCGAATTGGATTCTCAATTTGACAAATGGATTTATGTATTCAAACACTTATCCGAATTGCAAAATCGACCTCAGGCACTGCAAGATAGAATATTTAAGAGGCTATTTGAAGTAGCTGAGATTGCCCGATTCACTCAAGAAGAAAGAGCAGCCTACGAGGAGAGCTTAAAATACTACAGAGACATAAAAAATGTAGTCGATACTTCCCGGGAAGAAGGAAAGGAAGAAGGCAAAGAACAAGGTTTAAGAGAAGGAAAGGAACAAGGCTTGAAAGAAGGAAAAGCCATGATTGCCATAGAAATGAAAAAAAATGGAGAGCCACTGGACAAAATAGTACGATACACAGGGTTGAGTAGGGAGGAGATTGAAAAATTGGGATAACCAGAACGGTGTCTTTCCTACGAGGGCAGCCGTTTCGAGATGGCGTTTTCACCATAAAAATCAATTATTAAAAACATACGATGAAAGCATTCACCTTCCTATTCCTCTTCACCCTGCCCTGCGTCGGTATCCTCCACGCACAGCAAACCTACTCCCAGCAAGACCTGACCGGTGCCTGGGAAATCGCATACGTGGATGATGGCGGCAAACAGGTGCAGGCCGTTGTCATTGCCGCCGGGGGCTTTTACAGTTTGGTGTTCTTCGATGGGGAAGACCATAGCTTCCTGGCTACCCGGGGAGGTCTTTTTCGGGTAGATGGAAACAAGATGTACCTGGGCTACGAATTTCACACCGAAATGCCCGAAATGGTCGGGAAGGAAGAAGGGTTTGAAATTGTTTCGCTGCAAGACGATGTGCTCACCCTGGGCGAAAACGGCGGCAGCTGGAAGCGAGTAGACGACGGCACTCCCGGCCAGCTGGCCGGTGCCTGGCTGATCAGCGGCCGCATGCGGGAGGGCGAAATCCGGCGACGCAGCACCGACGGCCCCCGAAAGACGATGAAAATCCTCTCCGGTACCCGCTTTCAGTGGATCGCCTACAATACCGAAACCAAAGAATTCATGGGCACCGGCGGTGGCACCTACACCACCGAGGAGGGGGCGTATGTAGAAACCATCGACGTTTTTTCCCGAGACGTATCCCGGGTGGGCGCCGAGCTTCCCTTCGAATTCGAATTGATCGACGGCGAATGGCACCACAAAGGGCTGAGCAGCAAGGGGCAGCCAATTCACGAGGTTTGGACAATGCGGAAATAACAAATAAAATAGGAAACAATGAAAATCAGATTAATAAGTATCCCAGTTAGCGATCAGGAGGCTGCGCTGAAGTTTTATGCCGACACGCTGGGCCTTGTCAAGAAATTCGATATTCCGTTAGGAGAGGGAAATAGATGGCTTACCCTGGTATCCGGGGAAGAACCGGATGGCCCGGAAGTCTTGTTGGAGCCGGCCCCGAATCACTTTGAGCCGTCGAAAGTCTACCAAAAAGCGCTATTCGACGCGGGTCTTCCGTGCGCCCAATTTAATGTGGAGAATGCACAGGCAGCATACGAACGATTGATGGAAAAGGGAGTGGAGTTCCGTATGAAACCGACGGTGATGGGCGGTGCGAAGGTCGCCATCTTTGACGACACTTGCGGGAATTATATCCAGCTGGTGGAGCTTCTTCAATAGGCAAAAGATCACATATGAACCTGTTGGCAGCCTTATCCATGATGAGTGCCGTTTTCATGTAACGGCACCACCCTCCCTGCCCACCTTTACACGCTTCGCATTACATATTTGAATATCAAAAAAGCAAACAATTACTATAAGTTAACGCGCACCTGATCAAACAATTTGTTTCATACCTTGCGGCGACATACGCATACTATAGAAAACAAATATGTTTGATCGAGCGATTCTGCACCTCGACCTCGACGCCTTTTTCGCGTCGGTGGAGGTGCTGCAGAATGCGGCGCTGCGGGGCAAGCCCGTGCTGATCGGCGGGTCGAGTGCGCGGGGGGTGGTGGCCTCTTGCAGCTACGAGGCGCGCCGCTACGGCATCCACGCGGCCATGCCGATGCGGCAGGCGCTGCGACGCTGCCCGGAGGCCGTGGTGGTGCGGGGCGACGGTGAGCGCTACGCCTACTATTCGAAGTTGGTCACAGAGGTCATTGCTAGCGAAGCGCCGCTGTTTGAGAAGGCCTCCATCGATGAGTTTTACCTCGACCTCACGGGTATGGACCGCCACTTCGGAGCCTGGCAGTGGTCGCTGGAGCTGCTGCATAAAATCGAGCGGGAGACGGGCCTGCCGCTATCGATGGGGATGGCGTCGAGCAAGCTCGTGTCGAAAGTGGGGGTGCGCGTGCGCAAGCCCGCCGCCCGCCAGGTGGTGCCGGTAGGGGAGGAGCAGTCGTTTTTAGCGCCGCTGCCCGTTCGCTACCTGCCATCGGTGGGGCGCAAGACGCAGGAGCAGCTCTACCACATGGGCGTGCGGCGCATCGCCACGCTTGCGGCCATTCCCGAACCGCTGCTCAAGCGGGCCTTCGGCAAGCACGGTACCAGCATGTGGAAAAAGGCCAACGCTATTGATACTACGCCGGTGGTGCCCTACTCGGAAGCCAAATCGATCTCGACGGAGCGCACTTTCAGCGTGGATACCATCGATGTGGCGTACGTGCGGCAGGAGTTACAGCGGATGATCACCAAACTGGCCTTCGAATTGCGCGAGCGCGGGCAGCTGACCTCCTGCATCGCCGTCAAGCTGCGCTATACGGACTTCCAGACCTTCACGCGCCAACGGCAAATCCCCTACACCGCCCTGGATACGGTGCTCCTACAATACGCATACGAGTTGTTCGATCAGCTGTTCACACGGCGGCAGCGCATCCGCCTCGTCGGCATTCGCTTCAGCGGTCTGGTGGCGGGTAGCCCGCAAATCCGCCTCTTCGAACGCACGGACCGGGAAATCCGCCTGCTCGAAACACTGGATCGATTGCGGCGGCGGTACGGAGAGGGGGTGGTGGTTTTTAGTTCTTTAAGTCTTTAAATATAAGTTATTTAGACCTTTATGTATTTAGTGTTTTGTGTATTTAAAAAATGCGCCTTCCAGATACCTAAAAGTCTAAAGGTTTAAAAGTCTAGCAACCCCCACCATTTTCTCTAAACCTGCATCTATGATAAATAAAACTCCCTGTAACGCAGGTTGTCAAAAAAACGTATAATTGCACTAAAACAAAACGGAAAAATGAAGATTGTCTTCAATCTGGTCCTCCTGGCGATTTCCGCCGTACTTGCCTACTTCCTATACAAGGGTATTCAGGAACCCATCGCCTTCAATGACGTGTATCGCGAACGCCAGGAAGCCGTCGCCAGCCGGTTGCGTGATGTGCGCACCGCTCAGGAATTGTACCGGGATATCACCGGGCAGTTTGCGCCCAGTTTCGACACCTTAGAGTATGTCCTGCGCAACGATAACTTCCAGTTAATCAGCGCCAGTGGTGACCCGGATGACCCGAACTTCACGGGGGAGATCGTCTATGACACCACCTACGTACCGGCCATCGATTCGGTGCAGTCGCTGGGCCTCAATCTCGAGGAACTGCGCTATGTGCCTTACACCAACCAACAAACCACCTTCGAGATTTCAGCCGATACGATCGAGTACCAGTCGACGACCGTACCCGTAGTAGAGGTAGGAACGCCCTTTGCTACCTTTATGGGTAAATATGCCAGCAGGCGGTTTGCGCGCTACGATCGCAACTACGATCCCCGGAAAATGATCAAGTTTGGCGACATGAATCGACCCAACTTATCCGGTACTTGGGATTAGTCAAATATCATATTATCGAACCCGCTCTGGAAGAAGCGGCATTCTCCTCCTGTAAACTGTCCATTCTGCCCGGAATGGACAGTTTCACCTACATGATTAGCGATGAACGAGGGCGCATACTGGCCGTGCGGGCCCTCTCTTCCGATTCGATGCCCGTCCGGCAGGAGGCCGATCACCTCGATGCTTTTCTGAACGCTATCTTCGAAGAAGACACGTACATCGGCAACAAATCCTACCAGCACATCCGGGTCGGGCACCTGACGGAGCGCGTGAGCGTGGTGCCCGCGCGACTCTACACGCCCAGTGAAGCACATACCTACCTCGAACAACTGACGACCCTGGAATCCGATGCGGGCATTGCCGCCGATCGCCTCGACGAGCTCGACGTCTGCCTGGTGTACGCTACCCGGGGAGTGCTGCAACGGCGCATCGAAGAGCGCTTTCCGCTCGCGCAGCACCAACACCTTCTGACGGCCCTACTGAAAGCCTGGGCTGCCCACGCCAACGACAAGGAACGGGGTATCTACATCCACGTGCGCAACCGTAGCCTGCGGGTCGCTGCGCTGGCCGGATCGCTTTTGCAATTCGTCAATACCTTTACTTTCCTCGATGTGCGCGACTTCCTGTACTACGTGCTGCTGGCCTACGCGCAAGTCAACTGGAAGCCCAGCCAGGTGACGGCCTACGCATGCGGAGAGTTATTCGAAGATTCTGCCCTCTACGATCAGTTGATGCGCTACGTGCCGCAGGTCGTCTTTTTGAACCTGCCTACCGGAGTGGCAGAAGGGGCAGCCGTACGGGCACATCCACCTCATTTTTACTACGATTTACAGGCACTGCTCGCCTGAGCAAAGCGCTACTGCATGCGGATCATTGGCGGAACATTCAAGGGGCGGCGCTTCCGTCCGCCGGCCGATAAGTGGCCCACGCGGCCGACAACCGATTTTGCCAAAGAGGGGCTGTTCAATATCCTCGTCAATCGACTCGCCTTCGAAGACATTTGCATGCTCGATCTGTTCGGGGGCACGGGTAGTCATTGCTACGAGTTCATTTCCCGCGGCTGCCGCGACGCGACCTACGTCGATAAATTTGGACCCGCCGTCAGCTTCGTGCGTAAAACCGCCCGCGAATTGGGCATCGAAGACTATCTGCGCATCGTGCGGGCGGATGTGTTCAAATTTATCCGCTCCGATACCCGGGCATACGATTATATCTTCGCCGGACCACCCTATCCATTGCCCAACATCCCGGAAATTCCCCAACTCGTCATCGAAAGCGGCCGGCTCACCCCCTCGGGCTTACTCGTAGTAGAACACAATCCCGACCACGATTTTAAACAACATGCCCACTATCAGGAAGAGCGAAGCTACGGGACAACGATTTTCAGTTTTTTCGGTTTCGAAATAGGTGATAAGCTGTAAACATCCCAAAGACATGACCCTTAAGTATCTGCTGTCGACCCTGATATTGCTCTTTAACCTGGTATTGCTTTCCGCCCAGCCCGAGGAACTAAACGGCCTTTGGGAAGGTACTCTTTCACAAGATGAGGGCGGATACGCGCCGCTCTACAAATTCAGCCTCTATCTGGAGGTTCGCGAAAATTATGTTAATGGGCGGTCGTTCGTGTCGGTGCTTTCGGGCGATATTAATAATGAAATGGAGGTCATGGCGCTGTGGCGAAAGGGCGACATTCTCTTCTTCCGCGAAAATCGGGTGCTAAAAAGCAACAAGCCCGATCTGCTGGAGTGGTGCTACAAAAGTGGAGAGCTCCGCCTCATCCGGACCCTCGACGGCGAATGGCGGCTCGAAGGGCCCTGGTGGGGCGAATCGTTGGTAGGAACGTGCGTACCGGGGTTCATTCGCCTGAAAAAAGCAGTGCCAAAGGCGTGATGGAGGTTGAGTGCTAACGGACTAAAAACTAAAGTACTAAAAGACCAAAGTGCCAAACATGGTGCAGACAAAATCCATACCAGACATCATACGCGCGGGCGTGGCCGCGGCCGTCCGGGAATTGTACGGCGAAGCCGTGGAGCCGGAGGCGGTGACGCTCAATCCGACGCGCAAGGAATTTGAGGGCGACTATACCGTCGTGGTTTTTCCGTTTACGCGATTGGCAAAGAAGAAGCCGGATCAAATTGCCGAAGAGCTGGGGGCGCAGCTCCAGGCGGAGGTATCGGAGATCACGGACTACAACGTCATCAAGGGGTTTCTTAATCTGAGCGTGGCGCCGGAGTACTGGCGGTCGTTTTTGCTCGATACCTACAGTAACGAAGGCTACGGCCAAGCGCCGCCCAACGGAGAGAAGGTGATGGTGGAATTCTCCTCGCCCAACACCAATAAGCCCTTGCATTTGGGGCACATCCGCAACATTCTTCTGGGCTGGTCGACAGCGCAAATCCTCGATGCGGCCGGCTACGACGTGGTGAAGGTGCAGATCGTCAACGATCGGGGCATTGCCATTTGCAAGAGCATGCTGGCCTGGGAGCGTTTCGGGGAAGGAACTACCCCCGAGTCGACGGAAACCAAGCCCGATCACTTCGTGGGGCGGTATTACGTGTTGTTCGAACAAAAATTCCAGGAAGAATACCGCGCGTTCCAGGCATCGCCGGAAGGGCAGCAGCTCTTCGCCGAGCGTGCGGCGGAAAAGCAGCCGGAAGCCGATTTTTGGAAAAAATATAAGAATACCTATTTCAACGAGCAGAGCGAACTCGGCCAAGCTGCCAAGGAAATGCTGCGCCAATGGGAGGCGGGCAACGAAGAAACCGTCGGGCTGTGGAAACAGATGAATGGTTGGGTTTACGCCGGGTTCGATGCGACCTACGAGCGGCTGGGGGTCTCGTTTGATAAACTATATTACGAATCAGATACATATTTGCTGGGTAAAGACATCGTGGAACGCGGCCTGGACAAGGACGTTTTTTTTCGCCGTGAAGATGGCTCCATTTGGGCCGATCTGACCGACGCCAAGCTCGATCAGAAGGCCGTCTTGCGCCAGGATGGTACCTCGCTCTACATCACACAAGACCTGGGTACGGCCCGCCTGCGCTACGACGATTTCGAAGTAGATAAGATGGTTTACGTCGTGGCCGACGAGCAGAACTACCACTTTCAGGTACTGTTCGAGTTGCTCAAGCGCTTGGGCGAGCCCTATGCCGATGGGTTGTACCACCTCAGCTATGGGATGGTCGACCTACCGACGGGCCGTATGAAAAGTCGTGAAGGGACGGTCGTCGATGCCGACGACCTGATTGGCGAGGTGATCAGCGAGGCGCGCCAGGCTACCCAGGATCGCGATACTACGGCCGACCTGCCGGAAACGGAACGGGAAGATATTATTCGCAAGATCGGACTGGCAGCGCTGAAGTACTTCATCATCAAGGTGGGGCCGCAGAAGCGCATGATCTTCGACCCGAAGGAATCGGTCGATTTGCAGGGGCAAACCGGTCCCTACATCCAGAACGCTTATGTGCGGATTCAATCGGTGCTTCGCAAGGCTGCGGATGAATCTTTAGCACCCGCGGTGCAGTATACCGGCTTGGAACTGGCGGAGAAGGAGCTGATTTTGCAGTTGTACGCTTTGCCGGAGCTCATTCAGGAAGCGGCGCGTACTTACGACCCTTCATTGGTTGCGGCCTTCTGCTACGATCTGGCGAAGAGCTATCATAAGTTTTACCACGATCACAGCATTCTGCAGGCTGAAAACCCGGAGACCAAAGCCTTCCGGTTGGCGCTGTGCAAAGCGGTGGCCAACGGCTTGCGCACCGGCATGCGCCTGCTGGGAATTGAGATGCCTGAGCGCATGTAGTCATAAGGATTCATCATGGAAGACAAACACAACGTGGCGGAAAACCCCAATAATTTTATCGAAGAAATTGTCGTCGAAGATCTGGCCGAGGGCAAACACGACGGGCACGTACACACGCGCTTCCCGCCGGAGCCCAACGGTTATCTCCACATCGGGCACGCCAAGGCCATCGTCGTCAATTTTGAAACGGCCAAGAAATACGGTGGCACCACCAACCTGCGCCTCGACGATACCAATCCGGCCACCGAGCGCACGGACTATGTGGACAGCATCAAAAACGATATCAAATGGTTGGGCTACGAATGGGAGGGGACCGAGCACTACGCCTCCGATTACTTTGAGGAGCTGTACCAATTGGCGCTCCAACTCATCGATAAAGGACTAGCTTACGTCGATGACTCTACACCGGAGGAAATCGCAGCCATGAAGGGCGATACGACCAAGCCGGGTACCAACAGCCCCTACCGCGATCGCACCCCTGCTGAAAACCGCGACCTGTTTGAGCGCATGCGCAAGGGCGAATTCCCGGATGGTTCAAAGGTGCTGCGCGCCAAGATCGACATGGCCAGCCCCAATCTGCACCTGCGCGATCCTCTGATGTACCGCATCAAGCGCGAGCATCACCACCGAACCGGCGACGAATGGGTCATTTATCCGATGTACGACTTTGCGCACGGACAGAGCGATGCCATCGAGGGGATAACCCATTCCCTTTGTTCGTTGGAGTTTCGGCACCACCGCCCGTTGTACGATTGGTTTATCGAAAAGCTCGAAATTTTCCCCAGCCGGCAGATCGAGTTTGCCCGCATGAACGTGAGCTACATGATCACGAGCAAGCGGAAGTTGCTCAAACTGGTGGAGCAGGGGCTGGTCGATGGCTGGGACGATCCGCGGATGCCAACCCTGGCCGGGATGCGCCGGCGGGGGTATCCGCCCGCGGCCATTCGGGAGTTTTGCATCCGATCGGGTATCGCTCGCCGCGACAACGTCATCGAAGTGGAGCTGCTCGAATTTCTCGTGCGCGAAGAACTTAATAAGATTGCCAACCGGGCCATGGCCGTGCTGGACCCCGTTAAATTGATCGTCACCAATTTCCCGGAAGGGGAGGTCGATTGGATCGAAACGGAGAACAACCCGGAAGACGCCGCTGCCGGTACCCGCAAGGTGCCTTTTACGCGGGAGCTGTACGTCGAACGCTCCGATTTCATGCGCGAAGCGCCGGGCAAGAAATACTTCCGCCTGGCACCGGGACGCGACGTGCGGCTCAAGGCGGGCTACATCTTACACTGCACGGGCTTTGAAGAAGATGTGAGAACGGGTGAAATAACCGAAATCCATTGCCGGTACTATCCCGACAGCCGCAGTGGCTCCGATACCTCGGGCGTCAAAGCGAAGGGGACGCTGCACTGGGTCAGCGCTGAGCATTCGGTCAAAGCGGAAGTACGGCTCTACGATCGCCTTTTTACCGATCCGACGCCCACGGCGCACGAAGACCGGGACTATCTCGACTTTTTCAACGAAGACAGCCTGCGCGTCCAAACCGCCTACGTCGAACCCTACCTGGCAACCGCCGAGCCGGGCATGCGCTTCCAGTTTATGCGCCAGGGCTACTTTGTGGTCGATCCGGATTCGAAAAAGGAGCACCCCATTTTCAATCAAACGGTTAGTTTGAAGTCTAGCTATAAGCCTAGCTGATTTCATATGATGTTAAAATCGGGACTTTAAACGTTAATTATCAGCTGCTTTCGGTAGGAAAGTAGCCGATAATCGAAACTCTTTCGTTTACTTTGAGTAATGTCTAAGAAGGATTATACGTCAAAACACTTGCGATGCGCTACTTTTTACCCCTGTTGCTCACGCTTTTCGTGAGCACCCTTTTGGAAGCTCAAACATTTCGCTGGGACACGCCCAGTACCAAGACTACAGAAACGGCAGCAATTTCGACGAAGCAAATGGATCCGCGGCAGGTAAGTGCCCGCAGTCCGCTTGCGGAGAAAGAAGTAGAAACGGGTTACGCCACCTACTACGCCGATTACCTGCACGGGCAGCCAACGGCTTTCGGCGAAATTTACCGCCGCGAACAGCTGACTGCGGCCCACCGGTCGCTGCCACTCGGCACGCTCCTCAAAGTTACCCGATTAGATAACGGAAGCTCCGTTACCGTGCGCGTCAACGATCAGGCGCCGCTTTGCAACGGGTGTGTCGTATCCCTTAGCTACGCAGCCGCTCAGCAAATTGATTTAGTCCGTGCGGGCAAGACCCGGGTGGCCGCTCAGGTGGTGGGACACAGCAACAGCAATCCCGCTCCCCGAACAGTATCCGAGCCGATGGCTGCCCGCAGCTATTCATCGACGACTCAGCCGACTCAGCAACAACGGGTTACGCTGGTGCCGACAAACACTTCTACCTATAACTATCCCTACGACTATGAGGCACACAGCTCGCGTAATCCGACGGTAGTACCGGAAAGCCGCAGTGTGCGTTCGCGTAGCGCGGCACCTTCCAACACGCCCCAGTCGTACGAGCGTCCGGAATACAACTTACCCTATCGCGCCAATAATGCGCCACGCGAAACCCAACCAACAACAGAGTACAACTCATCCTATTACACCAATAATACATCGCGCGAGCCGCGGCCAGCGGTTACAGAGTACAATTATGCACCGTCGCAGACAACTGGTGTCCCCGTTGCGGTGAATAATCCATCCGGATATGGAGTACAGTTGGGAGCGTTTCGCAACTACGGCAACGCCCAGCGTCAGGTAGCCAGCCTGCAGCAGCGGGGGCTCTCGGGAGTTTTTATTCAGGAAGATCGCCGCTCCGACGGTTCGGTATTGAATCGCGTGGTAGTAGGTCCTTATCAGACGATGGGTACTGCGCAACAGCAATTGCGTATGCTGCAAAGCCAATACCAACTGGAAGGCATTGTGATGCAACTGACTAAATAGTTTCCGCGGCCGAACGGGCGGCTAGTTGGATCAACGCCGGCAGGCGCTGCCCGACTGGAATCTCCCAGCTTGGTCGATTTCCACCGAAGATATCGCGCAGGTACAAGCGCGTATGTAATTGATAATAACTGAGCCAGTCGCCGCGCGCCGCCGCCGCCCACTGGCTCAGTTCGTTTTGGTAGGTAGCGCACTGGAGCGGAACCACAGTCGTTTCGCAGAAGGGGGGTAGCTCGCCTCCCCGCGGAGCGGGATTAAAGCGCGCGGAAATTACCAGGAATTCCCGTTTGAACAGGTGCTTATAAGCGCGCCAGAAATCCTTGGCAACGGTCGCTCCCGTTGCAGCCGTATAACCTGTCAGTATTGCCGAGCTGGTAGCCGTGGGTTCGAGCCGGCAACGGTTGGTCATCGAAAAGCCCGCGCAAGGGAGCGTAAATCCATTGTATTTCAGCTCGTTGGAAATGTAGGTACTCCAATCACGGACCGCCACGTAAGCGGCTTCCTCCCCGAAGTAGCCATCGAATAAATACAGCATGTAGAGTGCGGCGGCATTGTCGTAGGTCCGCAGCGCTTCATCGCGCTGGCGAGAGGCCAGGTGTTTGTAGCGGGAGCGTGTCAGGCCGGTAGCCACAAAGCGGCCGATGTCTTGCCAGGCATCGCCGTGCCGCTCATCGAGAGAAACCAGTTGATAGTGCCCAATCAGAATACCGGCATGGGAAAGGAAAAACAGTTCGCGGTTCCACGAGCCGGGGGAACGCCACTGGGGAAAGCGCTCCGGTTCCGTAACCCAATCCGCCATCCAACGGAGAAAGGGGAGTAATTCTGCCTTGCGTTCCGGATGGCGATCGATTTCCTGAAAAATCGCCTGGCTGGTCAGCGAAAGAAAGAACAGCGTTTCCTCTCGGGGAGCCTGCGTTTCGAGATAGGCCCGAAACTGTGCATTGCGCAAGTTGTACAACAACTGATTGAGATGAGCCCGCCGTTGCCAGCCGGCTACTTCCGTCGTCCAGATAAATGCCAACAACACAGTAAGGATTCCTCCCAGCAGGTAAAGGATGCGGGTCCACGTCGGCAGTCGCTTGCGCAGCAGATAGCCGAGGCCAAAGAAAAGAGAGGTGGCACAAATAATCTGAAGAAGAAGAATGAGAAAGGGCATAAGTACGAGCCACGGATGAACTGCCAAAATAGGCAATTTTATGGGGTGACGTCAGGTGCGCAGGTACGAAGCGCCGTTGAGGTCGAGAATGCAGCCGGTGGTGAACTCCGCTTGCGGACTGGCCAGAAAAAGGATGGACTGCGCCACCTCACTGACGGTTGCCACGCGGTTGAGCGGACTCTGGGCACGCACGGCGTCGCCGCGATCCCCTTGTAGCCAGGGGCGGGCCATGGCCGTTTCGATGAAGCCCGGAGCCAGCGAATGAACGGTAATACCCGCCGGCCCGAGTGCCTGCGCCAACGACTGGCCGAACGCGTGCAGCCCCGCTTTACTGGCCCCGTAGCCGGGTTGTCCCGCTTCGCCGCGGAAGGCACCGCGGCTGCCCACATTGACGATCTTTCCACCGCCTTGCTCCCGCATGGTTTCCGCTGCGGTGAATGCGGCTACCGCCGCGCTGGTTAGATTGACGTCGAGCGTACGCTGCCAGGTGGCCAGCCAGGTATCGAAATCCATACTGCCATCCACTGGATGGGGGTGGAAAATGCCCGCATTGTTAACCAATATATCCAGCCCGCCAAGCAGCCGGATGGCTTCCTGTACCGTAGTGCGCATCGCATCGGCCCGTGCTCCGTCTACCTGAAGGGCGTGGTGCGTCGGATCACCTAATAATTCCAGGGTTTCGCGGGCAGCTGCTTCGTTGCGTTCGTAGGTGAAAGCTACTCGCGCGCCTGCCTGGGCAAAGGCCAGGGCCGCAGCCCGGCCCACGCCTCGGGACCCACCCGTGATGAGTACCCGCTTGTCGGTAAAGTCAAAAGAGATCATATCCTGCATAAATGAAAGCTAAACGGATGAGCGACAGGCAATTTCGCCTTTTCTCCGGCGTTATAGCGGAGCCTGTCGTTCGTTTGGGAGCGAAAGGTACTAGATTCCGAAATAAAGATACTAGGAACATGATGCGTCGCCTGATTGGATTGCTGTTTTGTACCTTTTGTTTGGCCGCGCTGGCTCACACCCAAGAAGACGGCCTGTCGGCCGAGGCTTACCAACAGATCAAAAAGGCTGAAGACAGTTTGTCGCTATTGGCCTATGCCGTGATCAACGATACGTCGGCCGAGAATCGCTTCGGCGCCTGCCGAACCATGATTCCCAAGCTGGTAACGGCCCTGAAGCAGCCGCATTCGTTCCAATATCCCTTCGACCGGCTGGAGAAGTACGTGTCCATTCAATATCCCCCCGATAGCAGTTTCCGGATTTTCACCTGGCAGTTGTACGTCGATAAGGATACCTATCACTTTTACGGGGCCATTCAGCGGAACGCCGAAGAGCTGGAACTATTTCCCCTGATCGATCGCTCTTCTCAAATGGAGGGCAATCCCGAGCAAGCACAGTTGAGCGCCGACAATTGGTACGGGGCGCTGTACTACAATCTCCGGGCGGTGTATCCGCCCGACGGAGCGCCTTATTACCTGTGTTTCGGATTCGACGGCAACGGCTACTACGAGCGCCGCAAGCTCATCGACGTGCTGCGCTTTGAAAACGGCGTGCCGGTATTCGGAGCGCCCGTGTTTGTGGACGAAACCAGCGGGCAGACTAAGCACCGCGTCATGCTTGAGTATTCGGCGGAGGTAAGCATTGCCTGTAATTACGACCTCGTGCAGGAAATGATCATTTTTGACCACCTCGTCCCCTTTGCCGTAGCCTACAGCGATCAGGCGGTGCACGTACCCGACGGCACCTACGAGGCCTACGATCTGGGCGACGATGGCCGCTGGTACCACATCGATCAGCTGGCGAATCAGATTCTGGATGAAGCCCCTCGTACCGAACCAATTCTGGACGGCGCGGAAAAGTCACTTTTCGGAAAGCAAGGTGGTCAGTAGAAACCGATTACCTTTGCCGCCGGGATTTTTGCAGCGGCATGAAGCTTTCGGTCATCATTGTTAATTACAACGTTCGTTATTTCCTCGAGCAGTGCCTCGTGTCCGTACTCCGTGCCACTGAGCGGTTGGAGGCGGAGGTGTTTGTCGTGGATAATAATTCCTCCGATGCCTCCGTGGAGATGGTTCGAAGCCGTTTCCCAACCGTGCACCTGATTGCTAACACCGATAATCCCGGCTTCTCGAAAGCCAATAACCAGGCCTTGGAGCAGGCCCGGGGGGAGTACGTACTGTTGCTCAATCCCGACACTATCGTTGGGGAAGCCTGCTTTGAAGATTGTGTGCGCTTCATGGATGCACATCCGAACGCGGCGGGTCTGGGGGCGCGCATGATCGACGGGAGTGGCACTTTTTTGCCCGAGAGCAAGCGAGGGTTTCCTACGCCCTGGGTCGCCTTTGCCAAATCCTTCGGGTTGGCCCGGCTTTTTCCCCGCAGTCGGTTGTTCAACCGCTATCATCTCGGTTTTCTCTCAGAACACCACACCCAGGAAGTGGAAGTACTGGCCGGTGCCTTCATGTGGATGCGGCGCAGCGCCTTGGAGCAGGTGGGCTGGCTGGACGAGGCCTTTTTTATGTATGGCGAAGACATCGATCTGAGCTACCGCCTCGTGCAGGCGGGATTTGAGAACTACTATTTTCCCCAGGCGACCATCATTCATTACAAAGGCGAAAGCACTAAGAAGGGGAGCCTCAACTACGTTCGCACGTTTTACCAGGCGATGATCATTTTTGCCCGCAAGCATTTCCAGGGGCGGGGCGCTACTTTTTTCATTGGTATCCTCCAACTGGCCATTTATTTTCGCGCCGGCATGAGCCTGCTGCGCACGTTGGTCAGGCGGGTGGCACTTCCGTTGCTCGATGCAGGGCTGATTTACGGCGGGCTGGTGGTGCTGAAAAACTTTTGGGCTAATTATCACTTCCAAGACCCGGATTATTATCCGGACGACATTCTGTATCTCAATTTTCCACTGTACTGCTTGCTCTGGATCGGGGGGATTTACCTGAGTGGAGGCTATTACCGACCCCTGAGTAGCCGGCGGGCGTTGCGGGGACTCATTCTGAGTACGCTGCTTCTCACGGCGCTCTACGGGTTGCTGCCCGAAACCTACCGCGCAAGTCGGGCGTTGCTGATCCTCGGATTCGGATGGGCGCTGGCCACTACGCTCTGTACTCGTTGGATACTGCACTACCTGGCGTTTGGTCGCAAAACCCTGGATCGATCTTACGAACGCCGGCTGATGCTGGTCGGAAGTTCCGGAGAAGAAGAACGCGCCCTGCGCCTCTTGCGGCGCGCCGAAGTCCGGTTCAACTACCTGGGCAGGGTAGGGCCGGGAAAGGGCCAATCCCTCGGCTCCGAGTCGGATTTACCGGAGCTCATCGGCATCTACCGCGCCGAAGAGCTGATCTTTTGCGCCCGCGATCTATCATTTACCCAAATTATCGAGTGGATGCAGCAGTTAGGGCAGCGCTTCCAGTTTCGGATCCTGCCGCCCGCAAGCGACAGTATCATCGGTAGCCCTTCCAAAAATGAGGCGGGCGACCTCTACACCTTAGACATCCGATACGCCCTGCAAACGGAACTCAAACGACGGGAGAAGCGCCTGCTCGATGTGGCGCTTGTCTTACTGTTGTTCCTCACCTGGCCCCTGCAGGTATTTTTCGTGCGGCGTCCTCTGGGAATTTGGCGCAACGCCTGGGCGGTGCTGACGGGCCAACTCAGTTGGGTGGGATATGCACCGGTAGACAACCCCTCCAGCTCCCTTCCGGCCATCCGCAGCGGGCTATTCAGCCCCGCCGATCGGCTCCTGTCCATCGAATTGGATGAAACGACCCTGCACCGGCTGAACTACTTTTACGCGAAAGATTACAGCGTACTGAGCGACCTGGAAATTATCATCAAAAAATGGAGTAGTCTGGGCAAATAATCACTTTATGTGAACATTTTAGGCACTATGGGGTTATACTAGCGAACATCTACAATAACACACTAAAACGATAATCCCATTCCAAACAATAGCTTCGGAATAATTACAAAACCTAGCAAACACAAAACCTACGATCCCTGACCAGCCCCATTAGTAAATCCAAATAACCCGGAGCAACACAACACACCAAACCCAAACGGCGGAAATAGCAAATGCTACCCTTTCGCCGTTTTTTTATGCCTAGATGGGAAGAATGCGAACCTCTCGCTCTAGTTGGACCCCGTAGCGGTCGGCTACAGACGCGGCGACCTTATGGCTGAATGCTAAGATGCTTTCTCCCGTAGCTCCTCCGAAGTTGACGATTACCAAGGCCTGTTGCGCATAGCAACCAATGGCTCCTTCCCTGAAACCCTTCCAGCCGCACCGATCGATCAGATATCCGGCTGCCAACTTGTAGGTGCCATCCGGTTGTGGGTAGGCTGGTAGTGCGGGGTCGGTTGCTTTTAGCGTATCGTGTTGCTCGGCGGAAACGATGGGATTTTTGAAAAACGACCCGGCATTGCCAAATTGTCGCCAATCGGGTAGTTTCGATTGGCGAATGGCGATGACTGCCCTGGCGATAGCCGTCGGACTTGGCGGGGTAGTACCCAGATACTGGCGGATCGCCCCGTAGGAAGTATTGAGGTGATAATTAGCTTGCCGGAGCCAGAGAAAAACCTTGGTGATGCAGAAGCGATGCTGCTGACCGGGTTGCTTGAACAAGCTGTCGCGGTAGCCGAACCGGCAATCTGCGGCGCTCATTTCGTGGATTATATCGGTTTGCCATTCCAGGGCCTCCAGATGATCGAATACGTCGGCTAATTCGACCCCGTAGGCACCGATATTCTGAACGGGAGCCGCCCCGACGGTACCGGGAATCAGGGCGAGGTTTTCTACACCGCCAAAGCCCTGTTCTAGAGCCCAAAGTACGAATTGGTGCCAATTGACTCCTCCGCCCACCTCTACCAATACGGAATCGCCCTGCCGCTCCCGGATGTGGATGCCGCCGATGCGGTTGATGCAGGTGAGCCCTTCGATGGGCGCACGCAGGAGTACATTACTGCCGCCACCCAGCAGCAATTCCGGAGGATTTCCGTATCGGTGGATCAGCTCGCGTAGGCCGTCTACGGTTTGGAATTCCGCCAGGAGTGCACTATTCACATCGATACCAAAGGTATTGTAGGCTTGCAAACTTTGGTTCGACAAAAGAAGGGCGGGTTGTGTCATAAATACTTACGGAATCACTAAATCAAATCCCCAGAACCCGCGCTCCAGGCGCAGCTCGGCAGTACTGCCTTCCTCCGCGCCCGCGAAGAGCGGCTGCTCCACACTTACTCGGTAGAGGCGATTGTCGAGGTAAAAGTAACTAAAGTAGGAAGAGGGCTGAACCCTTTTGCCGGAAACCACTCCCGTGCGGCTGGTGTAGCGCGGGTCTTCGCGCAGGAATTCAACCGGTACGCGCTCGGTGGTGAAGCTGAGCCACCGATTGCTCAAGCTGAGCAGTAGCGGGCCGAGGGCCAGGCTGAGCAGCGAAACCCCCAGTACGATTCGCACCCGCCCCTCCCAGTTGTCGGGAAGGCGCTTGCGTAGGAGCAAGAGCGCAAAAATAGCCAGTCCTACGCCGGTGAGCAGCCCGGTTAGCAGGAGACTACTGCGGTCGAGGTATCGATTCCAGTACTGTATTTCGAATGCGTACAGGGTAATGAAGCCAAAAAAGGCAATTGAACCGATGGCGATGTTCCATTTTTCCATACCGGCTTATTCTACCAGATCAAACTGCAGTTTGGCGAGGCTGTTGTAGGTGCCGTTCGGAATGCTGGACAACTCGGCGTGTGTTCCTTCCTCCACGATCCGCCCCTGATCCATGACGTAGATTCGATCCACATCCCGAATGGTTGCCAGTCGGTGAGCAATGACGATGCTGGTGCGGTTTTCCATGAGTTTGTTGAGTGCATCCTGCACTACTTTTTCCGATTCGGCGTCGAGGCTGGAGGTGGCTTCGTCGAGCAGCAGGATGGCCGGGTCTTTGAGAATGGCCCGGGCGATGGCAATGCGCTGGCGTTGCCCGCCGGACAATTTGATGCCGCGTTCGCCGACAATGGTTTCCAAGCCCTCCGGAAAGGATTGGATAAACTCCCAGGCATTGGCCTGACGGGCTGCTGCTTCCACTTCGGCGGGCGTGGCATCGGGGCGGCCGTAGAGAATATTTTCTCCGATAGTGCCGCCGAAAAGCAGCACTTCTTGTGGCACGACGGCCAAATTCTGGCGATAGGAGTTGATATCGTAACTGGATTGCGGGGCTCCATCTACCAGAAGATTCCCGGCACTTGGCTGGTAGAAGCGGAGCAGCAGCTTCATGATGGTGGATTTTCCACTGCCGCTGGCACCCACCAGGGCGATCCGCTCTCCTGGTTGGATGTGGATGTTGATGCCTTTAAGCACTGGCACATCGGGTCGGGTCGGGTAGGCAAATTGAATATCTTCGAGGTCGATTGCTCCGGCGAAGCGCCGGTTAGTAGGCTCATGGCTGGTTTTCAACTCTTGCTCCACCTCCATGTCGAGGATATCCTGGATGCGATCCGTAGCGCCGACGGCCGCTACGATTTCGGTGTAGAAATTACCCAGGCTGGCAATGGCTCCGCCAATGATGGTGGTAAAAATAACCAGGTTGACCAGGTCGCCGGAGGGCAGATCGCCGCTTTGGACCATCAGCGCTGCCCGCCACATGATAAAGAACAGCGACCCCATCATCACGAGTATGATGAAGGCCGCAAATCCACCGCGTACGCGGGCGGCTTTTAGAGAAATGAGTACGGTTTCCTCGAGGTTTTTGCGAAAGCGACCAATCTCAAACCACTCGTTGGTGTAGGCCTTCACCGTCTGAATCGATTGCATCGTTTCTTCCACCACCACATTGGTATTGGCTAGATACTCCTGGCGCTCTTTCGTCAGGCGCCGTACGTAGCGGCCGAAAAACATGGCCGAAATGATCACTACCGGAAAGGTTGCCAGCATCAGTAACGCCAGGCGCGGCATGGCGACCAAAATGTAGATCACGCCTCCGACCAGAAGAATGATTTGACGCAGAAATTCCCCCAGCGTAACCGAAACCGTACTTTGGATGCGCGTAATGTCGTTGGAGATGCGGCTCGTGATTTCACCCACGCGATTTTCCTCGAAAAAGGGAACCCCCAGGCTGAGGAGTTTCTGATAGAACTCTTCCCGCAGCAATTGCATACTGCGCTCACTGACCAGCGTCATTAGTACCGTTCGAATGTAGGATAGCAAGGCCATAAGTGCCAGCAGAACAACGAGGATACCGAATAATCCATTGAGGCTCACCCCATATTCCGATTCGCCGTTGATAATCTTAAACCACTCACCCGGAATTTGCATAATGGCGAGAAACAGCAGACTACTGAACATAACGGCCAGCATACTCGCCAGAAAAGACCATTTATAGGGTAGCACATAGCTGAAAATGCGCAGCGACCGCCTCAATTGATCAAGGGACAACTTCGGACGCTCGTTCACCGAATTCGGTGCGGTAGTATTTGCCATAAACGAAGTGTTGGAAAGGAAACAGCTCGGAAAATGACTGGTTGCACGCACTTCGGGCAGGTTGCCCAATTGCGTACATCCTAACCCTGGCATGACAATATAGCACCGGAGTACATTTTTTGGAAAAGATATCCGGACATTTCCCGAACTTGTTCCCGAAGACCGTATCTTTAGAATCCGACCTCGTCACTTCAAACGTGTTCCCCTCTCAGCCGATTTTAACTCAGCGCCGGGGACCTACTACTCTGAAGGAAGTGTACGCCGTTCCGATTATCGGGTGCCACATCCACTGACTTCCCATTCCGATTTTTCCTTAAACGGTAAACTCTAGTTATGACGAAGCAATCTATCTCCTTATTGGCTGCCTTAATGGTATTTAGTACCTGCCTGCTCACCGCACAGCGATTTGATATCGGACTGCTAGGCGGTATTTCCGCCTACAGCGGGGATCTTTCACGAAGTGAATTTCAGGTTAATTACGTAGATGTCAACCCCGTTGGTGGAGCTTATGTCCGGCTCGGGGTGAGTGAGGATATTTCGCTAAGACTCAGCTTTGCCCTCACCAAAGTAGAGGCCCAGGATGGTATCTCTAACGATGTACAAAACCGGGGCTTCAATTTCCGCTCCAACATCACCGAGTTGATCCTGGTGGGAGAGTACGATTTCTTCAAGCTAGGCACTCCGGGGCGGTTTGTCGTGTCGCCATCCGTCTTTATCGGCTTCGGAATTTTCAATTACAATCCCGAAGGATTCATCGACGGCCAGTGGATTGAGCTGCAGCCGATTGGTACCGAAGGTCAGGGATTGCCCAATCCCAATTACGATTCGCCCTACAGCCTCACCCAAGCGGTGTTACCCATTGGAGGCGGGCTCAAATTCTGGCTTGGAGAAGACGTGATGATCGGTCTGGAATTGGGGGGACGCCGGACGTTTTCCGACTACCTCGACGACATCTCGGGCACGAGGGTCAACTACCTGGATGTCCTGCAAGGAAATGGCCTGTTGGCGGCCCGGCTGAGCAATCCGTCCATTACTAATCCTACCGAAACCGAGTCGTTGGATTACCGCCGCGGAGGCCCCCGAACGGATTGGTACTACGTTACAGGAATTTCGTTCAGCTTGCGGCTAGGAACGGCCTTCAAGCGCCCGGGAAAGACGAGTTGTACTACCTGGTAGGCCACTTATTCCCGTACCTCTGAGGAAGATTGGCATATGTTTTAAATTTATTTCAGAAATTATTAACATAAGTGGGGTTTTTCGTAAACCCTAGGTTAACTTTACAGTGTTCTAGATATCGACTTTCATTGAGCGTTATGAGACGAATACTGGTTGTCTGCACCGCCAATTCATGCCGATCACAAATGGCTGAAGCCTATTTGCGCTTCTTTGCCGGACATTACGCCGAAATCTTCAGTGGAGGAATTCGCCCTACGGAGGTGCATCCATTGACCATTCAGGTGATGCAGGAAGACAATATCGATTTGAGTGCGGCAACTGCCAAGCCGCTTACCATGTACAGTGGCCAGCAGTTTGACTATGTTCTCACCGTCTGCGACGATGCTCAAGCCAATTTATCTCCTTTCCTTTTTTCCGCTGAGCACATCCACATACCGGTTTGCGATCCGGCGAGTGTAGAGGGGGAGCATTCGTACCAGCTAGAGGCATTTCGCAACTGCCGCGAAGAAATCAAGCGGTCGATGTTGCGTTTTATCGGGCAGAATTTGTTGCTTCAGGAAGCAGTTGGGTAAGGAGGCTGCACTACTCAAAAAAAGCGCCCGTTGGAAAATCATCCAACGGGCGCTTTTTGTATGGCCTGCTATCGATCAATTAAAAAATGTACCGCAAGCCCAACTGCATCTGCCAGCGGGAATTCAGGCTGAAATCGTTGGTAAAGGTCTCGGTAAGATTCGGATCGAAACGGTAGACCGGCCGATCGTCGGCTCCCACTGATACGCCGATTGGCTGTGTATTTGTCGGAAACTGCCGGACTCCCCAGTCGCTGTTGAGCAAGTTCCCTGCATTGAGGATGTCCCAGCTAAACTGAATCGTGTGGCCGTTCGGCAGGTTGTAATCCTGCAGGAAGCGGATATCCCAGGTGCTGAACCAGGGACTAAGAATGGCGTAGCGCTCGGCGTATTGCCCGCGGCGGCCGTTCAGGTATTCGTCCTGCTGGATGTAGTTTTCCAACGCTGCTCGCTGTTGCTCGGCAGAAGCATTAGGAGAGGATTCGAAATCGTATTGCTGCAATTCCGAAGTCGTGGGAATGTAGATCAGGTCATTCAGCCCGGATGCATCCCGGTTGATGTCACCGGAGTAGGTGTAGGTGAAGCGGCCGCCTTCAGCGTACTCGAAGAACAGGCCGATAGTCGTACCCCAGGGGCCGTATGTGAATGCCTTATTGGCCGCACCGACGATGCGGTGCCGATTGCCGTAGAGCGAAGGGGCCAGTACGGCGCGATTGACGTTGCCGAAGGCCGGGTTGCGCTCGTAGGCATCGCTGGAAATTTCCGCCTCAATCGAGCTGGCCTCCTCGGCATTGAGGTAGTTGTATCCGATGCTGGTGAACAGTCCGTTGGGCCAGGTGCGCTGCAACTGAACGGTAGTGTTGAAAGAACGTCCGATATCGGTGTTCGTAAACACATAGGCATTCGTCAGGACAGTATCGCCGGTAAAGAAGTCTGTATAGAAGGCCCGATCAAAGCTGTTGGCCTGGTAAATCGGGCGATTGTCGGGGCCTTGCAGGGTGCCGGTAGGCTCGCGCAAACCGAAGTTGCGCACGAGCATGGCATTGACGTCCCGGGTATAAATGACGTCGGCGGAGACGGTCCAGCCGTCGCCAAAGGCCACATCGCCACCGAGGTTGGAGCGCCACACCTGCGGCCAGTTGAAGTTCGGATCGGTAACGGTGTAGAAGAAATTGTTGGGGTTGGCCACCTGGTTGCCTACCCACACAAAGGGGAAGCGACCGGTGAAGAGTCCGGAGCCACCGCGCAATTGAGCGGTTTGGTCGCCGGTAATATCCCAGTTGAAGCCGAGGCGCGGCGAAATCAGCGGGTTGTTATCCGGCAGTTCGGTATGGTCGAAGGTGATGGCTTCGTTGTTCTCGTCGTAGTATACGATGCTCGGATCGTAGCAGCAGTTCCGGAGGATATTTTCGTCGATCAACTCCGAAGTGTTGTAGTACAGCGGAATATCGACGCGCAATCCAAGCGTGAGGCGGAAATCGCGGGTCACATCCCATTCGTCCTGGATGTAAGCGGCTACCTGGCCGACGTTGGTCTCGGCAAGTGCCCAGGAGGTACCGTCGAAGCCCGGGGGGATATCATCGCTCGCCGGAGGGCGCTGGTTGGTTTCGAACAGATTGCGGGCGTGGTCGACCACGGCATCCATGCTACCGGCCTCCACAAAATCGACGAAGGCCTGCACGCTCTCAAAGCCAGGGCCAAAGGTGCCGCCGGGGTAGGGCACCCCGAAGGGTTCGTACACGCCGAGATTGAAGCTGTTGTCGAATTCGAAGCGCTCCAGAGTACCTCCTATTGTCAGCGTATGATCGCCCAGGAAGACGTTGAAATTATTGGTTATCTGAAAGACATCCTGATTGAGGCGGTTATTGATGGAGAACGGCTCGTGGCCGGCTACGATGTAGCGAATCCCGTCGCGGTTGATGTTCAGTACGGGAAAGGGGCTGGACAGGGGGTCGCGGGTATCCCGGAAGGCGGTATATCCGACCTGGAGTTTGTTTGAATATTTGTTGCCAAACAGGGAGCGCAATTCGAGGATGCCGGAGTGGATCTGATTGTTGATCTGATAGCCGCTATTGAAAAACTGCAGCGTGGTAGCATCCGGCCCCCGTCGGC
Source organism: uncultured Saprospiraceae bacterium (assembly GCA_964504335.1). Lineage (GTDB taxonomy): Bacteria > Bacteroidota > Bacteroidia > Chitinophagales > Saprospiraceae > CAZDET01. Next base: position 24,039 of record CAZDET010000044.1, read on the forward strand.
CGAGTGCCGATGGGTGAGCGGGTTTCTGCTTGGAGGCGTCGAGGAAGTTGTACGTAGCCGTAAGTGAATGCTGCTGACTAATGTTCCAGTCGAGCTTGATAATGCCCTTTTCGTTGTTCGTCTCGTGGATGTAATCCTCGTAAGCACCGGTTTCGTATCCGAATCGGTCAAACAGGGTCTGGCTGACCCGTTCGAGATCTTGTGCTTCTACCCGGGAGACCTGCTCGCCGGAGCGGTCGGGTGTCAGGGCAATAAAGTTAGAACCCTGATCATCGCGGCGTTCGATTTCGGCATTGACGAAGAAAAACAACTTGTTTTTAATGATTGGGCCTCCGAGGCTGAAGCCGGTTTGTAGCTGGTCCAATTCGGGTACGAAGATATCCTCTCCTTCTACTTTACTTCCGGTGAGGTCCTGGTTGCGGTAAAACCCGAAGACCGTTCCGTGAAATTCGTTGGTTCCGCTCTTGGTCACGGCGTTAACCGCCGCTCCGGTAAAACCGGATTGCGTGACGTCGTAAGGGGCCAGGCTGACCTGGATTTGTTCGATCGCGTCCAGGGAGATGGGCTGCGCGTCGGTTTGCCCGCCAGGAGTGGCGGCGTCGAGGCCGAAGGGGTTGTTGAAGATGGAACCGTCGAGGCTGAAGTTGTTAAACTGGTCGTTACGACCGGCAAAGCTGTTCCCGTCGGAAGCGGGGGTAAGGCGGTAGTAATCGGCCGCAGAACGGCTGATGGTCGGTAGGCGGGTAATGGTCTCCCGGTCGATATTAGTCGCCGCGCCCGTGCGCTCGCTGTTCAGAATGTCGTTGCGATTGGCGGTAATCGTGACGGCATCCAGGTCTACGGAGCCTTCCGGAAGCGTGAAACTGATTTCGCGTTCCTGGCCGAGCTGAAGGAACAGGTCCGTGATGACTTCCGATTGGTAGCCGACATAGGACGCTTCTACCCGATAGGGGCCACCCACGCGCAGGTTGCGCAGGGTGAATCGCCCTTCATCGAGCGTAGTGATGCCGTAGCGGGTACCGGTGGGTTCGTGTACGGCTGTCACCGTAGCGCCGAAGAGCCCTTCTCCGTATTCATCGGTGACCTCACCGGTCAGAGTGGCCGTTGTGACCTGAGCCCAGGCAGTTCCGGCAACTAGGGTTAGTAGCAGCGTTGCACATACGCGCTGTAAAAGTTGTACCATTGATAAAGCTGTTGGGTTGAGTGATGGGGCAAAGATACTTGGAATTCGTTAACAAATAATTAAGCTTAGATTGAGCTTCACTTAACGACAAGGTGATTTTGGCAGCACGGCAAATTTTCTTCGTTTATTGTAGCTGGATTACTTCCGGTTTTTTGGTTTTTTGCCGATTCCAATAGGAAGTGAATAGTTGGGGTGTTAATAATACTGACATGGCAATGACGGAGACGGTTATCATCAGCAGGGATCAAAGCTGGCTGGATTTCAACCACCGCGTATTACAGGAGGCAAGCGACCCCACAGTGCCCCTTTACGAGCGCCTCCACTTCCTGGCAATCTACAGTTCTAATCTAGACGAATTCTATCGTGTAAGGGTCGCTGCGCTGCGCTCCTTTCGCAAAATCAAAAAGAAGCAGCGCCGCGAGCTATTCGACTTCAAACCTAAAAAAGAGCTAAACGCGATCCGGGAGCTCGTCCAGCAGCAACAGGAGCAGTTTGGGCGCATCTTTCGCACCGAAATCCTGCCCGCGCTCGAAGCGGAACATATTCTGTTGCGTCAGCCGGAGGACCTGAGTGAGGCGCAATGTCAATTTGCCCACAGGTACTTTGAAGAACAGGTGAAGAAAGAATTGTCCAAGAAGCAACTCGTTCGCGAAGGGGAGGTGCCCTTCCTCGAGAATCGTCAGCAGTACTTATTGGTAGAGACCCAGACCGACGAACACCTCTATTTGATCAATATCCCAACGGCAAAGCTCCCCCGCTTTGTGGTGCTGCCGCCCGACCCCGTCAACCACTTTTGTACGACCTTTCTCGACGATATTATTCGGGTGAATCTGGAAGAGTGGCTGGAGGAACCCATTCGGGGGGCCTACGCCATCAAATTGAGCCGGGACGCCGATCTATACATCGACAATGAATACTCTGGCGACTTGCTGGAAAAGATCAAAGCTGCACTGGAGGATCGGGATTCCGGGTTGCCCACCCGTTTTCTGTACGATGCCAACATGCCCGAAACCCTGGTGCGGACCTTGAAGGCAAGCTTCGGCATGTCGAAGCACGATATGATCCCCGGGGCACGCTACCACAATTTTCACGACTTTTTCGATTTCCCCTGTCCTCAGGGTCGAGCGGATCTGAACAACCCTCCCCTCGATCCTTTGCCACATCCAGTACTGGAGGGAGCGTCTTCGATTCTGGCGACGATGGCCGAGCGGGATCTCCTCCTGCATTTTCCCTATCAGAAGTACGACTACGTGCCGGCGCTCATCCGCGAAGCAGCCGATCATCCCGAAGTGACGGATATAAAGATTACGCTATACCGGGTAGCCAAAAAATCGAGTGTCGTAGAAGCCCTGCTCTACGCCCGCCAGCGCGATAAGAAGGTGCGCGTATTCGTAGAGGCCAAAGCTCGCTTCGACGAGGAGTCCAACCTGTACTGGGGCAGCGAATTGGAGCGTGCGGGCGCCAAGGTGCGCTACAGCTATCCGGGGATAAAAGTGCACACGAAGTTGTTGCAAGTAACCCGCATTTCGCCGGATAGAGAGAAAACTCGATACACGTACGTAGGAACGGGCAATTTCAACGAAAAAACCGCTCGTATTTACGCGGATCACGCGCTGATCACAACCGATAGACGCATCGGCGACGATGTGGCAAAAGTATTTGAATTGCTGGAGGGCGACCTGATCGTCCCCAACTCCCGACACTTGTTAGTAGCCCCTTTCAATATGCGGGATCGCTTCGTGGCGATGATCGATCGGGAGATTCAGCATGCCCGGGCGGGAAAGTTTGCCGAAATCTTCGTCAAACTCAACAGCCTGGAAGAGATGGGGATGATTGAAAAATTGCGGATGGCTGCCGACGCCGGCGTACGGGTACGGTTGGTCGTGCGTGGCATCTGCCGATTGAATCCGGGGGAGGAAGAGGAAAATTTGGAAATCATCAGTATCGTCGATCGATTTCTGGAACACGCTCGCGTCTACGTATTTGAAAATAATGGAGAGCGGGAAGTCTACCTCGGATCTGCCGACTGGATGAGCCGAAACCTATTCAAACGCGTCGAGGTGGTTACTCCGATATTTGATCAGGCGCTGCAGGAGGAATTAATGCACATCCTGGAAATGCAGTGGCGCGATAACACCAAAGCCCGGCAAGTTCGCGCCGAGCGGGACAACCCCTATCGGCAGCCTGCCACCCCGGATAGCCCGGAATACCGAGCCCAAATTGATACCTACCACTACTTTGCCCAACAGGCCTCTACGCCTACCGACGAGCCGGAAAAAACAGCCGGATAGGCTGTTTTTGTACCGGACCTGCTATATTTGTCGGTGCTCTAACTATTTGTTGCAGTGAAACAGACACAAAATCTCCGCGATTGGATCTTTCGCCAGGTCCATAGCAATAACTTAGTTTACAACACTTGCTGGGAAGACCCTCGCTGTGATCGCGATTTGCTGGGGATCGATGCAGAGAGCAAGATGGTCATGATTACCAGCGCCGGCTGCAACGCACTGGATTACCTCCTGGACAATCCGACCTCGATTGCGTCAATTGATGTCAACCCGCGTCAAAACGCGCTCTTACAGCTCAAGCGGGTGGCCATCCAACAGCTTTCCTTCGACGATCTTTTTCAGGTATTCGGCCGTGGACGGCACACCCGCTTCGATCAGTTGTATCGTCAATTCCTCCGCTCCGAGCTTCCGGAATACGCGCGCAATTACTGGGACGATAACACCAACTATTTCAATGGCCGCGGACCGCGAAAGACCTTCTACCACTATGGTACTGCCGGAACGTTTGCCTTTTTGGCCGAGCGTTACATCCGGACCCGCAAGAAAATATACCGGCAAATCACCGACCTGTTTCAGGCGTCCAGTTTAGATGAACAGCGGGCTATTTACGACCGCATCGAGCACCGGGTGCTGAATCAGCTTATCCAGTGGATCGTCAACCGGCATCTGACGATGTGCCTGCTCGGCGTGCCGCGATCACAGCAGCAGCTTTTCAAAACGCGTTATCCTGACGGCGCGATGGGATTCATCCGCGAGTGCCTGCGGCACGTATTTACCCAGTTGCCCATTGGCGAAAACTACTTCTGGTACCTCTACTTCCACGGGTGCTACCTGCCTGACAATTGCCCGAATTATCTGCTGCCTGAATACCAGCCCACCCTTGCCGAGCGGGTCGATCGTATCCAACAGCACAACACTACCATCAGTGGCTTCTTGCAAGCCCATCCAGACACTTACACGCACTACGTGCTGTTGGATCATCAGGATTGGCTGGCGGAAAATGATCGCCTGGCGCTCGAAGAGGAGTGGAAACTCATCTTAAAAAATAGCCGGTCCGGCACCAAAATTTTGTTGCGCTCGGCCGCCGAACACGTGGACTTCTTCCCCGACTTCGTACACGAAGCCGTTGATTTTCAGTCTGCCGAACTCGCCGAGCAACATCATCGCGATCGGGTAGGCACGTACGCCAGTGTTTACTTGGGCACCGTGAGGTGATCTTCGCACATAAATACGTCATCCATGTCGCATTCAAAGGAGGCCGTTGTTGATCAGGCCAATCGCATCCGAGGATACTATCGCTTTCAATCCAAGATTTACGACCTCACCAGGTGGTCGTTTCTGTTTGGTAGATCCGCCATTTTGCAGCGTCTGCCCTTCGAAAAGCAAGAAACTTTCAAGGCGCTGGAAGTTGGATGCGGAACGGGAGTTAACTTGGCCAAATTGCAGCGGCTCTACCCTAACAGCCAACTGATTGGCATGGATGTGTCGGCTGATATGCTCGATATCGCCCGCCGCCGGCTACCGGGTCAAATAGACCTGATTGCTGCTCCCTACGGCGAAGGCAAGTACGAATGGCAGGGGGCACTGGATGCCATCCTGTTTTCTTATTCCCTGACCATGATCAACCCCCAGTGGTCCGAACTGCTCGAAGCCGCCTACCGGGACCTGAAGCCCGGTGGCTACATCGCGGTGGTCGATTTTCACTACAGCTCCAAGGAGTGGTTTCGGCGGCACATGTCCAATCACCACGTGCGCATGGAGGGCCATTTGCTCCCGGTACTCGAACAGCGCTTTGCCACCATCTATCGCTCCGTGAAATCAGCCTACGGCGGGGTTTGGGAATATGTGCAGTTTGTCGGCAAAAAAGCGGAGGCGGTGGGGTAGTGGTATAGTACTAACCAACCTATCTGCGAAATCCAATCTCCGACCGGCGGAACGACAGTTCCTTGGGGTCCATAAGCAGGTGCTCCAGATCGGCCAGCCGAATGAGGTGCTGTTCCTGATCGCGCTTGGCCTCGTCGAGTTCGGCGATGCGCAAGAAATGCCGGCGGATGATTTCCTGAATCATCGTGCGTACTGTACGGGCATTGCCGAAGTATTTGTCGCGGTAATTATGTAAGAACTGCAGATAGCGCTCCAGGCGCTTTTCCGCCTCTGCTTCGAGTGTGAGTTGTTCTTCTTCAAACATGAGGTGGGCGATCTCGAACAATTCTTCCGGGGCGTAGTCGTCGAAGCGCAGCACCTTGTCGAAGCGGGAGCTCAACCCCGGGTTGGCCCGGAGAAACTGATCCATATTGTCGGGATACCCCGCTACAAACACGTAAAACTCCCCCCGAAAATCCTCCATGCGTTTCAGCAGGGTCTGGATCGCTTCGTCGCCGAAATCTCCTCGCTGACCCGCCTGCATTTGAGTGAGGGCGTAGGCTTCGTCGATAAACAAGACGCCACCGCGGGCCTCTTCGATCTTTTCCGCAGTTTTGGTGGCAGTTTGACCAACGTATCCGGCAACGAGCCCCTGGCGATCCGTTTCGATCATGTGCCCGCGTTCGAGCATGCCGAGCGCCTTGTAGATACGGGCGAGGATGCGCGCTACGGTCGTTTTCCCCGTGCCGGGGTTTCCGATGAAGACTGTATGCAGGCAAAAGGCATTGAGCACATCCTTACCCGTCTCGCGGTAGTAGCGGACCAAATCGACCAATTCGCGGATTTGATCTTTGACCGTTCCCAATCCGATGAGGCGGTTCAATTCGTCGAGCGCGGCCGATAATTCGGCCTCATCCACTGGAATGGTGGGAAGCTCGGAGGTGGGTTCCTGGTTGATGGCCAGCACGTCTTCCAATTCGATGTGGGCCAGTATATCCCGGTCGATTTGCCGGGGCCGGGGCTCCTGCATGATGCGAAGCCCTAGCTTTATTTTCGCTTTTTCGATAAGGTCGAATACGAAGCGGGCGTTCCCGAACGTCCGGTCCCGGTCGCGGAAGGCTACCGTGATCAGTTCATCGATGCGGGCTTTGGCTTCCAGCGACAACACGACCCCTTTCTGCTCGCAGGCGTATTCGGCGATGGCCGATAGTTCTTGCGGCAGGTAATCCCGGAAAGTGAATATGTGGCGGAACCGGGATTTCAACCCCGGATTGGAATCGAGGAAGTGTTGCATTTCCCGCGGATAGCCCGCGGCGATCACGGCGAGATCGCCGCCACCGTTCGACATTTCCTTTACCAGAATTTCGATGACTTCCCGGCCGAAGTCCTTCCCATCGTCGTTGCTGCGGGCCAGGGCGTAGGCCTCATCGATAAACAACACGCCTCCCCGGGCCTTTTCGATTGCCTCCCGCGTTTTAGGGGCTGTTTGGCCGATGTATTCGCCCACCAGGTCGACGCGATCGACGGTGTGCACGTGCCCCTTGGAAAGCAGCCCCATTTTCTTGTAGAGTTGGCCCATCATCTTGGCGACGGTCGTTTTACCCGTGCCGGGATTGCCGATAAAGACGGCGTGCACATTCACCTCCGTCGTTTCTTCGTAGCCGCGATCCTTGCGCAATTGTAAGAATTGCAGGTAGGTCGCATGCTCCCGCACCTGGCGCTTCACCTCCTGAAGACCGATCAGCGCCTCCAGCTTGCCCATTACCTCTTCGAAGGACTGGGGAGGTTCGGTTTCGGGAGCCAGGATGACGGGATGCGTATGGCCGGGCAACAGCACGGCCGGAGGGCCGGGTTCGAAATCTTCTTCTACCCGAAAGGGAACGGTGGCCAGCAACTGATCCATGAAGATGATATCGACCGAGTAGCTATCCTTGCGCCACAGCCCCTGAGTGGTGGCACCCCAGCCGGCAGTTAGTAGAATGAACTCCTGCCGGCGTTCCACCTGAATCAATCGAACGACCTTACCCTTCAGCTCGCGCGATTGATTGTAAAATTTGGTGAACAACTCGAGGTGCCAGGGCCGCATTTTCTGCAGATTGCGCAGCAGTAGCTCGACGTAGATGTAGCGGGTTTCCTCTTTGCTGAAGTTGCGGTAGTAGATGCGGTCGTCCTGGTTGACGTCGTCGTAGGGACCTTCGTAGAGCCGCACCGACACCAGCTCGAGGTAGGGATTGTCCTGATATTCGATTTCCCGATTGGCCTCAATAACGTAGAAGTACTTGGAGCCGACTTTTTCACCGTTGATGTAGGCTTCCCAGAAATAGGTGCCGCGCTTCCAGAAAATGCCTTCTTTCTGGTTGCCCCACCCTTCGCGGATGTAGATCAGATGGTCGTACTTGCTGATTTCTTTGTTGACGTTGAGCCGACAAATCTCTTGTTTACCGCGCTTCATGGTAAAGCAGCGTAGCTCTACCTCCAGCGTCCAGTCCTCTACATCGAAGAGCTTGTTGTAGAGGGTCAGCTCTGCATAGATATAACTCGTATCGTGCCGGTCAAATACCTGCCGGTACTTCTTGCGGTTATCCGCCAAGTACTCCGTGGAACTGTACACTTTGAGTTCCCGGTATTTGTAGGGCTTGAAGTCTGATACTGGATTAGTCTCCGACATCGCCGGTTCCGGTTTTGCCTGATGAGAAAGAAGCTTTTAAATAAAGGAAGAATTAGCGAAAAATCCATGTGGGTGTGGAAAATAAAAAGGCGCGTCGTTGATACGACGCGCCCCAAAACCACCTATCTAAACTTGAAAAATCCATTATCTGGTTGGCTTCAAGCGCTCTGTGAGCAGCGCGAGCAACCTAAGAACGGCAGATTAACAAGAGGGTTAAAAAAGGGTTCATGAATTTTCAAAAAAAATTGGAAGTTGGAACTGTAGGGCCGTTTGCGGAGTTGTCATGGCTGTTAAATCCATATTAAATTTTGGTTCGCATAATATTAGCAAAAGCCTGAATGCTATTATTTGCTGTTATATTTAGGCGTACTCAACTTAACAACACATGGTCATGAAATGGCGCAGATTGAACGGCCAGCGCATTGAGCAACCCATCGTGGATGCCGTGGAAGCGGCGATCCAACGGGAACTCAAGGCGGGCCACCGCTTAAAAGTCTGTATCGGAACCGACTCTCAGGTTCGGGGCGGGATCGTGGAGTTTGCCACCGTTATCGTATTTCTTCGGGAAAAGAAGGGGGGCTTCATGTTCATTGCCAACTACCGCGAACAGAAGAAGATGAGCTTGCGCGAACGCATGATTGCCGAAGTGGCGCGTTCGGTGGAAGTAGCATACAGCCTCTGTGATTTGCTCGATCGCTACGACGTAGCGCTAGAAGTCCATGCCGACATTAACACCGATCCTTCCTTTCAGAGCAATTTGGCCCTGAAAGAAGCGATGGGCTACATCCTCGGTATGGGTTTTGTCTTTAAGGCGAAGCCCGACGCCTTCGCCAGCTCTTACTGCGCCGACAAGGTCGTGTAGGAACAACTCATGCCGATTCCCCCCTCCCGAAATCGATGCTGCCCGCATCGGTACTGGAATCCTCTCCACTAGAATATGCCCCATTTTGTGCCGCTGATCGTATTTTGCGCCTCGATGGTCGATACGGGTCATCGGAACGGCTAAATTTGCCTTTGCGCGAAACCGAGTTTACTATTTTCAGCAGATTAAATTGCTCTTATAATATGCATTCATCGATTAACTTTTTAACAATCGTCTTTGCCTGCCTTGTTGCGGTAGGGCTCTACGGACAGCAAACAAAGGTCGAATTCACTGAATTTGAGCTGGATAACGGACTTAAAGTGCTGCTCCACCAAGACGATACCGCGCCCATTGTAGCGGTCTCCGTGATGTATCACGTCGGGTCCAAGAACGAAGAAAAGAATCGCACGGGCTTTGCGCATTTTTTCGAGCACCTGATGTTTGAAGGGTCAGAAAATATTGACCGCGGCGAATTCGGTGACTACGTCACAAATGCCGGCGGTGTGCTCAATGCCAATACGTCCTACGACCGGACCTACTATTTTGAAATCCTGCCTTCCAACGAACTGGAGCTAGCCCTCTGGTTGGAGAGTGAACGAATGCTACACGCCAAAGTAGATTCGGTGGGGATCGAAACCCAACGCGAGGTAGTCAAGGAAGAACGCCGCCAGCGAATTGATAATGTCCCCTACGGTACCGTACTTCAAAACCTCGGAGCGCTCGCTTTTGAAGGGACCCCGTACAGCTGGCCCGTGATTGGCTTCATGGAGGACCTAAATGCGGCTTCGGATGACGATTACGTTAATTTTTACAAAAAATTCTACGTCCCAAATAATGCCATTCTTTCCATCGCGGGGGATCTGGACATTGAGCAAACCAAAGCATTGGTGGAGCAGTATTTTGGCTCCATTCCCGCCGGGGAAGAAATTCAGCGCCCCAAGATCGACGGCATCCTATTGGGCCAGACGATTCGCGATACGGTGTACGACAATATTCAACTGCCGCTCGTAGCAATCGGCTATCGCATTCCGCCTCAGGGCACCGATGATTATTATGCCCTGTCGATGCTGAATAAAGTGCTTTCGGATGGTCAGTCGAGTCGGTTGTACAAAACCCTGGTAGACGAACGGCAGCTGGCTTTACAGGTGGGGAGTATCCCTCTGGCTTTGGAAGACATCGGTTTGGCATTAGGGTTCGGTATTGCCAATCAAGGAGTTAACTCCGGAGAAATGGAGGAAGCCATGATAGAAATCATGGAAAACGCGGGAAATGACCTCATCTCGGAAAGGGAGTTTCAAAAGCTCAAAAATCAGATTGAATCGGACTTCATCAATCAGCTTGCCTCCGTTTCGGGGATTGCCGAAAACCTCGCCACCTATGAAATGTTTTTCGGTGACGCCGGCCTCATCAACGAAGAAATTGAACGCTTCCGCGCCGTTACTCGTGAGGATATTCAGCGGGTGGCCAAAAAGTACCTTAACAGCAACAATCGCGTCATTCTTACCTATTTGCCCAAAGCACAACCCTGATTAGAGCTTAGTGCTTTAGATCTTAAATGTTGGGAATAGTGCTTTCTTGGGCATTGGCACAGAAAATACTACATCCTAGCCGCTAAGGTCTAAGTTCTAAAACCTATTTTCTTAGATCTAGAAAAAAGAACTCCATGCAACGCATTGGTTTTACGATACTCACTCTTTTATTCCTGGCCGGCAGTAGTTTTGCGCAGGACGACTTCAGAAAACAGGCACCCGATTCGGGCCCGGCGCCAAATATCGAACTTGGTGAATCTCAAAGCTTTCAGCTCGATAACGGATTGACCGTCATCTTGGTGGAAAGCCACAAGTTACCCCGCCTGAGCGTGCAGTTGTACGTCGATACGCCGCTGCGGGAAGAAAATGAAATGTCCGGTCTGGCGGATATGACCGGCACGCTCTTGTCGGCGGGCACGGAGCAGCGCAGTAAGGCGGAAATCGACGAGGCGATCGACTTTATCGGAGCTTCCTTTTCCACGAATGCCAAGGGGATGAATGGGAGTAGCCTGAGCAGACACGCGGATGCCCTGCTGGCTATCATGTCGGAGGTACTCCTGCAGCCGTCCTTCCCACAGGAAGAATTCGAGAAGGTGCAAAAGCAATTCATTTCTGGTATTGCAGCAAATGAAAACGACCCGGATGCCATCGCCGGAAATGTGCGGTCCGTTCTGAATTACGGTAAGGATCATCCTTACGGAGAAGTCCAGACGCAGGAAACCATCCGCAGTATCGAACTCGATAGCTTGCGATCCTATTACGAGACCTACTTCAAACCCAACATTTCCTATCTGGTATTCGTCGGCGATGTGACTCCGGAACGTGCCCGGGAATACGCCGAATCGTACTTCGGAAACTGGGAACAGGAGGAGGTGCCGGAAAGCCCGATTCAGGACCCCGAGCAGCCGGATCAGCGGCAGGTGTATTTCGTGGCCCGCCCCAGTGCTGTTCAATCGAATATAGCCCTCACTTATCCCGTTGAACTCCTGCCAGGTACTCGGGAGTCCATCATGAGCTTGCTACTCTACGAGGTGATGGGGGGAAGTTTCTTGCAGAACCGCCTCGATATGAATCTGCGTGAGGACAAAGGCTACACCTACGGCACTTCTTTTAGCCTACGGTCCGACGAAGAAATCGGCAGCATGACGGCCTCGGCCCGGGTGCGCAACGAAGTTACCGATAGTGCACTCTACGAGCTGATTTTTGAACTGGAACGCATTACCCAGGAGCCCATTACCCAGGAGGAACTCATGCGCGCCCGTGCCCAAATTATGGGTCGCTTCGCCCGGGCGCTCGAAAATCCTCAAACGCTGGCCCAGTACGCGCTCAATACGCTTCGGTACGATTTATCCGATGATTTCTACAAAACCTATCTTCAGCAAGTTGCCACTATCGATGAGCAGGAGATCCTGGCGGCCGCTAAGAAATTCATCACGCCCGATCGCGGCAATGTGGTGGTAGTCGGGGATAAATCCATTGCCGAAAGCCTGGTGCCCTTCGATGCCGATGGAGAAATCACCTACCTCGATCCTCGAGGAAACGAAAAGCCGGTAGAAGCCCCCCTTGCCGCGGATATCGATCCGCAAGCAGTAGTCGAGGCCTACCTCGAAGCCGTAGGTGGCCGCGAAAAACTCGAAAGCCTGGGCGATGCTACTCTGGTTATGAAAGGCCAGATCCAAGGCCAGACGATGACCATGTCGCAGCTTTTCAAGTTTCCCGGACGCATGAAGATGGAAATGACCATCGAGGGAATGGGTACAGTCAATAAGACCGTGGTGAACGGCGACAAGGCTTCTATCAGCGCCATGGGCCAGCCCCAGCCACTTAGCGCCGAAGACCAGCAGAGTATGCAGAATGAAGCGGTCCTCTTCGAGGAGCTGAACTACTTCAACGCAGGATACGAACTAGCCCTGACCGGGCAGGAAAAGGTGAAAACCACTATGGCCTACGTATTGGAAGTGACCGACCCGAATGGCGGTAAAAGCACTCGCTATTACGCGGTCGACTCGGGGCTGCTGCTGCGCAGTATCGAAGCGGCCGGGCCCGTTACCTCTACTACCGATTACAACGGCTACGAGCTCATTGACGGCATCAAACTGCCCGCAGAAATTAGCATTAGCGGTGCGATGCCCTTCCCACTGACCTTTACCCTCGATTCGGCATCGTTCAATACCGATATTCCGGAGGAGGAGTTTGCGGTGGAATAGTCTGTTAAGTGAAATCGTTCAAAAGCGGAGGCGTGTGCAAGATAGATTGCAATGGCCAATCAGGAGGTGCTCGCCGGACTTCCGGATGGATCCGGCTAGTACCCGCCCCCGCAGAATGGATTTTAGGTGCCGCCTTTATTTCGGCATATTCCCCGGTTACTGTCCGATTCCATTTACCCAGGAGCCTAGGGAGGTTGGGTTTATTCAAATCTATGACCAATTTAACAATTTATACGGCAGGTCAATGTCCTAGGGAGGGGACAAGATGGGGCCGAATAGCCCGGTGAGCAGGCGGGCAAAATCCTCCAGGCTGCGCAAGTCCGATACGGGAAACGTGTCGCGGGCCTTCTCTAAAATTCGGCTGTTATATTTTTTGACGGTTTGCACGCTCAGTTGGGTCATTGCGGCTATGTGCCTACTCGTGACCGGGCGGTTCGGGTCCTGGGAGATTTCGTACCGGTAGGCATCCAGGACCGCCATTTCGCTATCAAGCAGGGTGGAAAGAAAGAGCTTTCGACAAGCCTCGTAGCTAATGCGCTGCAATTGATCCGATAGATCGGGGCGATTCTCGAATTCGACCGTCACCAGTGGGCCGGAGGGGCGATAGCGGTGGTACTCGTTAATGTAACGATAGGCATTGACGTGGGATACCAGATGGCCTTCCGCGTCGATTCCTCCGTTGGTAGCCAACTGGCTGAACCAGGCGTACGATCCGTCTGCCCGCTGAATCGGCACGTCGACTCGGTAGCTGGCAGTTCTTCCCTGGATCTCCAGGCGGGTACGCCTGGCTACCCGGTAGCTGGCGATTCCAAATTCCAAATAAATTGGTCGCCATTCCGGATGGATGATGCCTAGGTACTCCTCGAAGTTCAATGACCGGTAGCCCAGCGACGATTTGAGGTTGTGGGTCCAGCTGATTCGTGGAAAACCAGGCAGGCTTACGGTCAGGTAAAACGCATTGCTGTCTGGAAGTTTGGCGTATAGCCGCTGAAGCTGTTTTACCTGTTCGGACGATTCTTGCGTTGCCGGCCCCAATCCCTGAAACAGGGCCTTTAGCAATTGGTACTGTGAAAAGTTATTGAAGGGGTGCATGCCGTGCTTGGGTTTAGGTGAAAATAATTTTTTATCCACCAATTACGGCACAAGCGGGCGGGCAATAGCAGTCCACTATGTGCTATCCCCGCCTCCACTTTAATCATCTGTTTGTCACCTAGCGAATCTGTACAGGTAAGCTCGTGCTTCCATCCGCGGAGCGGACGGACAAGTAGTAATAGCCGCTGGGAAAGAACGAAAGCGGGATTTCGACCCGCCATTCGCCTGCCGGATGCTGGTACTGTTCTTGCCACAGGGACTGCCCCAAAGCGTTGAATAAGCTAAGATTGACCCTGCCGGTGAGTGGAAAATCGGCTTCCAGAAAAAGCCGATCGGACGCCGGATTCGGGTAGGCACGCAGTCTGGCGGCGAGGGCCGGTGCCTCCGTACTCACCGTGCAGGCAATGACCGGATCGAATTGCGCACTCATGGTTGCGCTACCTGTGCAACCCGTCACTAGATCGGTTACTTCCAGGCGATATTCTCCGCTTTCGGTAATGCACAGTGCGGAAGTCTGCTCCCCTGCGATGAGCGTATCGTTGCGATACCACCGGAAGGCTGCTGCTTCCGGGAGGACACTCCCTGCGGTCAGCTCGACGGTATTGTTGAACGTCTTCAGCGTGAATGGACCGGGGGTAGGCAGCAATTGCCCCCTCGGGAAGACTGCTTCCGAGCGACAGCCGTTATCGGCGGTATGCACCACGCGGTAGGCTGCTGTATCCGAAATGCGTAGTTGAGTCGTGGAGTCGGAGAAGGATAACGGAAAGCTATCTCGGTACCACTGCAAGCCGGTCGTGAAGTTGGTAACCGCCAGGGTCGCCGAATCGCTAGCGCAGAATTCAAAGCCACTTTCCGGTTCAATGGCGGGAGGTCCGGGTTGCTCCAGCACCGTAACGACCTCCGAGGCCCGAATGGTATCGACTGGATGGAGCACGATGAGCTCTACTTCCAGGCCACCTTCGGTGAAGACGCCACTGTTGGTTCGGGTAAAGTTGATGTTGCCGCAGTTGTCGTCGCCACCGCCGAGGCCGCTGTCTTCGTCTTCCACAAAAAGGCGATAATTGCCGGGGCCGAGCGGTAGTGTGAGGGTGGTGATGAAGGGTAAGTCGGTGTTTTCAGTGACCACGCTGGCGTACACCTCGTTTTCGTCGGGATCAAATACCCGAAATTTCAGATCGGCGCGGTTGTTGAATAGGTCGCCGCAGGTGACGCTGTTGATGCGTACTTCGGTGAGAAAGAATCCGGATGTATCGATGATGGCCTCGTAGTTGATGGGGTAGGAGCCCGGTTCCGTGTAGCGTTTAGTGGTAGGGTTCTCGGCGGTGCTTTCCGTACCGTCGCCGAAGTCCCATCGATAGCTGAATCCCGATTGGCCGTTGGAGGGGTTGAGGTTGGTTAGCTCCACTTCCAACTGACCGCAGGCACTGGCACTGGAGATGGAAAAGCCTTGCGTTTTCCGGCTGTCGGGTTCGATCAGGATGGGGAAGGAGACCGAGGTTGTTTCCGTCAGGACCAAGATTTGCGCCTCGACCACGACCTCCACAATGTACAGGCCCGCAACGAGCGGAGTACCACAGAAGCGCACGCAGCCGTCGGTTAGTTCCTGCACCTTGAAGCTTTCCTGGCTGGCCTCCCAATTGAGACCTGGAGGCACGTTGGCCACGTTTACGATTCGGATTTCATTGATGGAGAGCCCTCCCGGAACATTGTCGGAAACGTCGGCAACGGGGGTAGTGGTTTTCGGGAATCGAAAACTAATGTCCGACTCGTAAGGTACGCCCACGGTGCCCGTGGCCGCATCGCTCAAAAAAATGGTGTCCTCCGCCAGCGTAGCGGGGAGTTGGGAAGTGCAATCGGGACAACTGGATTGAGCCCAGCTACTAATTGCCATGCCTACACCGAGAAAAAGTAACAGTAATCGCATAAGTAACCCATTAGGGCCCCGTTACCGATTCCGTGAATCGGCAACGGGGCAATTAAAAAATGCAGAAGGACTAATGGGTGGAAGCAAATAGCAGCGTGGGAAAAACAGCAAGGTTTAGTGCAAGACACTCAGGCGGCCGGAAATAGCCCGGGAGCCTTCACCGATGGTAAAGATGTAAAAACCGGAAGGTAAACTGCGCACATCTACCTGATGGTAGCTTTCGCCCATCAAAATACGGATCGGCTGGCTGGCTACGCGCTGGCCGGCGGCGTTGAATAGCCGGAGCTCCGAATCGAGGTTAATCTCCGATTGTACCTGAATGGTGGCCACGTCGCGAGCGGGGTTCGGGGCCACGGCTACTGCAAAGAAGTCGTTGTGCAGTTCCCGTACGCTCACCGGTGCACAATTCGCGAAGCCCTCCGGCCGGACGTTCAGAAAGTAATTGCCCGGGGCAATCGTCGCATCCGGGAGGGAAAGAGGAAAGGGAACGTTAGTGCCGAAAACGTCGGCGTTCACGACCACATCCAGCCCCAGATCGTAAGTGCCTTCCGATCCTTCTGCCGGTGTGCCGAAGAGATACAGGCAGCCCAGTGAATCGGGGAGAAATTCGCAATTCGGCGGATTGCAGGTATAAGAAAACCCATCGGGAAGACCGGTGAGTGCTCCCACCGAATCCAATATGATGGAGTTGATTCTTACCTGATTGCCCGCCAATTCAATCGTATCGGGGGTGCGGAGGGTGAACGTGAAGCCAAACGTCTGATTGACGCAGGCGGTATCCGAAATACCGGCATCGGGCATTTCTTCAGTTACCGGCACCGGTTTGATGATAGCGGTGTCGGCCAACATAGAGTCGGGAGTGCAGGTTTGAGCCTGCGTTTGTGCGACCCCAAGGACCAAGAACAGTCCTAAAAAAAAGTAAAAACGCTGCATATTTGGATGAATTTGTTGTGCATTTGCTGCCGCAATATCCCGCATTTTTGCCGATTCGAAAAGAGAGAACTCGATTTTAGCCGGTTTGTCTTAACAAAGAATTCTATATTTGCGCAGCTCAAGCAACTTTTTCAGGGAGCACCCTACCACTACCATCTACCTTTCGATTGCGCCACGCCTGGCGGCTAAGGAGATGATTTTCACTAAATTAGCTGTTAACCTAGTTTTGCCCGTCCGCTGGTAAGCACTAAAACGTTTAGATCATGACGCAAGCCGTTTCCCTGGGTACCTTTCTAACCCTTCTCTTTCTGGTACAGCCTGCTTTTTCTCAAATTGGCACGATTTACGGCACCATCACTGACTCAGAAACCGGGGAAGGCCTGGCGGCCGCCACCATTCAGGTCTCCGGTGGCGGGGTACTCGCCGATTTCGACGGCAGGTATCAGATCGAATTGCCTGCGGATACCTATGAATTGACGTTCAGATATGTCGGCTACGAGGCTAAAACACGATTGGTAGAAGTGCGGGCCGATGAGCGCACGGAAGTGAATATATCGCTGCTGGCCACCGGAGCGATTTTGGAAACGGCCACCGTCACCAGCGGTCGTTACGAAAAGGCACTCGGAGAAGTAACGGTCTCTTTGGAAGTCCTCAAGCCCAGCTTGATCCAGAACACCAACCAAACCAGCCTCGACGGTGCCCTCGACAAGGTGCCGGGAGTGTCGATTATCGACGGGCAGGCGAATATTCGCGGTGGTTCGGGCTGGAGCTACGGTGCCGGTAGCCGCGTGTTGTTGCTAGTAGATGATATCCCGATTTTGTCTTCGGATGCCGGGGTGCCGAACTGGGACGATGTGCCCATCGAAAATCTCGAGCAAGTGGAAATTGTCAAGGGTGCCGCTTCGGCATTGTACGGCTCTTCGGCCTTAAATGGCATCATCAACGTGCGCACGGGCTTTGCCCGTTCCGAACCGGAAACCAAAATTTCAACCTACGGTATTGTATATCTTTCCCCTTCGATTAAAGAGGCACAATGGTGGGATAGCCCACCAACGGAGTGGGGCGGCAGTGTGCGACACGCGCGCAAGATCGGGCGGCTCGACCTCGTAACCAGTGCGTTTTACAACAATTTCACCAGTTTTCAGAAAGATGCCTTCGATCGCTACGGCCGCTACACCACCAATTTGCAGTATCGCCTTAGCGACCGGCTGACCCTTGGGCTGAACTTTAACTACAACGAAGGCCGCGGGCGCTCCTTCTTTTATTGGGCCGGACTCGACAGCCTGCAGTATATCGGAGCTCCCGGAACAGAGTCGAATACCAACCCCATGCGGTTCAATATCGATCCGCGCATTACCTTCTACGATGGCCTGGGCAACCGGCACCGCTTCCTGGGGCGCTACTATCGAACCAATAATCGCAACGATGCTAACCGGGCTAACTCCTCGGATGTGCTGTACGGCGAGTACCAATTCTTACGCCGCTGGTCGGATTTCGATCTGGTGCTGACGGCCGGATTAGTGGGGCAGGCTACTTCTGCGCAGGCGGAGCTGTACGGAGACACCACTTACCGCAGTGAAAACTTCGCCGGCTATTTCCAACTCGACAAAAAAGTAGGAGACCGGCTCAATCTGTCGGCAGGGCTCCGGTTTGAGTACAATGCCCTGTTTAGCCCCGAGTTTGTAGGCGGTGACACTATTCCCGACGGGCGGGTGAGGGAGAGTAAACCCGTGGTTCGGATTGGTGCAAACTACCGGGCGGGTGAAGCCTCCTACCTGCGCGCCTCCTTCGGCCAGGGCTACCGCTATCCGACGGTTGCCGAAAAATTCATCGAGACTTCCTTATCCGGGGTAATCATTCTCCCCAACCCTTCGCTGGAATCGGAGACGGGCTGGTCGGCCGAAGTCGGTCTTAAGCAAGGCTTTAAGGTGAGCGATTTTTCGGGCTACGTTGATATCGCCGGATTTTGGTCGCAGTACGAGAACATGATCGAATTCAATATCCCCCAGGGTGGCGAATTTGGCTTTAGCGCCCTGAATGTCGGCGGAACGGTTATCCGCGGCGGAGAAATTACGGTTGGTGGCCGGGGCTCGCTCTTTGGCTATCCAACTGCCGTGCTGGCCGGATACACCTATATCGACCCGCAGTTTCAGGAATTCGACCCCACCTTGCCTCCGGGCGGTGGCACGCGTACCCTGGCACAGCGCAATGCCGAACTCTCGAGCTCGGACGAGAATATTCTCAAATACCGCTTTCAGCATAGCGCCAAGTTTGATATCGAAACCAAGTTCAACCGCCTGAGCGTCGGAGTTTCCGGCATTTACAACAGCCGGATCGAGGCCATCGATGCCGTATTCGAACTCCTCGTAGTGCCGGGTTTGCGGCAGTGGCGCGCCGAAGAAACGGGCACCTTCTTGCTCGGTAGTCGACTTGCGTATCAAATAAACGATCAGTTTAAACTAAGCGTGCTGGGTAAAAATCTCCTGAACGAGGCTTACGTATTCCGCCCCGGCTTCCTGGAGGGACCCCGAAATATTGGGGTTCGGTTGGATGTGGAGCTGTAAACTATGAACAGTATAGGGCAAACGCACCAAAATGGTCGGTATGATAGTTTTGGGCTTGCTTCTGTGTTGATAAGCGCGTATCTTTGC
>CAZDET010000045.1:0-9992 GCA_964504335.1 uncultured Saprospiraceae bacterium
ATTGAAGGCAGAGGATTTGTGTCGATATAACCACGAAAATTGTCAGAGAACCTTAAAGTTTAAGCCTAAAATCTATTTTCTAAGATCTAAAGCACCAAGATCCACCATAGAAACAACATCCCAATTCGCCCGCAACGACTCCAGCTCCCGCTGCACCACCGGCTCCGGCTGGCGACCTCGATAGTAATCACCGGGATCGTAGCGGCCGTTGCGATTGACATCCAAAATTAAATCAAGCGAGTACGTGCCGGGGGGAAGGCCTTGCTCGGCGCGCTCGTAGGTAGTAGCTCCCTCTAGCACGTAGGTGGTAATCAGATCGCCGCGTTCGGAGAGAAGGCGGGCGAGGTAGCGAGCCGTGGAATCGGCGTTCGTGAATTCCAGAAAGAGATTGCCGAAGTTGCCGCGCGGATCTACGGTGAAGGAGCGGCGGATCGTATCTGAATTGCTGGTTCCGAATGTATTCGTGACGGCTTCCGGCAGCAGGATCAGCTCATAAGCGCGATCATCTTCCCAGGAAACATCGAGCAAGAGCCGGCGGGCCGTCCCGGAGTCGGCGCGGAGGGAGCGCAGCGGGACTACCGTCTGGCCGGTGTCCGTCAGCAGTTGAATGCGGGAAGTATCGAAGCCGGCAATCGGGTTATTGAACAGGAGCGGAAAAGGTCGTGTGGGCCGATGCCGGCTCGGGGCGCCACCAATGATGCGGAGGGTATCCGCGGTGAGCAATGCGGCGCGGTCGCCTACGGGCAGTTCGAGCGTATCGCGGAAAGTGGTGTCGTAGGCCAGCCGAAGTGTCCAGGGATCGTTGCCGATCAGTGTGGGATCAAAAAATATCCGGAGGGTATCCCGCTCGACCTCCCGAGAAAGCGAATCCACAACAATATCCTCAGACAGGAGTCGGAGGGAATCAGGTGGCGGTTGGCTGAAAGCCAATTTGATTTGCCCGTAACGACTCGAATCCACATCCGTCAGACGCAGCGGCGGATCGGGCGTGTAGAGGCGCACGGGCGATAGCTCGACGGTATCCGCATCCACGCGAATGAGCGTATCGGGAAACCCAACGGGTTCGGTTGGTTGGGTGTATTGATAATCAAAGCCGGTGTCTTCTAAGGCCAGCCCACGGTAGGTACCTTCTTTCACATTCGACACCGTAAAACGGCCGCTCGAATCGGTACGGGCGAAGTAAAACGGTGGTTCTTCAGCCACGATACTATCCCGGTCAAGCACGTCGTAGAGCATAAACAGCACCCCTTCCTTCGGCTCGTCGGTGTAGGCATCCACGACCTGCCCGCGCACGCGCAGCGTATCGATAATCGGACCGGTGGCGAATACGAAGCGCAGGTCTTCAGCCGGGTTGCGCTCGGTAAGATCCTGCACGGCTTCCCCAAAATTGATGACGTAGGTTGCTGAATCGCGTAGTACTTCTTGTTCGTCGAAGGAAAAAATAAGCGTCTTGCGGCGCAGCCGCGTCTGAAACGGAAACTCTAGCGGCGGCGATACCACGATTTGCCGCGCCGCATCGCGGATTTGGACCCATTCATCGAAGGTGAGCTCAATTTCCTGCGGCCGGAAATTGGTCTGCAGGTTGGGCGTGGAATCTTCCGGCACCAATTGGGGCGGTTGCTCATCGCGCGGGCCACCGACGGGTGCGAGCGGATTGGCACAGCTCCCTCCCACGAGATAGAGCAATACCACGAGCCCAACGTGCAACAGATTCCGCCGCTTTAACATTCCGTCCGTATATTTAAACCGGCGCCCAAAATACAGCTTCCCGGCCAATTGGCTTGCTTCTCTGGTCTAGTTTGGTTTTGCGTAACCTTTGGTCGGTTTTTCGCGTCCTTTTGACCGTGGCCCCCTAACTTTATACAATCAACCTTCCTGATGAAATACCTCACTCTTGTAATCTGCCTGTTTACAGGGAGCACCGCAATGACTCAGACGATAGAATCCATATTTTTCAAACCCGATAATGCCGACAGCGTCGCCGCGGAGCAATACACCATAAACGTACCGGAAAACCGCGCTAAACCCGATAGTAGAATGATTCCCCTTCGCTTCTTGCGCTTCGCCAGCCGGGCCGACCGACCGGGAGCCCCCATCATCTATCTTGCCGGTGGGCCGGGTGGTTCCGGCACGGGAGCCGCCAAAGGCCGCCGCTGGCAACTCTTCGACCGATTGCGGGATGTGGCCGATGTCATTATTCTGGATCAACGGGGTACTGGCCGCTCCAATACCATCCCCCCTTGCGAAACCGACCATTGGATTTCTTCCGATCAGCCGGCCACTCGCGCGGTTTATACACAACTGTACTCGCAAGCTCTACAGGAATGTCGGGCATTCTGGGAGGGAGAGGGCATCGATCTATCCGGTTATACCACCGTGGAAAGCGCCGCCGATATTGAGGCGATCCGCCAGACCCTCGGCGTGGATCAGGTCAGCTTACTGGGCATCAGCTACGGTACGCACCTTGCTCTGGCTACCCTTAAGTACCATCCCGGCAGCATCGATCGCCTCGTACTGGCCAGTGCAGAGGGGCTCAACCAGACAGTCAAACGGCCGGCCTACTCCGATGCCTATTTCGATCGCCTTCAGGCGGCCATCGATCGGGATTCTGCCGCTAAAGCCCTTTACCCCGACGTGAAGGGGTTGATCCGGAATGTTCTCCGGCAGCTCGATGCCAACCCGCCCACCTTTTCTATCCAGCTGCCGGACGGCCGCAGCTTCGAACATACGCTCAGTGCGTTCGAATTGCAACGCATTGCGGGGGGGATGGCTTCTTCTCCGGAGAACATGAAGTTGTTGCTACGAAACCTCCGGCGAGCTCAGGAGGGTGACTTTGCCTCTTTCCGCTTCTTTTTCCGCGTTCCCATCGTTCGGTTGCGAGGGATGTCGGAGGCGATGGATATTGCCTCCGGTATTTCCGAGGAACGGCTGCGGCAGGTCCGGGCCGAAGCGGAAACAGCCGTAGTTGGCGACGCCCTCAATTTCCCCATGCCCCATCTGCGCGATGCCTGGCCGGAAATCGATTTAGGAGATGCGTTCCGCAATCCGGTTCAATCCGACCGGCCGGCCTTATTTCTTTCCGGGACCCTCGATGGACGTACGATGTTGGAAGGACAGGCGGAAGTAGCCTCAGGGTTCGACGACCGCACGACGGTTACGATCGAGTACGCCGGGCATAACTTGTTTTTCAGCCACCCGGATGTGGTGGAGATAGTCGCGGATTTTTTCGCCGGGAAAAAAGTGGAAAATCAAACACTGACCGCAGAGCTACCACTGTTCGGGGAGTAGTGTTAAAAGGCAATGCTCCAGCCGAATTGTATACCTCTCGCCTCGTTGAAGGAAGTGTCGTGGCCGTACCAGCAATGGAGATTCACCTTAACCAGCTTATCGATGCGATAACTGAATCCGGCAACGAGGCCCATGTTGAGGCTGTTGGTAGCGGGTAGATCCGGCGAGATCGGATCTGACAGCACGGTGCTTTCCAAAAGCCGGTTCCGAAGTAACCCTCCAAATATCCCAGCTTCTGCCGAGAACTGATCGTCGAGTTGATAACCAAGCACCAAGGGAATCATGTAATGCGAACATCGGCGCATATCAGCCCCGTCGCTGCCGGTGAAGGGTATGGTTGATCGGTACATAGCCAGGCTGGCGGAAACGTAGAGATCATTGTCCTGCATCAGGGTTCTTTGTCGCAACCAAGACTTGACAACCGAGACATTGCGGTTGCCTGCCGTAATAACCTCGGACAATCCCTCGCTGGAAGACCATGCGTCAGACTGGCTTTTGCAGCAAAAGCCGAGCAATCCCAACAGGAAACAGCACATCCAACACTTCATATTAATCGCATCCATTGATCAGATTCTGCCTGGCAGCATCTTCTGAATAAGTTATACCAGATTAGACTAGCGTCTAGTTTGTACAACGAAAGCGTACTTAACCACAGGGCGTTAGTTCAGTATGACAGGCTTAGTAGTTGTCTAACTTCAGCAGCGCTTTACTTATTGTATTACGCGTAATCAAGGTAATTGTTTTACCTCCGTTGGCTAGTCCGCCACCAACCATCCTTCCAACCCTGGCGGAAATTTTCTAATTTCCGGCCGTACGAACAGCTACCCTTTTTGTATTTTCAAATCTCATTCCTTAACACAAAAACTCAATCCGAAATGGGAGCCCATCAAGACAAGTATCAATCCGTGGTCAATATGGCCCACGAACACCTGCAAGGCCCTGAAGTCCAGGAGACTGACGCCCAGGTAGAAATCCGCGGCACCGCTGAAACTCAGATGGTAAAAGACCAAATCTGGGACGAAATCAAGCGCGTCGGCGGAGAAAATCCAGCCAACATCATGGCGGATATCAAAGTGGCCAACAAAGACTATTACGGAACCTATACCGTAAAGAGTGGCGATTCGCTTTCAAAAATTGCCAAAATGTACTACGGCGATCCGATGCAGTACAACCGCATTTTTGATGCCAATACCGACCAGCTCAAGGACCCGAACCTCATTCATCCGGGCCAGGAATTAAAGCTGCCGTTCCCGGAAGGGCGTTCGGCTGATTAATCCTATACGTTGTTGGATGGCTGGGTTGTTGTGACCATCACAAATCCGGCCATCCTACTCAATCCAAAACACTTCCTGCAGGATCAGGTGTGCGTTGATATCCGGCAATCCTTCAATGTGTAGCCGGTAATACAGCAACAGATCATTCAACAGATTGCGACGCTCCTCCCTGGACAGGTTCACTTCGTGGGCACGTCGGCGATTTCTTTCCACCAGCGCATATAGCTGACCGCTGCGCCGCTCATCCAAAAAGTATTTATGGCCGGGAAGACCGGGAATAAATACCCCTTCCTTCAAGTCGAACAAGGGGGTCGCAGCACTGTAGTCCCCCGTTGGCATGAAGCCGAGAAACGTGCTCAACTCCAGTAGAAAATGCAGGTGCACATTGCCGATCGGCTCCTCGGTAGCATCGAGGTAGACGAAAGTGTCGTACAAAAACTGGAAAAGCCGTGGGTTTTCCTCCCGTTCACGAAGGGTTTTTTGGGCAATTTCGGCGATGAATAGCCCGACTGCTCCGCGGGTTACATCAAATGGAATTTTCTGGAAGACGTAGGCTGGCCGAACCTCTCTTAACCGGTTAAGCGAACGATCCTCACGGTGGTAAGCCACCATCTCGATCAGAGACATTACCTGAAACAGTCCCGCTGACATGCGCGAGCGCGCCGAACGCACTCCATTTACCAAATAGCTCCGCAGGCCGTGCGTCTCGGTATAGACATCCAGAATCAGGCTGGATTCCCGGTATTTCATCGAGCGCAGCACGATGCCGCGCGTTTTGAGCATCATGTGGTCGTACTACTTGAAGGGGTTTCGTACAGGAAACTGTATTCGGGATACTTCCCCCGGATGCCCCGAAAATAATCGTGGATGAATTCAAAATCGGCCTCCTTATCGTCGGTGGGCCAGAAGGGCTCACTGAACTCCACTACCCGTCGGTCGTAATCGAAGCGACAGAGGAGAATGGGTACTTCGGCTTTCTTGGCAATGTAGTAGAAACCGGTTTTGAGTTTTTCGACCCGCTTTCGCGTCCCCTCCGGTGTAATGCAAATTTTGAAGGATTTTTTTTCCTTGAATAAGGCTGCTACTGCATCGACAAAATTGGTGTTCTTGCTCCGGTCTACCGGATAGCCACCCATGGCCTTCAAAATCGGTCCCAGGGGCCACCAAAAGAGGCTGCGCTTCCCCACGAATCGAATGTCTTCTCCCATGATACTTCTCACGAATATCCCTTTTGGAAAGTCCCAATTTGACGTGTGGGGAATAACGGCTACCACGTATTTGTCGGGCATCACTTCGTTGTGATTGATGATTCCCCAACCTATGATACGCATCATTAAGGTATATATGGCTCGCTTCATATCCGATTTATCGTCCGATCTGTAAATTTTAGTAAAATAGGGTTTTCTCCATTGATTAGTATATTTCTCTTAAGAATCTCAACCATCCTCATTGCGGATACGGCTTCATCATTTCGCAGTTGGGCTGGTGCCATTCATGGTCCTGGCCCTCGGGAAGGTCTGCGCCACCGACCTTTTGCTAATGCCCGCTTCCGGGCACTACGAGGGGGGCGTGCACGTCACCATTGAGGCTCCCCCGGGAGCAACGGTTTATGTGACCATGGACGGATCGACACCCAATCTGCGTGCCGATCGCTACCAGGGGCCCCTTACCATCCGACGCAATACGATGGTGCGGGCAATTGCCGTCGTGAATGGCCAGGTACTCGGGGAGGGCGGTGCCACTTACCTCATCGACGAACCGGAATCCAATCTGCCCACCCTTTCGATCGGTACCGAACCCAACCGCTTGTTTCATCCACGCACTGGTTTATTCGTCGATGGTCCGAATGCGCGTTTCAGCCATCCCCAACGTCCGGGAGCGAACTACTGGAGCCGCGAGCGGTGGCCCGCCTACATCGATTATTGGGAGCCCGACGGAAAAACCATATTTTCGAATGTAACGGATGTGCGCCTATTCGGAGGGGTCAGTCGTACGTTCGATCAAAAATCACTCTCCATCTCGGCACACCGACGCCACGGTGTCAATCGCATTGGCAATTACCCCCTCGGGCGCGATGGTCCGAAACGGGTGCAACATCTAGTACTGCGCAATGCCGGCAGCGATTTTTCGCGGGCTCATCTGCGCGATTTACTCACCAGCCGCATTTGCCGCGAATGGCCGGTATTTACCCAACTCGGTCGCAGTGTTCGGGTGTATATCAACGGCACCTACTGGGGGCTTTACCACTTGCGGGAAAAGATCAACCCCGACTTCATCGCCGATCATTACCCCGTCGATAGCGATTCTATCGATCTGCTCGAACACCGGCTGTCCGTGAAACACGGTACGGGTAGTCACTACCGGCGGTTGTTGCGCTATCTGGAGCAGCACTATTTATCCGATCCCGTGGCCTATTCTTACGTAGCCGAGCAGATGGACATCGAGTCGTTCATGCACCATCAGATCGTCCAGGTATTTATCGATAACCGCGACGCCGGAGGAAATATCCGCTTTTGGAGACCCCAACGCGACACGGGGCGCTGGCGCTGGATCTTATTCGATACCGATTACAGCTACGGCTTGCACGACCCCAAATCCTATGCCTTCAATACCCTGGCCCTTCTCACCGATCCGGCCGGCGATCAGTGGCCCAACCCACCCTGGTCGACCTTCCTTTTCCGTAAACTGTTGGAACAACCCCACTTCCGCGAGCGCTTCCTACAGCGATTTGCCGACGCCCTGAATACGGTTTTTCGCACCGAGCGAATCGTTCGGCAGCTCGACTCTCTGGTGTATCACATCGAGCCCGAAATGCAACGGCACCTGGAACGCTGGAAATTACCCCGGTCTTTTTGGTACCAACAGCTCGACCGCATTCGAACCTTCGCCCACCGGCGACCGGTCGAGGTCCAGGATCACTTGAGTAGCTACTTCGGCCTCGATGGCTGGGTGCCCCTGCGGCTCCAACCTACAGACGGAGGGTACGTGCAAATAAACGGAGGTACTCCCGTATACGAAGAGGGACTAGCCGGTTATTATCCATCGGAAATCCCCCTGACCATCCGTGCACATCCCAATTATGGCTATCACTTTTCCGGATGGGAGGGGGCTGTATCAGAGTCCGATCCTGAAACGCTGCTACTGTATCCAATTCCCAATCGGCCGCTGGTGATACGAGCCCGGTTCGAACCGTTGCGCGGTTCGTTGCCGGATGCCATTCAAATCAGCGAAATCTGCCCGCACCACTCCCAGACGGGCGATTGGCTCGAGTTGCACCATGCCGGAACTGATCCGGTGAATTTAGCCGGGTGGGAATTGCGGGATGACCGGCACCGGTACGTACTACCCGCTCATCGTCTGTTGCCGGGCGATTACCTGGTGGTAGCACGTAAACCCGAAGCCATACAGGAAGTACATCCGCAGTTACATTCCATCGTTGGCCCCTTATCCTTCGGGCTGCAGCGGGAATCCGATCAAGTGTCGTTGGTCCGGCCGGATGGCCAGGTGGTTAGCACCCGAACCTATCGATTCGACGGTCCGGGAACCGATTTCGTTTACACCCGCGATCGGCGGGGGCGCTGGCGCACCCAGGCAGGTCTTGGCACGCCAGGGGGACCTCCATCCGGAGGATGGTTGGATGCCCGGGATGCTACCCTGACGAAGCGGTTGCGGCTGATCGTTGGGTTTGCGCTGATCGTTACGGCAATGTTGTGGTACCGTAGTCGGCACCAACAACTAACTCGTTATTCCGATTCTACGGCCCGCCGACGCCTGCGGTAGGCCCGGGCACCCTGATAGACAAGCAGGCCAAATAGCCCCAAACCGAGCGCCAGGTAGCCGTAGTTAAGCGTTCCGGCTTTCCCGTAGATGGCGATGAATACAATCGCCACGAGCAGAAGGGTTGGCACCTCATTCCAAAGGCGCAGTTGCCAGCCGTCGAATGGCCGTTCGCCCGCCCCAATACGGCGCATCAAGCGTTTGCAGTATAGGTGATAGACCGTCAGAAGGACCAACAGGAGTAATTTCAAATGCAGCCAGCCCGGCGTCCCACTGACAAAGTAACCCATTGGATAAATGCCGGACAGGTCGAGCAAGAGCATTCCGAGGCCCGCGGTCCACGTAATCATCATAGCGGGATTCATGATGATCTTGTAGACGCGCCCTTCCATCGCACCGTATTCGCGCCTGAGTACGTTTCCCTCGGCGTCCGGCAGCGCGTCGGCTTCTACGTGGTAAACAAATAGCCGAACTAGGTAAAACATGCCCGCAAACCAGGAAACAAACCCGACGATGTGAAGGGCCTTGAGGAAGAATAGTGCATTCATACCGCAAACTTCGGTAATCCTGGTCAAACGGCGTACCATTCCTACACAGTTCGACTCATCGACTCTCAAAACAAAGGAAGGGCCCGCCCGCAGACGACCCCTTCCGAAAGTTAGGACACGTTATACTAACGTTTAATAAGTACTTTCCGCACCAATTGGTGCTGCTCTCCGCGGATGCGCAGAAGGTAGCTCCCGGGCGGTACCCCCTGTAAATCGATGGTATGGGCGCCAACCGGCAGTTGAGCCCACTGCTCCCGGTGGATAACCTGACCGAGTAGACTTATTAGTTCGACCCGGGCCGGCAAGCCGGCAATCTGATCGAAGTAGACGGTCAGCTGTTCGCTGGCGGGATTTGGAAATAGCCGCAGCGCTGCCTGCGACCATTGATTTGGCAGTGCGTACAGTGATTCGGGATAATCGAGCAGGGAGCCATCCAGTACGCCGAAATTACGGGTGATGCTGCTATCGCCGCAGGCCGTTTCGACAGTGTAGGTTAGGTCTACCGTTCGGCCACACTGATCGATTACTACGTTTTCCAACAACTCATCGATGGCCGCTTCTATTTCCTCCTCTGAATCGGCAATGGCCGTGAAGCCACGTGCTTCGTACAGGATGCGATCCGGCTCACAATCGGTTGTGAATGTGAATCCTTCCACAAAAGCGCGAAAGCTACTATCGGTCGTTTCTTGGGTGTTGCACACTACCCGTATGGAATCCGGACCGGAGAGGGCGGGTGGACCTACTACCGGCACTCGATAGCTGGCAGTGCACGATCGGGATTCGCCACAGTTGTCCTCCGCTGCAAAGATTACCGTAAATTCAGCACCACACTCCAGTGGGTCCGTTAGTTCGGATATGAAGGTCAGCACAGCCCCGGCATCTGGATAGGTAGTACCATCCAGCGTGTAAGTAGTGGTAAGCGGCAGGCACTCGTCACTGGTAGTGGCAGAGAAGGTGTTGAGCCAATCGGCTACATCCGACTCGAGTTGCGTCCGACTCACACAGGCATCGGCATCAACATCGGCAGCACAGTTCAGCTCCAAGGGAGCCTCCGGCACGCAGAACATCCGCTCGCGCCCCGTATCGAAGCAAGGGGCCCACAACG
>CAZDET010000045.1:10092-42759 GCA_964504335.1 uncultured Saprospiraceae bacterium
ATTCATCAATCGCTCCGCCCTTCGTCAGGCAGGGGGGCGTCGTCCGATCCTCCGGACAATCCAGCTTGATGGGACTTTCCGGCACGCAGAACATCCGCTCGCGCCCCGTATCGAAGCAAGGGGCCCACAACGCATAATCAACCAGCACGCACTCCCCGCAGCCGGGGCTTTGCTCCTGTACCGCCAATTCGATCGCCGCATCAATTTCCGCCGGCGTCATCCCACTGTACATCTGACCGTTAATCGTAAAGGTCTCCTTGACGTTTTCACAATCCGATTCGAAGGTGAACGAACGGAGGAATTCACGGAAGACCGCATCAATCTCGGCCTGCGACACGCAGCTATCCAGCGTCGGGCTCGGCGGCGCATCGATCGGCGGCACCGGAACTTCCGGTGTGCGGAAAACTGCCGTGCAGCACTCCTCGTTGCCGCAGGCGTCCGTCACGCAATAAGTAACCGGCACCTCGATGCCGCAGTGTATTTTTCCTTCGAGGAACCTGAAGAAGTCAACGGCGGCCTCGATCTCGTCGAAGGTCTGATCGCCGATGCGGTATTCAACCGTCAGTTCCCCACATTCCGGCGAACCGCTGGCGGAAAAAGACTGTAGAAAGGCCCGAAATTCATCAATCGCTCCGCCCTTCGTCAGGCAGGGGGGCGTCGTCCGATCCTCCGGGCAGTCCAGCTCGATCAAACCTCCCGGTAGTCGGAACATAGCTTCGCGACTGGCGTCGAAGCAACGACTTTTGACGCGATACCGTACCAGAGCGGGCACTCCGCAGGTTGGGGTCTGCTCCGCAACGGCCCGATTAAGGGCAGCATCTATTTCTGACGGCGTCGTGGCCGTATAGGTCAGGTCGTTGATTTCCCAGCATTGCACCACATCCGTACACTCCTTCGACTCGAAGGAGAATCCTTCCAAAAACGTCCGGAAAGCAGCCCGATTGGCCGCTTCGCTTCCACATTCCGCCGGTATTGGATCGACCGGAATCAGAATCATGGGCAATGGAACAGTAGGAACTTCAAAGGTAGCCGTGCATGGTTCGCTTTTATTGAGGCAACGATCCAGGGCTTCGAACTCGAATTCCATCTTAAACCCACATTCGATCGGATTCGTCCGGGTTTTCTTTTTTGCGAAATCAATCACTTCCTCTACACTAGTGAAGCGCAGATCCCAGGTGCGATAAACAATTTGCACCGGCTCGCACCTCATCATTGTGCTGGGCTGGTATTGTTCCAGCCATTTCCGGAGATCATCGAGAATAGCCGCTTCCGACTGGCAAACTTCCGTGACCCGATCCGTCGGGCAATCTACTTCCAGTGGATCCGATTGTGCGGAAAGTTGGATGACTTGAAAGAGGGAGAAAAATAGTGCGATAAACAGCGTAACATTTGACTTCATCTTGTCGAAATTGGGTTTGATAGTAGGGATGCGGATATTTGAACGCCTTGGGGGATATAGATGGGCGTCTCAAAGCTCAAAACCGGAGTTTACCGATGCGTTGACAGAAAGGAATTGTCGTTAATTTGTAACCGTCTAAATATAGTAACTTCCTTTCACATGTTCAATACCGTGGCCGGAGGTAATTTGAACTTCCTGCTTCTAAGCGCTTTTTTAGATAAATATCACAACAGCCTTTTGACGTATGCAAACGGAGACTTTCGAACAACAGGTAATCGAACGAAGCCATGAACTTCCTGTCTTGGTTGATTTTTGGGCGGAGTGGTGTGGCCCGTGCCGGATTCTCGGACCAGTACTCGAAACGCTAGCCCAGGAGCAGGCGGGCAAGTGGGAGCTAGTTAAGATCGACACGGAATCCAGCCCCGAGCTGTCGCAACGCTTCCAAATACGATCCATACCAGCGGTGAAGCTCTTCCACCAGGGAGAAGTGATCGGCGAATTCATGGGGGCGCTTCCGAAAAGCCAGATCGAACGCTGGCTCCAGCAACATCTACCCGATAAGCGCCAGGCATTGCTGGAAGTCATTCTTCAAAAGGGAGACCCATCGGATCAGCAGGAGGCGCTGGAAACATTCGTTAAACAGCATCCTGACTTTCCGGCGGCACGGATCGCCCTGGCCCACCGCTACATTTTCTCGGAGCCGGAGCGCGTACCGGCCATTCTCGATGCTGGCCACTTCGGTGCAGATACCTTCGATGCGGCCAACGACTTGCGCACCTTGCACGAACTCATGACAACCACACTCGATGACAGTCCTGCCGGGCAATCCCTGCTACAAGCGCGTCAATTCCTCTCGCAAATGGAGCACGATGCGGCCCTCCAGCAGGTTATTCAGGCGGTGATGCAAAACAAAACCTACCACCAAGACCTACCCCGCCGTGTAGCTATCGCCCTCTTCCGCTTTTTCGGGCCTGCCAGCCCCCTGACCAAGAAATTCCGGCGGCAGTTTGATATGGCGCTTTATTGAACAATCTGCCCTGTCAGGCGGAGGATGTCTGTTTCGGTATTTTTGAGATTGAAGATCGCGTTGAGCCGCTGCTGCTGGGCGTTGAGGTAATTGACTTGTACCTGGCGGACGTCGAGGGAATTGATGAGGCCGCCGCGGAAGCGTTCGTTGGTGATTTCCAGGTTGCGCAGGGCGTTGTCGGCTCGTTCTTCGGCGAGCGTGACCAGTTCTTGCTGGTTAGCGTAAGAGGCGAGGGTGTTGTCGAGCTGGATGCGCAGCTGCTGCCGCTGCGACTCGTAGGCCAGTTGGCTGGTAATTTCTCCCAGGCGTGCGATTTCGATACGGCGCTTGCGGGCACCTCCGTCGAAAAGCACGTAGGAAGCCCGTAACCCCAAGGAAGCACTCAACCGGCGGGCGGCGATTTCGGGAATCGACTGAACGATGGGCTCATCGCTGGAGCCAAAATTGAACGTCTGGCTACCAAAGGAAATCCCCACATTATAATTGACGCCGGATTGCAAGTTGACCGTCGGCCGAAGGGCTGCCTCCTGAATGCGGGTATTGAGATTAGCTATTTCCCGGTCGATCTGGGCGTTTTGCAAGGTTCGGTTAAAGGAGAGCAGTCGCTGTTCCAGGGCCGCCCGCTCGTAGACGGCTGGGTCGTAAGAAAGGGAATCCGTCAATCGGTAAGTAATAAACGGATCGTCTACCCCCATAATTTGTTTGAGGTTGCGCACTGCATTTTCGAAGCCGGTCAGCTGAATGAGATAATTGGTGGAGTCGTTGAGGTACGCGTCGCGCGCCTGCAACAAATCAAAGGTATTGGCCTGCCCGAATTCCCGTCTGGTTTCCTGATAGTTGACGAAGTCCCGCGAGCGATCCAGAATGGATGCCAGCACGTCGATTTGCTCCTGTTGCAAGCGGGCGTCGTAGTAGGCGAGCATGATCTGCTGCACGTTGTTTTCGATCTCCAGGCGCAACTGGCCCTCCGACAGGGCTACTTCCTGTTCCAGGCGCGACTTCGTCAGGCGAACGCGGGAACCGTCGAACAGCACCCAGTTCAGCTCCAGGCCGGGCGTCACGCCGGTAGAAAAATTCGAGCTTTGGATCACCACGCTGGCGGGGTTACTGTTGTTGGTGTAGGTATTTTGATTATCGACCACGGCGCTGATCGTAGGGCTTCTGCCCGCTAGAGACCAGTCGTCGTTGAGACGCGCAATGGCCACATTGTTTTCTGCCCGGCGGATATTGTAGTTGTTCTCCAGACCGATTCCAACGGCATCGCTGAGGCTAATGGCCAACGTGTCCTGTGCCGTCGCGCGCGCCGGCGCAACAAGCGTACACAGGAGCAATAAGTAAAGGACGAAGGCGTGGTAAATTGTCTTCACTGCGTGTTAGTTGTCCTGCAAGCGAGCGGGCGGTCTGCTCTAGCGACCTTCAAATACGCGCCGCTTGCCGTAGTAGTTATAAAAAAACACGATCCCGGTGGCCAGTAGCTTGGTCAGCCATTTTCGGGCGTGAAAAAATGGAATCAGGTTCAACCCACCCACGAGCACAGCATCCAGCACCAACCCACCTCCTGAAACGAGCATCGACAAACCGAACGCCGACCGGGCCGAGCGTTTTAATTCGAATACGAAGTAGCGCTGCATGAAAAAATTCAACACTACCGAGGAGCTATAGGCAATCATCGTAGCCGGTACGCGCTCCAGGTAGCGATCGGCCAGTAACATGAACAGGCCGTAGTTGACCCCAGTGGCGATTCCCCCGGTAATGGCAAAGGGAATTTTTTCTTTAAAGAATTCCCACCATTTCATGCGTTATCTACCGTTCGTATTTCGCGGAGGGCCGGAAAACCAGCGGCGCGCTCTTCGCGAAAGTAGGCCTGTACTTCACGCCAATTGTTCAGGCGTTGAAACTCGGTATCATCCATGTTGTGATTGGCGGTATACAATAGTCCTTTGCCCCGAAACGACTGCAGGTTACGGACGTGATCATCAATCATGTAGTCTGCCTGAACGATACTTTTGTTGCCGCAGAATACCACCTGCTTCCAGTGAATGAAGGGAAAATGATCGTGAAGCCAGTCGTATTTATCTTCAAAACTCGACCGAAATTCCATCGCTGCGGTCACGATAAACAACTCAAAATGCTCCATCAACTCCTGTACTACTTCCTGGCTGTCGGGCATCACCGGTAGGTCGCGAAAGAACCCCTTTTCGAAGAGTGCCTTGCGAATTTCCATGGCCCCCGGCAGATCGTACACTTTCTTTCCCTCGTAATCTTCCGGCTGGAGCCGCTTGCCAAATTGCTGCTCGTACAAGTCGATAAACTTTGGCTGGACGTCAGCGATTACTTCGTCCATATCCAGCGCAATGCGCGGCCGTCTTTGTTCTCCTGATAATTCCATGGATGGTATTTCTTAAAAGTCTAACGGTCGAATTATCTCGCCTATACCTCCACCGATTCCCGCTCCCGGTAACCTGGCTCCACTTCCTTGGGCAGTGGCTTCTCCCCGTTCCAGGCGTATTGGGCGTATACCCGCGTGCGATTCAGCAATACGAGCAACGCGGGCAAGAGCACCAACAAAATCACCGTTGCGGCCAATAACCCGAAGGACACCGAAATCGCCATAGGAATTAGGAATTGGGCCTGTAGGCTCTTTTCAAAAATGAGCGGCATCAGACCGGCAAAAGTCGTAGCGGTTGTCAGCACAATCGGCCGGAAACGCGATATCCCCGTGCGGAACAATGCCTCCGCCTGGGTGACCGTATCCCCTTCCTCTCGCATAATCTGGTTGTAGGTCGATATAAATACCAGGCCATCATTGACCAAAATGCCGATCAACGCAATGACTCCCAGGAAGGAAAATAAACTCAGTGCCGCTCCCATAAACCAGTGCCCCCAAATGACGCCGATAAACCCGAATGGCAGAATCGCAAACAGAACTATAGTCTGACCAATGGAACGGAACGTAAGGGCAATCACCAAAAACATTAAGGCCAACACAATCGTGCCCACGACCTGGATGGAACCGACCGATTTTTCCTGCTCCCGGTTTTGCCCTTCGTAGAGCGCCGTTACAGAGGGATAATCTGCCAACACGGCAGGTACCAGTTCTTCTTTCAAATTGACGGTGATATCACTTACGGAGACATCGTCATTGGCCACGTCTGCCTCTACCTTTACTTCTCGTTTCCCGTCGATGTGGTTGATGGCAATCACTCCACGCTGCAACTCCAGATCGGCAATTTCGGAAATGGGGAAGGTGCGTCCGTCGGCTGTACGAATCCGCATTTCGCGGAGGTCTTCGATCGAACGTCGATCCGATTCGTCGTAGCGCACCCAAACGCGTACTTCATCCTGGCCGCGCTGCAAGCGCTGTGCCTCCGCGCCGAAAAAGCCCTGGCGAATCTGCCCGACGACGTCGCGCAAATCCAGGCCCAAAAAGCGCGCCTTATCCGTCAGTGTGACATTGAGTTCCTGCAAGCCGGGCTGGTTGTTATCCACCACATCCGTCAACTCGGCCAGTTGGCTGATTTCATTCTTCAATTTATCGGTGGCAGCATCTAATTCGGCATAGTTCTCACCAACCAGCGATACGGAGATGGGTTTGCCGAAGAAGGACCGAGCCCCGTAGCTCACGGTTTCGGCAGCATCCATAGAACCGGCCTTTTGGCGGATGCGGTTGATGGCCTCCCGCAGGCGCAGGTCTTCGCGGTATTCCCCTTCCAGCAGAGCAATACTCACCGTGCCTTCGTAGGTAGAGGGACCGATCCGCACTTCCACTTGCTCGATGGCTTGCTTTTCGTCGTTGAAGTATTCTTCGCTGAGTTCCTCATTCGCTGCCCAGGCCGCATCGGAAATGCGGTCGAGGTAATCCATCGTAATTTCTTCACGGGTACCGGCCGGCATTTGGAGGGTCACCTCGATATCGTCGCGTTCGATGTTGGGGAAAAAGGTCGTTCCAATGATCCCGCCAGTCAGCGCTCCAAAAGAAGCGATCAGGGTGAAAATACACCAGGCAATCATCAGAAAATTGTAGCGAATGCTGAAACTCAATACCGGGCCGTATACCCGATTCCGGACCCAGTTGAGGCCGCGGTCGAACCACTGCTGTATAGTATTTGGCCTTCCGTCGCGCCGCAACGCCTTGGAATGAGCGACGTGGGTGGGGAGAATGAACGCCCCTTCCACCAAAGAAAAAATCAGTGAAAAGATGACCACCAGCGCCATTTCGCGAAACCAATCGCCCAACTGCCCCTCGATAAACAAGAAGCTAGAAAAGGCAATAACCGTGGTGACAATTGCGGAAAATACGGCGGGCAATACTTGCATGGTACCATTGACCGCCGCCGGAATAGCCGATTGGCCCTTTTCGAATTGGGCGTAGATGTTCTCCCCGATAACGATCCCGTCATCCACGAGGATACCAATGACGAGAATCATGCCGAAGAGGGAGATGACGTTGATGGTAACGTCGAGCAAACTAGCCACAATGAACATGCCCCCAAACGAAATGGGAATGGCAATGGCCACCCAAAAGGCGAGCCGCCAGTTGAGAAACATCGCCAACAACAACACCACGATAAAGAATCCGGTAACGCCATTTTTGGTCAGTAAGGCGATGCGTTGCCGCAGGGTGATACTGCCATCGCGGATGATCGTGGCTTGTACCTGCGAATTCGATGCATTAAATTCTTCCAGATATTCCTTCACCTCATCGGTGATGGTGAGCATATCTTCTTCCAGTGTATTCTGGACGGTTACCGTTACGGACGGCTCCCCATTCAGGAAGTTGCGGTTGGGGGTATCCGCCCAGCGATCCCGGACATCAGCTACCTGATTAAGCCGGATGACGCTGCCGTCGGGCGTCGTTTTCACGACGATATCACGGATACCGTCGGCAGAGTAATTCTTGTTGCGGGCGCGGACGAGCAATTCCTCCCGGTCTCCCTTGATGGTTCCACCAGTTACGTCGAGGTTGGTGCGGCTGACGGCCTGAGAAGCTTCCTGAAAAGTGAGGTTGTAGGCACGCAAGTCCCGTTCGCGAAACGCAATTTCGATTTCCTCCTCCGGAAACCCGCTGAGGCCGACTTTTGAAATGCCGTCGATGGCGCGCAGATCATCCTCCACCTCCCGGCCAACGCGCTTCAGGGCCTGCAGGTTGAGGTTGCCACTCAGGGCAAAGCTGATGGCAAAGCCCAGTTGCTCGCGCTTGTAAATGACCGGAGGTTCCATGCCGACCGGAAAGGAGTTGATGCGATCGACGGCATTCTTGACATCCTGTAGAATGACATCGGTATCGTATTCCCGAAATACCTCGACGGTTACCGTGCCGCTGTTTTCCTTACTGACGGAGGTGTAGCGCTCGATCCCCGTCAATCCCTTTAAGTTATCTTCAATTTTATTGATGATTCCTTCCTCCACTTCCTCCGGCGAAGCCCCCGGATAGACAACCTGAATGCTGATGACCCGGCTCTCCTGTTCGGGGAAGAAGGTAGACTTCATGTTCAATCCCCCCACTACTCCCATAATGAGTAGGCTAAACATCAACAGGTTAGCGGCTACCGGGTACTTGATGAAGTACTTGATGAGGCTAGTCATAGACGAGCTGATTTTCGGGGTTATTGATTCTGTAAGGCACCTAACTGAGCTGCCTGACCGCTGGTATCGACGGCTGCCGGCTTGGGTTTGGATTGCTGAATGCGCACCCGCATACCGTCGAAGGCATTGGGGATCGGTTCGCTGAGCAGGAGCTCCCCATCGTTAACCCCCTTGATGACGGCAAAGTCGCGGTCGAAGGTGATCACCTCCACCGGTACGTTGCGCAACAGCGTATCCTGCACAACGTAGACACCCCGCTGATTCACCAGCAGGTCGCGGTCGATCCGAATAGCGTTCTCCACCACCTTGGAGGCTACCTCCCCGCGGAGGTACATTCCTTCTCTCAAGTCTTTACCATCCACTCCGATAAAAACCTGAACTGTTTGCGAGTTCGGGTCTACGATATTGCTGATGCGCCTCACCTTTCCGGTCCATTCTTTACCGAGGTCCTCGCTTTGCAGTTGCACTTCGCTACCTACCTCGATATCACTGAGCAGGCTGACGGGCACGGTGGCCATCAATTCGTAATTGGCCGTGGCGGTAAGCGTACCCAACTTCTGGTTGGCCCGTACTACGGCACCGGGATTGGTCAGGACTTCGGTTAGCACCCCGCTGAGAGGCGCGTACAGCCGGTATTTTGCCAGCCGCTCCTCCAGGCTTTTAATCGAGTAGTATTGGGTATAGAGGTTGCGCGAAGCCACAAAGAGCTTTTCGCGGTCGTTTTTCGGCTCCGGCAGGGGCACCAGATCTTCATTGACGTCGAAACCGGAAAGATAGGCCTGCCAGTGTGGGAAACTCTCGGGATAATCGATCTTCAGATCGGGCATCATCTGGGCAATGGCATTGAGCAGGGTCGATTTCTGAGCCTGCACGTTGAGCGCTGCCTCGTCGTCGTCGAGGCTAATCATCAAGCTTCCTTTGGGGAAATATGTACCCACCTTAAACGGCCGACCGGTATTTTCGAGCGTGCCGGTAACTTCACTAAAAATTTCCACCTTGTCGTAGGCAGACAGCTGCCCCTGCACCTGCACCGTAGTCGGAATAGCGGAGTTAGTGACTTCAAACACTTGCACTTGCTTGGCACGGACCGGCTTCTGCGCCCGTTGGGGAGCCTCCTTCTGGCTGGCCAGAAACTGGAAGGTGTAGTAGGCAGCGATGAGAAGGAGAAAACCGCCGACGATCGCCAGCCGTCTTTTTGTAATATCACTCATAATTTCACTTGATTCTTTGAGGGCGGCACGGGGCCATAGTTAGCGTGTAAGTTATGATAGATGCGTTCGAGTACTTCTCGGCAGGTAGCCAGGTCTTCCGGCGCAATGCCGTTGGTCGCTTCCTGTTCGGTAACAGCCGCGAGCGGCTTGAGTCGTTGGTGGAAGGCCGCTCCGGGGGGCGTTAGGAAAATGCGTTTGTTGCGCCGGTCGTCCGGATCTCCTTCCCGGCGGATCATCCCCTGCTTTTCCAGTGCCTGAATCGCTCGGGCAACTGTTCCCTTGTCCTTGATCGTAGCAATAGCCAGGTCCTGCTGCCGCTGGCCATCCTCAATCCACAAATCTGCCAACAGCCCGATTTGTGTAGCGTTCAATTCTATATGTTCTAATTGGTGCATTTTCTGGCGAATACGCATGCCCAATAAACGGCCCACGCGATTGGTCAGAAAAACAAAGTATTTATTGAGGGGCGCACTAGCCTCCGTCATATTTGGTTGCATTTGCAACGGAAACGGCAGACGGAGCACTTAGTTCTCTTACCTGGCAGCTTTTTAGTGTCGTTACAATAATTTAATACTTGGACAAGCCCATCCCGGTTGGAGTCATTTCGATAATTGTCTAATTCCCTGATAGTTATTCGCTATAACTAGCTGACTTACAAACACAATCATTCCGTTTTTTTTATAAAATAAATCGTATCTTTATCGGGTCATTCCGTGGTTAGCAGATTGGTTAATACCCCCAAACATGTACGCTCGTCAGGCCACGGACTTCTTCAATGGAAGCTGGACATTTCTGCTACTCCTTTCTGTTCTAACGGTTGGTCCGTTAAGGCTCTCAGCGATGCCATCCCCTTGGTATCTGGTTCCTTCGTTGCCCATGATCTCGGATTGGTCGGGGGTGGTGATCCAGCCTCACTTTGATACCTTTGGTAAGCTCCAAGGGGGATCGAATGTATCCTTTACGTTACCTGTTTTGGAACTCCCGTTAGGGTATTCGGCCCACTGGTCCGTTAGTGGAAATGCCACAATCGTCTCCGCTCCAGTTGGTACTTCGGTTCGATTGGTGCTCGGTCTGCAGTGTGGCCCCTTCGAGTTACGGGCCGCTGTACTTCGGCCAGGATTCCGAGAGCCGCTTCTGGTTCGGCATTTTCGAGGAGAGGTAAGCACTTCTGCTCCCATTCAGCTAGCAATTCAGCCGGATGTCGTGTCATTAGGTGCCGTGCGAAGCACCCCACCGCCCCGCTGGTCGGATGTTTCGATTGATCATCCCGAGCGAGTGGTATATCGTCAGGTGTTTTCGCGATTGGAAGCGTTGAGTAAAACAGCCTATCGCATTACGTACACTTACAGAGTCGTTGATAATTGCGGAGGAATCTCCAGTCGGGATCAGATACTGCTGTTTGAACTTTCCCGGAAGGAAGAAGCATTAAAATAGCTCCTCGCTTCGCAGATCGGAAATGCCCACCTATTGCGCCTCGGCGAAACGCTTAAAGTCTTCCAGGTACTTCATCGACTGCTTTTTGAAAGCGCCCGGCATCAAAAAGCCAAACAGCCGCATCATTCCCCGAAAGTGGAATTCCTGCTCATTAATGTATCGGGTATGGCCCTTCGGCGTGGCCGAAAACCGATTGACGACAATGTTGTGGACGTTCTTCGCGTCGTAAGTGACTTTCATCATCCGAGGCAGATTGCGCTCCAACACGGTTTCGATCATTTCAATGCGCCGCTTGCCCATCTGAAACACCAGGCGGCAGGTCGATCCCGGCTCGCCCGGCGTGCCGCTAAGGTGCTCAATACTTTGCAAGCCCTCCATCCATTTGTCCAGGTTGTCCGGATTGTCGAACAACGAAACGACTTCCTCTACCGGCTTTTCAATGATGATCTCCGAGGTGTACTTCATATCCGATGGGTTGGTAATCACCCATAAGATACAACTTAAAACAAAAAAGAGCAACAGTTTAAAACAATACGTTTCGCCTATTGACTCTCCAATCCACCGTATGAAAGAACATCATGGTCCTAGAATCACAGCATCAAAACACTATTCCGGCTCAAACCCAAGCACGATGTTGAAGGTCGACAAGTTTTCCAGGCTGCGTTCGCCGGGCTTGTCGAAGCCGATACCGTAGTCGAAACCGAGGGTACCGAACATCGGGAGGAAGATCCGGACGCCGCCCCCTACGGCGCGTTTGAAATCGAAGGGATTGAAATCGCGCAGGTCGCGCCAGGCGTTACCTCCCTGGGCAAAGGCCAGTACGTAGATTGTCGAGCTTGGATTCAACGAGAGCGGATACCGGAGTTCGAGGGTAAATTTGTCGAAGGCCGGCGTGGCACTCTGCTGGCCGTTAGCCCCGAAGTTGTTGGGCAGATCTTCTACCTGATAACCGCGCAGCGAGATGATATCGACACCCTGGAAACCGAATTGCTGGTTGTTGATTCCATCGCCACCGAGCTGGAAGCGTTCGAATGGAGAGGTGCCGATTCGGCTGTCGTAAAACCCGAGGAGACCGATTTTGGCAGCGGCCTTCAGCACCAATTTGCCCGCCAGGGCGGTGTACCATTCGGCATCAAAGCGCCACTTGTGGTATTCGAGAAACCGAAAGCGCTCCTCCGCCGGCAGCTCGCTGTAGTTCTTGTCGCTGAAGACCGAGTAGGGCGGCGTCAATTGAGCCGTCAGCGAGATATTGCTACCGGAGGTTGGGAATAGCTGATCGTTGGTTGTGGAGCGGGCCAGCGTCAGTGCTAGGCTGAAGTTGTTGTAGAAGCCGTCGGTGACCTCCTCCCCGTCGTCGGTTACGAAGAGTTGGGTCCAGTTGTCGAGTTCGAGGGTTTGCAGGTTGATCCCTGCCCGGAAGACGAAGTTGTCGTCGGGCCAGCGCAAACGGGTACCCAGGCTTACCGAGCCTTGAATGATGTTGAGGCTGCGCGGCAGCTCGCTGGTGCCGAGGTTGAAGCGATTGTAAAAGCCGGCAACGGTAAAGGAGGTCGGCTTCTTGCCCCCGAGCCAGGGCTCGGTAAAGGAAGCGTTGTACGATTGGAAGAAGCGCCCGTTGGTCTGCGC
The DNA here is from genome assembly GCA_964504335.1 of uncultured Saprospiraceae bacterium. GTDB lineage: Bacteria > Bacteroidota > Bacteroidia > Chitinophagales > Saprospiraceae > CAZDET01. The sequence goes on from CAZDET010000045.1 coordinate 22,376, forward strand.
CCGCAGGCTTAGGCGCTGGCCGTCGCCCTGTGGCAGTGGGTGCCAGGCCTCCTTGTTAAATAGGTTGCGGAGGCTAAAGTTATTAAAGGTGACGCCAAGGGTACCGATAACGCCCCGTTGCCCCCCCCAACCGGCACTCAATTCAAGCTGATCGGAAGGTTTCTCTTCCACCTGATATTCGATATCGACGGTGCCGCGATCGGGATTGACGGGGGTGTTGATACCCAGCGTCTCGGGATTGAAGTAACCGAGGTTAATCACTTGCCGCTGTGAGCGGATAATGTCTTTCCGACTGAATTTCTCCCCCGGGTTCGTTCGCAATTCCCGGCGAACGACGTGCTCGTGCGTGCGGTCGTTGCCGGCAATGACGACCTTGTCAACGGTTGCTTGCGGCCCTTCAAAAATGCGTATTTCCAAATCGATGGAGTCTCCCTCGATAGCCGTCTCAATGGGCGTGGCATTGAAAAACAGATAGCCGTTGTCCATGTAAAGCGAGCTGACATCCACGCCGTCCTGGCTGAAGCTCAACCGTGTTTCCAACAACTCCTGATTGTACACATCGCCTCGCTCGATGCTGAGGATCTGGGCGAGCGCCTCCTCATCGTAAATGTAGTTTCCTTTCCACTTAATATCGCGGAAGTAGTACTGATCGCCCTCCTCCAGGAAGAGGTACACCATCAGGTCGCCGTCTTCGTCGCGCGCTATGCTGTCGCGCAAAACGCGGGCATCGCGGTACCCCAATTTATTGTAGTAGGCCACCAGTACGTCCTTATCCGTCGCGAATTCCTCGCGAATAAATTTGGAGCTGGCAAAAAGCTTCCGCTTTTCCTTGGTTCCCTTTAGCTGCTTCTCCAGCTTTTTATCTTTAACGGCTTCGTTCCCAACGATTTCGACCTCCTTGATCTTCACGCGTTCACCGCGATCGACGTCAAATACTAACCGTACGGAATTCGTGCGGTTGGTATCCGCTGTTTCCCGTACCACTACCTCCGCGTCGAGGTAGCCCTTATCCACGAAGTACGTCACAATCGCCTCGGCCGCGTTTGTCTTCCCGTTTTCCGTCACGATGCCTCCGCGCAACAGGTAGCGATCCACCTGCTCGTTGAGGTCATCGTGGAAAGACTTTTTGACATTGCGGTAGGAATAGCGAGAAAGCCGGGGTTGTTCCTGCACTAAAATTTCGAGGAAAATGACGTCCCCAATCACCTTTTCCTTGACGATTTGCACGTCGGTGAACAACCGCAATCGCCACAGATTGCGGAGTGCCCGCGGGATGTCGTATCCGGGGATGCGAATCTTGTCGCCCACCTTGAGGCCAGTCACCCCAATCACAGCATTTTCATCGCTGAAGTAGGTGCCGGTTACCTTCACGCCACCAATCTCGTATTCTTGTCCATTGCTGTAGTCCATGATGTCCAGGCGGGTGGAGTCGGTCTGTGCCCAAAGGAAAGAGGAAAAACAGCAGCAGGTCACTAGTAAAAAAAGTAGTCTCATCGGTTTGAATGCATTTTCCGTCGGCGGGATCTCGGCATCCCGCATAAAGAGTCTGAATAGAAGAGCTGGGTTGGTTTAAGAAATTAACTGTTCGCTAATTTTCCCGAAGCGGCGTTCCCGGCGCTGATAGTCGAGAATGGCTTCGTAAAAATGGTTCTTGCGAAACTCGGGCCAGAATACGGGGCTGAAGAAAAGTTCGGTATAGGCCGTTTGCCACAACAGGAAGTTACTTAGGCGGTGCTCTCCGCTAGTCCGGATCAGTAGCTCCGGATCGGGGATGCCCGCGGTGCTGAGGTGGTTTTCGAGGCGAGCGGCATCGATGTCTTTAGGATCGAGCAGACCGGCCCGCACTTGCTCGGCCAATTGCCGGACCGACTGTAAAATATCCCATTTACCACTGTAGTTGAGTGCCAGCAGCAGCGTCATGTGCTCGTTGGTCGCTGTTTGCCCGATGCCCTCCACGAGCGCCTGGTAGGTGGATTCCGGCAGGTTGCTCAATTCGCCAATGGCTTTTAGCTTGATATTGTTTTCGTTCAGGGTATTGAGCTCGGCGTAGATGGTATCGATCAGCAGTCGCATGAGCGCCCCTACCTCCAGCTTCGGGCGGTTCCAGTTTTCGGTAGAAAACGCGTAGAGGGTCAAATATTGAATGCCGATTTCCGCAGCCGCTTCGGTGAGCTCCCGAACCGCCGTCACCCCATTTTGGTGGCCGTACACCCGTGGCTTTCCGAGTCGTTTGGCCCAGCGGCCGTTGCCATCCATGATCACGGCGACGTGTTGGGGAAGGCGCTCCTTATCGATCTTGTCCTTAATCTCCATGCGCTTACCTACTGAAAATAAAGAAGCTCCTGGCTCCTGGTCCTAATTGGTCTACAAAATTACGAAAATCATGGAAAGGAATGGATTCGTATATATGTTACATCTTTTCCGCTTTGTTTCATTACTTTAGCGATCGCCTTCTTTACAATCATTTCACATATGAACATATCCACATTCCCCGATTTCTCCTACGAACGCCCCGACATGGAGGAATTAGAAGGGCGATTTCGATCCAATTTGTCTGAATTCCGCGCTGCCACTTCTGCTTCAGCAGCAATCGATTCCCTGAAGGCCATCTACCAAATTACCCGGGAATACACCACTGCCCACAGCATCTGCAATATCCGGCACACCATCGACACCCACGACCCCTTCTACGATACCGAACACAACTTCTTCGATGAGAATGCACCGCGCACGGAAATCTGGCGGATGGATCTCTACCGCTCGCTACTCGATTCGCCCCTGCGGCCCGAATTAGAGCGGCATTTTGGGCCCCAGCTTTTTCGAATCGCCGAAACCAGCCTGCGCACCTTTCACCCCGATGTATACGAACTCCTGCAGGAGGAAAATCGCCTGACTAGCCAGTATCTGCGGCTCACTGCCCAGGCACAAATCGAATTCGACGGGCAGACCTACAACCTGTCGAGCATCCGACCAAAAGAAATTGCCGCCGATCGGGCCCTCCGCCGGCGGGCTTCCATGGCCAAGTGGGCCTTCTTCGCCGATAATGGCGAAGAACTCGACCGCATCTTCGATGAACTCGTGCGGGTCCGTACCAAGATCGCCCGAACCCTGGGCTACGACAACTACATCGGCCTGGCCTACGACCGCCTGCAGCGTACCGACTACGGCCCCAAAGAAGTAGCGGCCTTCCGCGAATCGGTCCACAAGTATTTCGTACCAGTCGCCAACCAACTGTACGAACGCCAGCAAAAGACCCTCGGGCTGGATCGCCTGAACTACTACGACGAAGAGTTTCGCTTCCCCGAAGGCAATCCCGTACCAAAAGGAAGCCCGGAATGGATCGTCGAACAGGCCATCCGGATGTACGATGAATTATCGCCGGAAACGGGTGCCTTTTTCCACTTCATGCACGACCATCAGCTGATGGACCTCATTGCCCGCAACGGCAAGTCGCCGGGCGGCTACTGCACCTTCATTCCCCGCTACGGCACGCCCTATATTTTCTCCAATTTCAACGGTACCAGCAGCGATATCGACGTACTGACCCACGAAATCGGCCACGCGTTTCAAATGTACTGTAGCCGGGATTTCGAGGTATCCGAATACAACTTCCCCACACTGGAGGCCTGTGAGATCCACTCCATGAGCATGGAGTTTTTCACCTGGCCCTGGATGTCTTTGTTTTTTGAAGAAGACGCCCACAAATACAAGCAGGAGCACCTGGCGAGCGCGGTCCGCTTCCTGCCCTACGGCGTGGCGGTCGACGAGTTTCAACACCGCATTTACGAGCAGCCGGACCTCAGCCCCGCCGAACGCCACGCTACCTGGCGGGCCATCGAGCGCAAGTACCTCCCGCAGCGCGATTACGCCGATAATGCCTTCCTCGAAGCCGGCGGCTTCTGGCAGAAGCAGGCCCATATTTTCTCCGTCCCGTTCTACTACATCGACTACACCCTCGCACAGATATGTGCCCTGCAATTCTTCCAGCGCGATCGCCAAGACCACCCCGCCGCCTGGGCCGACTACCTACAACTCTGCCAAGCGGGCGGCAGCCAGTCCTTCCTCGAACTCGTCGAACTGGCCAAACTGAAAGCTCCCTTCGAAGAATCAGTCATTCGGGAGGTAGCCAATCACGTATCAACGGAATTGGAGAGCATGTTGGCGGATTCGTTAGTTTAATGTCTAACCTGCTAAATTACTGAGCTCTAACGCACCAATAGTCTTCATCCATCCGGGCCGCTCATCCCGCGTCACGTGAAAGCGCGGCTCGGTGTAACCTCCGAAGGAACCGGCCAGATCATTGGGTACGGCCTGAAAATCCAGCATGAGCGGCCGCCCGGCGTGCGACCGGATGAAATAGTCCAACAACAAGGCAAGTGCGTGCTCCTTTTTTCCGATGGCGGATTCTACGGAAATGAAGGCCATTACCTTACCGTGGCTGTAGATGAAAAACGCAACCGCCAGCAGTTCTCCTTGCCGATTCTGAAGACCACTGGCGAATCCCCACCCGCGGTGCAACACCTGGTACATGATGCGTTGCAACCCGTGGAATATCCATTCCTCCCGGGCTGTATTTCGGGCCTGCTTTCGGTAAAACTCCGCGATGCGCTCGGGTTTGATACTCGAAATGGGTAGGAGATCGGCTGCCTCCGCTTGCTGGAGCTGGTTCTTGAGCTCATCGGAAAAAGAAGCCGCTATCGTCTCGTACGGCTTGCTCAGATCGAGAAAATGGAAAGGCTCCGCCACTTCGCTTAGTTGGTATTCGGGCAAGCGGGGCCGGCTCTGAGGCTCTATGGTCAACTGAATCGTCCGGTATTGCTCGGGGATGGCCCGCCAAAAAGCCTTCACGCGGGCCGGCGAAAGTGCCCGTACGCTGTAAATCGCCAACTCGCGAATCAACTTGGGCTGCTGCAAAGCCGGCCGTCGGAAGAAAACCTGATCGTATGGTAACGGCATCACCGAATGGTAATCATCCTCCACCAACGCATCCCAATGCCGGGCCGTCTGGTCCAAAAACCACCGGTACCCAAATATGTGGCCGTTCGGTGCAAAGTGCACGCAGCTATTCCATTTCTGCTGATCGAGTTCTTCCTGCGGGACAAAGCGGACCTGCATGTTTGTTTCTAGATATTTAGACTTTTAGATATTTTGCAATAAGATCACTTCCCCTAAAGGTCTACCTATCTAACTAAAGGTCTACCCACCTAAAAGTCTAACGGTCTATAAATAAAACCTCTCCCCTCCCACCGGCGTTTTCTGCCAAAAACGCATGCTGCAATTCAAAACCAACATCCATTGCGGAAATTGCATCCGAACGGTGACGCCTTTTCTGGCACAACTGCCCACCATCGAGCGATGGGAAGTGGATACCGAGCATCCCGACCACATCCTGCGCGTTTACGGCGATCAGGTAGCTGTTGAAGACGTGACCGTCCTGGTACAGGAAGCCGGCTTCCGGATTGAACCGCTGGAAGAAAATAAAGTTGCTTGATCGAATTACCTCCGAGTCCACTTCAGGAATTGGCCGATCCTTTGTGGCAAGCAGCAGGGGTTCGGTTACTGATCAAACGCGACGATTTACTCGTACCCGCTCCGGGTGACCCGCTCCAGGGAAATAAGTGCCGAAAATTAAAGTACAACCTGCTAGCGGCCCGCGAGCGCGGCATCTCGCATCTGCTCACGCTGGGTGGCCCGTACAGCAATCACCTGGCAGCCGTTGCCTCCGCGGGCCGCCGGTACGGTTTCCAAACGACGGGGTTAGTCAGAGGCGAACCCGTACACAACCCCACAATCGAGCAATTAGAGCGCGATGGGATGCGCCTGGTGTTTGTAAGTCGTCACCTCTTCGAACTGCTGCGAAGCCAACAGCACCTACCGCTGCTCGAACCACCCTATTACTTCATTCCGGAAGGTGGCTCCAACCGTTTCGCTCAGCGCGGACTGGCCGAACTCGCCGATGAACTACTCATCCAACATCCATCCCCGCCCGACTACGTGGCCATTTCCTGTGGTACGGGCGGCAGTGCCGCCGGATTGATTTGCGGATTGAATGGCCGCAGCCACGTGCTGGGCTTCAGCGCACTGAAGGGCGGTTTTATGGAGGCTACCGTAGCGAACTGGCTCCGGCAATTTCGTTATTCGGGTCCGGCTAATTATTCGATTTTCAGTGATTATCACCTGGGCGGATTCGCAAAGGTGCCTCCCCAATTGCAGAATTTCATCCGGGAATTTCAGGCTCAACATGACATACTGTTAGATCCTATTTACACCGGAAAGTTATTTTTCGGCCTGTACAACCTATTACAAAACGGCTACTTTCAACCGGGTCAAACGATAGTAGCCATTCATACGGGGGGCTTGCAGGGCATCAAAAAAACAGCCACTCCACCAGAGCAATCGCAGCCGTGATCAATCCGATAATTAGTAGAATATCGCGCTTTTTATGCTCTTGCCTACTTGCCACCACCCGCTGTTCGGAGGCCCGACTCAATCTCCTGCGCGAATACCCCCGATTCCCATTTCGATCAAAATAGGGTTTCTGATTTCTAAAGTAACTGGCCTTAGGTTGCATTCGCCGGTTGGCCTGTACACTTTGCATGCCGCTACTTGCTGTTCCAAATGCCATGATTTTAGGTTTTCTTTTCAACCTACCCAAAATTCTCTGACAGATCCAGTTTTCTCGACGAACGAAAGGGGGGGAGTACTTTTGTCTCTCGCCACCTCACCACATAAAAAAACCATCCCGACTAGCAGGATGGCCCATGTTTCCCAAGGTTTCGTCCCCCTGAAACCTAGAAAACAACACATACTAAACTCTTTACATTTTTATCATGGCACCCATGACGGCTGCTGGGGTTTCGGCTTTTCCGGAAATATTGACCTGTTCGAAGTAATCGTACCAGCCAGAATCAACAACGGCCTGCTCGAAGGTGCGCATTACCTCGGAGTTGGGAAAGTGCAACACGGAGAAGAAATCGTATCCGATGCGTTCGTGGGTATCGCCTTCATTGACGCCGAAGCAGATCACTTTCATGCCGGCATTCATCATTTGCTCGATGGCCGGGCCGACATTACTCATGAATGCCGCTCGCTCCTCCTCCGGCAAGGCTTTCCAGGCATCTTTGGCATTCCACATTTCAACGTACTGGACGCCGGGGTTTTGCATGGCTGCCGCCTCGGTGATTACCTCCATCAGGGGCGCTTGGTTGTAGTAGGCGTGCTCCTCCATTACTTCGCCCTCTTTGACGCGGACGGTGAAGTGCACCGGCACACTGACCGTACGATTGGTACCCTTTGCGGTTCCCTGCCAGTCTCCCCAGAAATTGACCCACGTTTCTCCTTCATCCGTGATGACGCGTTCGAGGTAGTTTTCCTCGTAGGTGAGCGCGTAGGATTCCATGGCGGAAATCGTTTGCTGGAGGTTATTCAGGTAGCTTTTGACATCCGTAGGTTCGGCCGAATTGTGATAAATGCCGGCATCTTCCGAGTATGCGGATTGCATCTTTGCCCAATCGCCGGCATTGTACGCTTGTAACACTTGCTTAACGAGATCGATTTCGGGCGCAGTTTGTGTGTAGCGTTTATCGGATTGGGATTGGCTACTCCCAATCAGGAATAGCATAAAAAGTAGCATTGCAAATAGTCTCATAAAAGGTAAATTGAATATTGGGTGATGTTGAATTTAAGCAAATCGATTCAAGGGAACTTCCGGTGGATTAAAGGAAACTCCCAGCTCTCTTTCGGCCAGGGCGCTGCTGTACACTGTCTTGGGTGCGCCTTGCGGTGGTTGTTTGTTGAGCATCCGGGAGATGTCAGAAACGGGCCAACTCTCACTGCTCAGCAGGTAGTTTTTTCCGTGTAGCCCCGAAGTAGTAGCCGCTTTGAATACACAATTTGCGACATCTTCCACATCCACCATGGCAAAGGCGACATCCTGATCGAACAGCATCTGAACAAATGGATTGGGAGCCATTTTTTCTTTGAATAAGAATTGCATTCCAACGGAAGTCGAATCCTGCCGGTTCGACAATGGCCGGCCCACAACGAACGTGGGCGATACACTGACAATCTCTACGTTCGAATTCGGATGCATCTGCACGAATTGATCGACCAATTCATTGGCCTTAAATTTGGCCTGTGCGTAAGGGTGGCACTGATCGTCGATGTAGGGTGTATCCGATTCGCGGTAGACGTGTTCCGGTCCCCGATCGGGGGCGGGCATGGGAAAGGCCGCATTATATGCTGCAACCGACGCTACCAGTACAACTCTCTTCAATTGTGGTGCCTCCTGAATGGCTTCCAAAAAGTATCTGGTACCTTCAATGGTGGGGTCGAATAATTCGGTTTTCGGGTCCTGTACATCGAGCTGAAAAGGAGTGCCGCAATGTACCAGCAGATCACAATCTTGGATAAAGGCGCGTAAGGCCGCCCGATCTTCTACCCGCAGTTGCTTCAGTTGGAGGCGCTCCGCCCCTGGTAATTCGGTGAGGTGCCGGTATTTTTCTTCCTGAGAAGGGGCTGTCGCAGATACCAACACCCGATAGCCCTCCGACAAAAATTTTTTAGTGATGAAGCTTCCAATAAATCCGGAGCCTCCAATGATGCCGATAGTTTGCATTGCACGCTGAATTATGGGTTCGTACAGGCCAATTTACGGATATCCTCTTTACCGGGCAAGCTCCGTTCGGTTTTTGAGGTGGCGAGAGACTAAAGTACTAACAGACCAAAATACCAATTTCAACTTTCACTCTTAATCAACGCCAAAAAGCTCTCCCGGTAGCTCCGGCCGATGGGCAGCGTGGCAAGGGAGGTAAACACCTGATTGGCTTCAATGCGCTCCACGTAGTCGAGATGAACCATGTAGGACCGGTGGATGCGGCAAAAGCGGTTGGAAGGTAGGGTTTCTTCCCAAAATTTGAGGGTATAGGAGAGGAAGTGATGGGTATCGGTTAGGTAGACGTAGGAAAAATCTTCCTCGGCTTTGATGTAGACGATCTTTTTTAAATCCAGTTTTAGCAGCGCGCGATCCGATTTAACAAACAGGTAGGAATCGGCAGGGTCGGCTACCGCGGGCGGCGCGGACGATGGAACTTCCGGCGGTGCATTGGTAGGATGGAGCACCTTGGTGACGGCCTTGAGAAAGCGCTCGAACGAGATGGGTTTCAAGAGGTAGTCCACCACCGAATACTCGTAGCCCTCCAGGGCATATTCGGAAAAGGCGGTCGTCAGGATGATGCGCGGGCGGTAGGGAAGCACTTTAATGAAATCCATACCCGACAACTTGGGCAGGTGAATATCGAGAAAGAGCAAGTCTACCGGATGGTCGCGCAAATAATCGAGGGCGGCCAACGGATCCGTATAGCTACCCATCAATTCGAGATTCGGCAGCTCGTTGATGTAGCGCTCCAGGATGCGTTGGGCGGGGAGTTGATCCTCAATAATCAGACATCGACATTTCATAGACCTCCCGGTTGATGGTACTGAGTTCCATTCTTAAATTGACGATGTAGTAATGCCCTTCCTTGCGGTGATCGAGGGTAAACTTACCCGGATACAGCAGCTCCAGGCGCTTGCGTACATTGGCCAGGCCAATGCCGCGCGACAGGTATTGCTTCGAGCGATTATCTGTCTCGACGAAAGTATTGCGGCAATAAAAATGCAATTGACCGTCTTCGATCGTAGCTCGGATCTGAATATCAATATCACCTGCCTGGCTCATCAGGCTGTGCTTAAAGCAATTTTCCACAAAGATGATTAACACCAGGGGGGCTATTTTGTAATTAGCCGTCTCTCCCGTTACCTGGAAGGAGACATGCCCGCGGTCTTCCATCTGCAATTCCTGCAGTTGAATGAAGTCTTCCAGGTAGCGCAATTCCTTTTTCAGGGGCACGAAAGTTTCCTGGCTCTCGTAAAGCATGTAGCGCAATATTGCGGAAAGCTGCATGATGATTTCGCCCGTCTTGGGCGACTGCTCCTGTGCGTAGGAGTACAGGTTATTCAAATTATTGAACAGAAAATGGGGGTTGAGTTGGGATTTCAAAAACTGCAATTCACTCGAAACCTTCTCCTGCTTCAGCTGGTCGAGATCGTTTTGCTTTTGCAGGTTATCCCAGGCCAGTTTGGCCCCTACGAAGAAGAGAATCGTCGGCCCAATGTCGAGCAAGGTGGGTAGAAACCCCAAAAACGTCTTCCCGCGCTGCACATCGCCGTAGAAAATGCGCTCCATCACGTATTCCTCCACCAGAATCACGACGATGAGCAGCATGATGCTGAATAGCCCCGTTTCGATGTAGCGTTTCCGGTACAAATACTGGGGCAGGATCCAGTAACAAAGCAACATCACGGCCACAAAGTAATTGAGGGCAAAGGCCAGCTCCCGCCATCCGACGGTCTCGTCGCGATCGAGGCGCTCGTTGTAGAAATTCACCTGCTGAATGAGCACCACGGTATACAAGGCCCAAAGCAGTAGTTGGAAAAGTACTTCTCGCTGCCACCCTTTTTTGATAGTCCAAGCCATAATACGAACGGGTGATTAATTGACTAATAGTAATGCTAAAAACGGGCGCCTGGCTGCATTTTAGGCAAAAAGACCGATCAATCCTACCCCGATCCGGTTGAAGGGAGCTCCTGGCCGGTTGAACGACGGCATGTCATTGCCCCCTTGCCAGCTGTCGTTCACCGATTTCTCTAGAATAGTGGTGATCCTTGTTGGTACATCATTGTTATGGCAGCGTTTACTACTCGATCTTTCGGACCAATTCTATTCTTATCACGAATGACGTTATACAACTACATGAGACCGACTCTATTTACTCTGTTTGCCGCATTTCTGTATACCTGCAACTGCCTTTCCGCGCAGCCGGCCCCCGTCCCGATCCCGGAGGCCGCCTTTGTCATTCGCGGTAAAATCGTGGATGGCTCCACGGATGCTCCCCTGGATTACGCCACGATCAGCGTGTTCGATCAGGCGGATTCGAGCCTGGTCAATGGCAACATCACCGATGAAGCCGGTAATTTCCGGATCGAAGTACGTCCGGGTACCTACTTTGTAAAGGTGGAATTCTTGGCCTACCAAGCAAGAACCATCCGCGATGTAACGATTACCCGAAAAGCCCCGGTAGCGGACCTGGGCGTCGTCCGCCTACAACCGGAAGCGGCCGCTTTGGACGAGGTGCTCGTTGTGGCCGAGAAGAGCCAAATGGAGATGGGGTTAGACAAGAAAGTGTTCAACGTCGGCAAGGATTTGTCCAGCCAGGGCGGAACCGCTGCTGAACTCCTGGACAATGTGCCCACCCTGCAAGTGGACGTGGAGGGCAACCTCAGCCTGCGCGGCAGCCAGGGCGTACGCATCCTCATCAACGGGCGCCCCAGCGGCCTGATCGGCACCGATCCGGCGGCCGGTCTGCGCTCCATTCCCGCCAACCTGATCGAGCGGGTTGAGGTGATCACCAACCCCTCCGCCCGCTACGAGGCCGAAGGGATGGCTGGCATCATCAACATTGTTTTGAAAAAAGATAAGCGCGGCGGTTTTAACGGTTCGTTCGATGTGTCGGTTGGAGTGCCCGAACGCTACGGGGCATCCTTCAACTTGAACTACCGCGCCAGCAAGCTCAACTTCTTCGCCAATTACGGCCTGAGCTACAATAACCGGCCCGGAGAAAGCAGCCTCACGCAAGAGGTATTCAACCGCTCCACCGGCGTCACCACCATTACCCAGCAAGAAAGCGACCGCCTGCGCGGCGGACTCAACAACAGCTTCCGATTCGGGGCCGATTACTCCCTTAGCCCGAAAAGCTTGCTCACGCTCGCCTCTACCCTTCGCCTCGGCGACGACCAAAACACCAACGAAACGCGCTACATCGACTACCTCGAAAACCTCAATAATCCGGTCGGAATCGTCGACCGCCTCGACCAAGAATCCGAAGACGAGTGGCGCACCGAGGTAGAGCTCAGTTGGCGCAAAGAATACGATAAGAAAGACCAGGTCTGGACGGCCGATGTCCGCTACCAGGACAATTCCGAGACGGAGGCTTCCGACCTGAGCAACCAATTCTTCACCGCCGAGGGCGTACCCACGGGCGAAGACGACCTGTTTCAGCGCTCCAACAACGACGAACGCTCGAACCAGCTGATCTTTCAAACCGACTACGTACACCCCTTCGGCGATGAAGGTAAGTTTGAGGCCGGCCTGCGGCAATCCGTCCGCAACATCGACAACGATTACCTCGTCGAAGAGCTGCAGGAAGACGACGTGTGGCTGCCACTGGAAGGGCTCAGTAACAACTTCCGCTACGACGAGCGCATCTCCGCCGCCTACCTGATTGTAGGCGATAAGCCGGGCCGGATCAGCTGGCAAATCGGCATTCGCCCCGAGTACACCTGGATTTCGACGCTGCTGCTACAAACAAATGAAGAAAACGTCCGCGACTTTTTCAATGTCTTCCCCAGCGCCTTCCTCGGGTACGAACTCTCCAAGACCAACTCGATTCAGGTCAGCTACAGCCGCCGGGTGAACCGCCCCCGTTTCTGGGACTTGAACCCCTTCTTTAGCTTTAGCGACAACCGCAACTTCCGGGCCGGTAATCCCAACCTCGATCCGGAATTCACCGATTCGTACGAATTGAGCCACCTCCTCTACTGGGACAACGGCTCGCTCGGCTCCAGCATCTACTACCGCTACACCACGAATAAGATTGAGCGCATCCGCACCGTCGACGAAAACAATAACTCCATCACGCTGCCGCAAAACCTGCTGACGGAAAATGCCTACGGACTTGAATTCACCGCCTCCTACGACCCCTACAAGTGGTGGCGGCTGAATGCGGATTTCAACTTCTATCGCGCCATCACCGACGGCGGCAACCTCGGCGAGAACTTCTCCGCCGATACCTACACCTGGTTTACGCGCGGCACCACCCGATTCAATCTCTCCAAGCAAACAGATCTGCAGATCCGCTTCAACTACCGCGCCCCACAAAACGTCACGCAGGGCCGCCGCCGGTCCTTCTACAGCTTCGACCTGGCCGCGAGCCAGGATGTGCTCAACGGCCGGGGTACATTGACCCTCAGCGTGCGCGATCTGCTCAACTCTCGCCGCTGGCGCTACACCACCGAAGGCGAAACGGCCGAATTGGTCTTCTTTACCGAAGGTGACTTTCAGTGGCGGGCCCGCCAGGCCACCCTTACCTTCAACTACCGCCTCAACCAAGACAAGCGCCGCAGCCGCGGAGGCCGCGGCGGTGACTGGGAAGGTGGGGAGGAGTATTAATGGTACTACTCAAACCGTCCCCCACCCGAAAGCGTCGCCCGATTCAGGGGGGCGCTTTTTTTTGATTGATCGTCAATCGGTCTGGCCGAGGGTTCGTTCGATATCGGCGAGCAGGGATGCTCCGACCTTCTGCGTTTTGCGATAGGTGTTTAGTGCGAATTGGTCGTGGATCTTTCCCCAGGCCAATACCTGAATCAGATCAAATGGATCTACTTGCAGGGCCTGCGCATTGTGCAGTTCGAAGGAATTAGTGATTTCGAAGTGGGCCAGCACCTGGGGTTTTACATAGTCGCGATAGTGTTCGAAATGGGAACGGTCGGCGAGTTGTACCCGCTCGTATTCTCCGTCGTAGTACCTGGCAATTTGGAGGCGGATCGCATCATTGGTAACCGTTTCCAGACCGCGTGATTTGAGGGTTTCGTAGGGGCCGCTATTGGAAAGGAAGTACGTATATCCCATCAGCCAGGGAATCTTCTGCTTTAGCGAATCGGCAAGCGTTCGGTCCTCCTCCAGCGAATTGATCAGTTGCTCGTATACTCCCACTCGATTAACGAAACTCTGGATGTTAAATTCAATATCGGCCAGATCTTGCCGGATGGCATCCCGTAATTCCACCATTGTCTTCTGCTCGATTTCCCGTTCTTTGCGGGCCTCGTTCCAGTTGTTGAACCAGAGTGCCATCGTGATGCCGATAAAGATGAGGAGGATTTCTCCTACAATGTATCGGATATCCAAGGATTTAGCTTTGAAGAATCGCATTTCAGGTATTCATTTGAGGATTTCTTTGCCGGTCGAGCTTGCGAATCTTTAACCCGACGGAGCCGACCTCTCCGAGTCGAATGATGAAAAACAACCATTGCAGCCATCGGGAAGTAGGCACGATCAGGGAGGTCTTCCCAGCCACGCGCCGATCGCGATCGGCAATCAGGTTCGCCCACTCGTTTTTTTGCTGACGGTCCAGTTGCTGGGCAAAGCCCCAGGCGCCGTCTCGCGCCAGTTGCATGCTGAAATCCACCAGGAGGTTGTCCAGTTGCCCGGTTCGGCGCAGTATCCATCGGAGTGGCGGCCAGATGGTGGCCAGGTTGTCCTGCACTTCTCCGACGAGGGAGGCGAGGATGTCGTTGATTTTGTTAAAATCTCTCTGAAGTCGATTCAGGTCGCTTCCGTGGCTTATCTCCACTGCGGCGATGCCCAGGTCCAGATTGATGTGCGCATTGATGCCCAGCAGCAGATGTTGCAATACAATCATCCGATCGTGGGTGCTACGCTCGAACGCCCCGAGCCAGGAAGCAGTGGGGGGGTGTCCGGATTGGTAGCGTTGGTAGGCGTCGAGATAGCGCCGGGCGAATACCACGTCGAGCAGCTCCATGCGCGGACCGTCTTCAAAGTCACCTTGCTCGATCCCCTGTTTTACCGCTTCCGTTACCCGACGGTACAAGACGGCGAAGTAACCAAGGGGATTGCTTTGGAGTTCTGAGTCCCGCACGATGCGGTCCAACTCTGCTAAGACGTCATCTATCGTAGCCGCCGAGGCCGGTCCTTCCATAGCACACCTGATTCTTTCACATCAATTTAATAGATTCTGATTAAACGCCGCCGCCTTGCGGCGGTCCAACCACCACAAGCAACGAGCTATGGCAAGTGAAAACGTACAACACCTTTACCGGCGAGCGGGCTTTGGGATGAGTCCGGCCGAATACGTAGCGTATGGTTCCCAATCGATTCAGGAAGCGGTGGATCGACTCTTCCGGGAGGCGGCTCAACCAACCGATCTGGGATATCGCAGCCCGTTTACCGGCATGACGCGCCAGGAGTTTCGCAATCTATCTTCGGAAGAACGGCAAGAACTCCGCCGAGAAGATGTGCGCCATGTGGGGCAATTTAACGTCCGGTGGCTACAGCGCATGGCCAGTAGCGAGGAACCGGCTCTACTGGAGCGAATGACGTTCTTTTGGCATGGCCATTTTGCCTGCCGAATTCGCAGTACGCGCTCGGCGGGGAGTTACTTGAATACCCTGCGTCTGCACGCCCTGGGCAACTTTCGCGATCTGGTGCTGGGCGTCGCCCGCGAGCCAGCCATGATCCGCTACCTTAACAATCAGCAAAACCGCAAGCAATCGCCCAACGAAAACTTCGCCCGCGAGCTGATGGAACTCTTTACCATCGGCCGGGGCCACTACACCGAGCGCGACGTCAAAGAAGCGGCTCGCGCCTTCACCGGCTGGTCGAGTGGCGTCCAGGAGGAGTTCATCTTTCGGCCGCTGGTGCACGATTTTGAAGAAAAGGAATTCATGGGCCGCACCGGCCCCTTCGACGGCGACGACATCATCGATATCATCTTGGAACGCCGCGAAACGGCCGACTTCATCGCCGCCAAAGTATATACCTACTTTGTAAATGACCGCCCCGATGCGGAGCGCATCCGCGAGTTGGGTACGGTGTTTTACGAGTCGGACTACGACATCGCCAAGCTGATGCGCTACCTGTTCACGAGCGATTGGTTTTACGCCCCCGCCCACCGCGGCAACCGGATCAAGGCACCGGTCGACCTCCTGGCGGGCATGATGCGCCAGTTGCACCTTTCGTTCGACCAATGGCAGAGCGTCGTTTTCCTCCAGCGGGGGCTGGGTCAGGTGCCCTTCGATCCGCCCAACGTAGCGGGCTGGCCACTCGGCAAAGAATGGATCGACAACGCCAAGCTAATGCTGCGCCTCAACCTATCGACCTACCTCGTGTTGGCCTCCGAAGTGGACCTCGAACTATCCACCCAACCGGAAGCCACCGAACAGCTCGCCCAATTGAAGCGCCTGCAGGCCCACATCGATTGGGAACCGCTCGACCGCCGGATCATCGAACCCGCCGGGGCCGATCCGTACGACCAACTCGTCGATTTTCTGCTGGCCACCCCACCCAAAGTGTCGCGCTCCGAAATCGAACCCTTTGTCCGGTCGCTCCACGGACAGGCCACGCAGCCACAGGCCCTGGTGATGCGCCTGATGAGTTTTCCCGAATACCAACTATCCTAAAAAACCAGCCACATGAAACGCAGAGACTTTCTTCGCAATAGCACCCTCGCCTCCACGGGCCTGCTCGTCCCCCAGTTTTTGCTCGATTTTAAGGCCAAGCGCCTGTACCGCAGCCGGACCGGCAAGATCCTGGTGGTGATTCAATTGTCGGGCGGCAACGACGGCCTCAACACCATCGTGCCCTACCGCAACGACCGCTACTACCAGGAGCGGCCCTCGATTGCCCTGGCCGCCAAAGACGTGCTTCCCGTATCGGACGATCTCGGCTTCCACCCCGAGCTGGCCCCGCTGCGCGACCTCTACGACAATGGGCTGATGAGCGTCGTCAACAACGTCGGCTATCCCAACCCCGATCGCTCGCACTTCCGCTCGACCGACATCTGGCACACCGCCAGCTCTAGCGACGAGTACTGGACCACCGGCTGGCTCGGCCGCTACCTCGATAGCAACTGCCCCGGCACCGAGCACACCTACTCGGCCCTCGAGATCGACGGCTCGGTGAGCCTCGCCATGAAAGGGAAACAGCGCACCGGCTTCGCCTTCAACGATGTCCGCCGCCTCCAGCAGACCTCCGAAAACCGCTTCCTGAAGGCCATCGGCAGCCACGATCACGACCACGAAGAAAACGTGGCCTACCTCTACAAAACCATGGTCAATACCCAGCAAACCGCCGACTACCTCCTAACCCAAACCCGCGCCCACGAATCGCGGTCGAATTATCCCGGCAACGCCCTCGGCCGCAACCTCCGCCAAATCGCCAAACTCATCACCGCAGATACCGACACCAAGGTCTACTACACCAGCTTCGGCGGCTTCGATACGCACGCCCAACAGCCCACGCGCCAGGCCCGGCTCCTGCGGGCCTACGCCACGGCCGTGCGCGCCTTCGTCGACGACCTCAAACGCAACAACCTGCTGGATGACGTGCTCATCCTCACCTTCTCCGAATTCGGCCGCCGCGTCGCCCAAAATGCCGGCAACGGCACCGACCACGGCACCGCCAACAACCTCTTCCTCATGGGCGGCAGCCTCCACAAACCCGGCTTCTTCAACCAAGGCCCCAACTTATTGGATTTGGAAAACGGCGATTTGAAGTACCAGATCGATTTTCGCCAGATCTACGCCACCCTTCTCGATGAGTGGCTGGAAGCGGATAGCAAGCTGGTGTTGCGGGAGGAGTTTTCGAAGCTCGCGTTGCTCGCTTGATTTAGCGTTTAGCCAAAGACTTACAACTTCGGCACGCCGCGCAGACATTCCTCCAGCTCCGCGTATGCCCCCTCGGAAAGCGGCACCAGCGGTACCCGCAGCTCATTCTGAATCAGCCCCCGGATGGCGAGCGCTGCTTTGATGCCCACCGGATTCCCCTCCACGTAGAGCCAGGGGTGCACGGGGTGCAACTGCTCGTTCAGTTGGCGGGCCGTGGTGTAATCCCCCTCCAGAGCCGAGCGGACGAGCTGGCTGAAGTGGCGCGGCAGCACATTGGCGATCACGGAAATAGCCCCACGCGCGCCCAGGCTGAGGAGCGGGAGCGTCAGCGGATCGTCGCCGGACAGCACGCTGAAGTGATCGGGAGCGTGGCGCAGGATTTCGGTGGCCTGGATCAAATCGCCGCTGGCTTCTTTGACGGCGATGAAGCGATCACTCGCTTCGGCCAGGCGCAGCGTGGTTTCCGCGGCGATATTGGAGCCGGTGCGGCCCGGCACATTGTAGATGATAATGGGCACGGGTGCAGCCTCGGCCATCGCCATGTAGTGGCGGTAGATCCCCTCCTGCGGCGGCTTGCTGTAGGCCGGACTGCTCGACATGATCGCCGAGACCCCTGCGAAATCGAACGCGCGGATAAAGCGGACGACCCGATCCGTGTAGTTGCTACCGAAATAGCCCGCCACGACGGGGATGCGGCCATTGACCACCTCGACGGTGTGGGAGAGCACATCGCGGCATTCCTCCGTAGAGAGCGTGATGGCCTCACCGGTGGTACCGAGCGATACGATAAAATCGACACCCCCTTCGATCTGAAAATCGATCAGGCGGCTGAGGGCGGGAAAATCGATAGTACCACTACTCGTGAAGGGCGTGACGATGGCGACGCCAGTGCCTTCAAGCAGTGACTGGTTCGGATTGGACATTCGTGACGTTCAGTATGCGCTCAATCTGTTCGATCACCTCCTTCACCTTGGTATTGGTCGGGAAGTCGAGCATCAGGTCAAAGCAATGGGCATTTCGAGCCACCGGACCGACGCTCAACACCGACGGATACAGGCGGGCGATAAACTCCAGCGGACGGCTCGACTGGGGCGTCAGCGCGATGAACAGATCGGTCGCATCGGACAGAAAGGCATCCACCTGCAGCCCCTTGGGCCGCCCCGCCCAATCGACGTCTTTGGTAGAGAAGGCATTGAAAGAAAACTCGGTTTCCGCAACGGCGTGCTGGAAAAACCCGAGCATTTGCACCCGCTTGCCCTGTTCGCGTAGCCGCTGCGCGAATTGCAGCACGGTCTGGCGGTCATCTACGCGGGTAGCATCGAAATAAATCCCCACCGAGTGGGCTTTATTCAGATTGATCCCGCGGCCTGCCAGGGGGCGCGGTTTGCGGGGGAGGCGATTGTTCAGACTACGCTGGTAGACGTAGTCTTTTAGTAATTGTAGCATGCTCTAATACAATTCTAGAGCGCGTTAATTGTTTGACTCTTCTTCGGCACTAATCGTATCGTAAACGCCAATATGCGCGTATTTATTGATGCGGGCCTCGATGCGGGCCTCCGCGTCCAGTGATTGCAGTTCGGCAATGGCTTGCTTGAGGTGCCGCTTGAGCACCTTGGCCATCTCTTCGGGGGCGTTGTGGGCCCCGCCCTCCGGCTCGCGGATGATCTCGTCGACGATCCCGAAGCCGTGCATGTGCTCGGCCGTCAACTTGAGCGCCTCCGCCGCCTGTTCCTTGTAGTCCCAGCTCCGCCACAGGATGGAGGAGCACGATTCTGGTGAAATCACCGAGTACCAGGTATTTTCGAGCATGTAGACCCGATCGCCCAGTCCGATGCCGATGGCCCCACCGCTGGCCCCTTCGCCGATGACGGCGCACACGATAGGTACGCGCAGTTGCGCCATTTCGAAGAGGTTGCGGGCGATAGCCTCCGCCTGCCCCCGTTCTTCGGCCTCGATACCAGGATAGGCCCCGGGCGTATCGATGAGGCAAACGACGGGAAAACCAAAGCGCTCGGCTAGCTTCATGAGCCGCAGTGCCTTGCGATAGCCTTCGGGGTTGGCCATGCCGAAATTGCGGTACTGCCGCATCTTGGTGTTGACCCCCTTCTGGTGCCCTAAAATGACAATAGACTGACCATCGAGCTGGCCGATGCCCCCGACAATGGCCTTATCGTCGGCGATGTGACGATCGCCGTGCAATTCGATAAAGTGCTCGCACATTTGCCGGATGTAAAAAAACGTATAGGGACGTTCGGGATGACGGGACAGCTGGACCTTCTGCCAGCCGCTGAGATTTCCGTAGATGTCTTGTCGGGTAGCCCGGATGCGGCTTTCTAGTTCTTCCACCATCTCGGTCACATCTACGACTCCCTCTTCACCTACCTGCTTAATCTTGTCGAGCTGTTCGTAGAGCTTCTCGAGCGGTTTTTCGAATTCGAGAAATACCATGTATTGCTGTGTTTAGCGAACCACTTCCTCCTAAGAGGCTGCACTGGGGGATTGCGTAAAGGTAGTAAGAAGTGCGCAAAGGGCCATCCCGAAAAATTAGTGTGGTTTTTAATCCAAACCCTTGCACGAACCAGCTGGGCCCATTATCTTTGTCGCGCCTTTTAAAGAAAGGGTAACAAGAGCGAAGAAACTTTCTGACGAAAGTTACCGTTGGCCCAGTAGGTTGAGATGCTTTCCCTTGGTTCGCCAACGTTTCTCTCCCGCTCTCGTATACGCGCAACAGTAAGGTGCCACCTGAGGATATCCGGTAATGGGTAATGCTTTCCCACCACCCCACTCCTCCCCACCTCACTATCATATTTGGTCTGGTAGTTCAGTTGGTTAGAATGCCGGCCTGTCACGCCGGAGGTCGCGGGTTCGAGTCCCGTCCAGACCGC
>CAZDET010000046.1:0-41085 GCA_964504335.1 uncultured Saprospiraceae bacterium
CAATAGCAGGGCCCAAACTCGCCGATATGAGCCTCCGCCACAAAATAAGCAGCGATTTAAAAGAAAGCCAGATCGATTGGATCGTCATCATTTCTTTTGTGCCCATCGCATTTTTCACGTACCTCTTTCACGAATTCGGACATTGGGTTGTTGGCGAATTAATGGGAAACGACATGACGCTTAGTTTAAATAATGCTGCTCCAAGCAGTGGTTCGTTTATAAAGGAATCGCATGCACTTTGGTCGGCAATCGGAGGGCCGTTATTTACCGTGATACAGGCATTCCTTTTTTTGTTGGTCACGTGGTTAACAAAATCCATCTATGCGTATTCTGTGGTGTTTTTTGCCGTGTTTTCGCGCTTTTTCTCTATCGTTTTTGGTGGGATTGACCTGCAGGACGAAGCTAGAATTGCGGTCATGTTGGATACCAACAAATACTTCATTTCAGCGGTAGTGCTAATTGTCTTATTTCTGATTCTTTGGAAATCCAGTACAATCAGGAAGGTGAATTGGAAAGGGATCAGTTATTTTTATATTCTTGGAACGCTAGCCACACTTTTGGTACTAGCAGTGAATAATTTGATTTCATAGATGTTGCAAAATTGATTCGGCCTAAGGGGCCGTTTTCCCTTTTTCGCGAGCTCCCCGATAAGGAAGGTACACCATAACCGATAAAAAGAGCAGTATGGCTTCCATGACCAATAAATACACGGGCCAGGGGCCAAAGTAATCCAACACTGATGCGGTCGATGGCTTTTCGATGACGTGTACGTAATTGGCCCCAATCAGCTTGTTGATCACAAAGACCAATACCCCGTAGATTTGAAGCCCCAGGAAGGCCTTCCACATATCCTTCCAGTGTATCGGAAACTCCCATACGATTGCCACATACAGGATGTAAATGATCATTCCACTGTGCACTACCCAATATTTGATGAAAATAAAATTCGGAAAGCCATTGAAAAGGTTTGGTGCGAAAACCGCTTGGGTGGTCCCAGCCATAATCCAGAAGTAGAAGTATGGAAATATGCGCCTGCTGGGGTTCCACATCAAAAAGGGAAGCAATAAGCCCATGAGATTACAGATGTCGAGGGGAAGGTCCGTTTGGTGGTTGAACTTGCCCAGGTACAGGAGGAGTGGAGCGTACAGAATCACCCAGCCAGCGATCAGGAGGGCCAGGGTGCGGCCGGTCCAAACTTGTTGGTGCCTACTGAAATACCTTTTGGCCAGGGATGGCAAGCCGATGGAAAGACCGATCGTAAGGAGGATGACCAGAAGGTGCTGGCTGCCGTAAGCGATGAAATCGGTATTGAAGTCTAAGAACGGAGACATACGTTATTCTACATAAACATTCTTCTACAGTCAATAGCAGAAAGAGAATAGAAGTGACCTGAAAATACGGTTTCTTGATTTCTTCTTCATCATGGCTTTGTTGCATGAATAAGTTCCAAACGAGATTGCTATTGAACTCCTAGCTCAGGCAGCCTCCCTTTTCACCGATACAGGCATACCTTGAGTTGTCCTGGCATCCTTAATTTTTTCTATCTTAGACTAAATTTGGCAACGACCCTGCGGCCAAGTTCTTAGATAGACAAAAATACGCTTGGTAGTAACAGGATAATCAACGCACTTATGAACATCCTTCTCATCGTTTTGCAATTATTTGTGGCGCTGAACATTCTTCGAATCTGGTTGGTGACGAATCAGCGATCCAGCATCTACAGGGGGGGCGACGGCAAGGCAACGACTTTGCGCGAAGAATTTGAATACTACGGACTACCTCTATGGTTTATGTACGTCGTCGGAAGCCTCAAGGTGGCAGCAGCCATCGGTTTGATCCTCGGTATTTGGATGCCTGGTTTGATTCCCTATGCTGCCGGTGGGTTGATTGTACTTATGCTCGGCGCAGTTGCCATGCATATCAAGGTCCATGATAAATTGACAACCTACCTGCCGGCGCTTCTTATGCTCACACTGTCCGCAGCCATACTCTTGTTAACGACACTCTAATCGGAGCAAATAGATTTAAGAGGTGTTCCGGTTGATTGGGAACCTAGCCGACTAGATGATTGTTCCCACTTTAGCGAAAAGCCTATGATATGTCGGATCCTAGAATATGAGGAGAAGGTAACGTTGTTGAAAAGCCTTTCAGGAGCCTGGGCTGAGTTAGATATTGATGGAGATGAGATTGTCAAATCAAGAACCATATCAGATAATCGTTACGAATTATAATTATGACCAGTTATCTTCTCGATACGGATATAATTATTGATTTTAAGGGATGATATTTTAGGAAATAGCTCTCCGCAGAGCGGAGAGCTTTGAATCCTTTTTGGAAGCTTCTAAGATTCAGCAGGCGAAATCGCCTGAATCACCACATTATCGATCGCCGCTCTCACGCCTTTCGGATTGATCGTTTCCGTAGAAAAGCGCACCGATTGGAATTCATCGGCCGGCCAGGCCGTGAATTCGTAGGCGGGTTCCCCATCGATAAATATTTTCCAATAATCGATCGCGTAGATCTCCACTCGAAAATGGAGCTTTTGGCCATATTCAAAATTGCCGACATTCCCCGGGGCGGCTGTGATTACGCCATCGTTACGAAAACTCAGGCTCGTGGCATTCGGGGTATCGAACAGTACCGAAAACCCGTAGTCGTCTTCCATTGATTCGATTAGCACATCGAAGTCGACGGCCAGGTTTTCGGGTTTATTTGGAATATCAAAGAAGCTGAATCGAATTTGATCGACTGCTCCATCCTCAGAGTCAAAGACGAGGGGTTGGTCGGTTAGGGCCCCGAAGGTTTCGGCCACCAGCGGCGCGCCGGTTACCGGCGAGGAGACGGTTCTGATCGGTAGGGGAAGTTCGCCGAATTCGGCGACCGGTGGTTGGCCGACGGTATGGGGAGGTGTCCCGAAATCGACATCAAAATAAACGGTTGATGCGCCGGTGCTTTCCACCTCAATGGGCATGAGTGCTACGTTGTTCGATTCGTTCAACTCATCGATGTTCTGGCCGGGGTCAAATACCGCCGCCAGGTAATAACTCCCTATCGGCAAGGTATCCGGCAAACTAACGTTGATGCCCAACGCTACGATAACCGAGTCGGATGGAAGAATTAATTCCTCAAATTCTCGTCCCCCCGGCAGCAACTGGTCCTCTTGGAAGACATTGGAAGGAGATGCCGACTGAATGGGGATAATCGTGTCGGTAGATAATACCAGGTCGATCTGTACGTTTTTGGCTTCCACCATTCCAGCGTTTTGCAAGACGACTTCAATGCTGTCTCGCACCACTTCACCGGGGTGAAATGAGGCCGTATTGCTCGTAATGGTTCCTGTTAGGTCGGGTTTACACGCAGGAAAGGATAGTACTACTATTGCTACTCCTAGCAAGAATGCTAATGCCGATTTGTTGTGTTTCATGATTAATGGGTTTTGCTTCTATTGAATCAATTATCGACTTCCTATAAGAGTACTACCTGTAATGCCGGTTTCCAATGATTTTTGTCAATGTTTGAGATGGAATGTATTATGAATGAAAGATAGAAGGAAGAGGCAACCCGATGAGGTCTCGAGTCGTTAAATTTATACCAAAGTGCCACCTGACCAAAGTACCAAAGCACCCCTCAATGACCATCGAAATACTCGACAACGCCATAACCGCCATTTTCCAATCCATCGTAGCTAGTGAATCGAAAATTGATGCGCTAACGGCCGATGTCCAGGGGGAATATAAATTGAGCGCCAAGAACCTGTGTCGGTACCTGATCTTGCGGAGCTACGATCTGAGACATTACCACGACAGCTTATCCGATCTGGGCTTGTCGTCGTTGCGATCGTCGGAAGGATATGTGTACAATAACCTGCACAACGTGGTCCGGAATCTTCGGTTCATCCAGGGGCAATCGTTTGAGTCGCCGTCGGGATTGGAGTTTTTGGGATACCAAAAAAGCAAAAACCTAGTTACGGAAAATACGAATCGACTATTTAAAAACACCGACGAAAAGCGCCACACCAAAATCATGGTGACTCTCCCCGACGAGGCGGCCACGGATAAGTCGATTATCAGAGAGATGGCCCTCAATGGCATGGATATCGCCCGAATTAATTTGAGTCATGGAAACCAGGATCAATGGACGAACATGATCCAGTTCATCCATGAGATCGAGCAGGAAACGGGCAAATCCATCAAGATTTACATGGATCTGGCCGGGCCGAAAATTCGGACCTCCGACATCGAGGTAACCGGAAAAAAGGGGAAGCTAAAACACAGCATCACCATTCAGAAGGGGGAACGCATTCTGCTGACGAAAAGGGATACCCCGGGCAAAAAGTCCACCTTCAATCAAACCAACAATCAGCTCGAAAGGGCGGAGGTTGCTGTGGAACTCCCTGAAATCATCGATGATGTCCGGATCAACGATGAAGTGTTTTTCGACGACGGGATGATCAGGGCGGTGGTAACCAACAAATCGGAAGCCGATGTAGAATTGTTAATCACCGAATGCTACAAGTGCAAAATATCGGCGCACAAGGGGATTAATCTTCCCCATACCAAGCTGCACCTTCCGGCCCTGACGGAACAGGATATGGCCAATTTACCCTTCGTAGGCCGACACGCGGATATAGTCGGCTATTCCTTCGTACGCACCGCAGCGGATGTCCTCATTTTGTACGAACAACTGAAAAAGCATACGACCAGGGACATTGGTGTCGTATTTAAAATTGAAAACAAGGAGGCCTTCGAAAACCTGCCTCATATCCTGCTGGAGGGTATGAAGCACCATCGAATCGGGGTGATGATTGCCCGGGGCGATCTGGCGGTAGAAATCGGATTTGAGCGCATCTCCGAAGTGCAAAACGAAATTCTATGGATTTGTGAGGCCGCCCACATCCCCGTCATTTGGGCCACCCAGGTGTTGGAAAGCCTCGCGAAAACGGGCATCCCCACCCGAGCGGAAATCAGCGACGCCGCTCAGGGAGCCTACGCCGAGTGCGTCATGCTGAATAAAGGCGGACATATCAACGATGCCATCCGGACCCTCAAGAATATCCTCACGCGGATGGAATCCCACCAGTTTAAGAAGAAGGATGCGTTGCGCGCCCTCGGGGTGGCCACCAAATTTGTGGATGAATGTATGCAGCCAATCGGGTACACCACATGAAACAGAGCGACATTGAAATACTGCGGCGGTTCATCATCAATGCCAATACTGAAAATGCATTAGAGGGCCTGCTACGCCTGGTTAAAGAGGCAGACCAAAAGCTTTATAACCGGGTAATTGTCCTGTATTCGGATTATAATTCCATCAACGAACGGAGCCACTTGGGGCTGGGTGACTTCAGCCAGGAAAAGAATCGGATCAACCTAGCGATTTTGGAAATTCTAACGGCTCTCGAAAATGCGATTGCTGAAACCATTCCCACAGAAACCACAGCAGATGGAACAGATCAAATAACGGTGCGGCTATCTGAACTTGAAGATAAGGTCGAATTGATCCTCTCGATCGTCGAGAAGCTCCACGAAAGTGCATTGAGCAAATTTATCAGGAGCAATTTATTCAGGTTGCTCCGGCCGCAAACGAAGAATCACCTCATCGCGCTAGCCTCGCTGGAGACGGAATCCTATGACTACAATCTGCTCATTCAAGAATGCTATACCATTTTGGGGTTGGAATTTATGGAAGCCATCTTCCGTCCGTTGAAGGCTGAAATTCTCGAAGAAACACCCAAAATTGATAAGAAAGAACTGCTGTCTCGCCTGGAGGGAAATCAGAAATTGGAATTCTATGAGTTTCTGACCGAAAAACGAACGGAACTCAGCACGCGCCAGATGGCCAATTTACTGACCGATAATTTAAACAAGAAGTACAATACAAAATCAAAACAGTACAATTACGTATTTTACTTTATGCTGCGGAAGTTCGTCATCATCGATCGATGGCAACTGGAGAAGGACCTGGCCGCTTTCGTAGAAGAGAAGCTCGATAAGAAGCTGAATAACATCTTGTTTTCGAAAACGGATTACGAGCGTATCCGGGACCTGATGCTAAAAATTTTACGAAATCTTCAGGTAAAACAGAAGGAGCAGTCCCAATAGCATAAGAAAAAGGGAAGAGTTGGATCCGCTT
Source organism: uncultured Saprospiraceae bacterium (assembly GCA_964504335.1). Taxonomy (GTDB): domain Bacteria; phylum Bacteroidota; class Bacteroidia; order Chitinophagales; family Saprospiraceae; genus CAZDET01. The sequence goes on from CAZDET010000046.1 coordinate 6,133, forward strand.
TGATGTTGCACGGTTGGGCGGCCTTATTTCGGGAATTCTATGGTAATCGAGTGTTATAAAAGAGTGCTATCATGAATCAATTTTGGAGCTGTTTTCAGAGAATTGCTTTGGGGGTTACGTGTGCAGTGAGCCTGTGTACCCTATAGGCGCAAACGGTTTGTGCGACCATCGATTTCGAAACCATTCTCGATACGACCGCCGGCGATCGATTGGAGATCAGTGATCAGTATGCCGATTCGCTGGGCACGTCGTTTGTGCTGGAAAACGGCAACTTCCCGCAGTTGGCGGAGATTGGGCCACCCACTACTGCTTTTGCACGGTGTGTTTGGGGGCGATACGCCCGCACCCGACCAGGGTGGAGGGACTTTTTTCTTGACCGATGATGGTACGCTAAGTGGGCGGACCTCTCCACCGCTGATTGTCCAATTTTCCTCCGCCGCGGATAGTGCCAGCGGGGTGATTTACGATATTGATTTTGACGAGCAATTTGTCGTTCAGGCGTTTAGTGAAACCGACTCCATTCTCGCGGAAATTACCATCTCCGCAGGGGATGAAGGAACGGGCGATGCCCTCGCCACCCCTTGGGGATTTAAGCGGGATAGTGCCGATGTGTTTTCCATTAAATTCATCGGCACCAGAACCGCGTCCGGGGCCTTTGGGCTGGGCTTCGACAACTTCACCACCTGAGCCCTCGACCGAGTGAGCAGTTTGAAGGAAGCGGTGTATGCACCGTCAGTGAACGTCTATCCGAACCCCTCGAACGGGCTCATCCACATTCAATCCGAGACAGCGGTATTGGAAAATATCGTGCTGTACAGTGTAACTGGAACCAAACTGGCTGAATACAGACAACTCAATCGGCATACCTTCCTGATAGATCACTCATTTAGTGGTATCCTATTGGTGCACATTCAAACGGCGAATGGATCGCTGGTTGCTAAAGTGCTGTCCGATTGATGAATGTAAGCTACTGCGTCCCCGTTTTTTCAATATTTCTGCTTCTGACTGCCTGTGGCCAGGGCCAGCCCCAGGTACCGGACCCACCCGTACAGCGATTCGACATTTCTGATTCGCTGAAGCTATACGTGGCCTATGATGAGCGGCAAATTGCCCTGATCAACGCGACCATCATCGACGGAACGGGCGGCCCGATTAAGCGTGGGCAGACCATCGTGATGAGGGATGGCTACTTCGAGCTTCTGGGAGCGGAAATCGACCTCAACCAACTGGATGGTTTCACCATCCTGGACGTGTCGGGGAAAACGATCATACCTGGCATCGTGGGCGTGCACAATCACCTGCACATTCCCCGGTTTCCGGATATCGGGGAGGTAGCCACGAAACTGTACCTGGCGGCGGGTGTCACGACCATTCAGACCTGTGGATCAGCGGCTCCCCACCGAGAAGTAGCCCTGGCCAGACGCATTGCCGAGGGGCAGCAAATTGGTCCTGATGTCGCCACGAGTGGCCCTTATTTCACCGGGCCGGGGGGGAATCCCAATATGATCATTCCCAGAAACGCGCAGCACATCCGAGACACGATGCAGTATTGGATCCAGCGGGGCGTCTCCTGGTTTAAGGTGTACCGCCACACCCGACCGGAAGACCTTCAGGTGATTGTAGAGGAGGCGCACCGAAACAACTGCAAGGTAACCGGCCATCTTTGTTCCATTACCTTCGAGGAAGCGGCTAGCATGGGCATCGACGGCATTGAGCATGGATTAAATACGGCCAGCGATTTCAGGAGCAACAAGGAGGGTGGCGTCTGCAACGGCGGACGGGAATACATGGACGAGCTGGAGGTATCGAGCCCGGAAGTCAGAAGGTTGCAGCAGCTTCTGATCGATCGGGGCGTGTACCTAGCCTCTACGTTATCCATCTACGAATCGGGTGTCCCCAACCGCGCTTTTGCCGACAAACGAACCCTGGCGGCCATGTCGCCCTATTTGCGAGATCAATACGCCGAGCGGCGAAAGCGATACGACAACGAAAAAAGTGACTTGACCCGAGAACGACGATTGAAGCGCTCGATGGCGTTCGAGTATCAATTTTTCAAGATGGGCGGGCTGCTGGGAAGCGGCGCGGATGCGGGGCGACACAATCTACCCGGATACGGCGATCAGCGCAACTTCGAGTTACTGATCGAGGCCGGGTTCTCGACGGAAGAAGCTATTCAAATCATGACTGGTAATGGCGCTGCCATTCTGGAGCGGGATTCTATTGGTACTATTCAAATAGGGAAAAGGGCGGATTTGGTGCTTCTGGATGGTCGATTAGAGGAAGATCCCTCGGTGATCAAAAAGGTGGAATTGGTTTTTAAGGGTGGGGTAGGGTATGATGCTCCCCGGATTATTGAGGCGACCAATGGAAGGGTAGGGGTGGAGTGAAAGCACTTTGGTCTTTGGGTACTTTAATAATCTGGTATCGAATTTGAGGGAACTTCTGGTTTTTATTCTTAGTTAGATCTTCATTCCAGGAAACCGGAAGAACTATGAATTACGAAATCATTGCAGATAAGGAGCAACTGGTAGCATTTATCGACTGGCTTCCGGAGCTGGAGGAAAATGAAAAATATTATTTATCGCTTTTTGCCCGAAAGAAGTACTGCCAGGATTTGATCAAGTCGAATGACAAGACGCAGCTCAAGCGCTTTGTGTCGGATAAGACACGGCTTTACGATAAAATCCGGCAACTGGAAATTCCACTAGGCTATTGGAAATTGCGCGATATACCTGCTCCGCAGGAATCGCTGGTCCTGTATATTTCCCTGAACCCCCGATGCATGAAGAAGGCCACGGAAATGATGGGAAAACGCTGTTGGGACTTGATCAATGCCAAGAATTATAATTTGCACGCCGAAGCACTGAGCTGTATCCAAAAATCAAAATCGAGGACTTGCTATGTGGATTTCGATATTGACAGCAAAGAACTGGATATCGACTTCCAATGGTTAGACAACCAGATTGGGGGGCACTACAAAGTACTCGAAACGCGGGGCGGATATCATTTATTGATTCGGCCAAAGGAGGCTACCCAATTCAGATTGGAGCATTTCAATAACCAAAAATGGTATCAGGCCATTCAACAAAAGTATCCCGTTGATCAATCCGGTGACCAGTTGATTCCGGTGGCCGGAACGTATCAAGGAGGGTTTGTTCCGAAGTTTTTGAAGTAGAAGAGGTGGCCCGTTGCCGAACCACCTCCCCGATATTCATCGTTAAACCGTTCGTCTGATTAGACCAGATCGAACCGATCGAGATGCATCACCTTGGTCCAGGCCGCTACAAAATCCTGTACGAAACGCTCCTGGGCGTCGTCGCAGGCGTAGACCTCGGCGAGGGCGCGCAGCTCTGTGTTTGAGCCGAAGATGAGATCGACGCGGCTGCCGGTCCACTTGACTTCGCCGGTGGCGCGATCGCGGCCTTCGAATGCATCCTGGGCATCCGAAGAGGCCTTCCAGGTCGTGCCCATGTCGAGCAGGTTGACGAAGAAGTCATTGGTAAGCGCTTCCGGCCGATCGGTAAAGACACCGTGTGCGGTCTGACCGAAGTTAGTGTTCAGCACGCGCATGCCACCGACCAGTGCCGTCATTTCGGGAGCAGTGAGCGTTAGTAACTGTGCCTTGTCTACCAGCAATTCTTCGGCGGATGCGGTGTGGTGGGGTTTCAGGTAGTTGCGGAAGCCGTCGGCAGCCGGTTCGAGGGCCTCGAAGGATTCTACATCCGTTTGCGCCTGCGAGGCATCGGTGCGGCCCGGGGTGAACGGTACGGTGACCTCATGGCCGGCATTTTTGGCGGCTTGTTCTATACCGGCGCATCCGGCCAGTACGATCAGGTCGGCAAGAGATACCTGCTTTCCGTCGGATTGAGCGGCGTTGAATTCACTTTGGATGCCTTCGAGCTTTTCCAGTACAGAAGCCAGGTGAGTCGGTTGATTCACTTCCCAGTCCTTCTGCGGTGCCAGGCGGATGCGGGCACCGTTGGCACCACCGCGCTTATCGGAATCGCGGTACGTGGAGGCGGACGCCCAGGCGGTGGACACTAATTGACCAATTGACAGGCCGGAATCCAGCACCTTAGCTTTTAGAGTAGCGATGTCTTGATCGTCGATCAGCTGGTGGTCGACGGCGGGAACGGGATCTTGCCAGATCAACTCTTCCTGCGGCACATCCGAGCCGAGGTAGCGGGCACGCGGGCCCATGTCGCGGTGGGTCAGCTTGAACCAGGCCCGAGCGAAGGCATCGGCAAATTCGTCGGGGTTTTCGTGGAAGCGCCGGGAGATCTTCTCGTAGGCAGGGTCCATCCGCAGGGAGAGATCCGTAGTGAGCATGAAGGGCGCGTGGCGCTTGGCCGGGTCGTGGGCATCGGGAATAGTACCGGCACCGGCGCCACCCTTGGGTTGCCACTGGTGGGCACCGGCGGGACTTTTGGTCAACTCCCATTCGTAGCCGAAGAGGTGATCGAAGTAGTCGTTGCTCCACTTGGTGGGCGTCTTGGTCCAGGCACCTTCGAGGCCACTGGTAATGGTGTATTGGGCATTACCGCTGCCGAAGGTATTCTTCCAACCGGTGCTTTGCTCTTCGATACTCGCACCGGCTGGCTCTGCCCCTACGTATTCGTTTGGGTCGGCAGCGCCGTGGGTTTTACCGAAGGTGTGGCCACCGGCAATGAGGGCCACGGTTTCTTCGTCGTTCATGGCCATGCGGCCGAACGTTTCGCGAATGTCGTGGGCGGCTGCAATCGGGTCCGGCTTGCCGTTAGGCCCTTCCGGATTTACGTAAATGAGGCCCATCTGAACGGCACCCAGCGGGTTTTCGAGCTCGCGGTCGCCGGTGTAGCGTTTGTCGCCGAGCCAATCGCTTTCGGGGCCCCAGTAGATGTCTTCCTCTGGCTCCCAGACATCTTCGCGTCCGCCGGCAAATCCGAAGGTTTTGAAGCCCATTGATTCGAGCGCAATGTTGCCGGCGAGGATCATCAGGTCGGCCCAGGAAATCTTCTTGCCATACTTCTTTTTGATCGGCCAGAGCAGCAGGCGGGCTTTGTCGAGGTTGGCGTTGTCGGGCCAGCTGTTGAGCGGGGCAAAGCGCTGGGTACCGGTGCCCGCGCCTCCGCGGCCGTCGGCAATGCGGTAGGTGCCGGCGCTGTGCCAGGCCATGCGAATGAAGAAGGGGCCGTAGTGCCCGTAATCGGCAGGCCACCAGTCTTGTGATGCGGTCATGAGCTCGGTGAGCTCTTGCTTGACAGCCTCGAGATCGAGCGATTTGAATTCCTCTGCGTAGTCAAATTCTTCTCCCATCGGATTGGACAGGGAAGAGTGTTGGCGAAGGATATTCAACTTCAGTTGATTGGGCCACCAGTCGCGGTTGGACATGCCGCCGCCGGCGCTGTGCTTAAGCATTCCTCCGGTGAATGGGCACTTACCCTGTTGGTTGACGTTGTAACTTGTGGCACTTGCCGTTGTACCGTGATTATTATTAGTATCCATTATGCGGTTAGTTATTAGTCAGAGAAGGGTAAAGATACCACATTGTGTTTGATTAACTGGCATCCTCGATCTGGACTTAGGGCACACGCAGCAAATGCCGGAGGCAGTAACGCCGCCCGGCGGGACATAGCATGGCGCCTCGGCGCTCCGGCCGGTGGCTGGGCCCGGGGCGCCGCACACCATCCCACCTTACCTGCCAACCCTCGGGGCTCCAGGCAGCCAGGGCGTGCGCAGCGCACGCGGCTACCAGCAATGGAAACGGCCGTGTGAAAAGTGAGCTATTTTGAGAACGGCTGCCACGGGGGCAGCTTTTGGATGGTGCTGCAAAGATACGCGCTTACCACCTAACAAGCAAGGCCAAAACTATCGTACCGACCATTTTGGTGTGTTTGCCCTAATCTGGACTATTGTGCAAGAACGACTACTGAGAATGGGTATATCCTTATCCCTCATTTTGGTATAGTCGGAGTATATAAATTACCTTGCTAAAGAAATGCGAACACATTCATTGAGCGCTTCCGCGGTCCTTCTTATCTTCTCGATCCTTCTTATCGGCCTTCCGCTCTTCGGCCAGACTACTGTGAGCGGAAGGCTGCTGGATGCCGATACAAACCAGCCGATCCCGTATGCCAATATCGGCGTACCGGAAAAAGCGGTAGGCACGGTGAGTGACGACAACGGACATTTTGCCTTGTCGGGTATTAGCGTAACTGACGAAATTGTCTTTTCTTCCATCGGATATGCCACACTAAGACTACGTGCGGAGGAAGTGGGAGAGGACGCCAGTATCAGCCTGGAACCGAAAGCATACAATATCGACCAAATTGATATTCAAGCGTCTAAAATCAATGGAGCGGAGAAGCGATTCGGGGTGCGCAACAAGACGCGCAGCCTCAGTATCGGCTTCGGGAATACGCAACTCGGCACGGAAATCGGCACGCCTATCCGCATTAAGCGGCCGGTCTACGTGAAGACCGCCAATTTTGTGCTAAATCACGCAAAGGGTGATAGCTTACTATTTCGCGTCAATATCTATCAATTCGAAAATGGGGTAGTAGGGGAGCACCTGCTCACCGAAAATATCTACATCGAAGAAAAGCAGCGTAAGGGGCTCATTTCTATAGATGTGTCAGCCTATAACATCATCCTCGAATCGGATGTCCTCCTGACGCTGGAGTGGCTGCGCAACTACGATGAAATTGGAAACAAGGAGATTACTTTCGATACCAAAAAAGCCGGTAATCCACGGGGAATCTTCACGCGCTGGACGAAGGGGAACGCCTTTGAGGTCTTATCCTTCAATCAGGGGCGGAATTTGTGTTTTTACTTGATGGGGGTGGAGATTTAGTTTGCCAATTTTCAATGTGCCAATTTTTCAATGTGCCAATGTGCCGATAATGATGAAAGATCCACATCGGCACATCGGCACATTGACGATTTACATCATATCATCGTACATGCCACTGCTCGGGACTCCTTCTTTGTTCTTTTTCGGCACGTCGGAGATGGTGGCTTCGGTCATCAGGACCATGCCAGCTACCGAGGCCGCATTTTCGATGGCTACGCGTGCCACTTTGGCGGGATCGATGACGCCGGCTTTTAGCAGATCTTCGTACTCGCCAGTGCGTGCGTTGTAGCCGATAGATCCTTCCTTATCGAGTACTTCCTGGAGCACTACACTTCCTTCTGCTCCTGCATTCTGGGCGATGGTGCGCAGCGGTACTTCCAGCGCTTTGCTGACGATGCTGGTGCCGATAAACTCGTCCTCGTTGTCGAGTTGCACCTGGCGGAGTTTGTTGATAGTGCGGACAAACGCGACACCGCCGCCGGGAATGATGCCTTCTTCGATGGCAGCCCGGGTAGCGGCCAATGCGTCTTCTACGCGGTCTTTCTTTTCCTTCATCTCCACCTCGGTCGCGGCACCTACGTGCAGCACGGCTACTCCGCCAGCGAGTTTGGCGAGGCGTTCCTGCAGTTTTTCGCGGTCGTAATCGGAAGTGGCATTTTCGATTTGCTGCTTGATTTGGTTGGTGCGCGCCTCCACATCGGCTTCGGCACCATTTCCGCCCACGATGGTCGTGTTATCCTTGTCTACCTTGATGCGCTCACAGGTACCGAGCTGATCGAGTTGGGTGTTTTCGAGCTTATAGCCGCGCTCTTCGCTGATGACAGTACCACCGGTCAGCACCGCGATGTCTTCGAGCATGGCCTTGCGACGGTCGCCGAAGCCGGGGGCCTTCACGGCAACGACTTGCAGGGTGCCGCGCAAGCGGTTGACGACCAAGGTGCCCAGGGCGGTGCCTTCGATGTCTTCAGCGATGATCAGCAGCGGGCGGCCTTCCCGATTGGCTACCTCCAGGATCGGAACAATGTCCTTTACGTTGGAAATCTTTTTGTCGTGGATCAGGATCAGCGGGTTGTCGTATTCGGCCACCATGTCCTCCTGATCGGTCGCGAAGTAGGGAGACAAGTAACCGCGGTCAAACTGCATACCGCTTACCTCATCGACGTAGGTTTCCATGCCCTTGGCCTCTTCCACGGTGATAATGCCATTGGTACTTACCCGCTGCATGGCTTCGGCAATGAGGCCGCCGATTTCTTCGTCGTTGTTGGCGGAGATGGTGGCTACCTGGCGGATTTTGTCGAAGTTGCCTTCCACCGGCAGCGCCAGTTCGCGGATGCTATTGACGACAATGCCCACTGCCTTGTCGATGCCTCGCTTCAGGTCGATGGGGTTGGCGCCGGAAGTGACGTTTTTCAGACCGGCGTTTACCATGGCCTGTGCCAGAATGGTAGCGGTAGTAGTACCGTCGCCGGCTGCGTCGGCCGTTTTGCTCGCTACTTCCTTCACCATTTGAGCACCCATGTTTTCCAGGGTATTGCTCAGTTCGATTTCCTTCGCCACGGTGACCCCATCTTTGGTGACGCGGGGAGCGCCGAAGCTCTTCTCGATAACGACGTTGCGCCCTTTTGGCCCAAGCGTTACTTTGACGGCATTGGCCAGTTTATCAATTCCTCGTTTGATGTGGTCCCGGGCGTGGGTGCCGAGGATGATCTCTTTTGCAGCCATAATTACAAGTGATTTGGTGGGATTTGATCAATCAATTTTTTCTAATCAAGGCGAATGCCAAATAGGTAAATATCGTGTCAATAGATTCCGTTTTGGCAGATCGAATGTCAAGCTGACAGCAGGTATGTCAAGTTGCCAATTTTGGTTTCGATACTTCGATTTTTGATGCTGGAATACTAGAATTATACTGATATAAATACTATAAAATATTTTACTCAAACATAATTTTCTTGCAAATACTGTAATAATTCAAGCTACAAATTGATCAAACCCTCCCTATCATTAAGCATGACGGTAGCAGTTGATATTTGGCTGATCATTGGTTTTTTTATCATCGCCGTAGTGTATGGCTCGGTAGGTTTCGGAGGAGGATCGAGTTATAAGGCGTTATTGGCGTTGTACGGATTCGAGAGTATGATCGTGCGGAGCGTAGGGCTAGTTTGTAATCTGGCCGTGGTGGTGAGCGGAGTATGGCTTTTTTTTCGGCACGGTCACCTGCGTTGGCAGCGAGTATGGCCTTTGTTGGTAGGGGGTACTCCGGCGGCCTTTCTGGGAGGGGCGATTTATCTGTCGGAGGCAGTGTATTTCGTGCTGTTGGGCTTCACGCTGGTATTGGCGGCAGCCTTTATGGGTTATAGACGATCTGGTGCTGGTATCAAATTATCGGATCGAGATCGGGTAACTAAACCGATTGTCCGTGTACTGATAGGGGCGGGGATTGGTTTCCTATCTGGGCTGGTGGGAATTGGGGGGGGCATTTTCCTCGCGCCGGTATTGCACTTTTTCCAGAGTGATCCACCGAAGGAGATTGCTGCTGCTTGTAGCGCATATATCCTGGTGAATTCTATTGCAGGGTTAGCGGGTCAATTTACTCAGACAGCATTTTCTTTAGAAATTAAACTCATCATCCCCCTCATTATTGTGGTCGGAATAGGAGGATGGATAGGCGCTCGCTTTGGTGCCCAGCGGCTTTCTCCGTTGGTGGTACGTCGTTGGACGGCCGTCTTGATTGGGGTAGTGGGAATGCGTATTTTATGGGAGTATCTGCCCCTTTGGTGGAGCAGTTGGTAAACCCGTTCCCACCGAATAGAGGATGGAGATTTTGGGCAGGTAAGCAGTTTTATCGCCATTTACAATGAGTACTTGGTGCACTTTATGGCCCGCACGATCATCAGGGTAAACTGCGAGAATACCTCGATCCTATGATCCAAAACACGCCCTTCATCCGCATTAGCCAGGAGAAGGCCGCCTTGAAATGGACGCGCTGCTACGAAAAGGACGCCGTCTGCGCAATTCGCCTGGCCCTTGAGCAAAAGGCGGCAGCAGCCAATGCCATCTTCAACGTGGGCGCACCTAAATCACTGACTCAGCTAGAATTAATCCGACACTTGAAATCGGAAACGGGGTGGAAGGGGAAGGTAGAATTAGTAGCTCCGGACCAGCTGAAGCCCTACAACTACAAACCGCACCTCATTTTAAATACCGAGAAAGTCCGACGAGAACAAGGCTATTCGAAGCAATACGCTCTCCAAGCGGTATTGACCGAGACCGTTAAGTTTTTGGCAGGCGGAATACGCTATGACGTCGGTGGGGCCTTCGTTAGTAAATCATACCGAAAAGTAGGTATGCGTATCATGAAAATAGCCATTTCATTAGCGCCCAATTTACCGTAATTTAAAGGGGTGGCGTTCCATTGATCAATCCATACATCCTTTGCTATGAATCGCAACTTTTTCGCGCTGACTCTTTTGATTTGCTGTGCCTGTAGTCCGCCCACCGAGGTGGAGCAGAAAAAGGACGAATTTGACCAGGCCGTCATTCAGTTTCAAGGCAATCTGAGCGATCTGGACGATCTGATAGAAAGCGCATTGGAAGAAATCCAAATGGACCTGGGAATCGTGGGGAGGAGTGAAGAGGTGCCGGTCAGCTCGATGACCCGAAAATGGGAAAACAGCGGCACCGAGCTGGCTCGGGAAATTGCCGACATTGAAGGGGAATTCAACGAGGTTACCGCCAAGATGGAAGTGCTCTTCAACTTACTATCTGCCAAGCTGGAAGAATCCTCGGGGCATTCGCTATACGACGACATGAAAAGGGACGGCGAAGATGCCAGAAGGCGATACGATGAAAAACTGGAGCAGGCCCGCGCGCTCATCGCCGAAATCGAAGCCACAAAAACCGACATCGAAGGGTTCGGAAAGGTGGTCGAATACTACGCTATTCTCGGAAAGATCGAACGGGGTATCAAGATTATTGAAAACATCATTTTTAAATTGCAGGACCTCAACGAGCGATTGAAGACCTTCTCCGCTAACTGACATGCACCGATCAAATGATGAAGCACTTCATTATTATGCTGACATTGCTCGCGGTGTTTCCCACTGCGGTATTTTCGGGATGCATAAACGGAAATTGTACAAACGGGCTGGGATACTTTCAGTTTGACCAGTCTGGAAACCACAAATATATCGGCTACTTCCGGTCGGGCCTTTTTCACGGGCCGGGCATTGAAATATCGGACGGCATCCCCACTTCCGGCATTTGGGAGGCTGGTATGTTGGTAGAAGCACTCGATATCGGTTCTCTGGACCTTCCCCCCTTTTTCATGGAAGAAATAGAAGTACCCGAATTGGAACATTCAAGCCCCGAGCAGGATACCCGATCGGTGAAAGCCCCCTGGTTTGAATGGTTGACCCGCGTCGAGGTCGTTGTCAGCATCATGGCTGGATTGACTGGAATTATCTTTTCGGTCAGACAATGGCGGAAGTAATGGAAACGGCCCCGCCTCTCCTAAATTTCCCTACTTTGGCAATAAAAACATGCGCTACCAACCCCTCGGCCGCAGTGGATTGATCACCTCTACCCTTACTTTAGGCACCATGATTTTTGGGGAGCAATCCGATCGCTCTACCCCAGAGCAGGAAGCCGTTCGGATGATTGACCGCTTTATTGACGCCGGAGGTAATCACATCGACACGGCGGATGTCTACGCCAAAGGGCGGTCGGAGGAAATCGTGGGCAGGGCCGTCCGCGATAAGCGGGCCAACCTGATTATTGCCACGAAAGTACGCTTCCCCACCTCCGACGATCCCAATGGGGTGGGGCTTTCCCGAATGCATCTCTTGTCGGGAGTTGAAGCGAGCCTGAAGCGCCTGCAAACGGATTATATCGACTTGTTATACGTTCATTGTTGGGATCCGCTCACCCCCATTGAGGAGTCGCTGCGCGCGCTGGATGATTTGGTGCGTTCCGGTAAGGTTCGTTATTTGGGTATTTCCAATTTCAAGGCGTGGCAGCTCATGAAGGCACAGGGGCTGTGCGATCAATTGGGCATGAATCGGTTCATTGCTGCGCAATACCAGTACAGTTTGGTCAAACGCGACATTGAATACGAATTTTTTGATCTCTTTGAAGCAGAAGGCATTGGCTTGATGCCCTGGGGGGCGTTGGGCGGTGGTTTCCTTACAGGTAAATACAGTAAGGAAGGCCCCACCGAGGGCCGTATTGCCACTACTTCCGAAGAAACTGAAGAATCATGGGCCCGCCGAAATACGGAACAAAACTGGCGCATCGTCGAGCTCGTCCATGCCCTGGCGGCGCAATACGATTCTACTTCTTCGCAAATTGCGCTGGCCTGGTCCCTGTCGAAACCCATCCTTTCTTCCGTCATTCTGGGCGTTCGCACCATGAAGCAACTGCGCGATAATCTGGCGGCTGCCGACCTACAGCTTTCTGCCACCGATTTGGCGGCCTTAGATGAAGTGAGCCGACTCCCGGAGTTGTATCCCTATCGAATGATTGAAGCGTACGGGCAACGGGTGTTGGACTAATGTGCCGATGTGTTAACCGTGTCTTTTATACGGCGAAATTCAAGTAGGATCGTATCATTGGGCAAATCAGAACATCTGAACAATTTCCCTACTTTTACCCATCAGTAAAATAGCCCACCAATGCTCAGATCAGCAGCTCTTTTCATTTTCCTTTTGGCGAACGTGGCCCTGTTTGGGCAACCGAGTACCGATCAGAAGGCCACCCCGATATTTGAAAACGGTGAAGCCCAGGTTGTTGCGGCGTTCTCTAATCCGGAGGACTGGATTCGGCACGACCTATTCGTAGAAACCGAGTTCGATTCCGACGAGGACGGAAAGCCCGACCGGGTGCACGTAAGCGTGACGCGGCCCAAGCAAACAGAAACCGAAGGACTTAAACTGCCGGTGGTCTACGAAACCAGCCCCTATTATGCGGGGGTTGCCAGAAATGCCGAAGGGTTGTTTTGGGACGTCCGCCACGAGTTGGGGGCTACTCCGCCTCCTCGAACCCATCCGCAGGTGCAACGCACCGGGAGGCGGCCCATTATTTCAAATTCGCAGATCGAAACCTGGGTGCCCCGTGGCTACATCGTGGTGCATTCCTCCTCGCCGGGAACCGGCTTCTCGCAAGGTGCCCCGACGGTAGGAGGAGATAACGAATCGCTGGCTCCCAAAGCAGTGATCGATTGGCTAAACGGCCGGGCCAAAGGGTATACCGAGCCCGAAGGCGATGAAGAAGTGGAGGCGTATTGGACGACCGGAAAAGTCGGGATGACGGGTACCTCCTACAACGGCACGCTGCCTTTGGCGGCAGCTACGACCGGTGTTGAGGGGCTGGAGGCCATCATTCCGGTAGCTCCAAATACCTCGTATTATCACTACTACCGCTCCCATGGGCTCGTCCGCCATCCGGGGGGCTACCTGGGCGAAGATATCGACGTGCTCTACGACTTCATTCACAGCGGTGACCCGGCAAAACGGGCGCGCAATAACGCCGCTATACGGGATAAAGAAATGGCGGAGGGAATGGATCGCGAAACCGGCGATTACAACGACTTTTGGGCCGGGCGCGACTACCTCAACGACATGGATAATATGCAGGCGGCCCTGTTCATGTCGCATGGTTTCAACGACTGGAATGTCATGCCCGAGCACAGCTACCGCATCTACGAAGCCGCCAGAGAGAAAGGCCTGCCGGTACAGATTTACTATCACCAGTTCGGCCACGGTGGCCCGCCGCCGGTATCGATGATGAACCAGTGGTTTACCCGCTACTTGCACGGGGTGGAGAACGACGTGGAAGATGCTCCGCACGCCTACATCGTCCGCGAAGGGGATGACCCCTCCGAGCCGACGGCCTATCCCGATTATCCTCACCCGGATGCGCAACCGGTACAGCTGCATCCAACGGCAGGCGCTCCGCGTACGGGCGGTCTGACAACAGCCGCCGCCGGCAGTCAGGGCCAGGAAACACTGGTAGATAACTACTCGTTTTCCGGCTCCGCGCTGGCCCAGGCCGAGTACACGAATCACCGATTATTGTATCTGACGCCCGAACTCCAACAAGATGTACACCTATCCGGTACGGCCACCCTTACGGTTTCGGTAGCTAGCAGCAAACCCGCAGCCAATTTATCCGTCTGGCTGGTTGCCCTGCCCTGGGAAGGTGGCCGCAATTACCGCATCACCGACAACATCATCACCCGCGGCTGGGCCGATCCGCAGAATCACCAATCGCTGACCGAAAGTGAGCCGCTGGAACCCGGCACCTTCTACGAATTCACTTTCGACTTACAACCCGACGATCAGGTGATCCCCGCCGGGCAGCAAATCGGCTTAATGATTTTTTCCAGCGACCGCGACTTCACCCTCTGGCCCGAGCCAGGTACGGAACTGACGGTGGATTTGGATAAAACGGTGCTCAATCTGCCGATTGTGGGTGGGGAAGCTGCCTGGGCAGATAGCGTGCAAAATCGGTAACTGGGCCGATTCGTCAATGTGCCAATGAGTCAATGGATTTTGTATTCGAAGTCATTAGCAAGTTGACTCATTAGCACATTGTCATATTTTTTAAACATCCTCCCCTCCAAGCATTCCGGTAAGCTGTTTGAATAGGTGAACCACTTTCTACATGCCCAATGTGGAAGCCAAAACCTATATACTATGAACCGAGTGTTTACCACCGCACTTATTTGCTATTTCCTATTTACTACCATTGTGGCAACCGCCGAACCGGCGGACTTACCGCCTTCCTGCCCCTGTACCGGCGACAATTTTGTCGAAATCGAATTGCTCTACCTGGGCGCGGACGACGCGACCGTTGAAGTGTACAAAGACGACGAATACATTGCTTCGAATTTACTGCTGACGTTTGCTGATGTCGATAGTGGTGAAACCATCACCCTTGATGCAGACGATGCGACGAACTTACCGGGAGACAATTTCCTGTTCCGTACTTACCTGCGCATTACCGTTGACGGGGAAGTCTCTACAGTCGATTTCTATTCTACCTGCCCCAGCCAGGCCTACCAACCGCCGTTGGAGGACCACTTGATTCTGGGAAAAACCTTTGGGGACTTCACCGTCACTTCCCACACTGACGATAATGGAACCGTTTGCTCCATCAACGATGCGGATGCCAACTTAAGTTGGTTGGTAGGCGGCAACATCGTTGGTTCGGAAAACAACCTGCTGGGCTCCGTAAACAGCGAACCCGTCACCCTCATCACTAGTAATACCGCCCGTGGTATCATCACCGACGATGGGCGTTTTGGCTTTGGTACCACCAGTCCTGCGTCGAATGCGATGGTTGAAGTAGATGGCAACCTGACAGTAGATGGCGATACGGATATATCGGGCAGCGACAACGACGGTACCACGGCCGCCCTACGAGTTGAGTCGAGTGGACAAACGATGTTGTTGGATGGGAACGAAATTGATGCGATTTCCAACCCCCTGCGCCTCAATAACAACAGCAATCATAACGTCATCATCGCCAACGGAGGCGGTAACGTGGGGGTTGGAACTGTCGCCTCCGATTCCCGCCTGCGCGTACGCGGCAGCGACAACGATGGCACCACGGCCACGGTGCAAATTCAATCCGGCTCCCAAACCATGCTGCTCGACGGCAACGAAATCGATGCCATTTCCAATAACCTGCTCATCAACAGCAATAGCAGCCGCAATGTCGTAATTGCTACGGGGGGCGGCAATGTGGGTATCGGAGGAAACCCCTCGGATTCCCGCCTCCGTATTCGCGGGCCAGAAAACGACGGTACGATCGCTTCCTTGCATATTCAATCCGGCTCCCAGAGACTGCTGCTCGACGGTAATGAAATCGATGCTACTGCCAACAACCTGCACCTCAACAACAACAGCACCCGCGACGTGATCCTCGCCAATGGGGGCGGAAATGTGGGAATTGGCATCATTGCTTCTGATGCACGCCTGCACGTAGACGGCGATCTGCGCCTTCAAAGCCCTAACAATAATACCTTTCTGATGGCTGTCGATAACAACGGCGATTTCAATTTTATCGGTGATGGCAATCGGGATCTCGTGCGTATTGACGATGCGAATGGCAATACGCGCTTCCTGGACCCCGATGCTAACGCTACCGTGATCATTCGCCCGCGGGATGCAGCGGCTGAAATCGGCGGCGAAATTCGCCTGATGAGCGGAGCCGGACTGGCCAATACCATTGAACTGGACGCCAACTGGGCCAACACCGGCCGTGGCCGCATCCGCACCGACGAACTCGAAATTGAAGGCGGGGCGGATATCTCCGAGCAGTTTGCCGTATCCGGCATAAATGTGGATCTACAACCCACAGAAGGTATGCTGGTGTCGATTGCAGCCGACCAGCCGGGTGAATTGAAAATCACCACGGAGGCCTACGACAAAAAAGTTGCGGGCGTCATTAGCGGTGCCAACGGCATTCGTACCGGTCTCTATCTCGGACAGAAAGACAGCGAAGCCGACGGCGAGTATCCCGTTGCACTTATGGGACGGGTGTACCTACTGGCAGATGCGTCGTTTGGGCCCATCGAAGCTGGCGACCTGTTGACCTCCTCCAGTGTGCCCGGCTACGCCATGAAAGTGAGCGATTACGAAAAAGCCAAAGGCGCCATTATCGGCAAGGCCATGTCCGGATTGGAAGAAGGGCAGGGCTATGTATTGATTTTAGTAAGTCTGCAATAACCCTTGACCATCAAAAAAGTAGCCATGAAAAACCTTTATCTGGTGGTGCTGCTGCTGATTCCGGGACTGGGGCTGACGCAGATCATTCCCGTAGAAATCGAGTTGCCACCGAAAGACGAATTTACCACTATTTCTTCCTCCCTGGCCAACATTGCACGGCTGGCCGGGCAGGGTACTGCCATCGCATTGGAACGAGCGCAGGCCAGCGCCATGACGGTTAGAGAAAATACAGTCTACGTAGAGATTATTAACGGAGGAGTGAACGATCTCGAGCGCAAAGTAGACGTCCAGCAACTTCAGGATCTACTAGATGTCGAATTCACCACGTCCTATTTGAATCGGGCCAGCGCCTGGGTACCCGTAGAGCGCTTGCTGGAAGTTTCCGCTATGCTTCCCCCAGAACATACGTTACTGGAGGTAGTCAATCCGGAGCTAGACAATCAAGGCCCCGGCCTGGTGAATTCTGATTCGTACAACACCGCCGGTGCCGGAGGCGCGGGGCTGACCATTGCCGTAATCGATGGCGGCTACGCAGGGCTGACCGCCGCACGAACGGCAGGAGCCGCCCCGACGGTGGCGAATTCCACCCAATTTAACTACACGGGAGATGCCTTTGAATCCGGTGGCTCGCACGGTACCTCCTGCCTGGAAACCACCTTCGACCACGCCCCCAATGCCCAGTATTTGATTATGAAAATCAATTCTCTGTCGGATATGGGGACGGCCGTCCAGGATGCCATCAACAATGGGGCCGATGTCATTTCGCATTCCCTCAGTCGCTACAATACCGGATGGGATGATGGCACGGGGCCGGCCTGCGCGGCAGCCCAAAATGCGGCTACGAATGGCGTGTTGTTTTTCACATCCGCCGGCAACCGCAACGGCACCCACTGGCAGGGCACCTACAGTGATCCTAACGGAAACAACTGGCACAATTGGGCACCCTTCGACGAGCAAAATGATTTCACGATAAACGGCAGCCCCATGTTTCCAGGGGCGGTATTTGCTTACCTGCAGTGGGATAGCCCCTCGACCGTCGATCACTACGATTTGTATTTGTACGAAGACGGGACCGACATCCTTCTTGCTTCGAGCACCAATACCAATGGATTCGAATTTATTTCCTACAGCACCACCAGCGTAGAAAATGTCTACCTGGCGGTCCGGGCCGTGTCCGCCAATCCGCCCGAATTCGAATTATTCAATCACGCTCGGTTTAACACCAATTTTGAATACGCTACGGCGACGGGCAGCACCACCTCTCCGTCCAATGCGACAGCGGGCAACGTGGTTTCAGTTGGCGCTTTACCGCGGGTAAGCTACAATAGCCCCGCCGGAACCAACGGGATTATTGCCGGATTTAGTAGCCGCGGGCCCACCAACAGTGGCAACCAGGGGCCGGATCTGTGTGCCCCCACCAATACCACTACAACCACCCGGCCCGGAGGGTTTGGCGGTACCAGCTGCGCTACCCCCAATGCAGCCGGTGCTGCCGCGGCTTTTTGGTCGGGCCATCCGCAATTGAGCGCACGGGGAGTACGGCTCATTCTCTACCGAAAAGCCGCCCTCTATCATGATTGGGGACCGGCCGGTGCCGATAATCTGTACGGCCGCGGCGGCCTGGAGCTGTACGATTACCATGTCGACAACCGCTACATCCTTAGGGACGGGGGCAACCTCGCTTCGGTGCCGACTTTGCCCTATTACGACATGACCAATGTGGACGATGATATAGTCGTACCGGCCAACCTGCGTATGATCCACCTGGATGACGAGGATTTGGTGGCCGCATCGGGGACACTGATTAACAAACCCATGCTGTATCGCTCGATCGGGGGCACGTTGGTATCCGATGGGTCAGTCGCTCCCCTGGTAGGGGACACTGATGCCGTTCAAGCCCGAAGGGCTCCCCCCCAACCGGAAGTGGCCGCGGAAATCGAGCCACTGACGACACCGTCGGCAAATCGATTCGAAGCCTTTCCCAATCCATTTGGAACGACTATTTCGGTGGTCTATGAGTTGGCAGAAACGGCCCCGGTCCGCCTGCGCCTCTTCGACGCCAACGGCCGGCTGCTGCAGACCCTGGTCGATCAGCTGGAAGCACCACCCGGCACGCACCAGGTAGATGTGGATGCCCGCCACCTGGCGGCAGGGATCTACTTCTGCAAATTAGAATCGGATGACGGCGTACGGACGTTGCGGCTGATTCGGATGAACTGATTTGTTAATGTGACAATATTTCAATGTGCCGATGAGTCTCTGAAGAGATTTTTGCAAGATCGTCAAGTGAAGTGTTTGGGCGGTCGAGTAGCTGGGGAATTGACTCATTGGCATATTGACGTATTGACTCATCGTGGAATTAGAACATCAGGGAGCCGTTCGCGCTGCGCGGAAGCCATAGGCGACATTGCGGGGGCCGCCGCTCCAGGCGCCGTACAAGCGGTAGGCGATGGGGCTGTAGGGGTTGAAGTCGCCCCAGCCCGGTCGGCCATAGTAGCCGCCACCGCGGTAGCCGTAGCCGGCGGATTCGCCATGGAAGCCGGTGGGCCATTCATTGACGTCGGCGAAGCCGTAGTAGTCGACCGTGCCGTTGCCATGCGGGCCGGTGAATTGGCGGCCGACTAAATCGGCGGGGGTGATGACTTTTTCCCACATGCCGCCGGCTAAATCCAAGACCCAGTAATAGGAAGCGCCAAAGGCCGTGCGGTTGACTTCGGTGAGATCGGCTTCGGTGAGGCCGTTGAGCATCTGCATGGCTTTGGTGTCGGGATCGACGGTGCGCATCAGGCCGTCGAGGGAGCTGTTGTTCCAAGGGTATTCGAGCGGCAGCGGGGATTGGGGCCCACAGGCGGCTTTGGTGTACTCAAATTCGGTGTAGGGCCGCAGGGCTGCCCAATCGGTCCAGGCCATCATATCGTCCCAGTGCATGAACACATTGCGGCGGGTTGGGGCATCGGCCACGTAGCAGTCGCCCTCCAGGTGGATAGTACCGCCGGCATCGGAATAGCCCCTCGATCCAAAATTGGCGCGGTGAGCGGCTGGAAAATCGCCCAAGGTATTGAGAAAATCGGCGTATAGGCCCTGTGATAATTCGTATTTCATCAAATAGAAAGCCCCATAGCCATTGGGAAAGCTGGGGGGAATGGGGCCCCGTTGGTCACCCTGGTAGATGATATCCTCCACCCGGTAGTTAAGCGACCCGACTTCCGGCCCAACGGGAATCTCCTGATCGGCGGAGGTAATTTGGTATAAACCGTCAAAGGTACCACCCGTTCCAGAGCGGTAGTAAGCGCCGAAATTCAACGCCAACGTATCCGGATCGCCCAGCGAGAAGGGGCCTTCCGGAATATAGACCATCTCCACGCCGTAGCACCGTAGTTGCGCATTTCCAGGGTAGTTGAGAACCGGCCCGGCCGACGTATCCAGTGCCACGTAAAAGCGGTAGGAGAGAGGCCCCCTGTACTCCTCGCGGGCGTAGACGAAGACCCCGGTTCTGTCCTCCGCTACATCCAACGCTGCCTCCGGCATGGTTGCATCGCCCTTGTACAATTGCTCCGCCGAGCCTGGCTCGAGAAAAATGTGGGCGGAGGCCCCATCTTCCGTAAGGTACTTCAGAAAGATCCAGGCGGCGTCGTGGTTGCGGGCATTGTGCCAGCTGTTTTCCCACTCCAGTGTCACTACAAATCCGCGTGAGCGGGTATTGTCAGCGCCCTCAATGCGTTCTACGTGGGTGATTTGAAGGTTGGTGGTGTGGGCGGTTTGGAGGAGTAAAAAGGCTGTCAGGAGGAGGAGTATTGGTCTCATAATCTTTGATTTATACTGTAATGCTATAAATTGCATTTTAGCATATGGACGTCTTGGACGATCTATTATTTCTTTAATGCTTTAAGAATTCAAAAGGCCTCATAAAATTAAAGCGTCACCAACACCTTCCGATTAATCTTCCCCGTATCGCTCTTGGGTAGTTCAGTTAAGAATACAAACTGCTTGGGCACTTTGAATTTAGCCAGGCGATCGCGGCAGTAGGTCGTGAGGATCTCCGCGGATAAGGTAGGGTGGGAAGAGACGATGAAAGCCTTGCCCGTTTCGCCCCACTGGGGGTCGGGTACGCCGATGACGACGGCCTCCGATACTTGGGGGTGAGCGACCAACACCCGCTCCACTTCGGCGGGATAGACATTTTCGCCCCCGGAGATAAACATGTTTTTGATGCGATCAACGACGTACAAGTAGCCTTCGGTATCCACCCGCACGATGTCCCCTGTGTGGAACCAGCCATCGCGGATGGCCTTTTGGGTAGCTTCATCGTTGTGCCAATAGCCGGGCGTCACCATGGGGCCACGCAGGAGTAATTCGCCGGGCTGATTGGGGCCACAATCCTGGCCGTGCTCGTCGACGACTTTCGTTTGCACGTAAAAATTGGGTCGGCCGATGGAGCCTTGCTTGCGGATCGCATCGTCGTGGTGGAGCGAGGTCAGATTGGGGCCTACCTCCGTCATGCCATAGCCCTGGCGAATGTAGACGCCCCGGTTTTGCCACTTCTCGATCAATGGGATGGCCATCGCTTCTCCACCTACGATGAAGTATAGGAGGCTTGATAAATCGGCTGTATCGAAATCGGGGATGGAGGCCATGCGCTGCAGCATGGTAGGGACTCCCATAAATATGGTAGGTCGTTCGTTGCGGAAGCTGGCCAGTACTTCTGCGGGGTCGAATTTTTTCAGGAGGCACACGTAGCCTCCGTGGTGCAGGAAGGGCGTCAGCAGCACGTTCCAGCCGCCCGTATGGAAAGGAGGCATGCAACTAACCGTCCGGCTATCGGGGTTGACCACCAGGCTCATGGCCGTATTGATGCTGTTCCAAAAGAGCATCCTGTGAGTATAGAGGGCTCCTTTCGGATAGCCGGTGGTGCCCGAGGTGTAGAGGATAAAAATGGGGTGGTCAGCACCAATCTTAACTTCCGGTAGCTCCGGGTCGGGTTGTTGGCGCAGCTCTTCTATCAATCCGTCGATGGGCAGGCCTTTGCCGCTCTGCATCACCGCACAGGTTTCCAGCCTCGCTTCCCAACCGGCGGGATAAAATAGCAGGCTCGGAACGGCATCTTTCAGTTGGTAATCCAGCTCTGAAGCCGTCAAGCGATAATTGAGCGGGACAAGCGTAAATCCTTGTTTTTGAGCGGCTACAAACAACACGATGTATTCCAGGCAGAACTCCGCCAACACCGCGATGCGATCGCCCTTTCGCAGCTCAAACGTGGCTTGTAAGTAGTAGCTCAGTCGATCCCCCAGTTCGTTCAACTCCAGGTAGGTCAATGAACGGCCGGTCTCCCATTCCGAAACGGCCGTTTTATGGGGAGTGTAAGTGGCCCACTTTCGAGTCCAGTCTGTGTCAACCTCGTACTGCATAAAATGGACATTTGTTTGCTAGCTGTTAAACTACAGCCTAAAAGCCGCACTCGCAAACGCCAATCCCCCCCCCGAACCGATAAAGAACACCAAATCACCGGGACCGACCAGCTTCTGCTCCATGGCTTCGTTGAAAGCCATGGGAATGCAAGCCGATCCGGTATAACCATAGCAGTGCATGATCGTGTGCCCGCGCTCGCGGGGTACCTCCAGCCGATCGAGGGTTTCGTAAATACTGTTGATGTTGATCTGGGTGATGAAGTAGCGCGCCACATCCGCTGGTTCCGTGCCGGTGCGCTCGTTCAGGGTGCGCGCCATGCGCGACCAGGTTTCCGGATTGAGCTCCTTCGGAAATTTTCGCACGAATTTCAGGCGGTGATCCTGGTTTTCGAGCACGGGATCACTGATGGGATGGCGGGTACCGCCTCCGTAAATGCCCATCCACTCGGCATACTCGCCGCGGGTGAGTAATTCACTGGCCAGGTAGCCGCGTTGCGGATCGGTTTCGGCTCGTAGTAGCACGGCTCCGGCACCATCGGCGAATAGGGTGACCGTCTTTTTATCCTGCAGATTGAGGTACTTACTCATCGCGTACGCACCGACTACGAGAATGTGTTGGTACTGCTCATCGGAGCGAATGTACTTCGCCCCCATATCCAAAGCAGTGACAAAGCCGGCACAGGCGGTATTGATGTCGAAGGTTCCCGCTTGTGTGGCACCTAGGCGATGCTGCACCACGGAGGCGGTGGAGGGAGAAATGAACTCCGGCGTATCCGTGGCCACAATTAATAAGTCTACCTCGGATGCGGGCACTCCGGCCCGCTCGAGGACCTGTCGGGCCGCTGCTTCGGCTAGATCGGCCGTGCTTTCGTTTTCGGCACACCAGCGGCGCTCGCGAATCTGCACGTTTTCGCGTAGCCAGGTGTCGACATCTTCCCCCAGTAAATCGTTGAAATATTGATTCGTCAGAATGCGCGCCGGGGCATACGCTCCCGAGGCAACGATGACGGCATTGCGCATGATCGCTTGTTTTAATTCCGGTCGAGCCAGGCCCCAATCAGGGCCGGAATCAAGCCGGTAAATAATCCAAATGTGGCGGTTAGACCAGGGTTGGCAAAGGCCAGGCCCGAATCCGGAAACCAGCGCTCACCAAAAAAGAACAATAGAAAATGAACACTAATGCCCGCTACCGAGCAAATCCAGACGAGCCGAGTAGAGACGCGCCGGAAATACATGCCTACTACCAACGGTGGCACGGCTGCGACCACCAATGCGTACACTCCGGTTTGACCAAAAATACCCAGTAAGGCCGGCGGGTGTAGCGATACAAAAAAGGCGGCAACGGCAATTACAATCAGTACAACATGACTCGCCTGATAGGCCAGCTTCATCTTTTCAGATTCCGATCGGCCCGAATTACCGCGGTTCATCAGGTTGAGTACAATATCGTTGGCCGTAATTGTGGAAATACCAACGAGCAATCCATCCAGAGTCGACATAGCAGCGGCCAGTAGCACCACGCTGATGATGGTAAAAATCCAATCCGGAAAGGCTTCCTGCAAATAGACTGTCATGACCAAATCCTGGCGGAAAGCCCCGGTTTCTGTGTCCACGAGCAAGGCGGGGTCCAGGGTGATGCGCGCCCAAAATCCGGCCAGCAAGAGCAAGCAAAACAATAGAAAAACAACACTGAAAATGATAATGTAGCGCTTCACCGACCGGTCGGACTTTACATACAGGGCCTTGGTGAGAATGTGGGGTTGGCAAACCAGTGCCCCACCGATGCAAAAGCCCGCTACGTAAACGGAAAAATAGTCGTTGTAAAGCCGGCTCTCTGGATTAACCGCTTTGACTAAATTCGGATCTATTTGGGCTAATTGTTCCCAAATAGGCACCTCACTGGCTAGTGTGAGTTGCAGCCCCGTCCACAGCACTAGCAGCGTTACCAATATCATGAGGGAACCCTGGAGTAAATTCGTGAAGACATGGGCGTAGGTACCTCCAAACAACACATAGGCCGTTACAAAAATCAGCGTAATCAGCAGAGCTACCAAATTGGAGACGCCCAATAGTTGTTGCATCACAATGGAAATACCCCCAACTAATAGTACGACAAAGGCAAACGTCAGTAAATTCAACAGCGCAAAATACAGGGAGAAATTGCGGTTCCTGTACCGCTTGCCAATCCAATCCGGGATCGTGAGCGCCTTCATCTCTTCCCCGAGGGATCGAAATCGAAAGGACAACAGCAACAGCATTCCCACGAAGCCCAGATAAACCCCCGTGGCCAGGTGCATGAACGCCGCCAGCCCGTCGACGTATACAAAGCCCGGATTAATGATAAAAGTGGCTGCGGAAGCCGTGCTGGCGGCCAGGGTAATACCGACCGCCATCGGCGACAGGTCGCCCTTACCGATTGCAAAGCTCCCGAAGCCCTCCGTGCGTCTGAAGCCCAGGTAGCCTAGATAGGATGTACCAATCAGATAAATGATAAATAGAATCCAGGCTAGGCTCATGGGTTAGTCGCGATTGCCGTTCAGTGCCGGCAGGTTGATCTGTAGTTGAACGGTGTACAAGCCTCGGGTCGGTGCCGAAGCGGTAAACTCGCGCAGGTCCTCGTTGAATAAGTTGGAGGCTGCCGCCGATACGGTAAATACGTCATTGATGTGGTAGCCAATACCCAAATCGACCGTGGCGAATCCACCCAGCGGGCCAAAATTGAAAGTATCGGCGCTGCGGGCATTCTCTACGATGGGAACCCCCCGATAGGAGAACCCGGGTAGCGTTTCGGAAGCAATCTGGAAACTGGAGAAGTAGTTGTATTCTTCCACGAAGCGCAGGAAGCCGTTGGCAAAGAACTTGCTTCCGCGGTAATTGAAGCCGATACCACCTTTATTTTGGGGGGCATTTACCAGCAAATCCAGGAAATTGACCTCGCCGTCGCCGTTAAAGTCGTTGTCCAGATCGTCCTCGTCGAAGGAGTAATCGAAGAAGGAGTAATTGGCCGTCACACTAAAGTTGGGCGTGAAGTAATAATTCAGGCCCAAGTCCAATCCGTAGGTATTGACCTCACCGAAGTTGATGTAAGTGAAGACGAGGCCGCCAAAGGCATCAAAGCCCGACTGGACTTCCCGGATCGGGGTGTCGCCCCGCTCCGTAGTGACGCCGATACTGGTAACCGGACTGAGGAAGTCGCTGGAAATATTGTAATAGGCGTTCGCGTCGATAAATAGCTTGTTTTCAACCAGTTGGCCTCGGTAGCCTAATTCAAAGGTTTGCAGTTGCTCTACGGATTGGCGCTCCACCATTCCGCCGTCTATCTGCGTGAACCCTTCCGCGTTTCCGAGGATAAGTCCGCTAAACAAATCGCCAAACATATTCAGAATGGTCGGGGCGGCAATGCCTTCGCCGTAAGTCAGGCGCCAGGTTCCTGTTTTGCCAACGTGGAGCAGTCCTAATTTTGGTACGAAGTTGAAGTCGTAGATTTCGTGGTTATCGGCGCGGGCGGCGGCGATGGCACGGAAGCCATTGCCGAGTTCGTACGTAAAGTGGGCATAGCCTCCCACTTGAGAAATGTCGATGAAGTCGTCCTCGTCTTCATCGAGAAGGTAGGTACCCAGGCTGTTAGCTTTATCGAGCTGATATTGAACGCCGGCTACTACATTCAGCCTTCCAAACTGATTGTTGTACTGCACTTCGGCATTCCAGCGGCGGGAATCATCCTGGAAGAGGGCCCCACTGGCAAAGGAGGCTTCACCCCGCGCTTCGGCATCGGAAAATCCCGCGTCCAATAATCGATAGTACTGTTTGGTCCGATCATCAATGGAGTAAGTGTCATCGGTTTTACTGGTGGTATAGTACACCTGGGCAAAAAACCGGCCGGTATTCAGGCGCAATTGGTAGTAATTGATGTTCCAGTCGATGATTTGGTTGCGGCCCACATTGGTGGGAGAGAGGTAAGTACTATTGCTGTAGCCGGTGTTGAAAATCAGGTCGGTCTGGTCGGAAAGGCTGTAGTAGAGCGCTGCTTCCCCGCGGAGGAACTCGATGTCTTCGTCCAGCTCCAGCTCCGGGTAGCCTTCGGCCTGACCGTCGGGAATGGGATTGCCCATATCGTCGAAAGCACCGACACGATCGATGAATACCGAATCGGTAAAATCGAATTCATTGGCGGTTATGTACTCGCCGCTGACTTTAAACGCAAATTTATCGTTGATTTCCTGGGCGTAGCGCAGGCGACCGGAAAAGAAGGCCTCTCCGTCGCCGCTGATACCCGGGTTAATCGCAATGGTAGTTCCCTCCGAGGTGCGAGGGTCCTTCGTGATGGTGTTCAGCAAGCCGTTGTGGGCGTTGGGGCCATACAGGGTAGCATTGGGCCCGAGAATGACTTCGAATTGCTCGATATCTTCTTTTACTACGGTGTTGAGTGGCCCAAGGGGCAGGCCGGTAGCGATTAGTGTCGAGTAGCGTCCGTCGGTGACTTGCAGGTTCTTGGCATTAAAGTTGGAATTGAACCCCCGAATGTTGAAGGCCGGGGTAGCAATGCCCGCCCGAAAGTAATCGATACCCTTTTCGCGGGCGATCAGCTCGGCTGGATTACCGGCGTATTCTTCAATTTCGCGGGCAAACACTGTAACGATGGTGGCCGGGGATTCGGTCAGCTTCTCCGGGCGGCGGCTACCCGACACAACTACTTCATCGAGAGAACTACCATACGACAGCACAAAATTGACGGTAATCGTCTCTCCTGCAGCAAGGGTAACTTCCGTTTCCTGAAATCCATAGCCGGTATAAGAAGCCACCAGGCGATGCGTACCACTGGCCAGATTGAAGCGGTACGTGCCGTCAGCTTCCGTTACCGCCCCAATGGCAGTACCTTTCAAAAAGACGTTGGCACCGATGAGGGCCTCGCCGGTATCATCCGTGATGCGCCCCTCCACCGTGCCGTCTTGGGCCCAGGCTCCGTAGCAGCATAGTAGCAATAAACAGAGCAGTAAAGTGTGTTTCATACTAGTTGGCTTTTAGCGATTGGTGCAATTAAGTTCTCCTAAACTAAATACCTGCCGAAGAATGATTGAAAATTGATCGATCGGTGGTATTTTATTTGGTAGTCAAATTAATAGGCTTCGAGAGAACCCACAGGGTATCGCCTCAACCAAATGAGGTTGACTATTGAGGCCTTTCCAAGAGTAATTCCGGATAAGCTTTTGTATACAAGGGGCAAGAGATGTAACAAAAGGGGTTGACTTATTCTTCGACGAAATCAATAATTGTTTTGTTGACCAGCGCTTCCCCTTCCCATTGGACGAAATGCCCAGCCTTTGGCACCATAACCAACCGGCTATTGGGTATAGCGGTCGCTCCACTTTGTGCTACTTTTTCCACGCTGAGGTCGGAATGCAGGAAGGTATTCGGAATTAGTCGATCGGCCTCGCCAAAGAATACGAGGGTGGGAAGCGAAATGTCGCCGAGTCGATCTGCTACGGGCGCTTCCAGCATGCCCTGTACGCATTTCGGAATCATGTTGCAGTAGGCTTCGTACGCGTCCGTCGCACGCATCTTCAAGCGGTCGGCTACCATGAACTGTGCGTCCTCCGGCATATCGTAGAAATTGATATTGAAATTGTTGCGAATCTGCTCTTCCGTGCTAGCCTTGATGATTTCGGGCGTTACGTAAGTGTCGAAAAAGGCCCGATCCGATTCGGAAAAGGTCTCAAACCCGGCAGGAGCCATTAGGACCAATCGATCAATAGCGCTGCTATCCGTCAGTACCGTATGCATTGCAATCTGGCCGCCCATTGAGTGCCCCACCAGGGTGACCTGTTGCAAGTCGAGTGCTTCGATCAACTGTAGTACGGTTTCGGCAAAGAACGGCATCGTCTGGGGGCCTACGGCAGCGGCCGATTTTCCGTATCCGGGTAAGTCGAGTGCAATGCACCGATAGTTGGCCTGAAGTGCGTCGATGTTCTTCTGCCAGGCCCGCAGGTAACTGCCCAAACCGTGGATGAATAGAAGGGTAGAGGTACCTTCGCCTTCATCGATGTAGGCAATGCGTTTTGCATCCGGCAATTCGACCGTTTGTACGTCGTAGGGATAGATCCAATTCATGGTATCCGATTGAGCATGCGTGGTGGCAGTTATCACCAGCAGCCCGAAGATTAGGAGGTATTTCATTGGTCAATGGTGGTTATTCAACTCCCTAAGTACCGCAATAATTTTAAATCGGGAAGAAAACGAAGGTAAGTCCAGGCGTGCTTATTTTTGACCAGCTAATTGTTTATCATTGTTTTACGAAAAATTTTCATCAAAAAAATGAATAAGTCAACCCCGATAATCCCAGGAGATCACAGGTATCCAGAAGGGAAGAATATAATTTTGTGAATCCCACAAAATACCAATCATGCCTTTGTTATCCGAAAAAGTAGCCGTCATTACCGGGGGGGCGCGAGGAATTGGCCACGCCACGGTCGAACGATTTTTACAGGAAGGTGCCCGCGTCGCAATTTGGGACATCGATGCAGATGCCGCTCAGGCCGCTCTGGCGGGGTGGCGCGAAACGGGACACGATGTCCTCTTCTTCGAAGTGAATACCACCGATTTATCCGCGGTGGAAGAAGCCGCCAAACAAACGGTCGACGCACTCGGTACGATTCACATCCTCATCAATAATGCCGGCATCACCCGTGATGCGACCCTGAAAAAGATTACCCCCGAGCAATGGCGGCAAGTCATTGAGGTCAATCTCACCGGCGTATTCAATTGCACCAAAGCCGTGCACCCCTACATGGTGGAAACCGGCTGGGGGCGTATTATTAACGCTTCCTCCGTCGTAGGTCTGCAGGGCAACTTCGGGCAGACCAATTACGCGGCTACGAAGGCGGGAGTGATCGGAATGACCAAAGTCTGGGCCAGAGAACTCGGCCGGAAAGGCATCACCGTGAACGCCGTTGCTCCGGGCTTCATCGACACCGATATGATGCGGACTATCCCGGAGAAGGTCATTGAAATGTTCACCGGAAAAACGCCCTTGGGCCGGCTCGGTAAGGTAGAAGAAGTGGCGGCCACCTACGCGTTTTTGGCCTCGGAGGAGGCTGGCTACATCACCGGCACTACCATTAGCGTGGATGGGGGCGTTAGTGTCTGATTATGCGCAACCCGCTCCAGAAATTTACCGAATTCACCGGCACCTTGCTGCCCCACGAAACGAGCTACCTGCTCGAACACCAATCCTTTGCCGATCCCAATAGAAGGCAGATTCTCGAACGCATCGATTACAACTGCCGGTGTATTTATCAATTTACGTCCTACGACACCGATATCGACAAGCGCACTTATTCCCACCTCAAATCCTGGATCATTAATCGCCTGCGAACCATCGACGTAGACGTGCAGTACGAATGGATCAGCGACCTGGACCGCAAGATCATGACGGATTCGATCTTGCCCTCCGAAGAACGCATGCTGCTCAAGACCATCCGCCGCTACCAGCACCCGTGGTTTTTCTTTACCAAGTTTTACGAATTGGTGCAGCACTACCGGCAGTTCCTACTAGTGCGTATCCGTTATTCCGACCACGCAGTAACCGACGATTTTTTGAAAACCTATTCCAACGCTTACCGGCAATCGAAAGCCATATACGCCGATTTGCACGCAGCTACTCAGGATATCGTCAACCAGTATCGGGCCTCCCAGTCGGAGAGCATCCAGTGGGAACGATGGCTGAGTGCTAATTTTTACGACGAGCAACTCGACGGGCTCAACCGCTACCAGGCTCTGGTACGGCTGAATTTCATCGGATTCAATTACCGCAAATTCGACGGTCTGCTCGAAAAATTCGATTACCTCGACGATCAATTCAAACAGGGGAAATACTACTCCAAACGCCTGCTCCTCAATTATTACGGTAACAGGTTGCTGCTGCACAGTAAGTTTCGGGAATTCGAAAAGGCCACCTACTACGGTTATCTGTCGATTCGGGCCAAAAATCACGATTACCTCTACTACCTGACCAATTTATGCGCCATCCTGCTGCGGCAAAAGAAGGTAAAAGATGCACTGGCCATCATGAAACAGGGCGCCGCCGATGCGAAATCGACACAAAACATGCATTGCAAAATCGGCTACGTGGCCTTTTACACCGAATGCCTCAATGCTTCCGGTGAATATGCCAATGCCGAAGTGTATGCCCAAACCTACTTGCAGGCCTTTGCCAAGGAAATCAAGGAATACCGCTGGCATCTGTTCTTTTCCGCCTACCTGAAGTCCCTCTTGCAACAGGGGAAGTACACGCAAATGCTCGCTATTATCCGCCAGCACCAGCTGCTCGACCACGATCGCGCCTATGAGCAGCGCGCCAATTATTTGCCCACCATCGCCTGGTTCCACGCCACGGCCGAGTACCGGGAAGGGTACATCCAACGTGCTGAATTGGAAGAACGGCTAAAAGAATATGCTCGACGCTATAAACCCTCCGACCAGCGCCAATACTTGATCCGGGAACTGCTTGCCCTGGTGCGGAGTCATCTTTGATGCCCGCACCAAGAGCTCTATTTATTTCCCTATATTTACCACGATTGTACACTCCTTTAGTGCAGGCCTATCTTCTTGCAGTTTGCAGTTAGTAGGGTCGTACCACATATATCATGAGATCGCTCCGTGCCATAATCGTCGAAGACGAACCAAACGGGATAGAAAACTTGCGTTTTAAACTCCAGGAAAATTGCCCGGAGGTCGAAATCGTCGCCGAATGCCTTAACGGCAAAGATGCCATTCGTCAAATTCGCCGCCACCTTCCCGATCTGATTTTTCTGGATATCATGCTCGGCGACATGACGGGCTTCGAAGTCCTCGATGGCCTGCGTCAGCCTACTTTCGAGGTCATCTTCACCACCAGCTTCGACGAATACGCCATCCAGGCCATTAAGTCGAATGCCCTCGACTATCTGCTGAAGCCCATCGATGTAGATGAGCTCATTGAGGCGGTATCTAAAATGCACCTCAAGGTAATGGAGCGCGACGCTAGCGCTCCGGCCGGTCCGGCCCGCCCTTCCAAAGTCGGGTTCCCCATTTCTACGGGGCAACAATTTATCGCCCCCCAGGATATTGTGTACATCGCCGCGGAGGATAACGTCGCGGTACTCACGCTGCTGGACCGCGAAAAAGTGAAGTTGACCAAATCCCTCGGCTGGGTAGAAGAACTCCTGGCGGATCGAGGGTTTTGCCGGGTGCACCATTCCTATATGATCAACTTCAACCACATGAGCGAATACGTCCGCCACGATGGCGGGTACGTCATCATGAGCGATAAGAAATTGATAAGTGTCGCCCGCCGGCGCAAGGACGATTTTCTGGCTAAGCTTGAGCAATGGGAGCAGGGAAGCTAATGAGCTCCTCTGCCAGTGCGTCGAGCTGTTCCTGGTGGGTCGATATGTAGTGCAAGCCGGCCTGGTACAGTGCGAGCAAATTTTCTTCACACGCATTATCGATGGCCACGTCCGCCTCGTGAATACAGGGCTCTAGCCGGTAGTAGCTTCCCGAAGAAGCTGCAAATAATTGAGCCATTTGCTGATCGATTAGATCGGCACCCGTCGACATCATAATCTGCAACAACGGCTTCACCCAAGCCACCGCTCCGCGCTTGCGCAGATCCCCAAAGGTCGGTTCTTTTTTTACCCCACCCGTACCTACCGAAACGAGGAGAACGTCGTCGGTATTCGGTGGGCGTACCGCAGCTCCCTCCTGCAACTGGCAGCATCGGATGGCTTCCAGGTATGCCTGAAAACTGGGATTGCGAGCAAAAAGCCCACCGTCGGCCAGCAGTAATTCCCGATCGGAAGCTTGCAGTACCGCCGGCTCGAAATAGGTAGGAGCAGAGGCGCTGGCCTGGGCCACCTGCCAGGCAAAAAAATCAGGACTGGTTTTTTCCCTGGCCGCGTGGCTTTTAAAGAACATCGGCTGGCGCTGGTGCAATTCGTAGGCCGGAATCAGACAGGGCCGTACCAATTGACTCATCCGAACCGACGGTCCGATGGCCCGGCACAAGTACCGCTCCAATTTGGTACTATCGTATTTTTTACCCAATAAACCATCCATGCTTTTCACCTTCCTCGAAAAGCTTTGGCAAAATACCGAACCCCCATCTCGCATATACAGATCCAGTACCTGGCGGGCGCTGTTCCGCGCCCGATCGGGCTTTTTCAAATCCGGGGCTAGGTATAAGCACGTAAGAATCCCGCCCGTGCTGGTGCCGGCCACTAAATCGAAATAATCGGACAACCGAGCGGCGGGACTTCCCGTGAGTTGTTGAATCTGCGATTCTACATACCATAGAATAGTGGCCGGAAGTACTCCGCGAATACCGCCCCCATCAATGGAAAGCACCCGGATTTTCCGGCTATCCGGTTGGCTGAATACAGGTGCCTTCATGCCGGCATAAAGGGTGGTCGAGTGTAGGGAGTGATTGCTTGTTGGGTTCATATCCAGGTGAATCTAGTTATTGGCAATAGCGATGTAACCCCCTTAAGATGCCCCGTATTTTCTGTAATCCGAAGCAGCTCCACGTGAACGGTCGTTCCTGTCCTGCAAGTGGCGTACCTCATTCGGTTTCTGGTTCAGAAGCATAGCCGATACTCGGCTGCAGCCCGTATTACCACTTACCAGCCCAAACGGGTCCACTTACCGCTAAATGCTGCCGACTACCAGCTCCCTCTTTCATTGGGCGCCTGCTATAAATACCTTCGCAGAGTCGTCTATTTATTAAAGGCAACCAGGGTAACTAACTATATCCAATCATTGAATACCACAAAACCGATGCTACCAAGCAACTACATATGGCCTAAATGGATACTGTTAATCGGGAGCGTACTTGCGCTCACTACCTGCACTCGGTTTGAACTGACTGACTATATGTTGGACGATCTGCCCTCCAGGCCAGTTGAGGACCTGATCCAATTAGCAGATACCGGCTATGTCCTTCCCCTGATTGCCCACCTACCCGAAAACCAGCGGCTCGATAGTTTTATCTACTACGCCGAGTGGCTGAAGTACCACAACGCGGACGTTGCCTTGCAATACGCCCGCATGGCCTACGAATTAGCCACCAAGAATAACTGGAATGTCCCCAGGGGCGTCAGCGCCTACCGCATGGCGCGGATCAAAGGGTCGAATCGGGCCATCCTGGCCAACAATGTAAAAAGTGCCTACATCGAAGATGCCCTCGTAGATGCCCGGATCAGCCGAAGACTGCTCGAACCCTACGAAAATGCCTACTGGAAATTGAATCTCGATATGCTGATGGGCTATCTGTACCGACAGTCAGGCAATCTGGATTCGGCTCGCTATTACTTCGATCGGAGCTTGCAACAATCCC
This sequence comes from uncultured Saprospiraceae bacterium, assembly GCA_964504335.1. Taxonomy (GTDB): domain Bacteria; phylum Bacteroidota; class Bacteroidia; order Chitinophagales; family Saprospiraceae; genus CAZDET01. The sequence continues at coordinate 39,469 of CAZDET010000046.1, forward strand.
AAAAGCTGGCAATGGACCGCCGGGTTACGAATCTGAAACAGGCAACACTCTATCAGGAGATGGCCTACATGTTACCCCATAAAGACTCCCTCCGAAAATTAGATTTTTTTGGGAAAAGTGACAGCCTGTACAGCATTCTGGGAAACGAACAAAAACACGCCGGTCTATGGCTGGATCAAAGCGCCTTTTATCAATACCACAACGAGTTCGAACGTGCTGATTCCTTTTATCATCTTGCACTGGAATACGGTAACCGGCGAGAGGATAATAATATCCTCGAACAGACCTATTTCATGATGGGATACTCCTACCTGCGCCAGTTCCGGCTGTACGAACAACCCAAGACATTCGATAAGGCACTGAAGTACCTGCAGCAGGCCCTTCAATACGATCCTTACAACGAATATCGAATCAATACGCTGATCGGCAGTCTGTATCAGGCCAGTTGGGCCATCGATATCGATGAAAGCCACGCCGATACCGCTATACTGTACTACAAGAAAGCCATGGCCGGAGCCAGCGCCCGTGGGGATATTCACCGCATGCGCAGCCTGAGCGACAATATCATCGACTTGTGCAACTACGGAGGAGGACTGCACCAGGCCGCACTCGGCGAGCGCCTCGGTACATTTATCAACCAGCATTACTCCGGCGTAGTCGATACGCTCATGAATGAAACAAAGTCGGCTTACGGGCGGATAAATCGAGTCGAGCAACAGGATATCCTGACCAATGCCGCCATTCTGCGACGCAATCAACTTGCGGGTAGCGGGATAATCATCTTCACAGCTATTGCCGTATTCCTGATTGCGTTACAACGCCTGCAAAATCGTCGGCTTCGAGCAGAAATGCAGGCCCTGCGGGCCCAGATCAACCCGCATTTCGTGTCCAATAGCCTCAACGCCATTGAGAGCCTGATCAATCTGGGGCGCACCAGAGAAGCCTCCAAGTACCTCGTTCATTTCAGCCGCCTCTCCCGCCAAATTCTAACGGGCTCGCACGATGCCGTGACCAATGTGGCAAACGAAATAAAGACCCTGCGGCATTTCCTGGCCCTGGAACAATTGCGCTTTCGCGATAATTTGACCTACGAAATAAAGATCGACCCCGCCGTCGACCAGGAGCATGCCCAGATTCCGTCCATGATGCTGCAACCCTATGTAGAAAACGCTATCTGGCACGGCCTCAAGCCAAAGCCAAATGGCGGACACATACATATCGAGTTATTCAAGCAGGGTAAGCAACTCGTATGCAGTGTAGAAGACAATGGAATTGGGCGAGAACAAGCCGAAGCCCGGAAACAGGCATTTGCCATCAAACATAATTCAGTAGGGATGAAGATCACCGAAGATCGCATCCGTGCGATGGGGAGGGTAAAAGGCCCCTCCGTCGAAATCTTCGACCTACACGACGTCAAGGGATATGCGAAAGGGACCCGTGTGGTGATCCGCTTACCCTACCGAATTTAAGACTAAGACAATCACTAACCCCATTTTTTACAAAATCCAAGCACCATGTCAAAGGACCAAGAAATCCAGAACCCGTCAATCCACCAATTCGCCGGAGATAAGCCCAAGGGCGACCTCGACCCCGTAAACGGCCCCGGTTCCCGGGATA
>CAZDET010000047.1:0-41074 GCA_964504335.1 uncultured Saprospiraceae bacterium
TCAAGCTAAAAAGTCGATCTCCTCTCCATTGTGGTAGAGCTTAAAGATATCTTTAGACTCCTGCTTAATCATGGCTGCAATGGTTCCTTTCTGAATAGCTTGCATAATGTCGTTGGTGCGGGCCAGGCCGTTGTAAAATCCGGATGCGAAATTAACGGCCGCCTCATCTCCGATCGAACTGGAGGTTCCAATTACATACTCCACGTGTTCGGCAATCGCCGTCGCCTGATTTTCACTGAAACAGGCGTTGAAGATGACTGTGTGTAGCGGAATGGAAGGGTCGCGCGCGATGAATTTGAACATGAGGCCCAGGACTTCCGTAGAAACAAACTGGGAGCCCCGGCGATTTTCGTCCATTAGAATGATGCCGGAAGTAGTAATTGGCGTGGCTGGCCTTGTGCCGGCTCTCCCGACTGCCCGGGTGGTATTTCCGGTAGCAAGGGTTCGTTTTTCTTCTCCGTGCCCACTGAAGTGGAGATAGTGCGGTTTAAAATCGTCAATTTTATCCTGAAACTCAGATGGCGTGACGCCTAAGTGAAAATCGAGCTTGAATCGGTGGTTTCTGGCGTTGTTAATTCGCTGTTGGATATGAGAATGTTCCTCCCGCAATTGAAGCTCGGCGGTTTCAAAAGGGTTGGCGGTTAGCATGAGTATGCGGAGCTCTTCCGGCTCGTTTTGTGGAGGAGGTACCAGGTTGCGGGGCTCGTTGATGGGTTCGCGGAAGTAGGGACTCAAATCGAATTCGAATCCTTCCGGGAGGCGAATGTCATCCAGGGTGCTGATTAGCGCAAACTTGATTTGATTATTGGTCTGATTGAAGTTATCTGCACTGATCAGGCCGTTGCGCTGCTGCTTGATGTTTTGGTTATACCGACTCAGCAACAGGATCAAGGTGTTTTGCAGGTTGCTGTCGTCCAGTTTTTGGCTGAGGTCGTAGGTGGCCTGCAGTGCTTCCTTGACCTCTTCGCGGGTAATTGCTTCGCGTATTTTGTTGATGAGCATAATAATTCAGGTAGCTTAGGAGTATAATGAGTTAACGCGATTACTGAAACAAGTATAACGTTATAATTTGATCTGGTTCTTATAAAATCCGTACATGGAGATAGATTTACGCGGCCCGATTCTGATCGATGGTACCGTACAGCACTACGACTGGGGCGGCTACCAATACATTCCGGAGTTAATCGGCGAACCGGTCATCGAAGGGCGCCCCTACGCCGAATTGTGGTTGGGGACGCATCCGAAGGGGCCGTCCAGATTGGTGCAGCACCCCTCCGAATCCCTGCGCGATCTGTTCGACAGCCATCAGCGCGATCTACTGGGCAATAAAATTGCCGCACGCTACGAGGGAGAGCTTCCGTTTTTGATGAAAATACTCGACGTGCGCACGATGCTGTCCATTCAGGTGCATCCTTCGCGCGAATCGGCGCAAATTGGCTTTGCCGCGGAAAATGCGGCGGGTATTTCCCTCACGGCTCCCAACCGGAATTACCGCGACCCCAATCACAAACCGGAGATGGCCGTTGCGCTCACCGACTTCTACCTTCTACATGGGTTTAAATCGGAAGAGGCCATCCGGCGGGAGTTGGAGCGGATAGACGGCTGGCAGGCACTGCTGCCCATCCTGAAAGACTCGGGTGTTTTAGGTTTGTATCGGCACGTTATGGAGCTGGAGCAGGAAGCAGTAAACGATCTCCTTCGGCCCCTCCACCGCTCCTTGAAGGTCATAGTGGGAGTGGATAAAAATTCGCCGGATTTTTGGGCCCAGCGCGCTTTCGATACCCATACCAAGGGAGGAGACTACGATCGGGGCGTGTTCAGTATTTACTGGTTTAATCTGGTGCGATTGGAGCCGGGGCAGGGTATCTTCCAGCACGCGGGAGTGCCCCATGCCTATCTGGAAGGGGTCGTAGTGGAACTGATGGCCAATTCAGACAACGTCTTACGAGGCGGCCTGACGACCAAGCACGTGGATGTACCCGAGTTGCTCAAGCACGTCAAAACGGAAGCTATCGTGCCACATATTCTGCATCCCAAACCTTTCATGGGAGCCTGGGAAAAGTACGACAGCCCGATTCCCGACTTTCAATTGGCCAGGCGGGAATTGCGTGCCGGCCACAGCATCGATCTGGATGCGAGCCCGGCCATTTACCTGCTGGTTAAAGGAGGAGGGATGCTGGGCAACGGGCAATCGCGGCGGGCCGGTGGTGCCTTCTTCATGCCCTACGACGCCCACGCCCGATTTACCGCTACTACAGATACTGAACTATTCTGTGCAACCGTTGGTCAAATTTAGTGGTTACGGCATTTTCTTATTTTTGCCTTTCGGCCACCATTTTTGCCGTGTATTGCGCAGGCCTTTCAGGCTTGCTCTCAGAAGGAATCCCTGCATTAAATCCACAGTTGCCGCAGGCAGCTATTAAATCAGTTCTTGAATGTCTTATCTCTTTACCTCAGAATCTGTCTCTGAAGGCCATCCCGACAAAATAGCCGATCAAATCAGTGATGCCCTCGTCGATCATTTCCTTGCGTTCGATCCCAACTCTAAGGTAGCTTGTGAAACCTTGGTCACCACGGGGCAGGTAATACTGGCCGGTGAGGTCAAGTCAGATGTGTACCTGGACGTGCAGGCCATCGCCCGGGATGTGATCCGGCGAATCGGTTACACGCACAGCGATTACATGTTCGAAGCGAATAGTTGTGGGGTGCTGTCATCCATTCACGAACAGTCGCCCGATATTAATCAGGGGGTAGACCGGCAGAGCCCCGAAGAACAAGGAGCCGGCGATCAGGGGATGATGTTTGGCTACGCTACCAACGAAACGGAGAATTACATGCCCCTGGCGTTGGCACTCAGCCACCTCATTCTTCGCGAACTTGCCACCATTCGCAAGGAAGGAAAGATAATGACCTACCTGCGCCCCGATAGCAAGGCCCAGGTAACCATCGAGTATGCCGACGATCACGATCCCCGGCGCATCGATACTATCGTCGTCTCCACTCAGCACGATCCATTCGATGAAGATGCCGCGATGCTGGCCCAAATCCGCGCTGATATCATCAACATCGTCATTCCTCGGGTGAAAGTCCAGATGGATCCCCACATCCAGCAGCTGTTCAACGATGAAATTACTTACCATATCAACCCAACGGGCAAGTTCGTCATCGGTGGGCCCCACGGAGACGCCGGCCTGACGGGGCGTAAGATCATCGTCGACACCTACGGCGGGAAGGGAGCCCACGGTGGCGGTGCTTTCTCGGGGAAAGATCCTTCAAAAGTTGACCGTTCAGCCGCTTACGCGACCAGGCACATCGCCAAAAACCTGGTGGCTGCCGGCCTGTGCGACGAAGTACTCGTCCAGGTATCCTACGCGATTGGAGTAGCCGAACCGACCAATATCTACGTCAATACCTACGGTACCTGCAAGGTAGATATCTCCGATGGTCTGATTTCCAAGAAGGTGGCCGAGATTTTCGACATGCGCCCCTATGCGATCGAGCAGCGCCTGAAGCTTCGCCAGCCCATCTATAGCCAAACGGCCGCCTACGGGCACATGGGGCGCGAACCGGAGCGCATCACCGTCGAACTCACCAATGGATCAGGTGAAACCCGGCGGATGGAGGTTGAAACCTTCACCTGGGAGAAGCTGGATTACGTAGATCGGGTGAAAGAAGTATTCGGCTTGGTCGAGAATGCCCATCCGGTTTCCTAAATGGACCATTTTGCTGTGTCGTTTGCCGTGGATATCGGATAGATACACCGACCACGGCAAACGACACGCACATATCGCAAGTACATTAGGCCTGCTCTTAGTTCCGAGGCCTGTTGAGGTACTGAAGTTCAAACTCCTCAATGAGGGCTGCTTCCTGCTTCTTGAATCGATCCGCATCCTGTTGAAATGCTTGTAGCAACAAAGCCGGATCGGGCATGAGTTGAATAGCCCGGCCTTCCTGAGCGATGCGCACGAACAGACCATCGGGATCGGTGGTGAGGAGGAAGTCGTTGTTGCGCAAGCGCGTTTCGGGCCATTCAATGAGTTGCCGCCCTTCGCGATCCCAAAGGACGAGTTTCCCGTAAAGGTCAAGCGACGCCAGGTAGGAAGTAGTCGTCTCCACCATGCGAACGGCTACAATCGGAGCCTGGTGGCCGCGGTAGGGAAGTGGAGCGGCGCCGCTACCGAGGTTTGACCAACGCAACAAGGCACCGTCCGACGACCACGAGAAGAGTTGTCGGTTGGCAGCATCGTACCGAAATCCTAGTGTGAGAGTGTCGTGCTCCAATCGCACGGGTTGGTTGTTTTGCAATTCCCACAGAAGCAGCTGATTACTGATTGATCGGCTAATGAGGCGCTTTTCCTCCGGTAGGTAATGCACTTCTTTGACAGAGGTGTTGCCTTCGGAAAAGAAGTCGATTTCTGCTCCGGAAACGTCGTACAACCGAATGTTCCCAACGGCGGAGGCCGTCACAATGCGCTGATCGGAGCCGGAATAGGAGAGTAAATGCAGGTACACATCCGCCGGTTGCTGAATGCTGATCCAATCCCTGGCATTCATACTGATAGCGGCGTAGGCATTCCCGGAGCGGATGAGCAATGCTTCATTCGGGCCGTAAATCAAGTTGAAAATACCGCGTGCTTCTTCGGGCAGATCGACTCTCCGAATGGCGCGCTGCTCTTCCACATTCCACAGCTCGATGGCGGTATCATCCTCCAGGATATAAGCCAGGTGGTTTCCCTCAGGGGAAAAGCGGGCAGTGATGACTGCACGGCCCGATAGCGGGATGCTGGATACCTCCGTTGCGTTCCCGTTGAGTTCCCAAACCAGCAGGTACCGGTTGCGAGCATCGGTGGTGATAATGCGGGTGCCATTCGGACCTTGGTTTTGATCGAACAGTTGCACCTGTCCCGGCAGAGAGGTCAACTGTCCCCTGCGGAAGGGCCGGTTCAGGTAATACATATCCTCCTGCCCGACCAGGAGGGCACCCTGGTCGGGGCCAAGGTCGAAGAAGCGGCTGATCGAATCTCCGTTAGGTACTTCCACCGACCAGGTGAAGGAATCCCTTACGGTGGTGTAAAAAGCACGCAGCGCATTTGGACGGCTCACTTCGTCCGCAATGCGCATGCTCATCAGGCTGGCGACGAGGGCATTCAGGTAATCGCGCTCCCGGCGCAGCATATCCGAACGGAGAGCCAGGCCGAGGGCTTCCGCAATGGTGCCTTCCTTGACGGCAAGCAGGGCATTCTTTTCGGCTTCGACCTGTTGATTGATTAAGCTATCCACTGTTTCTTGCAGAGAAGCCTCTAGACTGTCGATTCGGACGGCCAGGTCTTGTTTATCGAGAATGGATTGCCGAATGAACGTAGACCATGCCCGATCCGTCGCCTGTACTTCGACGTTGACCGACTCAAGATAATCCAACCGCTGCTCGGTATCATCGGCTTCAGCCTCTACCCGAGCTAACCGAAAAAAGCCTAACGCTTCCAGAAAATTTCCGTTTTGCCGGGCCTGTCTACCCTGTTCCATATGCCGATCGAATACGGTCTGTCCGGCAAGGGGTAGGAGCAGGACGAACTGTGAGAGAATCAGAAGATAAGCGATGCGCATCATGGCTAAAAGGTCAGTTGAATGGTTGCTCCGCCAATAAACGGACCCAAGGCCGGGCCGGAAGCAACGAAATATGGTTGGAATTCAAGGTTGGCGGAGGATAAATCGCCGCAGGGTTCGCAGAATTCGCAATAGAGCGACCGTCGGGCGCGTACCCGCAGGTAGCGCAGGGTAAACCAGGCGGCATTGCCGACCAGCACCCCCGCACCGGCCCAGGTGAAGGCCGTGAACCGGTCGTCATTGTCTTGAGCACTCTGCAATAAGGGATCGGCAGTTTCCAGGTCACCGCCGTTTTCCCAGTTCTGCCGGTAGTTGTCATAGTCGGTGTCTCGTTGGCTGCGGTAGGCTTGCCCGACGCCCATCAAACCCGCTCCGACTCCCAGTAATATCCAGTGTGGGATCTGTTGCCTGCCGGTAAACCGCGGAAGGCCTTCCGAACACTTGAAGTCACTTAGGAATTGCTGGGTGAGCAGGAGTTGATAATCGACCCCCAGACCGGGAGCATCCTCCAGGAAGTTGCGCCAGGTGAGCGTATGCAATTCGCTCGGCCGGTGGCGCCGCTCCAGGATGGCACCGCCCAACGACCGGCCGCCGGGGAGGCTCGGAATCCCGGTGTTGTTGTTGAGTACGAGTTGCGTTTGCGCACTCAGGCGGTTGCGAAGGCTGCTGACGCGGTATTGAATCTCTAAATCGCCCCCTCGCAGGCGTAGAGCGTCGATTTGAAAATACCCCTGCGGGGTAAATTCAACGTCTGCCAATTGGATGGCTTGATTGCTAACCTGTAGGCGGAAACGCACCGTGTCAAATTCCGAATAAATTGGATCGGTCTGCTGACCTAGTAAAGGAGCCACACCTGCGGTAAGGAAAAAGAGTAAGAAGAGCCGTTGAACCATGAGTCGAGGTGGTTAATTCCGTTCGGGATAATAGCGCCAGAAGTCTTTGAATATTCGGATGTTGAAGCCGGTTTGTTCTTCGTTTAGTACCGTTGTTCGGCCGGTGCCCACATATCCCCAAGTCCCGAGGCCGAAGCTGAGCGCCAGGGAGCGCCGACCACCCTGGAAATCCGTCTTGCGTCGCCAGTGGGGTGCTTCGTTTGGGACAAATTCCCACCAATCCTCGAAAAATCGATTATTGCTGGCTTCTCCCAATCCGTAAAAGTAGCGGCCGTCTGTGGTACAGGCGGAAGCTCCTACCCGGCCGTCGCCGGGAAAAAAGGAATGCAATTCCCACCGACCTGTGTCCTGTGGATTGGTGGGCGGTGAAAAGCGCCAGAAATCGGTCAGCGTCAGTCCTCCCTGAACCCCGCCGCCTACAATCCCGGCGTTGGAGAGAGCAAAAGCCACGGCGTCTTTGCGGCCATTGTAGAAGACCGGTTCGCCGATGGCCGCCTGGATAAAGAGCCCTGCGACCTCTCGCCAGCTACCCTGCCCATTGTTTCCTTCCGGATCGAATTCGTAGAAATCATTGTAGAAGACCGGCACGTCTCCATCCGGCGTTGCTTCAACGCCTCCGCCGGCTCCGACGTAGGCCTTGCCGTTGATCACGAAGGCAACCGCCCCCGAACGGGGTGCGCCGGGAAAGGCAGCCTCTCCGAGGAGTTGTTCCCAGGTAGGATTGGGCTCATTGATATTTAGTCTGATAAAGCTACTCTGAGGAAATGGCAACGAAGCGCCTTCCTGAAATTCGCCGAGGCCCAGATAGATGGTTTCTCCGATGGTGAAGGAAACCATACGTTCAGCCGGAAAAATCGCGCTGCCGATTGGGGGGAATTCGGTCCAATTGACCGATTGATCGTCCGTGGCGATCGAAAACCGCCATAGCCGAGGATTGTAGTTGGAAAAGGATATGCATATGCCCTGTGGACAGCCCGCACCCACCACGGCCACATTCCCATTGCTGATGGCGATTCCTCCTTTTAAGTTGATGGGTAATTCTGCCACAGCCTCCCAGCCGTCGCGCACCCGGATCGTATCCGGCAGGCCGTAATAGGTAGCCTTGTTGGTTTGCACAAAGGGGCGCAGGAGATAGGAGGTGTTGAACGACAAGTCGCTCAATTCCAGCGGTATTCTACCATCGGTGCGTTGGGGGCCGGCTTGCACCGTATCGCCGGATTCGATGGTGGGTAGGGCCCCGCCCAAAGGTGCGTAGGCAATACCACTCTGCTCGACCCGGCTGTTGAGAGCTTCCAGGCCAAAAAGGCCGAATTCGACAGTTATTTGGTTGTTATCGATTTGGGTGCTGCCGGTAAACAGCGTCAGCTCGGGAGCAAATACGGTGGTTTCCCCAAAGATAGTCCGGGGGCCGCTGCGGGCGAAGGCCCGGAAAAACAGGGGCGTGTTGGCGTCGGGTAAGAGAAACGTTTCGGTGAAGACCCCCGTTTCCGGCAGATCGCTACTAGAAAGTCTTGGAAACCCCAGGTCGGGTTCTGCCATCGAATCGGCGGAAGCCGAGTAGATGAAGCCAAACTCATCGAGTGGCGTGGAGCCGAGGTTGACCACCGCACCTTCCAGATCCACGCAACCGAACAGGTCGGAGGGTTGGGGTGCTCGCGTGCGCACTTCGAAAAAGTCGAGCTCATCGAGGTCGGTAGCGTTGCACGACCAAAGAAAAAGGAGCACGGCTGCCAGGCCGTACGTGACCAATGGGTAGGTAGGTGGTTGGCCCCAGTTCATAGCTTCCATATTCGGGTTGCAGCATGCCGATGGCCCTGCCAAAGATGTAAAATATAAATTCCCGGCGGTAAATGGGCTATTTGCCAGTCGATTGTACGGCGATTCACTGCTTGAACAGTAGTAATCGTCGCGGCCTAGAGCTTTAAAAGACGATACACTGGTCGCCGTCCTGCCTGCTCTAGCTGGATGACATACAGGCCGGGAGGCAGGTGGCTCATATCCCAGCGCATCCGTTTTGATGATGTTTGTTGCTGCTCCACGATTTGTCCGAAACTATTTATCAGTCGGAATCTGGCTTCCCGATCAAACCAATCGCTGAATTCGATATACAATTCCTCCTCGACAGGGTTGGGGTACACCTTAATAGCCGCCGGCCACTCAACCTCTGGGGTGCTGACCACTACAAACGAGACCGCAGTGGAGAGGGTGCAGCCATTTGCATCTTCCAGAACGATATCCAACTGATAGTTGTCGGCCGGTAAATTATCGATGCGGGCAAGCGAATCGATGCCCGGCAGGCTATCCGTGAGCATGCCATCTGTGGATGTCCACGAAAGGCGATAGGGGGGCGTTCCGCCCGCGAGGATCAGATCGACACTTCCATCCATTGAAGCTTCCATACTGGCCGGATTGGTGAAGACGGAATCGAAGCCCAGCGGGTCGGGTGCGGTTAGGGTGACGGCATCCTGAAAGCGACAGTTGCTTTGGTCCGTTACCGTTACGGCATAGGTGCCCGGGCCCAGATTGGATAGTCCGGAAGTGGGGTTACCGTTCGACCATAGGACATCGAAGGCGGGCGTTCCGCCGGCAGGCAGCACTTCCAGTGCGCCGTTCGTATCGCCTTCACACAAAATAGGGCTGGTGATAACCACCGTGCCCGCCAGGGGAGGGCCGACATTTACCCGCACCGAGACCTGATCCTGGCAGCTGTTGCCGTCGGTGACGAGCAAATCGTAGTCGGTATCGACCATTGGTTGTACAGATATGGAAGCAGTCGTTCCCACGGCGCTACCTGACTGCGTCGTCCATTGGTAATGAAGCGAATCGACGCCCGTACTACCGGATGCATCCAATTGGACGGTATCGCCCTGGCAGATGACTTGGTCCGTGCCCGCCGCGGCCATCGGTGCCGGGAGGGGCTGTACGGACAGCTGCGTTCTACCGGCGCTGGTGCAGCCGGATACCCCAATGCGGGCTTCGGCGTAATAGTTGCCGGGTACAAACGGCTGGAAGCTATTCGTGCCCTGAGCGAGAAGCATCCCCCCGCTGGGCGCATCGTACCAATCAATTATAGCCCCATCCGGGGCAACGGCCCCAAGTGCAGGAATGACCTGCCCGGGGCAATAACTGATCGGTTGAGCCTCGGTAGGTGTCGGAGCTGCAACTGCCGGGCAGCTGCAATCCGGTGGGCTGATGGATTGTGCCAGGGTACAGCCATTGGCCGTATCGTTAAGATCTACATTCAGTGTTTGTTGAATGGGAATATCCGCAATGCGGAAGCGATTGGGGGCGATCGCGCTCACCGTACCATTGGATGCAATTACCTGATCGACGCCGGTTGTCAGTTCCACGGTATAGGTTTGTAGACTGGCGCTGCAACTGGTAGTAACGTCCAAAGCAGGACTGACGGCGGTTACCCCGATGGTGAAGGAGGTATCGACGGCGCAGCCCGTCGGGTCGGTCACCGAAACGGAATACGAAGTAACGGTCGTCAGCGGTGGCGTGGTGGCCGTTGGGTTGACACCCAGGTCATTGCTCCATTGATAGGTCAACGGAGCGCCCACTCCGCCGGTGGCGGTGGCCGTCAGGGAAGCCGTTTCGCCGGAACAGACGGTGCCGGGGGCCGAGATGGAAAGGTTGATGATTGGTGTGGGGCTAACGGTGTAAATATTGACCTGGGTGGCTGTGCAGCTTGGGCTGTCCATGCGTCGGGCCCGGCTGTAATAGGTGCCGCCAGTGAGTGGCAGGAAGGCAGCCACCCCACTTGCCACCTGATTATCTGCGGCGTCGAACCAATCCCAGGTTACATTGGGGAAGCCCGGTTCGGAGAGGGTGGGCAGGTTCTCATTGTAGCAGTAAGATTCTGTGGTAGGTGGTCCGGTGGTGGGTAGTTCGGGTACAGAAATCGAATAGGTCGCCTCAAAAAAGCCGCCGCAGGTGGGGTCTTCGACCCGGGCGATGTACTGCACGGAAGTCTCGGCCGTAATATCGATGGTGGGTACTTTGCCTTCTGCCACCAAAGTAATTACATTCCCTACTCGACGGTTCCATCGGAAATTGAAGAAGGCCGTATCGTAGAGGGCCAACTCACTCCCCAGGCTGACTTGATCGCGGGCACATTCTGTGAAGGGAAAGGTTTGATTTTGGGCACTACTCACGCAGGTGCCCCGCTGGGTGAGCACGATACTATCGCGAACTACGGGATCGGCATTGATGGATTGCACATAGATGGTCGTTTGGCGCGGAAAGGGCGTGGGGTTGGGTGCCACCGCTACGTCGATATGAGCAGGACCCACGCCGGCGTTCGGGCTCACGCTGAACCAGCTCTGAGCGGCCTCGTATTCCGTTTTCCAGGAAACGTTCGTGATCAGCGGAAACGTAAAATCACCAGAGGAGGCGTTGACGTTGATAGTACCGCTATTTGTCAGGTTGAAATTGACGGAGGTGCTGCTGGTAAGCCCCGATACGCTACTCAGACTATCGATCCGAAACACCTCGCGGGCGGTGATAGCCGGCGGGTTGGGGTCGTCGTAGTCGATCTCAAAGCGATACAGGGTTTCGTTGGATGGCCCCCATTCGCGAAGCAGCAGCATCCGTAGGGTATCCCCCTCGGCGTAGGAGCACTTGATGATACCGGTGTCGTCGGGCGGTAGCAATAAATCGATCTGGCCGAAAGGGATAACCGGCAGGTAGCGTTGTGCTACATCTAGTGGAACAACCGTTTCGTCTCCCGATTCATTTTCGTAGGTGAAAAAGAGGAAATCACCCTGCTGAAAGTTAAAGGCATTATCCCTGACCACTACCGTATGGCCATTAAAGTTGGAAGGATAGGTGCAGTCGGGCTGCTCAAACAGGAAAGCTCCCGTGCGGTTGGCATTGCCCTGGGGAATAGCGCAACTAGATTCGAGGGTAAACTGTAAAGAAGCGCCGTTAGGAGCACTATCAACGATGAGAAAATAGGTGTTGTTGATGCGGCCGTCCGCCCCGCGCGGGATGGGCAGGACGACTTCCGTTTCGCCCGAGTCAATTTCGACATAATCGAGGCAGGTCAGACCGCAAATATCTCCGTAGAGAAAAAGCCCCAGCTTTTGCGTTCCCTGTGTTTTCAACACGAGATCGGTTAGTTGCAACTGGCTGGCGTCAGTATTGGATTCGTTGATAACGAAGACCTTATCCGGGCCCTTGTAGGTACGGTTGCCGTTGTAGCAATTTGCGTAGTTGGCATCAACCGAAAAATCGTCGAATTCATTTGCCAGATTGAATGTTTGTTTGGTCCCACAGAACGGTACGGGTTCGGCCGGATCGATGCAGAAACCGGAGGGAAAGATGGTAAACGAATACAAATTGAGATTCGATCGGGGACCGGAGAGCGGCCGAGCGACTACGAAGTAATAGATGCCTTCGGCCAGGGTAGTATCCGTATTGAAATCTTCGAAGGTTCCCAAAACGCGCTGGACGGACGCTTCGGGCTGGGAAAAATCACAGGTCATGACAAATCCTATAGTCTGTTGGCTCAGCGAGTTTACCTCTACGAGAATTTGCCCTCCCGGTTCGTTGTAAAAGGTGTAGATGTCGGCGGCCAGTCCATTGGAAATGGGAATGCTGTCGAAGGCCGCCCGAACCATCGGGTCGTTTTCAAAGCCCTGTGGAGCGGGTTCGGAATCGGTAATTTCGCCGGATACCACCTGGTCCCTTCCGATCAAGGGGCCTCCCTGATCGCAAATCGTGGGTAACACGGGCAACTGCCATTCACTTTCGGAATACAATTCGACGGATGCCGCGCAACGCGTAAGCACGCGCCCGGTGCCGTTGGTTAGTTGTACTAAATCTTCCAGGCCGCTGCAATTGGGGCGCCCGACGGGGGAGTATACGCAGATATCGTCTACGTAAGAGTCGCTGCTGTTCGGGTTCTTGCGGAAATTGATACTGCCGATCAGGTTGGTCGGAAAATCATTGCTGAATCCATCGGCGTAGTTCCAGGTCCCTACGAAGGTATCGTTGATGAACAACTCTACGAGCCCTTCTACACTGATAATTTGCACTACCTTGGTGGGTTGCCCCGGCACGTAGGAAAACGAAAACAGGGGCTCCATTCCAACACCGAGAAAGACATTACCCAGGCCGGTGGAATCGAAAGAAACCTGGTAGGCAAAGGCTTCGTAAGGAGCCTGGGCGGCGTATTGCACGTTGTAGGAAGCCTGGCTTCCCTCCGGAACGAGCATGCGCCAACTCAGGCGGTAGCGGGGCTGGAAGGGTAGATCGAGGTTGTAAAGGACATTAGAGCCGCCGGTTAGCCGCAGGGCAAGACCGGTACCCATCGGACTCTCGGAGAGGAAAGCCTCTCCAGTGCTACCGGGGTAGATCAACCATTCATCAGAAAATCTCGAAATGGCACCTTCGTTGGGAAACGATTCGAAATTCTCATGGCTGGGAGAATAAATGAGGAGGTTGTCTACGCAGGAAGACGTATCGCTCTGAGCGTGGGCCGGCTTTGTAAACCAGCCGAGGAGCAGAAGCAGGAAACAAAAACGAACTGCGAAGTTGCTGCGGGAAGTCATATGGGTCTGAGTGTGAGTTACCTCTTAAAGATAAGTGTTCTCCATTATGCATTGGAGGAGGTAAGAAGGCTATTGGCCGTTGCGCTGCGTTCGCAGGCGTTCGAGTCGCTGTCTGAGGGCCTGATCATCCGGGTAGATTTGCAGGGCGGAGTCCAGTAGGAGAATGGCGGTATCCAATTGGGGCGGGGTAACGCTCAGGTAGACGAATGCTTTGTTTTGCAATTCTTGAAACGCGTCCTCCAGCTGTACCTCCAACGTGCGTAGTCGTCCGGCGATGAGCGTATCCCGGCCAATGCTATCGGCGGTTAGGAAAATCCCCCGCGACCCGACGAGGTCCCCACTTTCCCGAAGGGCATTCGCCTGCCCGACCAGCCGTTCGACCCGCTGTACTAACCGAAGCTCTCGCTCTACGGAGTCGATGCGATTTGCATCCACGTATTGGTCAAAGGAAAGCGCTTCATTAAAAATAGATTGAGAAGAAGCGTAGTCGCCCTGAAGTTTTAGTTGTTGAGCTAAGCTCCGGCTATACTCGAAGGCATTGATCCCGAGTTGGCGGCGAGCCCGGCGGGTGGCCAGTAGGCTGACCAGCAGGAACACTGTCAATAATAAGAACGCGGCGGCCAGAGCGACGGCACTTCGGCGTTTTTTGCGTTCGGCCCGCAGCAGTGCCGCCTGCTCGGCGGCGGCTTCGCGGGCGACGCGCTCCCGCTTGGCATCCAGGATGGGCGCCACGAGCGTATCGTGGCTCAGCTCGTACACGAAGCCACTACGGGGGCTTGGCTCGGAGCGGATGAGGTGGCCGGCAACGAGCCGGTCCAGCGTAGCCGGCCTCACCTGGAACGTTTGCAAAATTTGCCCTTCGTAGACGGTGAGGCGCCGTTCTTCGTCCTCGAAGATCAGGCCTTCCTCGATGAGTCGGCGAGCCGCAAGTTGTTGCGATTCTTCGGGGATGGCGGCGATCTGATCGTCGTAGTAGGACTCGATCATGGATTCGATATCGGCCACGTCGGCCGGAGTAATCGCTGATTTGGCCTCGGTCTGGATTACCGCCTGCTCCAACCGTGAGCAGAGGATTTGTAGCTGGGTGGTAGCTACCTCGACTTCCCCTTCTTTGGTTAGGTAATCGAGCATGGCCTCCAGAGCCGGTTGTTCGTAGGTAAAGGGGCGGCTGCTGAAATCGCCCTCTAACTGGGCGGGCGCTACGATGGCGGTGCGAGCCTGTTCGCGGGAAAGTGGGAGCAACTCCTTGCGGTTGCGCCGAATGCCCGGCAGGTAGTCGCTGAGTTTGTCGAGCAGGTGCACGCGGTCGGAGCGCACGCCAAACAGCACTTTGAGTTCCGGCGGTTCCTGGAGGGTGGCGATTTCGGCGCGTGTAATGCGCGGGTCTTCCGATTCGAGCCCCTCTTCAAGAGCATCGAGGTAGCGCTGCGGAATATCGTGCGACAGGGCTTCGGCCAGTTCCTGCTTGAATTGAAGAATATCGAGGGCTGATCGGCGGAATAATTGTTCGACCTGATCGAATATCAGCAATACGGTTTTCTCGCCCTGGAATTGAGCCAGCTTTACCCACTTCCAAATCGACTGATCGCCCGGGACGAGGTATTCCATCAGGGAGCCTTCGGCCGTTAACTCGAAATGGCCCTGAATGGCGGCACTCACCGATTCGGCCGGACTTTCCGATGGGGTTTCCTCGATGGGCGCTTGACTGCCATTGGTATTGGGGCGCTGCGGATAGAGCCGAATGCGCAACGATTCCAGGTTGGTTTTAGCAGACAGCAGCGGGAGCAATCCCGCGTTGATCATAGACGTTTTACCCACGCCCGATTGGCCAAACAGCACGGTAATATGATCGAGTTGGATACGTTCGAGCAGATCCGTCGTATCCCGTTCCCGGCCGAAGAAGACGCGCTCCTGGCCGGGAGCAAATGGTTTGGTTCCGGGATAGCGGAAGGTACTCATGGGTTATTCAGACGTTTTCCCGAACGCATCGCGCAGGTCGTTCAAAAAGCGGAGCAGGTTTTTGCGCAGTCGATTTCGGCGCACGGTGGCTTGCTCGGAGGTCAGTAATCCCTCCATTTCCTCTTGTCGAATGGCATGGTGTTGTGCCCGGAGTTCGCTGAGCTGCAGGCTCCACTCTTCGTCGAGCCCCGGAATGCGCAGCGGCTTATCCAAGGTAGTGAAAATGCCGTCGAACTTATTGGTTTCGATTAGGTCTTGCAGTTGTTCGAAGTCTAGTTCGAGGCCTAATTCAACCGGGGCTTTGCGCACGAGTTGCCGCTCCGCACATTTGGCTAGCAATGTATCGACGAAGGCATCGATTTCGGACGGGACGAAGGTCATCGTGTACTGTTCTTCGCACTGGGTGGTGATTTCGTCTTTGAGGTAGGCGTTGGCGGCGTACTTCTTGGTTTTGGGTTCGTGCTGCTTCAGAATGCGCATGAAAAAGTGAATGTACCAGCGGTCGAACGGGAGCCCCAGAAAAATGAAGTAATCCGCTTTTTCCTGAATGCACAACCGAATACTCTGAAACATGCGATCACCCTCGAAAATGGATTCGAGGTAGGCATAGAAATCATCGTAGGTCATGATCAGCGAATTCTTGCGATCGATTTCACCGACCATGTTGTATACAGTGGGCCGGTCTTTGTAGGGGTCGCGGTTGGCCAATTCCGCTGTTTTATCGAAGGGTTTATCCTTGAGGTAGGCGCAAAAATCATGAGGAAATCCCTGCGCCTCGAAGGCTTCGCGCAACTGATAATCGGGCGTGAAGTTGAGTAGGAGGTGAAAGGGAATGCGTGCTATTTTTTGAAGGATCGCTTTGGCCTCGGGAAATTCCTGTTTGTAGAAATTTTTGATGCTGATGAGGGCTTCGATTTTAGTGGCTCCGGGGAGGTAGTGAAACCACCCGTCGTCGTAAACGCGAATTTTGATTTTTTCGGCCCGCTCGCGTAGATAGCTTGCCAGCTGGCGTTCCAGCCGCCCAACCTCCGGTCGGGCATAGACCTCCGGACCGATACAGAGAATGCACTTTTCTTCTGCGATTGATTCCAGTAGGTACTCCCAGTCGATTTCGTCTAGCCCGCTACGGGTTTGCACTTCGTTTGACATGCGTAAATGGCTCGTAGTATGGCGTTAATGTACGAATTTGTGCATATAAGATATACAGACAGGTAGGTTCTGTACAGTCAGTCGGAGATATAGTGGTTGCCTCCGGGCCCTGGGCCGGTTGGCGACCTCGGCCCGCCGCAGACCATGTGGGTGGGAATATAAAAAATGACCCACCCACCAAACCTGCTCACCTCAAGGGCCGCAGGCAGCCCAAGCGTGCACCCTGCACGCGGCTACCAGCAATGTGGACGTCCGAAAAAATTGGGCGCATTAAGGAGCGGCCTGCCTCGAAGGTAGGCGCTAATGAGAATGGATTTAATACAAGATAACTTACTCTAGCTTACTTGTCAAGCCCAAATTCAAGGAATTTTCCAAAAAGTCGGAAAAGGCGCTGGATTAATCGCGCCGCTGCGCAAACAGCCAATCGTAGACAAACGGCTGCTCTTCGAATACATAGTCCCAACTGTTGTGTCCGACGCGGTCGAAGGCGGTCAGGATGGCTCGCCCGCCGGCAGCTTGAATGGCGTTCACTACCTCCCGGGAGCCGGAGATGGGCACTACACTGTCGTCTCGCCCGTGAAAGGCCCAAATGGGAATATCTTTTAATGTATCAGCGGCAGCTGGATTTCCGATGCCGCAAATTGGAATCCCGGCGGCAAATCGGTCGGGAAAGTGAACCATCATATCCCATGTACCGATGCCACCCATCGAAAGGCCCATGAGGTAGACGCGGTCGGGGTCGCCTTGCCCCTCCTCGATGAGCTCGTCTACGACGTCCATGATCATATTTTCGAGATAGGAAGCCGTATCTGCCCAAATCATCCCGTTGTCGCCTCGGAAACTCATTGTCCAGGCCCATTCCGATGGACATTGAGGCGCAACCACGTAGCAGGGGTGTTCGGAGCGGTGTTTCGTAACCACAAAATTATCTAACACGTGCACTAATTGGGCGCGGTTATTATCGCCCCGCTCGCCGGCACCGTGCAGAAAGATGATGATCGGATAGCGTGTACCCTCTATCGGCTCTAAGGGCTCCAGTAGGCGATATAGGAGGGTGCGCCCGTCGGCCTCCGAGGTCTTGGCCTGAAAATCCTCGTAAAGCTGGCCGAAGGTAGTTGCCAGGGTTGTGAAAGCAAACAGAAAGGTAAGTAGTAGGCGATGCATCGTGTGATGTTCTGATGTTCTAATGTTCCGATGGTGTGATTTTCTGATGCGGTGGCCGTCTTCGACGTGCCATGATGCTTTAACCGACTTCTTCCAGCACGGCAATATGATCTTCCAATTGCCCTAGGTATTGCCCGAAGGCCAGCCGGCTCATCCATCGGCTTATCCAATGACTAACGGGGACTAAGATAATCAGACTGGCGATGAGTGCAAAGACGACGATGCGATCCTGGAGGGCCGCTTCTACAGGGCGGACAATGCTCAATCCAATAAGAAAACCGGCAACCACGGAGACCGGGTAGAACCAAAGCGCGACCCGTTCGTTGATGCGCAGCCAGCGGGATACGATGCGGTGGTATTGTCGAAGCGTGGGCAAGAGCTGGCCGTCGAGTGGGAGCTGCCCGGGCAGGTGGCGATACAAATGGAGCGTGTAGAGTAATGCCGAAAGGTAGCCCAGGCCAAGTACGATCAGGCACGCCCGCACGTAGGGGTGCTCGTACAGGATGATTAGACCAATGGCAGCCACTAAGAAAAAGGCGGTGATTATCGAATTGAACAACAGCCCCCGGCGTATTGCGGCGATGGGTGAATGCGCGGCTCCCCGTTGATAATTCACTATTGGAATGTCGGAAGGGGCCTGTGTATCTTGCCAGTCTGCCCATATTTTATGAAGATCCATGTGCAATTGGCTTTAATTGAACGATGAGTTGCCGTTTGATGCGGTGCAGCTTTACGGCCACGTAGTTTTTGGAAATCCCTACCATCTCGGCGATTTCGCCGTTGTCATACCCTTCGAGATGTAAGAGGATGATGGCCCGCTCGGCTTCCGGCAAATTGCGTACGGCCTGATACAGCAGTTCACTTTGTTCGTTGAAGGATGTTTCACCGGCGTAATCGGGCAACTCGGCGACGGATTCGGTTGGCGGTTGGCGCTTTCGTCGGTAGGTCAGTACTGTATTCAGGCTGACGCGATAGAGCCAGGTTGAAAACTTCGAGCGCCCTTCGAAAGCCGGAAAGGAACGCCAGGCCTGATACAAAATCTCTTGCTGTAGATCTTCCCATTCCGATGGGGTATGAACGTACATGGCCACGACCTTGCGGACGATACCCAGGTGTTGTTGGATCAATCGTTGAAAGCGCTCATGCCCGTTCATGTTCTTTTAGTTGCATTTTTTTCGGGCAAATTACAAGCGCGTCCAGTTTTTTATGGCTGAAATACAATGGGGCGCAGGAGGGTCTCACCGCGGAAATGAATTGCCAGATAGTAGGTGCCGCCCGGCAAACCTTTAAGGTCGATCTGCTGATTCGTCGGGCGGAGGGTGCGTATCAGGCGGCCTTCCGAAGAAAGAAGCTTCACCGTTGCCGACTTGTTGAAAGGAGTTTCGAGATATAGCTTCCCATCAGTAGTGGGGTTGGGGTAAAGTGCAACAGCGCTGGCCCAAACGGGTTCTCTCGTCGTTGTAGTAGCATTGATGACGGGCAATTCCTGAACGCTTTGCTCGATAGAGTCATACACCTCTCCGGCGCTGACCCGGCGACCTTCCACAATCTCCAGTCGGAGGCGATTGCTGTCCGGATTAGCGAAATCAAGAGCTTCGAGGCGGAGATAGCCCAGCGTGCCGAACCCACTGATTGATTGGCCGTTGGTGCGGCTTAGGGCTACGTCAAGCCACCCGCCTTCTGCATCGAGTTCCTGGATGCCGATCAGGACGGCACCTTCCCGGGCCAGCCAGCTATCACTGTAATCAAAGATGAGGCTGGCAGGGTTGATCCGCTGAGGGTCGAAGGAAATGCGAAAGGCAATGCCGTAGAGTTCGTCTACGGATGCTTCGGCGGAGCCGATGTTTAAGGGAATTAGGGTCTCTTCGCCCGCTCGAACTTCTACTGTTTCGAAGGCCATGGTTGCGTTGGAAAGATGCCGCTCCGAACCGGGAGGAGAGCGGAAGGGCGTCACGCGGTTCGATAGATTTTGCTGAATAACCGATACATCCAGGCTGTCAATGCGGCCGTTTCCGTCGGCATCGATGTGGTAGAAATTGAGGCGACTATTCGGCAGGCTGTCCGGCCAGCGGAATGCTCGCTGAGCCGCCCATTCGGTGGCGGCATCGGGCCGGGCCGGGCCGGCGCTGCCGTAGGCCAAACCGACATTCAGCAAGTCGGATACGGCTACTACTCGATCGGCATTGGTATCGCCGGGATAGAGACGGTCAAAAAAGGCCACGCCTCCGGTGGTGAGTGCCAGTGGCGCAATGTTAAAATCGGTGGATACGAATTCGGCTTGAACGAAGCCATCGAAGTCAATGGCCGCACTGCCCTGGTCGATCAGTGGTCGAAATACCACCTGGAGCAAGGTATCGCCGCTTGCAACCGGAAAGGACGTTTGCCCGGGGCCGTCTGCCAGTTTTACAATCCCGATTTCGCCCGGTAGCCGGAGGTTGTAATCCGATGCGTCCAAATCGAGGGGATTGATAGATAAATCGAGCGCCTCGAAGGATAATTGAGCCGTGTCCCAGCGAAGGGACATTTGAAGGGCTCCAATATCCCGGATGGAATCGGCCACTACAGCAATGCGTACCGCCGAAGTATCATCGCTGAAGAAATTCACCGTAGTAATGCGCAGCCGGACGGTGTCGGTCGGAGCTTGGGCGAGAAGAGAGAAGGAACTAACTACACACAACAACAGGCAAGTAAACGCTACTCGAGACATTAATCTGAGAAATGTGCCCCAGGCAGAAGGGCCGGAGCTCGTATTTGGGATCAACTGGGCGAGGCAAAGATAGGAGTTTAATCAGGTCAAAACTGTTAAAAGAACGAACCCCTACCGGTGGCTTCATGACCGGCAGGGGTTCGTTGGATAAGGGCTACTCGAGTAGTTATTGAATCCAGAGATTTACGAGCTGTAAATCCTCCTGTTGTTCGAGGCGGTCCCACTTATCTTCGAAAGTGAGCTTTTCCATATCACGCAGGAGGAGGTGCTGGTATTCGCCGGCCTGATAAACGCCCAGATAAACGGTTTCGCCGTTTTCCTGAAAGCGGTCGTAGTCGATCAGGCGAATATTGCTCTTCATGCGTTGGAGCCAATCGGTATTGAATTCTCTTGGGTCGTTGGTGAAATAAACGTAGTTCCGTCTGGGAGCGGGGTTGAAGTGATAAATGGCCAGGTACTGCACAGAACCGGCGGGAGTATTGATAGCTTTCACACCGGTGAGGTAATAATTCTGAAGTGCCATCTCATTGGTGCGGAGTTCGAGGGTGGAGCCGCTTTCCAATTTCCAGATTTTGTGAGGCGTATCTCCCTTGCGCCATACACCGATGTATTGAAAATCGTTTTCATTGACGGCAAATCCGGTAATGTCACTCAGGACGAATCCCTTTTTAGCCATTTCGCGCTTGGTCTTCACCAGGTTGGTCCAGCCCATAGTGGTGATGATACTGTCGCTTACGCCGCTCTCCGCATAAATACCCCAGTAAATTCGGTCTCTACTGATGCCGGACGTCTCGATATCGATCAGGCGGTAGCCTTTACTGTTGTAGTCGCTGTTTTGCGTCAGGAAATCTTCCCAACTGACGCCTTCAATGTATTCCAGCCGCGCATCGGTCTGCTGAAAAATTCCGCTGACGAACGTCTGCGCCTCGGCGGCCGTAATTGTCAGAATAGCAAGGGTTACTAGTAAGAAGTGTTTGTAGTAAGACATAAGTAGCAAAGGATTGTGGTGTCGATTTAAATCATATTGGGTCGTTTACTTGAATGATAGTTGCCCTTTCGACGCGTAGGCCAAAAGAAGTACCGGATGTGGAAAGGTATGGCAATAGTAGTTTGATGGAGACGCTAATAAAACTACAAAAATACCGGAGATGTTGCCCGGCCGGGGAAACAAATTTACTGTAATCCATTTACCAAATCTGCCTGGATATCGGCGAGTGCTTCCAGCCCTACGCTGATGCGCACGAGGCTGTCGGTAATACCGACGGAAGCGCGTTCGGCTGCACTCAGCTTGCTGTGGGTAGTAGTTGCCGGGTGGGTAAGAATGGATCGGGTATCGCCGAGGTTGGAAGAGCGGGTACACAGTTGGGCCTGGTTGATCAGTTGCAGCGCTGCGGTTTTACCTCCTTTCAACTCGAAGGAGACGATCCCGCCCCCCAGGCGCATTTGCTGTTTGGCAATGGCGTGTTGAGGATGGCTCTCGAGAAATGGATAAAGGACGGACGCCACGCCGGCCTGCCCCTCCAGCCAGTGTGCCAGTGCCAGCGCACTGCGGCAATGTGCATCCATTCGTACGGCGAGCGTCTCGAGGCTTTTGCTCAGCATCCAGGCATGGAATGGGGAGAGCGCCGGGCCGGTATGGCGACAGAAAAAGGTTACCTCCTCCATCCGGTCGGTGGAACCGAGCACCAGCCCCCCGAGCACGCGTCCCTGACCGTCGAGCCACTTGGTGGCACTGTGCAGGACGATATCGGCACCGAAGTCGGCCGGTCGTTGGAGATACGGGGTGGCAAAACAGTTGTCTGCCACAAACAGCAACTCGTGCGTCCGGGCAAAGCGGCCGGCCGCTTCCAGATCCACCACCTGCAATCCCGGATTGGAAGGCGTTTCGATCAACAGTAGCTGGGTGTTGGGCTGCACGGCTACCTCCCAATTAGTCTGATCGATCGGATCGATGTAGGTATGCGTGATCCCGTAGCGGGGGAGTAATTGCGTGAGCAGTTGGTGAGTGCTTCCAAAAACCGATCTGGTGGCCAATACGTGATCGCCCGCCCGCAGAAAGGCCATAAGGGAGGCAAACACGGCCGACATGCCTGAGGCGGTGGCAAAGCCGGCTTCGGTTCCTTCCAGCGCACACATTTTCCGGATCAATTCGTCCGTGTTTGGATTGTTGTAGCGCGAATAAATGAGGGCATCCGTTTCTCCGGCAAAGGCCTCCTGCATCCGCTCGGCATCCGGAAATGTAAAACTCGAGGTGAGAAACAGCGGCGTACTATGCTCGCGGTAAGGCGTTGTTTCCATTTGCCCCCGGATAGCCTGAGTGGCAAAGTCGGTCATGAGCCTACACTTTTTCCTCCATCTACCCGCTCGCCGTCGTCGATGGCGTAGCTCCAGGTGATGGTTGCTGCCTTTTCCAGCATTTTGGTGATGCTGCATAGTTTTTCCATGGAAATGCGGCAGGCGCGTTCCACTTTACCGGGCTCCAGCTCGCCGTAGAGGCGGTAGTGGACGTGGATATCAGTAAATACCCGGGGGATGTCGTCGGTACGCTGGCCACTAACGTCGAGCTCGATGTGTCGTAATGGTTGGCGTTGTTTGCGCAATAGCTCAATGACGTCGATTGAGCTGCAGGAGCCCAGTGAAGCCAGCAGCATTTGGGTAGGGCGCATTCCCTGACCGCGACCGCCAATATCGAGGGTCGCATCGGATCGTACCGTCTGGCCCTCCGGGCTAATGGATTCCATGAGGTAGGCATCGTCGATGCGCTTAATGGTGATATTCATGTTGCAACTTTGATGATTTTCAGAACGACTAATTGGGGGGAAAGTTGATTGGGGGCCCTTCCCACACATGATTGCATCAACGAGTGTTCATTTGACATTTAGGAAGAAGGACCCTACATTTGGGTCGAATAAAGAATCCCGTTCATTTTTTAGTGAACCCATTTTATACCGAAGGGTGGAGAGACCAGGCTCTGTGAAACCCTGGCAACCGGCCGCACGGCAAATGGTGCCACATCCTGCCACGCTCTATGTTGAGAGTGGAAATATAAACTCAACGGACCAATGATCCGCTCGCTGTTTCCTACTTACTCTTTCGCTAGTCGGCCCTCTGCCAGCTACCCATTCGGTTGTTGTCGGAGAAGTTAATTGCCAATTACGTGCGCTCAGCACCGCTGGAGTGTGTATGCACCCTGGTGGAGGCGTATTCTTTCATACCAAATCTAAATATCGACTATGTCAAATTATCGTTTCGAAACCCTACAATTACACGCCGGACAGGAGGAGGTGGAAGGTACGACCCGTGCCCGCGCCATCCCAATTTACCAAACGACGAGTTTTACCTTCAAAGACAGCGAACACGGTGCCCGCCTATTTGCACTGGAAGAATTCGGCAACGTCTATACCCGCATCATGAATCCTACCAACGACGCCTTTGAGCGGCGGGTAGCGGCCCTGGAAGGGGGCGTGGCAGCCCTGGCCGTCAGTTCGGGGCAGGCGGCTCAATTCGTTGCGCTCAACAATATCTTGCAGGCCGGCGATAATTTCATCGCGTCTTCCAACCTGTACGGAGGCTCCTACAATCAGTTCAAGGTGGCATTTAAGCGCCTGAATGTCGAAGTGCGGTTTACGGAAGATGAGCGCCCCGAATCGTACGCCAAGCTGATTGATGAAAATACCAAGGCGCTCTATGTAGAAACGATTGGTAATCCAAGCTACAACGTGCCGGATTTTGACGGCATCGCGGCAGTTGCCAGGGAGCACGGCTTACCGCTGGTCGTCGATAATACCTTCGGTGCAGCCGGCTACCTGTGCCGCCCGATAGAACATGGCGCAAACGTAGTCGTCCAGTCGGCCACCAAGTGGATCGGAGGGCACGGTACCAGCATCGGGGGCGTCATCGTCGATGCCGGCAATTTCAACTGGAACAACGGCAAATTCCCCCAATTCTCGGAGCCTTCCGAGGGGTATCACGGGATGGTTTTCGGAGAAATTTTTAAGGAAGGAAGCGACTTTGGCAATATCGCCTACATCATTCGCGCCCGCGTAGAAGGCCTGCGCGATTTTGGTCCGGCCATCAGCCCGTTCAATTCCTTTCTCCTGCTGCAGGGACTGGAAACCCTGAGCCTGCGGGTGCAGCGCACCGTCGACAACGCCCTGGAGCTAGCCAGGTGGCTCGAACAGCACGACATGGTAGAATCTGTCAATTATCCCGGACTCGAATCGCATCCCAGCCACGATCGGGCCAAAAAATACCTGAAGCACGGTTTCGGTGGGGTACTAGGCTTCAATATCAAGGGCGATCGGGAATCCGCTACCGCTTTTGTCGACAACCTGAAACTCATCAGCCATTTGGCGAATGTAGGCGATGCGAAAACACTGATCATTCAGCCCTCCGCCACTACCCACCAGCAGCTCACCGAAGCGGAGCAGGCAGCGGCCGGAGTATTGCCCAATCAACTGCGCGTCAGTGTAGGTATCGAGCACATCGACGACATCAAGGCCGATATGGAACAGGCCTTTGCAGCCGTTCGCGGCCGGGTTCCGGTATTGCAGTAAAAGTAGTTCAAACATGATTCAGTACCTCCACATCCATCATCCCTTCCAGTTGGAATCGGGTGCCGTACTTCCTCGGCTGACCATCGCGTATTCCACTTATGGGAAACTAAATGCAAAACGGGATAATGTGGTGTGGGTTTGTCATGCCTTGACAGCCAATAGCGAAATCGAGGATTGGTGGGCCGATTTGTACGGACCGGGGCAGGCGCTCGATCCGGAGCGATACTTCATTGTTTGCGCCAATATGCTCGGCTCCTGCTACGGGACGACTGGCCCGGGTGATTCTGATCCGGCTACCGGTAAGCTCTACGGTCGGTCGTTTCCCCTGATTACGATTCGCGATATCGTGCGTGTGCACCAGTTATTGGCAAAGCACCTGGGCATTACCAATATTCGCCTGCTCATCGGCGGGAGCATGGGTGGCCAGCAAGCACTCGAATGGGCAATCATGGAGCCGGCGCGCATCCGGTTGCTCTGTGCCCTGGCCACCAATGCCCGCCACAGCGCATGGGGCATTGCCTTCAACGAAGCCCAACGCATGGCCCTGGTTGCCGATCATTCACTCGATTCGGAAGGCCTCGATGCTGGAAAGGCGGGATTGATGGCGGCACGTGCCATCGCCATGTTGAGTTACCGGCATTTCCGAACCTATGCCGCCACCCAGACGGATGGTGATCTGGACAAGGTGGAGGCGTTCCGGGCCAGCAGCTACCAGCAGTACCAGGGCCTGAAATTGTGGAACCGCTTTTCGCCCCTGGCCTACTGGTCGCTGAGCCGAAGTATGGATACCCACAATCTGGGCCGCCATCGAAAAAGCCTGGAAGGGGCCCTTCAGCGCATTACCGCTCAAACGCTGGTCATTGGGATCGATACCGACATTCTCTTTCCGCTCGAAGACCAGGCCTTCATCGTCCGGCATGTACCAAAAGCAAACTTGCGGGTCATCCATAGCGATTTCGGCCACGATGGCTTCCTCACGGAGGCCGCTCAGGTAAGCCGTCTGTTGATGCCTTTTCTAGTGGGAAATGGACTCGATAGCTCGGAAAAAAGCCACGCGTATGCCGATGCGCTTGCCGGTCGGCGACTGGCCCTACCCGGTACCGAGGCTATCTGAAAATTCTTCGGGCAGAGGAGGTCCGAGCACCGGTCTGGTTAGCTGCTCCAGGCTGTCCGGAAACCCAAAAATGGTTTTGTAAAGACCGCTGGAGTCGGAAGCTACCCAGGTGTTTGGAAATTGGCTGGAGTGGAGCAACAGGGTCTGTGGCAGCAGGGTATCGCGAAACAATTCGATTCGGACGGAATCCCGCCCACGACCCCGCAACAAGAGGCGCCGACTGGGCCGCTTGCGCATATCTACCTCGTTGACATTATCCACGAAGCGGCGGCCGTCCAAGGTGGCAATCTGCCCTAGGTAGGCCGCAAAGCGCGTACTATCGACCGGAAGTACCAGGGTGCTATCGTACAGCCATCCAACATCGGTCCATTCGTAGCGAAACAGCGTATCCCGGCGTTCATCGGAAAGTTCGACCAGGTTGAATTCCGGCGCTAGCCGGAGGAAGGCGCGTTGGCGAAAATCGTCCAACCGGATGGGAAGCTGTCGGGGATAAAAGTCTTGGAGGCTGTAAATCTCACTCTGCCCCTGAAGTTGGATGTAAGCCGACACGGTGTCCGGTATAGAATCTGCCGGCGGCTGAAACAGGCGGAAGATCTCCGTATCGCCATTCCGATGCCGCAATTCGACGAGAAATTCCTCGTCGGAGTCCCAACCTAAGCGGCGCTTGGCCCGGGAGCCCGAACCGGCGATGCTTCTGGTTTCCAGGCTGTCGAAGGCGTTCAGTAATCGATCCACTTGGCGGGAGCGGGCCCGAAGGTTAGTTTTCTGGAACGAGGCCATCCACCCCTTCTCCGTGTTGGTGAGTAGAAGGAAGTTTGTTTCGCCCGGAGCGAACAACCGAACGGTGCTGAGATCGGCGGTATCGATCTTTAATAAGCGGACCTGTAATTCCGGGCTGCGCTGCCGCTCCATGAAATATTCGATCAAGCCGTACAGCGCAAGCAGGACGATAAATAGGATGAGATACAGGCGATTCATATCGATGAATGGCTAAGTGTGCTCCTGTCGGCTATCCAGAAATTCCAGTAGCTTGGCCGTGGCGATCCCACGGTGGCTGATGGTGGCCTTTTCGGCGCTGGTCATTTCTGCGAACGTGCGGTTGTACCCGTCGGGCACAAAGATGGGATCGTAACCGAATCCGTCTTCCCCTCGCATTTCCCGGGTGATCTGTCCGCGCACCAACCCTTCAAAGGTATAAAGCTCGCCCTCTAAAAACAGGGCGATGACAGTCCGAAACTGCGCCCCGCGTTGCTCCTGCTGGAGCATTTTTCCCAGCACTTTAGCCATATTGGCTTGTGGGTCGCGGGCTTCGCCTGCATAGAGGGCGGTGTAGACTCCGGGCTCGCCGTGCAGGGCGTCCACTTCCAGGCCGGTATCTTCGGCAAAGCAATCGATCTGGTAGTGTTCTACTACGTAGCGGGCCTTTTGCTTGGCGTTTCCCTCAATGGTAGTTTGGGTTTCCGGCAATTCTTCGGTGCAACCAATATCTTGTAAACCAAGCAGTTGGTACCGATCTTCGACCATTTCCTTGATTTCGCGAACCTTGTTGGGATTATTTGTGGCAAATACAAGCGACTTTGCTGCCATGTGTGTGCGTTCAATTTTTGGGCTAGCGGATTGTATGCTCTCCTCCAACGCGAAGGTAGAGAATAATTATCTGGTAATCGGCAAAGCGCAAAGGCGCCGGAAGGGAAGGCTCTCCACCATCTTTAGGTAATCGCTTTGCCCCGGATAGGTGATGGGGCGTTGATTCTGGTAGTAAATGCGACTCAAGCCGTCGAGGCCGTGCAACTGGTAGGCGGCTTCGACCTGGCAGAGGGCTTGGTCGGGTTTCAGTTCCGGGTGCAACCGAGCCTGAAAGGCAGCCAGCCGACGCACGTACCGCTC
This sequence comes from uncultured Saprospiraceae bacterium, assembly GCA_964504335.1. Taxonomy (GTDB): domain Bacteria; phylum Bacteroidota; class Bacteroidia; order Chitinophagales; family Saprospiraceae; genus CAZDET01. Next base: position 27,591 of record CAZDET010000047.1, read on the forward strand.
TATTTGCTGATCGGTAGGGCGAGAAAGATCGAGATACGATAAGCGCGGTTGCTCGTAGGCATAGCGCAACTCAAACTCATCGCCGGCTCGGAGTGGGAGGCCGAAGGTGGTCAGGCTATCGGCTGCCGCAACGGCACCGTAGTAGACGTCACTACCGGCGCGGAAGGAATACATCAGGCCGTCCTTGTCTTTATCGTCCGCCAGGCGAGCGGTGGTTCTTACCCCGCCACGGGCTTCCAGGTCGCGCAACATCGTCGGAGTAGCAGGGCGCATACTGATCGTGAGAATGACAGCTAAAATCGAGGCGAAGCCAATGAGCCCGCCTCCCAGCCACAGGGCCTGGCGCCAGTGCTTTTTTTCGGAAGCCTTCCGCATCTCATTTAATGGCGTGGCTGCTTCGCGGTTCAGCGTACAGCTATACTGATAGTTGGTGCCCGTAAGTCGTTCGATGTGGACCTCGCAAAGCTCATCATCCAAAAAGAAGGAATACATTTTGGAGGAGGTAATATTGAAATCAATGAGCACGATCCGGGAGTTACAATGCATAAGCACGTGCCCAGTGCGCTCTCCGTGGAAGAGCCCGAGGCGATACACCTTGCCGCGATTTCCAGTCACTGTCCATCCAAATTGGGGCACAATTGTGTTGTTGTGGAGCAATCAGGGGCCAAAAAATGCCCGCTCACTCCGAGTGAGTACTTTGATCGAGTTAATTTCAGCGAACGAATGTTGTGTTTTACCAACCAATACAATTGGACAAAGGATGGTTGGTTCCGTTTGAAGTTTGGCCTTCCAGTAGTAGGGCCTCAAAAATACTGCCAAAGAAAGGCAGTACCTCGCAGTGCGTACTCTAATGTGTTTAATGATTACCAAAAGGTAACTACAATTCAGCTTATATACCGAATTTTAACATTCTTGAAGGGTCTGATTTATGTTCTATTCATTCAAAGGGTTTCAACCGGTGGTAGATGCCAGCGCATACGTGCATCCGCAGGCAGTGGTAACGGGCAACGTCATTATTGGCGCGCACGTGTATATCGGCCCGGGAGCCGCCTTACGCGGCGATTGGGGGGGGATCGTCGTTGAAGACGGCTGCAATGTGCAGGAAAATTGTACGGTCCACATGTTTCCCGGCATCGAGGTCCGGCTGGAGGAAGGGGCCCACATTGGTCATGGCGCAGTCATCCACGGGGCCCGCATCGGCCGCAATTGCCTGGTGGGGATGAACAGCGTCGTGATGGATGAGGTCGTCGTCGGCGCAGAATCCATCATCGGCGCGCTGACCTTCATCAAAGCCGGGACTGCCATCCCTCCCCGAAGCCTGGTAGTCGGCAATCCCGGCAAAGTGATTCGCCCGGTAAGCGATGAAATGATCGCCTGGAAAACCAAAGGCACCCAACTTTATCAACAACTCCCCGACGACCTACGCGCTCACCTCCAACCCTGCGAACCACTCCGCGAGCTGCCCGCCGATCGGCCGCCGCAGGAGCGGTTGTATGAGCGGTGGAAGAAGTAGGTGTTAGAACTTAGATTATAGATGTACGGACCAGATATCTCAGGGTCGAAAAAGCGGCCCCTTTGTCAGTGCCTTTAGCTCTTAGGCTTGACATGCTAAAATCTATATTCTATTCTCTGAGACCTTAAATCTAAACCAACTCCTCCTTCACCCGCACCCGGGGCGGCAACAACCGGTACAGCAACGGAGTGACGATCCGGCTGAACAGCAGGGAGCTGATGAGGCCACCTACGATTACCCACGCCAGGGGGCTGATGAGGGGCGAACGCTCCAAAATCAGTGGGATAAGACCGCCGATGGCAGTAACCGTCGTTAAGAGGATGGGTAAAAAGCGCGTCTCCGCGCCCACGCGCACAGCCTCATCGAGCGACATGCCCTGCTCGCGGAGCTGGTTGGTATAATCCACGAGCAGGATAGAGTTCTTAATTTCAATGCCCACCAGAGCGATCATGCCCACCGTGGAAGTGAAGGAAAGAGTTTCGCCGATGAGGTAGAGGGCAACTAATGCCCCGATAATTCCCAATGGAATCACGGATAGTACGATCAGCGTACTTTTAAAGGTGCGGAATTCGAGTACCAAAATGCCGAGCAATCCAAAGGTGGCAATGATGATAATACTGCCCATTCCACCAAAAGATTCCTGGCCGGTCTCTCGCTCTCCACCGGGGATAATGGTATAGGCAGGTGGTAAGTTGATCGTTTCGATCCGCTCGAGGATTTCATCGGTCAGGCGCTCCACGTTATAGCCAGTCTCGACGAAGCAGCTGACGTTGGCAAAGCGCTCTTTGTTGAAATGGCGCAGCACGGAAGGCGAGGTGGTCAGCTCGAGGGTAGCCACCTGAGCCAGCGGGATCAGCGCTCCGCTCATCGAGGTCAGATAGATGCGGGAAAAGACTTCATCTACTTCATCCTCCTCTTTTTCCACCGACACGTTGATGGCGTATTCTTCTCCGTCATCCGTGCGGAAATCGCTGACGTCGAGCCCCGCGATCCCCAACCGGATCGTGCGGGCAATCTCGGCAACCGAAATGCCGTATAAGCCCGCCTTTTGCCGATCGATAACGACCTGAATATTTGTTTTGCGAATAGCCAGATCATTGTCTACATAGATCGTGCCTTCCGTGTCTTCCATGATTTCTTCTAACTGGGCCGCAAAAGCGCGCAGCGAATCCAGATTATTGCCTACAATTCGAATGTCGATGGGGGCCTCTACCGGAGGGCCTTGCTGAAAGCGGGTTACCTGAATATCGGCACCGGCCAGCGAGTCGAGCCGGTACCGCAGGGCATCCGTGAGGGCGGTAATTTCCGGAACGTGCATGCCCGGATCGGTCTGAACAAAGAGCTGGCCGTAATTACTGGCGACCTGGCGGGGGAATTCATTGTAATACACCCGCGGATTGCCCCGCCCGACATTGGTACTGATGCTCACCACTTCTTCGTATTCGCCTACCATGTCTTCTACCTGCCGGACAATTCGGTCGGTTTCGTCGAGATTGGTACCGAGGGGTGCCTCTACATTGATTAGAAACATCGTTTTTTCGGACATCGGAAACACGCTGAATCCAATCAGCGGTACCAACAGCAAGCTGGCTCCGAAAATACCGGCCACAATGAGCAAGGTGAGCGCAGGGAAGCGGAAAGCCCGCTCCAGCAAGCGCTTGTACGGCTCGTTGATGTATTGCTGAAAGGCGCGCATTGCCCAGTTGCCCTCAGGCCGCTCGTGCTCGGCCAGCAGCAGACTCGACAGGAAGGGGATGATGGTAATTGCCACGAAGAAAGACGCAATAACCGTAAAAATTACGGCCATGGGGAGGCTGCGAATGAAGTCGCCCGAGCCCTCCGGTAAAAAGGCCAGCGGCAGGAACGCCAGCAGGAGCGTGGCTGTACACCCCACTACCGCAATGCCGATTTGTTTGGTGGCCACTACGGCTGCTTTTTTCCGGTTGTATCCCTGGCGGATGAAGCGTTCGATATTTTCAACCACCACGATGCTGTCGTCTACCAGCAAGCCGAGCGAAACTACCAGCCCCACGATGCTCAACTGATTCAGCGAATAGTTGAATAAGTCCAGTAACGCCAGGCCAATGGCCAGCGACAGTGGAATGGAGATCATCACCACCAAAGACGACCGCCAACCAAGCGGAATCAAGGTGAGCAACACGAGGCTCACCGCGATGAGAAAGTCGCGCCCCAGGCCGCCGAGCCGTCGCTGCACGTACTGGGCCTGGTCGAAGCCCACGTCCAGTTGGATGTGATCCGGCAGGGTTTTTTCGAATTCGGCGATAATGGGTTTGACTTCTTCATCGGCCGCTACGATATTCTTCAAATCTTTCAGCATGACGGTTACCCAAACTGCCCGGGTGCCGTTGTAGCGAGCGTGGTTGGTGATTTCTTCCAACCCCATCCGAACCGTGGCCACGTCGCGCAGACGCACCACCCGGCCGCCTGCTTCGGCTTGCACCACTACGTTGCGCAAGTCTTCCACGGTTTCCAGGGTACTGGTGGTTTCAATGTTGTACCGCCGCGTGCTGAGGTCGATATTCCCGCCGGGAATATTCACATTATTCGACTGAATAGCGCCGAGCACCTGATTCAACCCGAGCCGGTTGGTAGCCATCTTTTCGAGGTTGATACTGACTTCCACTTCCTGCTCCGGATACACCAGCGTTTCAACCCGCTTCAGCAGCTTTACCTTTTCGAGGCGTCGTTTGAGTTCTTCGGCCGTTGCTTCCAATTCGGGGTAGCTCGCGGTAGGAGAGCTGATGGCAATTTGCTGGATGGCCACATCCGAGGAGGCCGCTCGCTGCACCTCCAGCGTCTGAAGGTCCTCGGGCAGGTCGGGGCGGAGCTTGTTTACTTCCCGCACCACGTCGTTGTTCTTGTTCTCCGGATCGACACCGAACGTAAACTCAACCTGCATGATCATCAGGCCGTCGTCGCAGGTGGTGAAGATTTCCTTGATGTCGTCCAGTTCGTACAAAGCATCTTCGATGGGGTCGGCCACCAGTTCCTCCATATCGATGGGGTTTGCGCCCGGATAAATCGCCAGTACCGTGTAAATAGGGGCGTTAAAGGGCGGATCTTCCCCCCTGGGCATCGTGAGGAGCGAAGTGAGTCCCAGCACCAACAGCATGGTAAAAATGATGATGGTAAACTGGTAGTTCTTGACGGCGAATTCCGAAATTTTCATAGTGGAACAGGCTTACTGAATGATGCGAACGCGGTTTCCGGATTTCAGATAGGGGGCACCGGTCGTGATGACGGTGTCTCCGGCCCGGAGCCCTGCATGAATAGCGATGCGGTCGGTATGGAGCCGGCCCACCAAAACCGTCTGGCGATATACGGAGCCATCCTGTTGTAAGACAAACACATGAGCCGAATCTGACGAGCTCTCGATAAGCGCGTCGATCGGAATGCTCAGCAGTGAATCGGTTGCCGGATGCAGTACGAGATTGGCCACCAGTCCAACCGCGAGCCGGGGCGGCGGCTCTTCAAAGCGACACTCTACATCAAAGGTGCCCGATTGGGGGTTGCCTACATCGGCCAACTGGCTCACACTACCCCGGAAGGTTTGTTCGGGGTAGGCGTCCAATCGGATGGTGACGGGATCCCCTACTTGCAGGCTGGCCCAGTCGCGGTCGCTCAATCCGGCCTGCACTACATAGTTACTCTTATCGGTATTCAAAAGCGCCAGTACGGGCGAGCCGGGGCCCGTCACCTCCCCCTCGTTCATGAGCTTGCGGATAACCTTGCCGGAAAAGGGCGCCCGTACGGTCGCAAAGTCCTGATTAAAGGAGGCCATCTCTACGTTTTCCTCTGCCACCTCCAGGGCCGTTTCCGCATCTTGCACCTGCTCGAGCGTTGCTACCGAATCGGCAAATAGATTGCGCGCTCGTTCGAGATCGCGTTGCGCTTTGGCCAGACCAACTTTCGTTTGCTCCACCTGTGCATTAATTTCGGTAAGGTTGAGCCGGGCGAGTACCTGCCCCCTCCGCACCCGATCGCCCTCCTCCACAAAGATGCGATCAATGACTCCACCGATTTTGAAAGCTGGCCGGGCTTCCTCTTCTGCCACGACCAAGCCAACGGCGCGGATCGTATAGTCGGCCGGTGCTGCTTTTACTTCCGCTGCCCGAACGGGTATGGCGGCCGACGTAGTTGCTTGCTCCGATTCGGTAACAGGAGCTTCCGGCTGGCAGGCTGCCAGAAGAATACTCGCAATGAAAAGGTACACTGGTTTCATGTTAATGGCGAATAGTGAATCGCGAATAGCGAATTGTTATTTTTCAATTGTGTCGTTTGCATATCCTCACACCCACACTCTCTACAATTCATACCCCCCCACCGCTCGCTCCAGATCCGCATATCGGCCGAGTACCTGGTAATAAGCAATAGAGCGTTGGATTTCGAGAGTGGTCAGTTGGGTGCGGGCATCGAGCAATTCGATGTAATTGGACACCCCTTCGCGGTAGCGGCGTTCCGTATCGCGGTAAAACCGGTCGGCTCCGGCCAATTGCTCGTCGAAAAGTTCGAGGGTGGTTTGTTGAGCTTCTAGGTTAGTCTGGGCCACCTGTACGTCCAGGTCAATTAATTGTCGGACATTTTCCTTGCGGGCGGCGATTTCGAGTCCATTCACTTTGGCTTCTTCCACCTTTAATCGATTTCGACCTGCTTCCCACAGCGGGAGTTCTACCGAAATGCCGAGCAATACATAGGGGTTCCATCCGAAATCGAAGGCCTGAGAGCCGAGGTCCAGCTGTAGTCCTGCTCGCGGAACGCGGTAAGAGGCTTCCAGGCCAACGACTTCTTGATTGATCGCCTGAGCCAACGTGAGTTGTTGAATTTCTTCGCGCCGGATGTTGCCGCCGGGTAAGGCGGGCATTATTAGAGCGCTATCGATGGCAACTGGCTCGTCGAGAGCGGCTCCGATTGCCTGATTGAAAGCAGCCTGGGCGTTTCGAAATTGCGCTTCCGCTTGTGCCCGTTGGGCGCGGACGGCTGCGATTTCGCTGTCGGTTCGGACGAGGACGCCCGGTATCGCCTTATCATTGCGAACCAGACTTTCATTGACCCGGCGGTTCTCTCGCAGGAGTTCCAATGCCTTGTCGTAGATGGAAATGGCCTCCCGCGCTTGCAGCACCTGAAAATAGCGCGCTTTTATCTGGCGTACCAGCTCCCGCTTTTCCTGCTGCAGGGCCAACTCGCCGACTTTGGTGCGCGTGGATTGAATGCGCTTGTTGTACCCAATTTCGGGGTTGAGGATCGGTTGGGAAATGCGCACGCGGGCGTCGTAAAAATTGTCGGGAAAAAACTGCTCACTGGTATTCTCCAGCATTGGAAAATTCATCGTCTGGGTGAGGTCATTCAGCGCACTATACGCTGGATTCACCAGATCGCCCACCGGAATATCGATGGTCCGCCCGCCCTCTGCCAGGGTGTAATTCACGCCAAACGAAACACTCGGATAGTAGAGCCGGTCTGCTCGGTCGGCGGAGAGTTCCAGCTGTTGAAGCGCGTATTCTTTCTCTTTTAACAAGGGGTTTTGAGCGAGCCCCGCCCGAATGTAGCTATTCAGGATAGGAGAGTCTTGTGCAAGTAGGCCGTTGAAGATCAACGCGAAAAAGAGAAAGAGAGGAAGTCGGTCCATAGGTTCGGATGTCCTGTTTATCCCAAAATACAGGTAAAACCCAGGGGTAGTTAAGGTTGGGCGGATGAGTGGTCAAAAAAATGGGATGAATGGGTAAATACCCTAAATCAGTCAACACTACCACTTCCAGGGAGGGGCCTGCCTTTACGAAAATTGGCGTAAAAGGCTTATGCGTATTTCGTTACTTTCAACATGGTCCCAAGTAATATAAAACAATCCAATATGCAATTATCTACTCTCCCAATCTGGGTATTCCTGCTGTGCATGGGTACCTTTCCGCTTGTAGCCCAGATAGGACCGCTCTCCAGCGATATTCGAAGAGAAGTCCTTCGGCAAGGTCAGGGCCCACAGCCCTCGGTCGGCCAGGAAGTCAAATGCCACACCACCTTGCTCGATGAGCGGGGTAATGTCATTTCATCTTCCCGGCAGTTGAATTTGCCGATTTACATGGTGCTCGACGATCGGCAGTCGGGGTTCATCCGCGAGCAGTTTGCGGCCATTGCGGGCATGCAGCGCGGTGCCGTTCACCGCTTCGTCATTCCTAAATCCTACCTGGCGGGCCGACCGAACGTCGACCAATTACCGGGCAATTCGTTTGTGCTGGAGGTAGAACTGCTCGATTTTGGCCCGCCTGTTCCCAATGGGATCGACGAGACCATGCGGCGCATACAGCAACAGGGAGTGCAGAGCGCGCTTTCCTGGTTCTTTTCCAATAATTACAATTCGGCCTATACGTTTCGGGAGGGAGACGTCAACAAACTCGGCTATTACCTGATGCAGAATAACTATCTGACAGAGGCGGTAAAGGTACTGGAATTCAACGCCCAATTGCACCCTAACTCCTGCAATGCGCACGATAGCCTCGGAGATGCCTACCTGAAGATGGGCATGGCAGATAAGGCCCGCCAAGAGTACCAGCGGGCACTCCAGATCAAACCGGATTTCAAGCCGACCCAGGAGAAGTTAGCGAACCTCTAAGAGGTTGCTTGGCAACTGTTTTTGTGCCGATTGCTGACAACTATTCTTTTGAGCAAGACGCGATGAGGAAGCATAGCCAAAGCTACGCGCCCGAAGAGCAACGCTGCACAGGAGAATATTTGGCGCAGGCAGGCCAAAGGATAGTTACCAAACAACCTCTAACACCCTGGCCCCGGTAATGGCCCAGGAGCTGGGATCTTGGGCAAAAATGACGATCTGACCAGCCTGGTCTTTCTCCAGCGTGCGCAGGTCAAACGTTGTGGTTCCGGAAGATTTACCGCTGAGCGTCTGCAAATCGTGTACTACGTTGATATGCTGCAGCGTTCGGCCGCGGTTTTCCCCCCTGGGCACGTTGTTACTGCGCATTGATTCGGCCAATGCCAGGTGGACCAGGCTTCCGTCTGGGAGGTCAGTTGCCCGGTAATTTACTTCAGCCGTGCCTTCCTGGTTTATCTGCACTTCCAGATCGAAGCTGGTGGTGGGTGTCCGTTCGAGCGCCCGCTCGATCGTGGCGATTGCCTCCGCCCGTCGGGAGCCTACGAAACCGGCCTGCCCGTTCACGACCATCTGCGGGGTGTACACCCGCCCGTCGAGGTGGCGCGCGTAGTTTCGCTGCCGCATGCTAAAGGCGGCCTGGCTGTAGGGGTCCGCCCATCCCAATCGATTCCAATAGTCGACGTGAAACGAAAGTCCGATCACGTTCTGGTCGGCGTATTCCTCCAGCAAGTCGGCTAGGAGGGCATCCGCCGGCGGGCAACTCGAGCAGCCCTGGGATGTGAATAACTCGATCAGGGCAAACGGGGTAGGGGAGACTTCCGTAGTAGCCGCAGGCAGGGAAATTCGATCGGCTGCCGACTGATCCGGGACAGCAGATTGGCAACCAAAAAGGGAAAGACCGAAGAGGGTGAGCAACGAGTGAAGCAGAGGCATAGATCGGGCCGTTAATTTTTAGTAGTCATGTATTCCATAGAACAACCGGAAAGTTCCGATGGATATGCCGATCCCGTAAAGTGTAGCGAGTGGGACAGTTGACGCGTACTGGTATCTTTTGAACGACTTCTATTTATCCGTCAGAAAATAAACGGCAATAAGGATAAAGCCTATTCCAGTTAATCCTGGAGGCAGTATGCTCGCAGTAATTGAAATAACAATCATTGCAACTGCGATTAAAATCAGCAGAATGGAAATTAGTTTCTTCATTTGTATTTCTTTTAAATCAGTCCTGAATGATTACCGGTTAGCGCATTGTACGTTTCCCAATCCCCTTTTTAGTCGCTGCAACCTACTTACGTACCATTTCCAAGTTGTTCATTTTGATAATCTTTGCGAAATACGCCAAAGCGGTTGTTCAGGATCTTCAAACAACGGTTTTGTAGATTTGTGTAAACCATCGCTTAGTTGGCCAAAAATGATTATTAACTGAACAACCGGGAATATCCATGTCCACTGAAATGAAACGACTTTTGGCAACGGTACTTTTCGCCGACATGGTCGGATATTCCCGGCTGATGGATGAGAATGAGGCACAGGCAATTGCTACCCGACAGAGGATGGAAGGCATCGTGCGTCAGGCTATACCTGACCATGGTGGTGAAATCATTCAGTTTTATGGCGACGGAGTACTCGCCTTCTTTCCGAATACCTACGACGCAGTTCGGTGTGCTGCAATTATGCAGTTTCAGATGCGCGAAGAACCGGTCATTCCCGTTCGTATAGGCATACAAACCGGAGAAGTGGTGCGCGATCGATATAATGTATATGGCGAACCGGTCAATGTAGCTTCCAGAATCGAGAGCTTTGCCGTTCCGGGGGCCGTGCTTTTTTCTGAAAAAGTGTACAATGATTTGCACAACCAGCCTGGTGTCAAAGCATTGGTAATGGGCACCTTTCAGTTGAAGAACATCCATAGCCCGGTTCAAATTTATGCCCTTAAGGGCGACCGCCTGATAGTACCTCGCCCAGAGCAGCTTCGGGGTAAAGGGGAGGAAAGAAAGCGCAGCATCGCTGTCCTGCCCTTCGTTAACATGAGCCCCGACCCAAACAATGAATATTTCAGCGATGGCATGGCCGAAGAACTACTTAACGCTCTGGCTAAGCTGGATACCCTGCGCGTGATAGCCCGCACGTCTTCTTTTGCCTACAAAGAGCGCAATTTGGATGTCCGCCAGATCGGGAAAGAGCTGGGTGTAGAGGTCATCCTGGAGGGCAGCGTTCGCAAAGCGGGTGAACAGGTTCGCATCACCATCCAGTTGATTGATACCAACGATGGATACCACTTGTGGTCAGAAACCTACGACCGCCGACTGGATGACATCTTCGCTGTCCAGGATGAAATCGCCCGCAATATCACCACATCGTTGCAGGAAAAACTGGGGCTCCAAAAAGTGAAAAAAGAAGCACTGGTAGTCAACCTTACCGACAATATGGAGGCTTACCAGTTGTACCTTAAAGGATTGTTTTATTGGAGTAAATACAATCCTGTTGCTACCAGAGAGGCCCTTTCCTACTTCGATCAGGCGATTCAACTGGATCCGGGGTTCAGTACGGCCTGGGCAACCATGTCCTTTTGCTACTCTTTTCTCGGCGGTACTAATCAAATGCCGGCTTCAGAGGCCTTTCAGGCAGCTTGGAAAGCTTCGGTACAGGCACTTGTGCTCAACGACCGTTTGGCGAGAGCGCATTGCGCCCAAGGATTGGTTTATATCTTCCGAGATTGGGACTTGGTACAAGCTTTGGCATCTTTCACTCGTGCAAAATACCTGGCCAAAGACGATGTATCCTTTATCTATTCTTATGCGCTTTTTCTTCTGATCAGCGGTAGATTCCAGGATGCCATCGAAATCCTGGAAAAAGCAATGGAGCTAGACCCTATTTCCTACATAGCTTATACCTATCTAATCGAGGCTTACCTCCAATCAGGTCAGTATGGAGCCGCTCAAAAGCGAATCGATCAAGCAATGGAGATATACCCCAATGTATCTTACCTTCATTTCCTAAAAGGGTGGCTTTTTCTATATCAAGAGCAATTTGAACAAGGATTGTTAGCATTGAAAACTAAGATCGACCCCGCCGATACAGCTTTCCCGGAAGTGGTTGCTTCGCGTGGTTATGCTTTCGCCAAGTTAGGAGACATAGATCGTGCACTGGGGTGCCTTCAACGACTGGATAAACTGTATGAAAACAATTCTATTCTGCAAACCTTGGCAAATAAGGCGATCATCTATTTTGCACTAGGAGATACGGATGCGGGCTTTAAGCTTCTTTACCAGATGCTCGATCAACGTTTGCCCAGTCTTATCTTTGTGTTGTATTCCGCTCAATGGCGTGCAGTGCGGGAAGACCCTCGCTTTCCTGCCTTCCGTGAAAAAATGGGGGTAAAGGAATAACGGGTGATGTTAAGAAATCACAATTTCCCCTGATTCTTATTACAGCTTCTTAGCCTGTAATTTGGACTATTGTTTCGTTCCAAATTCGTCAACGACCGGAATTAAAATCACACTTGCAGGACGCCATCAGGAAAAGGTATTATACTTTTACCACGTCAACAATTTTTGCCTGATCTGATATAACCTTATTAAACCTACAAAAAGGGAATAAATAAAAAACAGCTGGATCATTAATAAAATATCAGGTTGGGCAAGATGCAGGGAGGTCATCAAATAGTTGGCTAGATACCACATCCAGACCAACATGACTACCGGGATAATGATATTGCCTATCCATGTGCTACTTCGTGTTTTTCTTAATTCTTCCTTGGAGAGTTGATCAATTTTGTCAGACCGGATTGTAAATAACAAAGAGAGGACGAAGAAGATCACTGACATAACAGATAGGGCAATAAAAATCCAGTAACCAAGGTGGAGCTTCCTGGTTGCAGCTTCCGGCAGCGAACCATTTTCGAGGAATTGTAAGACATTTTCAGGGATCTGCCCGATTCGATTATTAAGGAAGAGGGAGTGTTGATTGATCAACACCACCAGCCCCAACTGTTCTTCTGGATAAAACCCGAAAAAATTGTAGTAGTCAGAAAGCTGACCTCCATGAGAATAGAATTTTTTTCCACTAACTTCATTGATAAACCAGCCTTTGCGGTAAATATCAGCGGTAGAAGCCTTAAATAGGTCATTGGTTCGGTCTAGAACAGGCAAGACAGGCATTGAAGTTGAATCTAACAACATGTGTGCCTTCAGGTACTGGCAAAGATCTCTGGCGCTAGAAAGTAGTCCTCCGTTGGCCAGGTTCGCCCGGTGATAGCTAATTCCAGATGCACTGGGAAGACCAAAATAGAGTTGGTGCCCTATGGCCGGATTGTGCCCCGCTGCTTCCTCTTGACTAAAGAAGGTGGAATACATACCAAGAGGTCTTAGGATTTGTTCACGAACATACTCCTCATAAGATTGCCCACTGGCCCGCTCAATGATCAATCCCAGCAGAGCGTAGTTGTCATTGGCATATCTAAATTGACCAAGCCTCCCAGTCCCTTCCTTGCCCTTAAGTCGTCGGGCCTTTTCCTCCAGGCTCATGTCTTTACGATTGGTCTTATAACTGGAAATCTCTGGAATACCACTTCGATGATTTAGTAAATGATCGATAGTTATAGAGTCAGCGTATTCGGCATTCTTCAAGGTAAAGAAAGGCAGATAATCTTTAACTTTATCGGTATATCGGAGTTTACCCCGGAGTTCCAGTTGGCTGATGGCCAGGCCAGTAAAGGATTTTGTCAACGACGCTAGCAGGAAAGGGCTTTCAGCAGTAACTTGCGAATCTTTTCTGCCGCTTTTTCCAAACCCCTCACAAAAAACAATCTTCCCTTCCTTAATGATCCCGATTGCCAATCCCGGGATTTGATTGGAAGACATTTCACTTTTTAGATAGGCTTCGAGCTTTTGGAAATTGATCTCTTGGGCAAAAATTAATGGAGGTAGGCAAAGACCCAATAAAGTTAGAGCAATCGTCTTTGTCATTATTTGTCATTGAGTGTTCAGAAGGTCTTCCTTAATATCAACATATCTTGTAGAGCAACGAAAGCTTTTGGACGAATAAAGAAAAAAATCTGACCGAGTGAAATAATCTGCTTTAATTGATATTGGATAAAAAATCAGTTTTACAAACCGATGATTATCTCTTTTTCGTTCAAGAATAACACTACCCACCCAATATATTATGTCTAGTTGCTCCTAAGAAGAATTCAAGAAAAACATTAAATAGTTCATGTTAATTATTGAAAATAGTCACATTTGTTGCCTTCCTGCTTTTCGCTGGTTATACACCCAAACCACTCTGGTTTGGGTATAGCTAGAGGGAAGAAGATTTTAACCTTGGCACGATACCAAGCTTTGTTATTAA
>CAZDET010000048.1:0-40684 GCA_964504335.1 uncultured Saprospiraceae bacterium
AGGGTGGTGAGAAAAACAAGACGGTTCATGACAGGTTATTTGGTGATTGGTTAGAGCTTAGCATTGGATGATCTGCTTCTACCGAATTCGTTTTCATATTGACCTCGCTTCCGGGATAAGATCAAAAACGACGGTTGAATGCATAGGAATAATGAAATGACTTGCAGGGGTAACATCGAAAAAGCCGAGATCACTGTACAGGTGGAATTTAAACATACCGATCTTTCCGGCTGCCTGAATAGGCTGTTGAAGCAACTTGGATAGTTTAATTCTGCCCTGCAAAGAAATTGTGAATCGTAGCAAAACTAGCTGGAAGAAAAACCTTAGATACGATCACGAACCAAAGTTAATGCTGATTAGGCATATAGTTAGTGATATTTATCATATATTAAATTAATTTTCGTCATAGGTGAAAAATCCTAACTACCCTCATTGGAAATAATATGAAGTTCGTACTCATCGTCGGTCCTCCTGCTGTGGGCAAAATGACGGTAGGCCAGGCATTAGCCGCCATCACAGGGCTGCGGTTATTCCACAATCACCTCTCGATCGAGTTGGTCTTGCGCTTTTTCGATTTCGGCACGGTCCCATTTAGTCGGATGGATGAGCGGATTCGCTTTGCGGTTTTCGAAGAGGTAGCCAAGAGCGATCTGCCAGGCTTGATTTTTACGTTGGTATGGGATTTTGACTTTCCGGAAGATGCCGACTATGTAGATCGCATTCTGGACGTATTTCGACAATACAATCACGAAACCTATATTGTAGAGTTGAAAGCCCAACTTTCCGAGCGGCTGAAGCGCAACAAGCATCCTGATCGGATAGCCGAAAAGCCCTCTAAGCGCGATGTAGACCATTCCGAAAAAACGCTACGCTATTTCGAATCCGAATACCGGATGAATTCGCAGGAAGGAGAATTCCCGGACAAGCCCCGCCTGATTATCGATAATACAAAGCTGACGCCCGTGGAGGTGGCTCAACGGATCAAAGAATATATCGGGCTTGAATAGGCGAGGTGGAGTTGGATCGATTACTTTTACAGGATGATACCCATTGCCTTCTACCGCCTCCACCATCTCCAGGTCACCATTCCCGTCGGGGAGGAGGCCGCTGCCCGGAAGTTTTACGTAGAGCTACTCGGATTAACCGAAATCGAAAAGCCGGACGACCTGAAACCCAGCGGTGGTTTCTGGGTCGAAATTGCCGACATTCAGTTGCACATCGGCGTAGAGCCGCCCACGGGAACTTCCAAGCGGCATCCCGCATTTGAAATTGGCAACTTCGACGAAGTCAAGCAACGCTTAAAAGAGGCGGGCGTTCCGTTGCGGGAGGACCATCCGATTCCCGGTTTCCATCGCTTTTCCATCTACGATCCGTTTGGCAATCGGATGGAGTTGCTGGGGGCTCGGGAATAATGGAACGGCTGCGGCGGGGGCTACGTTTCGCGGAGTAGGCTTCGGTTCTCATTTTTCACCCTTCACTCTTCACATGCAACGCATTCTAATTCTGGGTTGTAGCGCCTCCGGTAAATCGACAATAGCCAAAGCCATCCACAAGCGGACGGGCTTGCCGATCATTCACCTCGATCAACACTTTCACGGACCCAACTGGGAAGAAATGGAGCGTTCCGCCTGGCGAGAACGAGTGCGCGAGCTCGTTGCCCAGCCACAGTGGGTCATGGATGGCAACTACCGCGGCACCCTGGATATTCGACTGCCCGCGGCGGATACGGTCATTTTTCTGGATCGATCCCGCTGGTTGTGCTTGTATCGGGCCATCTGGCGAACGATCCGTTTCTACGGCCGGCAGCGGCCCGATACCGCCGCTGGTTGTTACGATAGATTCAATTGGGCATTCCTCCAGTACATCTATCATTACAATCGCACCCGCCGGCCCAAGCTGCTACAACTACTGCAAAGCCAGCCCCCGGAGAAAGCGGTTTTCCACCTGACTTCCAACCGGGCTGCGCGATCTTTCTTAGATTCCTTACCGGCCTGATTTGGTTTCTGCAAGTTGATCGTATGGTCTAAATTACCTATGTTCGTGCGGTCCATGATCAGTATTCCGTTGTCTCCGGCTGTGGTTGTATTGGGGGGGCTCATTGCCCAGGGGCTGTTTGCAGCCGTGATTTTGGGAATGAGCCGCAAGAACCAACCCGCTAACCGGTTTCTCGCACTGCTATTACTGAGTTTTTCGCTCTGGCTGATCGATTCGTTTTACCGTGTGGCCGGTGTGTACGAGCAGGATCCCGACTACTATTTCCTACCCATTTTTTACTCCTTTGCGTTTGGACCCCTGCTTTATTTCTACGTACGGGCCCTCACGGTACCCGATTTTCGGTTTCGATCGGCCTGGCTGCTTCACTTTGTGCCGGTTCTTCTGCAAGCCGGATTGTATTGGACACTTACGTTTCAGGATTACTCGACCCGCCGGTGGTTTTGGTTCGAGATCCATCAACCGGTAACGTACTTCCTAGAGTTCGTACTTACCCTATTGCTCCTGGCCGGCTATACCCTTTTATCCATCCGGTTGCTCATTCGGTATCAGCGGTGGTTGGCCGATCAGTTCTCGGAATTTACCCGGATACGGCTTCAGTGGTTGCGGTTGATGCTGACAGCGATGGGCTTGTTGTGTGTGCTCTGGACGGTGGATGTGTACTTCTACCTGGTTGTGGAGGTTTATTACGCCCATTCGCTTTCGGAGGTCATCATGGGGCTACTGGTACTAGTCTTAGCGGTGGGCAGCCTGCGCCAGAATAGCATTGATCGAGCTGGTTTCGAGAAAGAAGAAGCTACCCGACCCGCTGCGCCGGTTCAAGTGGACGCAACCTTGCTTCGCCGCATTCGCCAACGCATGGACCGTAATAAGGATTTTCTGAATCCAACGCTTACGCTACAGGAATTTGCCGGCTCGCTCAAAGAGCCGCCCCGAACCGTCTCGGAGCACATCAACCACGGCCTTGAGATGACGTTTGTGGATTTCGTGAATGGCTACCGCATCGAGGAAGTGAAGCGCCATATCGCCGCCGGACGACTCGACCAGCATACGCTGCTTGCCATCGCGCTCGAATCGGGATTCAACTCAAAGTCGACCTTCAACCGCGTATTCAAAAAACGGGAAGGGATGAGCCCTACCGCCTTTGTGCGGTTGGTTCATTCTACGCATTGAGGCGTTTCAATACGCGAATTGATACGCAGGGAAGGCGCTACCGCTGCATCTTTGGGACATGAAAACAACACTAGCTTATTTATCATTGGCCCTCCTGCTGAGTACGGGGGGCTACCCGAATCGGGGTTTTGCACAAAGTGCCACCCCCATTGATACTACAGAAATTGGTCGACTCGTGCGCCACCACGTAGCAGAGAACCAATTCAGTGGTACGGTGCTGATAGCCGATCAGGGCCAGCCGGTATACCGTGCCGCCTTTGGTTACGGATATCGGGCTGCCAACGACACCCTCCGCCCGGACTACCACTTCAGTATTGCGTCGGTGACGAAGCTCTTCACGGCAATTGCCGTACTGCAACAAGTCGAAGCGGGCACCCTTAGCCTGGAGGATAACCTCGACGAGCTACTGCCAGAACTGGCAATTCCCAATGCAGACCGCATTACCGTTCACCACTTATTGCTCCATTTATCGGGCTTGCCAAATGAACCGGACCGCCTGTACCTGCACCGACGTACCCCCACCGAAATGGTCGTAGAGAGCTTGAAAAACCGGGTAAAGGGAACGTTCGGTAGCTTTAATTACAACAATGTAGACTACTTCCTGCTCGGGCTGATCATCGAACGCAAATCCGACACTCCTTGGGCAGATTACGTCAAAAATCGCTTATTGGAGCCCCTCGGGATGACCCAAACCGGCTTTCTCGCATACGGAGACTACCCGGATGATTTTGCCTATACCTATTCGGTCAGCAAAAGCGGAAAGTGGAAGCAAGATCCTTTCTGGTACATTGAAAACTTTTACGCAGGCGGCTGTATGTATTCCACTGCCGGGGATCTGCTGAAGTTGGATCAGGCGCTTTACTCCAATGCCTTGTTGAATGAGGAAAGCCGGGCATTGCTGGCAGTTTCGTATCCCGAACACAGTTATGCGGGCTACAGTGTCTGGAATTACCGCTATCCCTTTATCGAATCGCAGCCCCTCATCATGGAGCGGCGCGGAGGCATTCTGGGGGCCAACGTGGTGCTGGTGCGTCTGCCGGAATTAAACCGAACCATCATCATTCTGAGTAATAACGACCGTTTCAATCCGGATTCCTTCGGCGATCCATCCAATCTGCGGGAAGGGCTGATTCGGTTGGTAGGGAGGAAGTAGTGTGGGTGTGGGTGTGAATCTACCTATTCCGTCGGGGGCTCGACGAATGATTGGTACAGCCAGTTAAATGCTCTGATTGACCCGATGGCGAGTGGCCAAAATCGTTGTTTATCAGGTAGATCCTGGCTATGTTCGTGCAACCCAGTGCGGAACTTTCGATCATTACCGGCAAAAACCACTAATTAATGAAAACTCGTCACACGCCCCTTTTGATATTCGCTTGTTTGATCACGTTGAATGCATTTGCTCAAACCAATTACTCGGATGACCCGCTCGACGCCCAGTTTGTAACGACCGACGTGGATCGCTTCTGGGCGGCCTACGACCAGTTGGACGATAGCGATGCGAATCCCTTCGAGGCTTATCTGGAGGAAGGTTCTCCCGGCCTGAAAGGATTCATTCAATATCGCATCGAAAGTGCGGAAGCGCTCCTGCAGATGGTCAATAGCCGGCGCGCCGATTACGAGAAATCACGCAACGTACTCGACACGCTCGATACGCAAGTGAAGCGGATTCGGGCGATTTACTCAGCGATGAAGTACTGGTACCCCGATGCTACTTTTCCTCCGGTGTATTTTGTGGTAGGGAGGTTTAATTCCGGCGGCACCGTCTCCGAAAAAGGCATTTTATTAGGTACGGAGATGCTCGACGGCCTCAGCGGCCTTCCCGGATTGGTCGCCCACGAGTTGATCCATTTTCAGCAAACTTTTGTAGAGGAAGACAATACGCTCCTGCGCCAGTCTTTGGTAGAGGGGGGAGCCGATTTCATCGGGGAGCTCATCTCGGGTACGCACATCAATGAAACAGCCTTTACCTACGGCGAGGCCCACGAAGAACAGCTAGGCCTGGAATTCGCCCTGAAAATGGGGGAAACCAGTTACGAAGACTGGATGTACGGCACCTCCGGAAAAGACGACCGGCCTAACGACCTCGGCTACTGGATGGGATACAAGATTGCTGCGGCTTATTTCGAAAACACATCGGATAAGCACCAGGCGATCCGCGACCTCCTTGCTATGGAAGACCCTCAGGCCATCTTGAAGAAAAGTGGTTATCTCGATTCGGCAATTGCCGCTGTAGCTGAGATGTCGGATGAGGAAAAACTGAAATTCACGCAGAAGTATTCTCCCGAAACTTATCCCATCACTATTCGCGTAGAAGTGCCGAACGAAGAAGATGTGGTGTACATCACTGGCAACCAGCCGTCACTGGGCGAGTGGAATCCCGCCGGTGTCGAAATGAAAAAGATCAGCCCCAATGCACGCGAAATCCAATTGGAGCTGCACTTACCCGCCAGCTTCAAATTTACGCGCGGCGAATGGACCAAAGAGGCCCTGATGGAGGGGGTGTCCGGATTGCCTAATTTGCGATTGGAAGCGGTGCCGGAAGGAGTAGCCTCTTACCGGATTGAAAAATGGAAGGATCAAGCCACTGGCCAATAAAAAGGCACGCCCGCCGGTGGAGAACCAAGCGGGCATGCGTCAAGTATTGGATGCGGTTATTCGTTGACCAGCTGACCGGAAAGTAGGTAGAGTGCTACTTCTGCCTGCTTGATGGTGTACAGATAATTGTTGATTCGATTTTTGGCGGCGTTTAGGTTCAATTGAGCGGTGCGCAGGTCGGTGTTGGTGGCTAATCCCACCTGGTATTGATTTTGGATATTTTCATAATTGCGCTCGAAGGAGCGGAGGTTACTTTGCTCGATGCGCAATTGCTCCAGATTATTTCGGTAAACGGCGAAGGCATTACGGAGCTGTTTGATCAGGTCTTCTTCCAGATCGGATCGTTCCAATCGGCGTTGCTGCGTGGCAAGTACGGCGCTCTGTTTGCGGATGCGGCGAGCACCGCCATCTACCAGTGGATACTGAAACCGCAGGCCGACATTCGGGCCCAGCACCCGGTTAGTTTGCAGAAAGCTCGCATTATCCCGAATGTAGGTGTAGTTGATGTTGGCGTAGCCACTCAGCGTTGGCTTAAAGGCCGCATCGGCGATTTGAAGGTCGAGTTCTGCCAGTTGGATGTTGCGCTCGCTCAGTTGTAAACTGGTGTTGCGTGCCTGTAAACTGCGTTCCAGATCGGTCAGATTGAGTCCGGTATCGATCGTCAGGGTGGTGTCGACCTTAAATTCGGCATCGGCGTTGCGCCCCATCAGGCGGTTTAAATCCCGCCTTAAGTTTTCGTAATTCAGTAGCTGATTGCGGAGCGTTGCACTATCGGTTTTCAGGTCTACCTCGATTTGCAGTTCCTGCAAACTGCCACTGGTGCCGTATTCCGCATCCTGCCGTGCGCGTTCGAGTCGATTTTGGCTGAGGGCGATATTTTGGTCCGTAATGCCGAGCAGGGACTGTAGTCGAGCCATTTCGAGATAGGTATTGCTTACCGCCGATATGATCTGCTCGGCTACCGCCTGTACCTGCAAACGCGTTGCCTCGCTGGCGGTGCCCAGTTGCTCCAGCCGGTATTTACTGGCTTTTCCATCGAGGAGTAGTAAATTGAGTTCGGGGCCTACGGCAATGGTATTAATTACACCATCTAACTCGTTCGTATTACCGCTCTCGCCGGGGCCAAAGGGGAGGGTTTCGAAAGCCGCATCCCGGTATCCGAATTCATAGGTGGCATTGAAATCAATGACCGGTTTGCGACCCACGACAGCCGGATCGACCTGCAAATCGGCGATTTGGGCGTCGTACTTCCGAATTTTGATTTGATAATTATTAGCCAGGGCAGTTTCTACAGCTACCTCCAAGCTAAGTACTTCCTGCGACCAGCCGGAGACCCCTGCCAGCATCAGGCATCCCAGCAGGCCGCTATATTTTAGTTGGATCATATTCGACACTTAGTTTTTAGTTTGAGGTTCAAGCCTCAACCTCCATTTAATCCTGAATCTGATACTGCAACTGTCGTACCGCTGGTTCAACAGCTTCGGGCGCCGCCTTTTCCTTGTGGGTGAGGTTGTGCACGCCCACGCGCGCACCATTGAACAGGTGCAGCAGAGCCGGTAGCAATAGCAAGACATTAAATAACCCGAAGCTCAGGCCATAGGCAATCGCAATTGCAGGGCCTTTCAGAAACTGGGCTCCAATGCTATTCGAAGCTAAGAGGGGTGCGAGGCCGGCCACCGTGGTGACGGTCGTGAGCAGGATGGGCCGAAACCGCCGGGCCGCGGTATCCCGCAGCGCGTCGATCCAGCGTGCACCCGCTTGCAGCGACTGATTCAAACTCGAAATAAATACCAGCGAATTATTGACGAATACCCCGATGAGAGCAATGGTGCCAACCAGTGAAAAGAAGTTGAGCGATTCGCCCTGAATGAGGTGGCCGAGAATAACCCCTACCAACGCAAAAGGAAAAAGCGAAAAGACAATCACAGCCTGCGAAAACGAATTAAAGCTCAGAACAATCAGTGCAAATATGAACAGTAAAATCACTGGCCCGACAAAGGTCATGGCATTGGCAAGTTTGAACGATTGGCGATTCTGTCCCTCTACCGAATAGGATACCGAAGGGTAGCCCGCCAGAATTTGAGGCAAATACGCGGCCTCAATTTCCGCGATCACTGCCGGTGCCGATACATCGATGCTCGACACATTGGCTTCGAGCCGGATTTCGCGTTGCCCTTCAAGGTGATTGATGGACAAGGCGCTGATTCGTTCGTCTACCCTCACAATATCGCGAAGCAAATAGCTGTTACCCCGGCCATCGCCGACGCGCATGTCGAGGAGTTGATCCTGGCGCTCGCGGCCGTCGCGGGGATAGCGGACCCAAATCTTAACTTCATCTTCTCCGCGCTGAAGGCTTTGCACCTCTTCTCCGAAGAACGCGGCGCGCACCTGCCCCATTATTTGACTGAGGCTGAGGCCGAGTAGCTCCGCTTCGCGGGTGGGGCGTAGAATGATCTCGCGTACGCCCAACTGATCGGAATCGGATATATCTTTTACATCGGACCGTTGATTGAGCAACTGCTTTAGTTCATTTTTTGCGCTCCGTAACTCTTCGAGATTGCGGCTTTTCAGGGAGAAGGAAATGGGTTTTCCAAAGGCGGCTGTGGTCGCCCCGATGCCAAAAACCAAACTCTCCGCTTCCGGCATGGGAGGAGACAATTCCCGCATGCGGTTCGATAAATCGAAGGAACTGATGCCCCGCTGCTCACCGCCCAGGAAAGTTACTTTTAATTTTCCTTCGTTGGGTTGGGGGCCGGTAATCTGCTCGACAAACCGAACTACCTGCGCGCTGTCTTTTCGTCCTTCGCTGAATTCCTCGTTGGTTTTCCAGACGGCCTTTTCGATAGCTTCCAGCTTTTGCCCGGTTACCTCCACCGGAGTGCCCGGCTTCATGGTGAGCTCGATGAAGACGGCATCGTCGTCGAGATTGGGGAAGAACGTAAAGCCCACTATCCCCGAGGCAGCCAGCCCCATAACACCGACAAAAATTGCCACGAAAATCAGCAAGGTAAGTCCCGACATCCAACGATTGCGAATGACGAAGCCATTGAATACCGGAAGGTATAATTTGTTTTTGAGCCACTGCAGAAGCTGATCGAACCAACGCTCGATCCGGCTTGGGGTGTGGTCGGCCTTCAATCCTTTGCTGTGGGCCAGGTGAGCGGGCAGGAAGAAGAAGCTTTCAATCATGGCAATCACCAAAACGGCAATTACTACAAAGGCCATTTCTCCGAAAAATTCGCCGGTTTGGGTAGGTAAAAACAGAAACAACGAAAAGGCAACCGCCGTAGTGGTGAGGGAAATGAGCACAGGGGTGACCATTTCCATCGTCCCTTCCAGTGCCGCTTTGGCGGGGCTGACGCCCTTTTCCTTGGCCCACTGGTAAATATTCTCTCCAATAACCACCCCGTCGTCTACCAGGATACCCAGCACCAGAATGAATCCAAACAGTGATACCACGTTGATGGTCATATCCTGAATTGGAACCAGGAGGAACATGCCAATGATCGCAACCGGAATTTTCAGTGCTACCCAAAACGCAAGAAAGCGATCCAGAAATAGAGCTAAGACCAACAGCACCAGGGTGACACCCACCAGCCCGTTCTGTACCATTGAGTTGATCCGGTCCCGTACCTGCACGGTGCCATCTTCCAAGATGGTAAGTTGGATGTCTTGATGAGTCGTGTTGAATTCGGTGAGGTAACCGCGGACGATCTCCGCATTCACTAAAATATCCTCATCCGATAGGGCATTAACCGTCATCGTAACGACGGGGTTGCCGCCCAAGTACCGGCCGTTGGCGTCGTCGGCGAATTGGTCGCGTACGTCGGCGATGTCCCGCAATTGGATGATGTTGCCCTGCGGGTCGGCCTTGATAATGATGTTTTGCAGCTCTTTGGCGTAGTATCCTTTGTTGTCGGCCTTTACCGTGATGTTTTGCTTTTCGGTTTTGATTTCACCGCCGAAGGTTTCCAGATTGGCCGACCGGATGGCGGCGGCTACCTGCGAAAAGGTTAGTTGGTATTGCTGTAAATCATTTTCGCGAATGCGAATTTCGATTTCTTCCTCCGGTAAACCCGAAATGATGATGTCGGATATTTCGGGGTTGGCTAGCAGGTCGTTTTCAATTTGGTCGGCGTAGTCTTTTTTGACGGCAAGGGGAACGTCTCCGGTAATGCCGATGGCCATCGCCAGGTCTTTTACCTCTACTTTTTCCACAATAGGGGGCTCGGCCCGATCGGGAAAGGTATTGATCTGGTCGACGGCGTTCTTTACTTCTGCCAGTACGGTGTTAGGGTCGCTGTCTTCGGTGAGTTCTACCTGGACGTTTCCCCTGCTTTCGCTGGCACTGGACGAGACGCGGTCGATCCCCTGAATGCCTTCCAGGTTTTCTTCGATTTTGACGATGATTCCCGTTTCCACTTCCGAAGGAGAAGCCCCCGGATAGGGAACCGTGACGCTGATGAAGCGGACGCGCTGCTTTGGGAAGTTGGTGGTCTGCGTCTGTAGTAATTGCAGGAATCCGAGCACTACCAACAAAACCAGACAGAGATTGACGATAGTCGGATGCTGGATGAAATACTTGATGAGCGATCTCATAGTGCTGATTTATTAGGACTGAGGGAGGGCTTTCGAGCCGACGATTGGCTCGATAATGTCATCCACGATGATTTGCTCACCGCCCTGCAAACCGCTGACCCATACCTGGTTGCCCTCGTAGCGCACGGGGATCACCTCGCGCAGTTGAACGGTAGAGTCCTGGATGAAGTGTACTTCGTTGTTGCGGTTAAGCGCATTCAGGGGCAAGGCTACAACGGCCTCCTGGGTACCGGCATCGATATTCGTTTCGAGAAACATATTTTCTCGTAAGCCCCTACCGCCGACGCGCACATAGATCGGTACAGACTGGGTGCCCGGATCGATAGCCCCACCAATGCGGTGGATAGTACCGGTCCAACTCTTTCCCGTGGTTTTATTGGTCAGATTCAATTTTTGGCCCACATTGAAGCGATCGATACTAGCTGCCGAAATGGCGGCTTTCAATTCGTATACGTCGGTGCGGCTGAAAGTAGCCAACGGGCTTCCGGGGTTGATGACCGAGCCGGGGGCGACTTGTCCTTGGATTATCACTCCGGTGAAGGGAGCTTGAATTCGGTACTTCGGCAGGAGTTCTTCGGCACTCTTGATGCTGTAATAGGAGGAAAAGATATTATTAGCCGACAGGAAAAACCGCAATTGATCGTCCGATGTCTCCGGGAGTTCCGGGATGGAAGTACCAGGGTCGAAATTGCGTAAATAAGTATCCCAGGCAGGATGCGCTTCCGGATAGTCGAGCTTGAGCTGTGACATGATGCGCACCAGAGCCGCCTGAAACTGACTTTTTTGGGCGTTCAGGTTGAATCGGTACTGCTCGTCTTCGATGCGGACCAGCGTCTCGCCCTTGCGGTAGCGGACGCCTTCGTTCAAAAGCTTGGAGGTAGACAATGCCTTACCCTGAACTTCGGATACGATTTGCAGCTGCTCCAGTGGCTGGAGCCGCCCGGTGACGTTAATGGTCCGGGCCGTATCGGAGGGCTGTGCCACGAGGGTGCGGTATTTCTCGATCTGTGCCACCGGCTGCGCGGAGGGGCCGGTCGCGGCAGCTGGTGCTTCCGTCTCCGAATCACTGGAGCAGCTCCAGCCCAGAAACAACAGACCGATGGCGAGCAATGAAGTTTTTAGCTTGGTCATATGGCTTGTGCAAATGATTTAATCGAATGATCAATCAAGTAGAAGACGAGCAACTGAATACGTCCTTGAAACGCCGCTTTAATCAAATAGTTTAATCAACTGAATAAATTCTTGGCCGGATTATTCGGGAGCCTTTAGATACAGGTAATTGATGATCATGTCCGGGATCATTTGCTTGCGTTCTTCCAGCATTTCCTGGAAGCCGGCCTCGTCTAGTCCGGTTTTAATGAAGAGGATCGTTTTAGAAAGGAAAGGGAAGATAACCATGCCAATCAGGTTGCAATAGAAATTGGCAAGGCTGATGGGACGAATAATTCCACGTTCTGCCAGGCTACTTATTTCATTTTCCAGCTGTACGCGAAATTTATCATCGTTGATGTATTGATTTATTTTTTCGGCGTTCTTTTCCGACTCGAACAGGACAAACAGGGGGAGGTAGGGATTTGCTTTGTAGAAATCGATGTATGCGGGAACGAAGCTTCGAATCTTTTCGTAGAGAGGAATGTCGGAAGTGAAACAGCGTTCCATGATTTTTGTGAACTCCGCCATTTTTTCCCTGATGATTAATTCGAAAAGTTCCTCTTTGGTGCCATAGTAATAGTGGAGGCTGGCCATATTTTTGATTCCGGCCTCCTTGGCAATATCGCGGGTGGTGGCCGCATCGTATCCTTTTTCCGTGAAAACCTTAGCTGCTGCCCGGCGAATGCGATCCTTGGTCCCTAGTTCTTTCATGTATATAAAATGGTCGTACTTGGTAGTGAAGAAGATACAGTAATTTATCAAAATGGTTTAATCAGTTGAATAACACCTCTCCAAAACGAATGATCCTCCAGCCTCATCTCAGACTGGAGGATCGATGGATTAAATCACCGATGGACTAATTCGACACCCTTACATATCGGGTGGAGGGACTTTCCCGGCTTAGAAATTCATTGACGGCATTGGCTACCTTCTGAGCCAGGTTTTTGCCAGCTTCCTCAAATACTTCGCGGCGGGAGGGCCACTCGGGGCGGGCCCGCAGTTGGTCCTTCTCCGAACGGGAGAGTGCTTCCTGGTTTCCCTTGACGGTCGCCCAATGCTGAATTTTTGTATAAGGCCCTCTTACTTCGCCCGAAATAAGGATTTCGTTGGTTTGCTTGTCGCGCAGGTAATAGGCACCTTGAATGAAGCCTTCGGTTGTTTGGTTATACTTAGAAAAGGAGGCGGTGACGGTGCGTTTTTTGTTGTCCTTGCCAACTTCCCGGCTCTTTGAACTGACCCGGGGTTCGGAAGCTGTCCGAGTGACTTCCCCTTGTCTGATTTCGATATCGAGGGTGATATTACCCAAGAGGGTATTCCCGAGTGCGACAGTCTGGAAGAATCCGTTTGTACTACCGCTGAGTTGGCTTTCGAGTTGGGCAAAACTGCTATTGCGGATATTGTTTTCGCTTACCTCCGGTATATCGGAAAAATTGCGAACCGTTTGTACTACCACGTATCCGGTGGCCTTGTGTCGGATTTCGGTGAGTAATTCCTTGGCGTACAGGTGCGAGGAATTGTACTTCAGGGCGCGCAGGCAGCCGCGGGCAATTCGCAGATTATCCTTGCGCAGCTCTGTGCGGGGCAGGCTCTTTGCACGCTCGTACAGCAGATCGGCTACCTGGCGCTTGGCTGAATGCAAGGAGTCTTTTGCCGCCTGGTAGGCTTCGGTGTAATCCTCGATATCCAGGGACACGTCCCGGCCGTCGCGCGACCGTTTTTTCTGTGCGGGAATTTGATAATAATGATTGCGCAATTGCATTAAATCACCGTACAGGCAGACGATTTTTTCTCGGTGCGTGATGGCGGATTCATCTACCACGATCATGGATCGCGATTGGAGTTCCTGTAGTTGCATGCGGGTTTCGTCGAGGGCCTTGATGCCGTAGAAAGCGAGTCGGTCGACGGCTTTTTCGACCTGCTTACGTTTGGTGGCTTTGTTGAGCCACAATGCCGCATGATTGGCCGCCGCCAGGTAATTACCTTCTTTGGCGTGGCGTTCGCAGTTTCGGCGATAGTAGCCCTGCTTTTTGTCCATGTTGATGCTTAGGCAGCCGATCTGACCATATTGGGCCACTGTCGGAAGGGAAAAAAATAGAAACAGCGTTCCCGTGCAGGCGAGTAATAGGTTGGAAAAGGTTTTCATGATTCAAGAATTTAATGGGTTGTGGGTAGTGGAATAACTGGTTGTTTGAAAGGCCCCGGGTGGTAGTCTACTGGTAATTGACTTTGCTGCGGGCGATACGGAAGCCGATGTCGAAGCTGTGGTAATCCGGCCGTTGGTGCCCCCGAACCGCCGTACGGCAGTACTCGGCGGGATCGTGCCAACTTCCCCCCCGAAAGACCCGGTAAGCTCCGGTTTCAGGCCCGAGCGGATTCTGGTTTTCGCCCTGGCGGTAGTAGGATTCGCTGTACCAGTCCCAGCACCATTCGGCTGCATTGCCGCTCATGTCGTGGAGGCCCAGGTCATTGGAGCGAAAGCGCCGCACCGGGGCTGTCTCGTTGTAGCCGTCGGAATTACTGAGAAAGTTGGTGTATAAGTTGAGTTTCTTTTCGGAGGAAATGCCAGCGTATTTATGGCCTTTTCCGCCGCTACTGGCGGCGTATTCCCACTCTGCTTCGGTAGGGAGCCGATAGCCGTTGGCGGTTTGTTCCAGTTTCACCGTCTCTTCAGTGATCGTGTAAACGGGTTGTAAACCGTGCTCCTCACTGAGCCAGTTGCAGTAGTGGATGGCATCGTTCCAGCTGACGTGCAGCACGGGGTGGTTGTAATCGGAGGGCGGGCGTAGCTTGCCCGTCGCGTTGTGCCGCCAGTGAACGTCGTCCTGTTCCTGGACGGTCATCCCATTCCAGATGAGGCTGCGTTCGTGGCGTTCGGCGTCGGTCCGGTAGCCGGTGCGTTCGACGAATAAGCTGAATTGCTTCACGGTCACCTCGGCCGGAGACAGGTAGAAGGTGGAAGTGCCTACCCGACGCTGCGGCTTTTCGTCGGGGCTCGCTCCGCGCGTCAGGCCGCTGCTCCCCATCGTAAAATAGCCGCCGCCAATGAGCAAGAGGTCTTCCATGCGCGGGTTCGTAACCGGAATGCGTTCAATCGAAGCTCTTGGATTAGTAGAGGCATTCGGGGTGGTAGTGCCTTGCGGCGAAGCCGGCTCCTCGTAATCAGCAACCTCCGATAGCTCGTGAAAAAACAGAAAGGTAGCGGAGGGGTCGTCGCCCTCAAAATCGCCCGCCATGGGGGTGGGTTGAGCCTTCTCGACGTAGTTTGAAAAAAGTTGGCTACTGGTGATAAATCCATCGGGGCTGGTCAAATCTCGGAGCCCCTCCAACATTTTACGGGCGAAATTAGAGGCGCCGGGCGTCATATTGCCCTTCGAATCGGATGTGAAAAAGATCCGCGACTGGTAGGTGTTGTGATTACTCAGTACGCGCTCCGCTTCGCTGTATTCTCCTTTGCGGCTGAATTTCTCGTAGTTCCGCATGCCGAAATCCGGATCGAAGGTGACGCTGTAGCAGGCATCGATCGCCACCAGGATGTGGTCGCAGTTGATCTCGCTGATAAAGGGCCGCCAGTAACTATAGGGCAGGCCGGTGCGGACTACGCTTCTCGGATCACCATCGGTGGGCATGAAATATCCGTTTCCGTGAGCCTCCATGCCGTGTCCGCTGAAGAAGACAAATAGCTGACCGTCTTGCGGCAGCTGGCGGTCCATGTAGGCCTGGGCGTAGGCCTGAAGCTTCGCTTCGATTTCCTGGTAAGTGGGGTTTCGAAGGACTTCCGTCTGGAATCCGAACTTTTCTTTCAACGTTTCGGCCAGGCGTTCGGCGTCCCGGATGGGGTCTTCCAGCGAAGGAAAGCCATCGTTTTGATATTGGTCGACTGCGAAAAATATGGCGTGGTCTTTTCCGGGGCGGATCGGGTTGGCATAGCCGATTTGTAGCGCCAGCCAGCATATACAACTGACCAGCAATAAGTGGGTAGTGCGGTTCATCGCTTTTCTATTTAGCTGGTGTAGAAGGTTCTATCTACTGTGGCTAAATCGAAGGCTTGTGACCGGATAGAACAAAGAAAATTTGGTAAAAGGGTAGACGGATCAATTGATTAATACGGTAATCAGGCATTGCGGAATATACCGAACACCACTTTACCCACGTAGGCACCCAGGCCGCTTTCGGCGATGGCCAGTAGCGCGTTCATTTGGGTAAAGGTAATATCGCCGGGGCCGCGCAAATTAAGGATCAGCAACAAGACAACGGGGTAAGCGGCCACTATTCCGTAGGCTGTACGCGCGAAGCTTTTTGCGACACGCTTTTCACCAGGTTGGACGGCGTAGCGCGCGGCCGTCCGCTCCTGAAACATGACGGCAAGGTAGGCGGTGAACACGGGAGTAAGCAGCCCGACGGTACTTACGAATTGGTTGTCGGAAAACGTGCCGGTGGCCCAGAGAAAGGCCACGAAACTAATGACGATCACCTTCCCGATTACCAGCAGGTAGAATAGACGTCGTTTGAGTTGGTTTTCGGAAACACCGGGCGGAGGTTGGTTCATTTTTTCCAAGTCCGCTTCGGTAGGAAACTGATCGACCAGATCGAGCAGGCTGAGGCTAACCTTACTGCGGGTGCGGGCCAGGTCGGCATAGTCTTCGGTGCCCTGCCGGTTGAGTTTGCGCCAGTAACCGATCCGCTGCGACTGATTGACCACCTCCTTGTGGTAGGTGCCGTATTCGCTGCCGGCTGTCAAGGTGAGGAGCCGCTCGGCGACCTGCTCCAACTGGTCGGAGGCAATCAGCCGGCGCAACTCGGTTTTCAGTTCATCCACGTTTACGGCCGGCATTTCAGTAGTGTTTGCTTGAGTGCAGCCCGGAATTGGTTGGCGTATGCTTCCAATTCCTCATCGAAATCGATTTCCATACTCAAATAGCCCTTTCGGCCTACTTCGGAGTAGAATCCGGAACCCACCATACCGTCAATTTGAAGAATTAATTGAAATCCTTCCGACTGGGGAAGGTAGGAAATTTCAAACAGGAGCTTCTCGCGCTTGATCCAGTTGCATTCGTAGCCG
The DNA here is from genome assembly GCA_964504335.1 of uncultured Saprospiraceae bacterium. Taxonomy (GTDB): domain Bacteria; phylum Bacteroidota; class Bacteroidia; order Chitinophagales; family Saprospiraceae; genus CAZDET01. The sequence continues at coordinate 16,571 of CAZDET010000048.1, forward strand.
AATCGCCGTAGCCACCGGCAAATGCGGGGATTGCCTTCCTCCAGTACTTCCTGGCATAAATCGGTTACTTCAAAACGGAGCACCTCCTCGTCAGGGAGTACCTTTACCTGCGGGTCGCGTTCCGGGCAGTTGGGCGTTTCGTAGCGTTCCCGGGCGTACTGGACAATGCAACCGAACACCCGTTCCCGGCTAAACTGCACCCGGAACGAATCGATGGAAGGCCTGACCCCCTCGCTCAAATCCTCCACGGATATCGGTAAAAATTCAATTTCCGATCTTGGATTGGACGACAGTACCCGCACCCGGCCATTCTCAAAATAGATCGCTCGCATAAATAGCGGCTCTTCGCGAAGGTCGTAGGTATCGTACAGTTGTACGGAAAGCGCCGTATCCGGAACCGACATAATGCTGACCGCCTTGTAGAGCAGGCGCTGCTCCAGAGAGACCGCCGAGTTTGCTTCGAACGCCCCTTTTAATTGCTCGTACGTATTGACCACCGAATCGATTTCCGAGCTGGGAAATTCGAGATAAATAGCCAATTGGTTCTCCAAAACATCAATTTCGCGTACCTTTAAGTAAGGGCTGATCCCACTGTGTTCGAGCCACCGTTGGTACACTTCTGCCTGTTGTTGGAAGTAGTCCTCGTCGACGAGCAATCCATCCTGTGCAGAAAGCGACAAGCCAGCGGTACCAATCAGACAAGCGAATAGCAGGATCAGGCGATTACACATGGATTTTTGGCTTAGTTATCGGAAGATCAATAATAAGAAATCCTCATAGATACTGCTAACAATCATTGGGTTAAGTTGGTGTCATAGCAAAAAACCGCCAATGCTTGAACGGAGCTTGTAACAAACGATAAGGGGCGGTCGTCCTTGAGTTGTAATCAAACCAATTTTCATGAAGTATTCACTATCATCCCTATTGATCCTTTGTGCATGTGTGTGCATGAGTAGTATGGTTAATGCGCAAGCCTGGAAAACGACGGAAAAAAAGCAGGCCATCAACCGCGAGGCAACGGTTAAGAAGCGCATTATCAACAACCAAAACGCCTTGAAAATCACCAAGGATCCCGTTTTGCGGAACGTTTACGAGACTCGCATTGCCCAATTCGAACAGGCCCAAGCCGATATTGCTGAATGGCTGAAGCGCATCGAAGCCGGCGACCGCGACAACACCTACCGCTACAACCTGCTGACCAGCCTCCAACTCAGCCGGGGAGAAGCACTGCAAACAATCGTCGAATTGCGTACCCGCGAACTGGCGTACGAAGCCTTCGGGGGCGATTTCACCGAAGAAGCCATGCAGGCACTGGAACCCTTGCGCCAGCAAGTAACCCAAGGCGTGGCCGCCTATGAAGCAACGCTGGCGGCTGTGCGTGCAACTATTGAATAGAAAGCAGTTTGGTGGTTAAGCGGTGAAAAGGGGAGGTCGTACGTGAATGGGGCCTTGCCTTTTCATTCTGGGTAATTTTTTCTCTTCCTGCGAAATCTAAAGATTTAGACGGTGATTCCTACTCCGTCAAAAATGCCGATGGAGAAGTACCAGAGCAAATACGAGCTTGTTTGGACTTTACCCTTTGGGCTACAAAAAGTCCCTTTAGGAACCTGTCTTCGCCCTTTTTTCGGTCCGTAGCTTTGGCTATGCACCTCAAAAATGGTCTCGGCAGAACCCTAAATGGCCTCTTTTCGCCTTCAAAAGCAAAGTCCAAACAAGCTCTAACATAAGCTACGCTAGAATTATCGGATTTTCTCATTAGGCTTGGATTGTATTTTAACTACTTTATCACCATCACATGAAACTACATTAGTTCCGACGCTCCGTCGGGTGGCTCCTCCTATTTGGAGTCCTTGCGGCTGCCGCTGCCCCACCCACCGTTTACCAGAACAACTACACCGGCGAGACTACCGAAGTACGGGACGGGATCAACCGGACTATCTACCTGCTGGTACCGTTTCACGGAAACCACCCGGCCTACAACGTTTACGTTGGAGAAAGACTACGCGAACTGATTTCTTCAAGAAGATTATTCGTTCGAACAATTGAACAACTGCACGATCACCTGAACCAATTGATAGACCAAGCTTTAAGAAGTGGAAAAAGTTGAATGACTTTTTCAAGGAGTTAAATAGAAAGGAATGAGGTATTTACGCATACGGCACGATCCCGAACCGGAGGTTATCGGCGTTGCAAATGGCACCTTTCAATTGGAGTTATTCTTCCCAGACAATCAAGCCGGCAAGCGACTTCATCAGCTCCTTGGAAAATCGTCTGTCGATGAATTTCTGGAGGTACAAGAGGTCATTGGTGATATGGATTTCAGCGGAGTGCACGGACGGCTTCTGAAAGAAGCAAAACTTACGGATTTTCTAGTCTTTACGCCGTTTCTTTTCGGTATCCCTTTTATCGTGAGCGAGCGCGTAGCCAATTGTTTGCTTCAATACCGAATGGATAGCGATAACTGGCGCTTGTTGCCGGTTGACTTGGAGGGCGTAGATGCCATTTTCTACTTTTTGTTTCTTCCCCTAATCCTCGAGGAGGAAATTATTTTCTCCGAATCGGTGGTGTTTGCCGGGGGCAAAATGCGTGGTAAGCCGAAAACGTATTTGTCCATCCAGTCCTACGCAGATTATCGGGCCGCACTTGAAGCGCACTTGTTTGTGAACTTTGAGCGAATTGTGTTACCAGCTACTTATGAAAATCGGACGATTTTGAACATCCAGGGGGTGCCAACTCCTTTTTTTGCAAAGCAGGTAGTCGACGACCTATTAAATATGCAAGCCTCGAGTATGGTAATTCCAAGTCGGAAAATTGAAGTGGCCTTTCATCAGGAGGTTGAGGCTATCAGATAGCCTCGGCTGCAATTTATGCTACAAGGGTTCCATTCCTGCTTGCTCCCCCTCCACATACTCAAATGCAATCCGGTGCGTCTCCACCTCCGGCGTACACCGATTGACCCGGCAGTAGAAGTCGATAAATTCCTGTGGGGTCCATTTGGGAAAGCCCTCCCGGGCCACTTCCTCGGGGGTAATGGCCCTGAGCGGTTCCCAGTGGTGGGCCACTATCCGGATGGGGCCGCCGATAAGTTCCTGCTGCGCTCCTTTCTTCAGCCCGCGCAATTTAACCACCGGTTGGATCAATTGTCCCACTTGCACGGATTTCCAGCCCGTGCGGCGGGTAACGGTTTTTGTTTGGGCCCGAATTTGGGCGGTCGTGTGTACGAAACTCATGCGGCGCATTGCGAATCAGATTGGTGGTACCATTTTTGCAGTGAGCTCCTCACTCAGTGAGGGGCTCACTGTAGCTATAATTTACGGTAAAAGCAAGGACAATAATACCGCTTTCTTCTTCCCGATGGCGCAGTAAATGTGCGCCACCTCTTTACCCCAAAAAGAAAAAGCTCCAATACGGAGCTTTTTCCAAAGAAGGATAGTCAAAGGCATTTACATGGGTTCAATGTGCATTGTATGGGATCACGTCAAACAAAAGGGGGCAAGGGCTCCTCGACCATCATAGGGGGTTTAGTTGAAAATGAAAATGTACATGGGTTTTAGGTGTCTCCCGCAGGAATAATGGTCAATTACTTGAGTGGTCGAAGGAGGCCACTTGCCGATTAATGTATTTCAAAATGTAAGGGTGCAATCGTATTTCAGTGATACGGCAAATGGAGTTAAGCTTCTCGCTTACTACTTTGGAGCCGTGTGCCGGCTGGCGTGATATAGAATAGTTGCTAGTGGGTTGCTGTAATTAGGAGTAATGAAGAAGAGATATATTACACCACAAAGAAAAAAAAATGGAAATTGGATCAAATTGACCCCGTATCTCCAATGTAGACGTAGGCAGCCCAGTAGAATGGATGGGCATTTCGGTTCAATCCATCCTTTGGCGATTGGATGTAAGCTTTTTTGATGTCGTGGAGGGTATGGACCTTTTCCTTTCCGTCGGATAGGGACTGGTAAAAGGCAATCATCAATTCTTTGGACACCACTTCATCAACCGCCCAGAGGGTCGTCACCATGCTGGCTGCTCCGGCATACGAAAAGGCGCGGGCCATACTAATGATCCCCTCTCCGGTTTTCAGCTGGCCGGTATTGGTTTCACAGGCGCTGAAGATCACCAGGTCGGCGTTGAGTTGCAGCGCGTACAAATCCCGGGCGAACAACTGGGTGTATTCGGAAGGTCGGCTCCCGTTAAATACCAGGAAGGAAAAATCGCCGGATTGCCGGTCGGCATAGCCGTGGGTCGATAAATGGAGGATGCGGTATTCGGGGCCGTACGTTTTTAGCTGATCGATGGACGCTGCGCGCTCGGTGAACACCTCTCCTTCCATGATGTCCTGGATGGCATCTACTTCGGAGATATTCCATTCCAGCGCACCGATGCGCAGGGTATCGGAAAACTGAACGAAGGTCGTATCGATTCCTTCCGGGAAGGCAGGGGCAAAACCGGCAAACAGCTTCGGAGCTTTTGCTCGTTGGCGGAGGGCTGTCATTTCCCGCAGCAGGGCGGCCGAATAGTTGTAGCGGATGCGATGCTTGTTTAACAGATAGGGATAGTCGGAAAAATGATACTGATCGGCGGCTGCTACGGAATCCGTCAGAAGTGCCTCGAAGGGGACGTAGGCCAAGATATCGTCCGGAATAATCAGCAGATCTGCCCCTTCGGAAATCAGGGGTTCCACCGGTTCAAAGAGGCATCGGTAAAGGGCGAGGGCGGGCCCGGCGTAGCCCTTGGCTTTTCGTTGTGCAATGCCCTGGTTGATCGCCGTCACCAGACTGTCTAAAGGCACCTCTACCGAAAGCGGAATGGGTTGCAGCGTTTCCCGGCTTACAACGAAGGCGTAATTCGAATTTTCGCCAACAAAGTATTCGATGAGTACTTCATCGGGTGCGAGCAGTTGATTGCGCAATTCGTCCAGGCTTACCGGATCAATGGCGTCGTTCAGGGTGCGGTAAGCGGGTTGGGAGGCGTCTATCTGGGCTAGCACATCGTAGTGCAGCGTGCGGTACTTCGCAATGGAATCCAAGTAGGCAGTGGTGCGGGTAGCCGCTGCTCCCTGCAGGACGCCCAGCGCGTACTGCTTTTCGAAATAGGCCTTTTTGCCGTTGTACAGTTGCTCCTGTGCGAGCAGCTCGTTCTCGACGAGTTGCTTGGCGCGGGCTGCTCGTACGGCCTCCAGCAATACGACGGCCTTGCTTTTTTCTGAAAACTCAAACGCTTGCTCGTGGTAGTAGGCCGGATTTCCTTCGGCGGCCAGTTCCAGGCTGAGTTCGATGGCCTGTTCGTAAAACGGTTTGGTGATACCCACGAGCGATTCCTTGGATTTATCCGAGCGGTAATCCTGCCGCATGAAGCTGACCAGGGTATCGACGGTGAGATAGGTATCGAAGGCGAGTCGGCGCCAGCGATCGTCCTTGGTGTCGACGTATTTTTGCCGCAGCATATTCGCCTTGGAGCTCAAGGAGACCAATGCACTTCGTTTATCGACGATTTCCTGCGGGACAATAGCCGGGTTATCTGCTACCGTGGTGGGCGAAAAATTGGCCACCAGATAGCTAATGGCTTTGTTGTAATAGACGAGTGCGCTGTCTGTATTTCCCTGCTGGGCATTGATGTCTCCGAGGTTGTCATAGAGGGCGGAATACTGCAGCACATCGCCATTACGGCCGATGAAATTTAGCGATCGGAAAGATTCGGTTTTTGCCGCCTCGAGCTTCCCCTGGTGCTTCAGAATGATGCCGATGTTGTTGTAGTTGGCGCTGATTTGCCGACTTCGGCGCGGCAGCATTTGATTTAAATTCAGTGACCGCCGGTAGAAGTGGAGAGCGGGGTCGAATTTATCCATTTGGTAGTAGGCCACCCCTGTGGTATGATAAGTATTTGCCAACTGGCGATAAAAACTGCTACTTTCGGAGAGGCCCCCGAAGATGTCCAGGGCTTCCTCCAGGTAGGGAAGAGCCGCTTCGGGGTCTTTAAGCCGGTTGGCTTGCAGAAACGCCATATCGTTGCAGGCAAGCCCCAGGCGGTAGGCCCAGCTGTCTTTTTTTCCCTCCTCTGCCTGATCGCGGCCGGACCGGTAGGTTTGGATTGCATTTTCGGTATAGGTGATGGCATTGTAATAATCGCCCACTAGATGGTAGCAACGCCCCAACTGGTGGTGGATGGGCCCCTTCAAATCCACGGGCAGGGAATCGGGAAATTTGGCTGCCGCCAGTGAATGTTGAATCGCCGTGTAATAGTCTTGCTGCCGGTAGTGGCACAGACTGATATTTTGGTGGCCGTTGGCAATGGCGTGGTGAGATTCGGGTAGATAACGCATCCGGATGGTCAGGGCACTGTCGTACATCTGAACAGCACCTGCAGGGTTGCCCTCCTCGTACAATACCCGGCCCTTGGTATGCACAATGTGTGCCAGGTCGAGACTATCAACCGCTGTTTGCTGGAGAATGGTTGATTCGATATTGGTCAGCAAGGTCATGATTTCGGTAGAATCGAACTTCCATTCGTCGCGGTAGAGGGTGAAAAGCGAATCTGCTTCCTCGATTGGAGCGGATAGTTGGGTAGCGGAAATAAGGTGATTGTGTTCCGTTGGTTCGGGACCACAGCTCCAGGTAACTATTAGGAGCAAGAATAAAAAATAACGGATTATGGATTGTCGTGTTGAGTGGGACATATTGGGTATAGGGTTCTAAAATGGAGATTCGTTTGGTAGTGCTTCACTACCAAACGAATTCCTCAACTTAACAGGGAATCAATTACAATTGATGCCTACAGTAGCTACAGTAGCGCAATGATCCAAGATGCCTCCGCCAATTTCTGGGAAGCTCCCGACACGTTGAGAGTTACTAATGAGTACATTCCGCAAATTGGGTGGTGGAAGGTTCGGATCCATTGCCTTTAAAATGGATACCGTTCGGGTCACATCCGGGGCGGCAATAGAGGTGCCACTTACGGGCACAATGCCGGCAGGGGTCGTCAAGGCCTCTACATCCACTCCATTCGCCATGATTTGAACGGAAGCATTGCCAAAATTTGAAAAGTCGGCTAGCGCGTCGGCACCGACATCGAAGGCACCGACCGTAATAACGTGGTCGAAACCAGGCACCGCAGCGTAGCTCGCCGGCAGGAAATGGCAACTATCAATATTGACCGTATCGTTACCGGCGGCAGCCACTATGGTCACGTTGCTGTCTCTGGCCAAATCAAGGACCTCACGGAGCAAGACATCTCCCCCGATATCCTTATACAATCCCCAGGAGGCAGTAATAACATCACTTTGCTTTTCGATGGCGTACCGCATGGCACAAACGCCATCGAAAAGAGTGGCGGCGTTTTGATCGAAGAAATTCAAATTGATGAGTTCCAGTTGGACTTCGTCATCCGGATAGCCCCCATTTTCGTTGTGCTGGTCGGTATCGCTTTTAGGTAGCCCTGCGGCTTTCCCCGCAACGGAAGTCCCGTGGCTGTCCGTAATGGGGAACATGCCCAGTGGTATGGCTACGTTGGCCCCGTTGAGATCGTCTATAATGCAGTTCTCATCCGGATCGGGACCGGGTTGAAACCATTCCACCTCATTCAACCAAACGTAGTCGACCAAGTTGGGAGTAATGCCAGGAGTGGGGTCCACGTTAGGGTCGAAACCGGTATCGGTGATAGCAACGGTAACTCCGGGAATTTGGTCATTTAGATCCCGGTCAATTCTATTGAGCGGCTTATCAACTGCTCGCGGATCTTGACCGACAAACGGAACAATCTGAATACGATGGTTGCGTTCGGTAATCGGATTGCCCGTTTCCTCCCCGGTGGAGCCAATCTCCCCCTCCGCATCAAGCACGCGCTCTTGTGGATCAATGGTGTCCTGATTCACATTCATCAGGAATATATTTCCGCACATACACCGCTTTTCCACGAAGTGCCCTGCAGTATCGCGTAAATAGTCGATAATTTTGTTGGTATAGGCATATTCGTTCGGCTCCTTAGAGTCAATGTACGTTCGAATGGAGTCGGGAAAATAAACGATGTACTGATCCTGACTCGGGGTTGCTTTTCGTGCCGTACAGGGATCGGGTGGCGGTGGTGGTGGATCGTCGTCTTCGCAATAGGAATACAGAAATACGAGGGCTAAACCCAGAACTAACCTCGCGAGGATTAGAGGTGTCCGCTTCATGTTGAGTGGTTTTTGTGAATATGTGGTTATTGGTTAATGCGCGCTCCCATACCATACAGGAGTAACCTGCAGGGCATGTATTTCGCGAGAGGGCACAAAATTTCTTCATTTTGTTTTCCGCCGAACCGGGACAAGGGATGGAGCGTAGTTGATGGCCGGTTTGCTAGGGGCGGGACATGCGATAAGATATTGCTGGTACGAAAAATATAGATATTTTGGCAAAACGAAGCAATTTTTGCCCTTTTTCGAAAATAGATCCCCGAACAATTACACCTATTGTATAGATGGATGATCTGACCTATCCGGATAGTCAACTATTGACGGACCTGCAGGCAGGAGGGAAAAATCAGGACGAGGCACTAAAGCAGTTAGTACAGGATGCGAAATTCCGCGATCTCATCACCCGGCGAACAGCCATGATGGGAGGAGATGCGGAAGATGCACACCGCTTGCTGGAAGATGCGATCGTTCGGTTGATCCGCCAAATCCGACAGGACCGCCGGCCGGCTGCGGAATCGGAATCCGTACGCCAAATACTGCTGAATTTGGTACAACAGCGTTGGTTGTATCAGTTGGCTACGCAGGAGGATACGCGCCGCAAGGCAATGGACCACGTATCTCGCGATGCCGATCTCAAAAGCCGAATTTTTTATCAGTTGAGAAAGCTGAGTTGTACCGAGGATGAAGCCCAGGATTACTACCAACAGGGCTTTCAGGTCATGTACGACAAGCTCAAAGAGGGCAAATACCGCGGGGGAGATATTAAGGGATTCTTTTCGACCATTTGTATTAACGAGCGTCGAAATGCGATACGAAAGCGGCAACCGGTCTCTTTAGAAGAGCAACCAGTGGTGTTCGATCCGCCGAGTTGGGAGACGGAGCGGGCGATTGAAACACAATTCGAACGGACGCTGCTGGAAGGATGGCTCGCACAGTTGTCCGATAAGTGCAGGAAGACCCTGCAAATGTGGAACGACGGCTACAGTATGAAAGAAATAGCGGCCGAAGCAGATTATCAGGATCACCTTCAGGCTGCCCAGGGGAGGCTCCGGTGCTTTAAACGACTTATGGATCTCGTCGGTGACGAAATTTAAGCTATATGGCAGAAATTGAAAATATCAATCGTATTGAAGCCTTTCTGGAGGGCCGATTGCCTCCGGAAGCACAACAGGCCTTCGAAGCAGAACTGGAATCCAATCCGGTCCTTGCTGCCGATTTGAAACGCTATCAAATGGCCAGGCAGGCCATTGAGGTACTCTCGGAAGAAGCGCTTCGCAAAAAGATCCGCGGTTGGCAGCGGGAGCCAGTCGAAGCGACTACCGAGCAGCCGGCTCGACGGCCCTTTCTGCGGTCGGTGTACGTCCGCTGGGCAGTTGCGGCCAGCGTGCCCCTGTTACTGGTGGCGGCCTGGTTGTTGTTATTCAATGCCCCCCCCACCACCGAACAATTGGCTCTGGACTACCTCGAACGCCCACAAATCGATCAATTTAAGAGCGGTCGCCAGCAAGAGGCTGAAACGGCCATCGCCGAATTTGAAAGTGGTAACTTCTCGGCCGCCCGCGAAAATTTAGAACAAGATTCGACACGGACCGATTTGCAAACATTCCTCCTGGCCCACTCCGCGTTTCAGGAAGCTGATTATTCCGCTGCCGAAGGTTACTTTGCCGAACTGTTGAAAATGGAGGATACCAGCTACTACGAGGAGGCCCAGTGGGGGATGCTCCTCTCCCGGCTCGCTCAAGATGAAATCGATGCGGACTTCAGTAAACAGCTCGATGCGATTATCAATGACTCCGGCCATTCGTTTAATGAGGAGGCGCAGGCGCTGCGCGCTGCGCTGGAATCGGTTGAGTAGGTCTGGTTTGCCGGTTACGGATAAAAGCAAAGCCCCGCTCCGTTTCCGGAGCAGGGCTTTTTGCATCTACATACCAATTTAACGTGCAGCCGTTAGTTCCCAATCAGGAATGGTTGCTGTTGGGTATTTCCTTGGGGGCCTACTATCCGAAGGAAATAAGAACCGGCTGCCAGGCCATTTAGATCGATGGTTTGCTGTAACGAGACGCCACCTTTCTGAATTTGCAGGCGGCGGACCAATCGGCCGTTACCATCCAATATCTGTACGTGCATCCGGCCCTCTACAGTGCCGCTCAGCGTAATGGTGAGCTGATCGGTCGCCGGGTTGGGCGCGATTGAGACGGCCAGTGGGCTGTCGGTGGTCGTTGCTCTCCAACCCGTACGGCCCTGCGGGAAGAATTGAGTGCCGGACATAACCTGGAAACTGATTTGGGCGGTATCCTCGGCCATTCCCTGCCCGCCATCTTGCAGAAAGGTGATCGCGGTAAGGTCGTAGTCGCCCGGTAGGAGCGCGCGCTGTCCGTTGCCGAAGACTTCGAAAGGCTCGAGGTTTTCGGTGCGATCCGTAGAAATCGGGCCGTTCAGGTCGAATACGACGCTGGCGATGGTCGGCTCGGTGACGGCCTCAATATTGAATTCGGTACCCTGCGGATACTTCGACAGGTCGATTACCGCGCCTTCAATCAGGTTTTCCTCCAACACATTGCGGTCTGCATCCACCAGGCGGAACTGGGTGGCCTCCTCGTCGGTTACTACCTGGAATTGAAGAGTGCGCGCGGTACCGGCAGTGCCGTCGGCGCGGCGGGGTGTTGCCGTGAGCGTGTAGGTGCCGACCAGCAAGCGCTGGGGCGCATTATCAAATACGAAGTAGGGGGCTTCGATCTCCGTCCGATTCTGAGTAACCGGGCCTTCCAGCACAAAGTCTACACTGCCGACTGCGGTCGAGGCAACAGCTTCGATGTTGTATTCCTGGTCGCCAAGCTGGCTCAGATTGATGGTCGCTCCATCCTGCAAATCGGCCAGAAGAACATTACCGGCGGCATCCGTCAGGTCGAACTGTTGTACCGCAATATCCGCCACTACGCTGAAGTTGATCGCGAGTGGAGTGCCGATGGGTGTGCCGTCTGCCCGCACGACCTGTGCCATGAGGCTGTAGTCGCCGATGCCCAAAGACGTCGGGAAAGAAAACACTGTGTAAGGCGGGTCGATTTCCACGCGCTCAACTGGCGTAGGCCCTTGAAGGGAGAAGGAGATTCCGTCTACCGTAGCGGGCATAGTGATTGCTTCGATGTTGAGCGGCTGATCGCCGATGGTATTGAGATCGATGACCGCTCCTTCGCTCAGATCGCTGATCAGGATATCTCCATTTTGGTCAAGCAAATCGAATCGGGTAACGGCTACGTCAAAGGTGACTTTGAAGTTGATCGTCGACGGAGTACCGGGTGTCCCATTCTCGCGCCGAGGCGTGGCCGTGAGGGCGTAATTGCCAGGCAACAGATTCCGGGGCGCATCGTCGAACAGAAGAAAGGGCACCTCGATTTCAGTCCGGCTCAGATTAATGGGCCCGGACAACTCGAAATCGACGATTCCGACTGCTCCGGTCGTGCCGGCCTCGATGTTATAAAGCAGGTTGCCCAACTGATTGAGATTGAGGACGGCATTGTCCTGAAGATCGGCTATTATCACCGTTCCATCCGCATCTGTCAGGTCGAATTGCTGAATCGTGATGTCGGCACTGACGCTAAAGGCAATTGTCTTCGCAGGGCCGGTTGGCATACCATTCTCACGTACAGGCTGAGCGGCAAGCGTGTAATCTCCGACGGGCAAGGATGCCGGAACGGAAAACACGGTGTAGGGCGGATCAATTTCCAACCGATCGATACTCACGGGGCCTTCCAGACGGAACTGAACGGCATCGATGGAGGGTGGCGTGGTAATCGCTTCGATGTTGAGCGGCTGGTCGCCAATGGTATTGAGGTCGATGACGGCACCATCCGAAAAGTCGCTGACCAGCACCTCGCCGTCTGCTCCCAGCAGGTCGAAGCGCTCGATGGCATTCTCGAAGCTCACGCTAAAGGTAATTTCCAATGGTTGGCCGGCTTCGCCCCTTCCACTCGCACCGTCAAAGGGCGTCGCTTTCAGCGTGTAGGTACCCACGGCCAGGCGGGCCGCGCTATTGCCGAAGACTTCGTACGGCTCCAGGTTTTCTACCCGGTTGACGGTGGTAGGACCACTCAATTCCAGCACCACGCTACCAACAACGGCCGGATCGGTGATGGCCTGGATATTGAAATCGAGGTTGCCGGTTTGGTTGAGGTTGATGAGCTCGCCGTTCGACAGATCGGCATCAATGACGTTGCGCGCGCGATCTACCAGCTGGAAGCGAACGACTCGATCACCGAGGTTCGGCGCACCCACGGTGTAGGTAAGATTGCTCAAGGTAACCCCCTCGAAGACGACGGAGTCATTCTCAATGCTATCCGAAAGAGCCTCGATGGTGAAGAACTGGCCGTCGGTGCTGCTCAGTAAGGCGTATTGGGCCCGACCATTTAGGTTGGAACTTCCCGCTTCACCCAAATCGAATACGAAGGTGCTCGGTACGGCATCGATGCCGTTCTTGAAGACATTCCAGACCCGGTTGAGCTGCTCTGTTGGCAGGCCGTCGATTTCAACCGATTGCGTGCCGGTAGCGCCGTTGTGGCCGAATACGGCGTAGTTAACGCTGTTGATCGCCGCCTCGATGATCAGGCCACCATTGCGGTCGGACGTAGGTTGTCCGCCCCATACCCCGTCAATGTCCTGAGTGAAGGGCTCTGGCAAATCGGCGAGCGCTGCGTAGGAGGTGATCCAGTCCTGGTCCTCCATGTTGATCAGGTTGCCGTCCAGACCGTTGGGGCCTAGGTCCGGCAGGATACTTCCCGACTGTTGGTCGAAGCGGTAGTAGGCTACCAGGCCTTCTTCGTTTCCGGACAGCAGTTGGTGCTGCAAATCCAGGATTTCTTCCTGCGTAAGCGCTTTGTTCCAGAACGAAACTTCGTCCATCCGGCCGATCAACTGGGCGCTGATGGCCCCGTTACTGCCGTCGGAAGTTCTCCGCGCTCCGAAGAGTACGTCGATGCCCGGATCGAGCACGCTACCGGGTGTAGAGCTGCGGATGAATTGTCCGTCGAGGTAGAGGTTGACGGCGTTTTCGTCGTTATTCACGACCAGGGCAACGTGGTGCCATTCGTCGGGGGTGTAGTTGGCATTGCCCCCAATTGTCGAGACGGAGTTGCCACCGACCTGGTAGAGGATTTCATCGGCAAAGGTAAAGATCTGGTATTGCCGCGAGCCGCCGGCGGCCTTGGCGATCAGGGTGCCGACTTCGCCCGGCCGGGCGTTGAACCAGGTGGAAAGCGTGAAGTTGTCCTCGTTCGGGATGAAATCGAGTTGCTCCGGACTGCCCAGGCTGACGTATTCATCACTGAAGTCAAAGAACAACGCCTGGCCCAACTGCGAGGTCGCTTCTTCCACCGCCAGCGAGTAGAAGCCGTCTGCCAAATTAGGTTGGTTGAAGTAGATAGTGTCATTGATGATACTATCCGCCGCGACGGAGAGGTTGAAATTGCTGCCGTCTTCGCTGGTGAGCAAGCTGAAGGTGGAGCCGGCCATCATTTCGAGTGCGGCACCACTACCTGCGGCCTCGGACAGATCGAAGGCGAGGGTGGCCGGAATATCGCTGGAACCGACCCGCTCCACAAACCAGCTCCGGTTGAGCTGCATGATGGGCACGCCGTTGAACAGGCGATCGGTCTTGCCTTCCTGCCCGTTGTGTGCTAGCACCGCGAAGTTATTGCCACTCACGTCGCTGATGATGTCCAGGCCATTGTTGGCGTTCAGCGCCGGTTGTACATCCCACAGCCCTTCGACATCCGTTTGGAAGTTATCGGGCAAGGCTGCCAGAGCGGCGTAGGAGGTCACGAAGTCACTGTCTTCGGTATTGATCAAAGTGCCTCCGATACCGTTTCCGCTCAGATCGGGCACCATGGTGCCGCCCATTTGATCGAACCGGTAGTAGGCCACCAGGCCGGGCTCGCTGCCGGAAAGCAGCTGATGCTGAAACTGCTGCACTTCTTCGGCGGTCAGCGCCCGGTTCCAGAAGGATACCTCGTCGATGAGTCCGTTGTAGAAGGTAGAGGGGGCGCTGGCGGCATCATCCGACCAGCGGGCACCGATCAGTACGTCTACATCGTCGAGCACATCGCCGGGCGGGTTGCCCGTTGCGGAGCCGGTGGATAGCTGGCCGTCGATGTACAGCTGAATGCTGCTTCCTTCGCTGTTTTTCACGACCAGCGCCACGTGATGCCACTCGTTGGGCGTGTAGTTGGCCTCGATGCTGGAAGTGAAGACCGACGTTCCTCCGACCTGATAGAGGACTTCGTCGCCGAAGGTGAAGAGCTGATACTGGCGCGAGCCACCGGCAGCTTTACCTACCAGGGTGCCTACTTCTCCGGGAGCGGCGTTGAACCAGCAGGTAACCGTAAAGTCATCCTGATTGGGGATGAAATTGAGGGATTCGGGGCTGCCGAGGTTCACCAGCTCGTCTCCGCTGTCTTCGTTTAAGAAGAGTGCGTTGCCGAGTCCGGGTTCCACGATCGTGGCGCGGAAGCTCGTTTCGGCGGAAGCCGCTCCGGATTGCCCGCGTAGGGTAATGATGGATTCGCCAAATACTTCCGGCGTAAAGGAGAGGGTCAGGGTCCCGTCCGCTACGTTCGCTTGCACGATATCCTCGCGGGAGTTATCTACCACATCGACCGTGATTTCTGCGTTCGGGTCCTGCGGGCTGCCGAATACGTTACTCACGTCGATGGTGATCGGATCGGAATTGATGCCTGCCGCTACATCGGAAACGGGGTTGATCACCTCCAGATCGATCAATTGCGGGTTGATCGGCTGATTGACCACGGCAACTACGTAGCCGGTAGCGTTTACGGTAATTTCATAATCACCTGCTTCCGGGAAGAGGGAAGAGTCGAGTGTAAGCAGGCCTTCGCTCAGGGTGAAGTTTGCCGGATCGACGATTGCCTGGTCGATTACTACTTCACTGACAGCAGCACGCCAGGCCGGATCATCGGTAAAGGTTACTTCGATCGCGTTGCCTACGTTGTTGTTCAGCAAATCGGCGGCCAGCACCGGAGGTGCCGCCAGCAACTCCTGGGTGACGATGACTTCGCAGAATCCGTCGGCCTGAATTTCGATTGCGTAGATGCCCGGAGTCGGGAAGACATCGCTGTTAATCAGGATTTGGCCGGGTGTAACGGCAAAGGCGGTTTCGGCGATGGGCTCGCTATTGACCAATACCGTCGTGATGGAGGTCCGCCAGGGGGCGAAGTCCTCGAACGTCAGAGTAACCGGATTGGTGGGGGCATTATCCGTTTCATCGGCGGCCACCTCCGGGGTGACGTTCACCGTAATACTGGGAGCCGTAATCGGATAGGGGTTAGCAGGATCGGATACCTGCACCGAAATCAGGTTGTCGACGTCCAGCTCGCTGGTGGTGAAAGTAGCGGCAGTAGCCCCCGGGATGGCCTGCCCCCGGTTGAACCACTGGAAAGTAGGCGCTACCCCGTTTTGGACGGTGGCCGTGAAGGTCACCGACTCTCCGAGGCAAACGAAGGTCTTGTCGGCGGTGACCATCACATTGTCCAGCAGGGCAATATCCTGGGTGCTGCGCGGCAGTACCATGTAGCCGCCGAGGAAGGGCACCGTCGGATCGAATTGCATGACAAAGCCGGTCACTTCAAAGGAACCGCTCGGTGGGCCGGCATTGAATAAGTCCGTTTCCCGATCGATCAGAAGCGGGAAGGTCCGGTTGCCGTCGGTCACGTCCACTTCAAACCCGAAGAAGCCGGTACCCGTCGTCCACTGGGCCGGATCGACTAAACTGACGTTGGAGATAGTGACCAAATTGGATTCGTTGGCTTCGGTCAGTGCACCGACGGCCATGGTTGTCGTCAAATCATTTTCAGTAGAAAGAACGCGGACCGAATCCACATTGATGCGCACTTCTCCTTCCACCTGACTCAGGAATCCGAACAGTGCAATGCTATCCCCGGCCGCGACGGAGTAGCCTGCCGGATCGCCGAAGCGGAGGGCCCGGATTCCTTCCCCATTTTCGACGGGGTAGAAATCCAGTCCGTCGCTGCTGAAGTTCGGGCTGTTCACCACGCCGTTCAATTGCGCATAGACGCCGTTGTTATTGGCGATTCCCTCGCTGTTGACGGATTTGGCCTCTTTGATGGTTAAGGGCACAATTTCGAACGGCCCCGGTTCATCGAGAATGTACTTGTAGAGCCGGTCGGTTTCGCCGCCGAAGAGGATGGTTTTACGGTCCTGGCTGATGGTGAAGCCCCGGATGTCGTTATCGGGTACATCGTCGAGTGGCAGGTCCCAGCGCACCTGGTTTTTCTGATCGACGAAGATCAGGCGCGGCGGCTGGTCGCCCCGGTTGTTGATTACGTAGAAGGCGCTATCCGCCACGGCGACGATGGCGTTGGAGCCGGTAGCGGCGGGCATATCGAAGCGGCTGCTGAACTCGAAGTTCAGACCGTCGTCGCTGGTATAGATGAACACGCCCCGTGCCGCGGACGCATCGGGCAGGTAGATGACGTTGCCTTCGGGTGCGAATGCAGACGTACGTGCCACGGCCGGCCCGCTACTGAGGTTGGGCTCGCTCACGATTTCGAAGGTCGTCGTATCGGTGGTGCTGCGCTGTACAATGCGCGCGCCGTTGCCGGGAAATACATTGTGGTAAAAGACGCGGCCCTGATTGTCGACGGAAGGGTTGGAGCCCTGCTCACCACCGAGAAATGCCAGCACCTTACCGGTGGTGGCATCCAGCTTCCAGATTTCGTCACTGGCTACGATCACGGTGTTGTCGGGTAGCCATTCGATACCGTAGGTAGGAGACAGGTCGTAGCTAATACCCTGGAAATTGATGGAGGTGACATTCAGCCCATCCACCACCAGATCGGGATCAGTCAGCAGGTAGGGGGTGCCGTCGGCGTTATACACCCTAAATCCGTCGGGGCTGGAGAAGCCCGTCGTCCAAACGCGGCCGGTATTCTCATCAATGGCCGCATCGTACACCCGGAAGCCGGGGACTTCCGCAAAAATGCCGTCGGGTACGTAGTTGGGCGGTGGAATCTGTACTGGTTCGGTGACGGGGCTTTCGTCCTTCGTCAGGCGGAATGTTTCGGTATTACCGACCGCCTGGTTTTTACCGTCGGTTGCAATCACCCGGTGGAAGAAGGTGACGGGTTCGCCCGGCTGGGTATCGCCCAGGAATTCGAACCATTCGCTCTCGGTTAATTCTCGGAAGACGGAATCCACCGTGGCGGAGGAAATCAGGAGGTCATTAAATTCGGAATCCCGCGCCAGTTGGTACACATAAGTCAGATTGTTGCCGTCAGCGTCGGAGGCGGCCGTCCAGTCTACCTCAAAGAGGGCTAAAACGTCGCGCACGGCAAACACGCTATCGGGGAAGGCAGCGGCCTTCAACTGAGCGGTGGTAGGTGCATTGTCGTTGAGGGGATACAACTGACCGCGCACTTCGCCATCGGGGAAGGCTTCGGTTTTGATCGAGACGTAGTAGAAGCCGACGGTCAGGAGTTCTTCAAAGTTGGGATCGAATGGGAACGTGCCGTTGAATGTACCGTTTTGGCCGTCGGTCGTATTGACTTGCAGCTCAAATACCGGTACGCCCTCGTTGGGGTGCAGAGCTGTGTAAACGGCGATGGCTGTGGGCTCCATGAGTACCTTCCCTTCTAGATCGCTGAAGGTGCCTTCAATTACAATCTGGTCGCCTTGCAGACGAGCCTGGGCTGTTGCAGTGCCCGTACTCAGATTGCTGGTGGGCAGGTTCAGCCCCGACAATTCGGTATCACCCTCGTTGACCACGGTAACGTCCCGCCGGATGGTGAAACCATCGAAGGGGAACAGTGCCGTTGGAAACTCCTCGGTATCTACGAAGCGGAAGCCCTCGTTGAGCGCCCGCGTAGTGATGACCAGCGAGTCACCGAATACCGGATCGCCATCAAACAAATCGATGATCGTAACTGTGGCCGGAGTCGGCTGGCCGGTACCTACCAGGTTGCGGCCCGCTCCCGCCATTTCGCCCAGGTGGAGCAACTCAACGCCCCGGCGCTTGCCGGGGTAGTACACCGCGTGGTCGGCGGCAGCAAAGAGGGTGACGTCGAATTCGTCGAACAGTTCCAGCAGGGCATTGCGCTGCGACAGCACCTGCCCGGCCGTGTTCTTATTCTGCCCACCCGCGGCAAAGAGCGGAAGGTGGGAAAGAGCAAACTTGTATTTCGCATTCTGCGCTTGCGGTGACTGGAACTGCTCGCGCAGCCATTCTACCTCATCCGGACCGAAGAATCCGGAGCCCGGTCCGTCGAGCGCCGCGACGAAGACTTCCCCCCCGGCCGCCGTAAAGGCGTAATAGAAGGGAAAGTTGCTATCCTCTACGTAATTGATCAGGTCGGGCTTAATGGCCGGATCCGTCCAGAATTCTTCGGCAATCTGGCGGTCTAGTGCGCGGGAGGCATCGTGGTTACCCAGCGAAAAGCCGAAGGAAATATTCTCATCGCGGAAGGGCTGGTAGATGAACTGATTGAACGCGGCCCATAGGCCCCGCAGCTGCTCGTCGGTCAATCCGGCACTCTGAGCCGCGATCATGTCACCGGAGGAAAGTACGATATCGACTTGAGCCTCATTGCGCAGGTAATCCATCGCATTCAGCACCTGCTGATCGTAGGTCGTGGAGCCGAAGGAGCCGTTGAAGTCGTTGATGAAGCCAATGCGGATGTTACTCCGGGCCGGCACGATTTCTGCCGTGTAGCTTCGGTCGAGTACCGTGCCTTCCGTTGTGCTGACCTCGAAGCGAAAGGCTACCTCATCGCCGGCATCTTCAATAACGGTGTAGGAAAAGGGAAAAGTGAACGGAGTCGTACCCGGGTTCAGTGGTCCGGCAAAGATGGTTTCCGCACCACCGTTAACGGACTGGAAGACGGTAAAGGCATCGATACTGACATTCGGAGTGGCGATAACGACATCGAATTCGACCGTCTGACCAACGTTCAGCTCCGCGGAGGTCGGTTCCGGATCGAAGGCGATATCGAACGGAACAACCCGCACCTGAAATACCTGGGAAAGGAGTCGCCCCTGGTTGTCTTCCAGTTCGAACCGAATGTTGACGAGGTCGCCGACGTTTTCGTCTACTTGCAGGTTGAGCGTGAAGGCATCGGTGGTCGTTCCGTTCAGATCGACTGTTTGTAGGGCTTCTTCCGGGCCGTCATTCACCTGCTTGAAAATGCGCAGCGTCTCTACGGTGACACCGCTGTTATTCGATTGGAAATTGGCAGTGATATCGGTCGATTGGCCCTGAACGATATCCCGTTGGGAGCCGCCCGGGAACACGACGGTGGCCTCGCTTTCGCCTTCCTTCTGTAAGCGCAGGGCATCGACGGCCACAAAGTCGCCGTTAGGGGCGGCATTACTGATGATGATTTGGTCGCCCGGGCCCAGCGGGAACGTGCCGATCGGGTTGAACGCGCCGCTATTCAGGGTCTGATTGACAAAGATAGTATCACGGCCGAAGCCGTCGCGTACGATTACATAGGGCGTTTGAGAGGAGCGGTTGCTCGCTCCCACAAACCAGGTGCCAACCGTGTAGCTGGCCGGTTGTAAATCGTCGGGTAGCGTATAGGTAGCGGTAAGCGTGCCGTCGCCGACGGGGGCTAACCGAGTGGGCGAATCGCCGAAAAAACCGGGGTTGCTGCTGCTAAACCAGCCGTCGCCTGCTTCGGCATATATTACCGTATTTTCCGTATCGTAAATCTGCGGGACCCGGCGGATCAGCAGAGCGCTACCCACCGCACGAATACCCTCCGCATCGGAAGGACGGGTAATGACTTCATTGTCGGCAATCATTACGGAAGAGCCACCCCCATCGAGGTTAATGGCTTCGAAAGCACCGGCGTCGATCATCATCTCGGCGAGTTCTGGCAGCGTGGCACCGACGCTGAATTCCGACTGGCGGCCGTCTACCACCATGATGATGAGCTTGTTGTCGGCGGTGTATCCCATCGCCGTGCGCGGGTTTTTGCCGCGCAGGCCATCGTTAATCAGCTCTTCTTCTTTGACATCGACGACACCATCAACAACCAGGGCGGGCGTACCGCCGGTTGCCGTGACGACGTCCCAGCGCGTGCCGGTGATGCTGACATTTTCGTCGGTGTAAGTGCCGAGAAAGGGAACCGGTAGTGGCTCCTGGTTCAGGCTATTCGGGTAGGGCTCGGGGAAGCGAATGGCAAATTGATCATCTCCTTCGCCGGCCGGCCAGGTCCATACGATTTCCTGCTGACCATCGGGCAACAGGCCCCAGGCAGTCCAAGTGGGAAAGTAGGTCGTTGATTGACCGGTTACATTACTAACGCGGTTGACGCCCTCCTGCCCGCGGGCAATGAATTCGCCGTCTTGAATAATCAAGTTGACCGACAGGCCGCTGGAGGTGAAAAAGCCACCATTAGTAGCAACGAAAACGGGTTCCTCCTGCCGATCGATATATTCCAGGGGCGTCAATCGGGGGCCGTCAGGGTGGTTGTTGTCGATAAATAATTCAAGGTTCGGATCGGATAAATCAATTTCGGTGTACGTAGCGTGTAGAGGCGAGCCGTTCGGAAAAGGAGTAAACGTTTCGAATACTTTTACCGAGGCTGGTAGATTTGGAATTGCGAGTTGCTCCCATTCCAGGTCCTGAATGAGTTGTCCTCTGACCTGAAATGCCACGAGCAGTAACGCAAAGCAAAGAATGCGTCTGAACAAGGGTACCATGTTTGTAAGGATGGAATTTTGGGTTTACGAGAATATGGTTGTTGCTGAGAGTAGCGGAGGGAACTACTCAGTTGCCTCAAGATACTGCTCGTAGGTGGCGGGGACCAAAAAGGCGTAAGTTGTTGATAAATAGGGGGTAATAAATGTATTAGATAAGTTTTAAAACCATAAAAAATTGACTGAAAGAGGATTGTTTCGCGCAGGACGCAGAATTAAAAATTCATTATTAATGTGTGAAGTCATCGTAATGTCACGGAAGGAACCGTGAAATTCGGATCACCAGCGCCGAGGAGGATCAATGGCAACTCCGGCCGATTTCAAATCCAGAATAAGTGCCCCATCTCCACGGCGCTGCGCTTCGTGTAATAATGCATCGAAGAGCTCCTTTGCCGGCTGTTGTTGGCCCATTTGCTGTAGGCAATTCGCTTTCTGAAAGCGGAGCTGGTCCAGCACTGCGGCCTGACTGTTGCGCTGAATCCAGCGGGAAAAATTCGGGTGCGCTCTCAGGCTATCCGGGAGGTATTGGATGGTTTGATCGAAATCCTGCTGAAGTTGGCGACCGAACACAATGCCCTGCTCCAGCAAAGGCACGGCTTGGGGGCAATCTCCCAGGAGTTGTCGAGCAGCGCCCAAATTATTCAGGCAAGTGACATGAATGATCTGAGTGCGCGACGCTTCATCGAATGGCAGGTCATTTCGGTTTAATTGATGCGAATGGCGAAGAAGCCCCGTTTGGTAAAAGATGATGCGATGACCATTAAAGGCTGCGATCAAATGTAGTTCGAACGCATTGTCGCCCGACTGGAAATGGGGAAGAAGCAGGGTGGCAATTTCCCGGGCCTGGCCGAAAAACGAAATGGCGCGCTCGATCGATCCTCGCGCAGCGAAAATACTACCCAGGTTGTTGAGATTTAAGGCTACGTGTAAACTGGAGGCTCCGAACAGCGCCGTATTGAACCGCGCAGCCTGCTCGAAGCAAGCCTCCGCTTGTGTGAAATTACCCTGTAAGGCATAGGCCAGGCCCATATTGTTGCAGTACGTCGCGATTCGCTCGAAACGCGCTCCCGCAAATTGGGCAACTTCCGAATCGATGAAGCCCTGAAGGCGGTCGATGGCTTCTTGGTAGTGTGCTCGGCTGAGCAGATTGAGCGTGAGGGCATAGATGTACAATGCATTATCGGGTGCCAACTGCACGATATCCCGGTATACATCGGTGGCTTCGGCGTAGGCGGTATCTAATTCAAGGGTCTGGGCGTAGGCGAAGCCCGCCGCCGCAGTTTCCAGTTGCTCGGTTTGGTCTTGTTTTTTTTCGAGCAAGTATCGCTGTCTGAGCACCAATTCGGCTTCGTCGATTTTTCCTGCATCCAGCAACTGGGTTGCTCGTTGTGCGAGCTCATCTTCGCGGAGCTTCAACTCACCGCGGAGCTTGTTGTATTTTTGGATTTGGTCTGCCAGTTGGCGTTCGAATAACTCCAATTTTCCGGCGTTAAAAAGGTACTCCCCTTGCTTTTCGAAAAAAATTTCGTAAATGTTGCGGAAGGCCGATTCGGAAATGCCGTACCAGATATCGACATTACCGGCGGAGATAATGGCCGGGCTGTTAGCTCCCTCGGTAAACACCAGCCATTGCATAATCGTGCTTAGAGTGGAGTCTTGTTGAATGCCCAATTCCCTCAACGCACGGGCACTCAGTTGGCGATCCGAGGTTTCAGCGGTTGGCAGCGCTTTGTATTTTTCGAGTAATGCTTCGGCTCGGGCCAGTTGCTCTTCGGGGCTAAGCCCCTGCTGCTCGTAGGTTTGGAGCAATTTGGTGACGATATTCGGATGTACCCCGTAGCCTACTGCTACATCGCCTGCCGAAACGATGGAGGGACTTCGGAGCCCCTCCGTGTAATTCTCAATGGCCAGGGTGTCCTGGCCGAGGGCAAAAGAACTAAAGAAGATAAATGCGAAGCAAAGCCATTGAGGGTGCATGGTGTAGTGGATTGGTCATTACTCATTTTTGGAAGTATCCGGCTTACTGCTTTCCCAATCATCATAGCTGATCGTTATGGGTGCGTTGCCCGTGTTGATGATGGCGGGGCTTTGGTTGCCAGTTGTGGACTGCCGGATGTCCACCTGGTCGATCGATTCGGTTGGAGGAGTTGGTAATCCGGGAGAGTCATCGCTGCGCAGGGGCACCTGAAAATGAGAAATAACTGGTGGAGGCTCCGCGGGCTGAAAAAGCGTCCGCAGCGAATTTCCACTCAACTCGGTGATTCCGACGACACCGATTGCAATTGCCGCGGCTGTGGCTACCCATCGCTTCCAGGTCTGCCCGGGCGCTCTGGTGCCCCCCGGAAGGCGCCAGTTCAGCACATCCGCATTTTGGCTGTACAATCCCCAGGAAAATGCGTCCGGTTGTTTTTGCGAGGCACGCAGGGCCATCGCCCGATGAGTAATTTCCAGGTCCGGATGCTGATTGATGACGTACGAGCGGGCACTTTCGAAGGCCTCATAAATGGTATGTCCGGCCGCCAGGGCCTGGTAAAATTGCCGGGCCAACGCCAAGGCACGTTGGTCCTCAACTTCCGCCATGGTGGCGATGACCGCCGGTACACCGCGCTTGAACAGTGCTTCTACCTGGCCGAAATTGCTGCAGCCGTTCAGGAAAACCAACTTCAGATGTGGTTGCTGGCTGATCTTATCTGCCAGTTGGGCGGATGCCTGATCGATCTGTTGCAAATTCAGGCCTGCCCCGTCGGAGTGACCACCGTAGTGGAAAAGGACGATTTTATTGGAAAAACGGTTAAGCTCCCGGTAGATCTGTTCCAGGGTGGCAAAGCCCATCCGCTGGCAATCGATGACTTCCCGTTGGTGGAGGTCCGCCAGCTCGTTCCAAATAGCGTTTTGTTCTTCGCCCAGGCGGAGGCTGCCCTGGGAATCGTTGGCAAATGCGAATAAAAAAACCGGACGGGTAGGCGGCATGACGGCTTGGGTTGGTTGGCCATAGAAAAATAAGAAATTTCGAGGGATATCATCCAGCGGATAGATGCTTTTGTAATCTGACAGTGGGGATATCCCGATAGGGCGAATGCATCAAATGCCGGGGGCCGCAAGTCTACCCGGCGGGACATAGCTCGGACCCTCGGCTTTCCGGCCGGTGGCTGGGCTCGAGGCGCCCCACACCATGTGGGTGGGTATATAAAAGACGGCCCACCCACCTTACCTGCCAACCT
>CAZDET010000049.1:0-40353 GCA_964504335.1 uncultured Saprospiraceae bacterium
GTTATTCTCGAAGCTCCCGTTATTTCAAAAACGCTCCATTTGAACGCTTTGTCGCCGATCTGACGCACGGTTAACGTATGTTTAACGGCCTCTTAGCGAAGTGATAATGCTTTTGGCACCAGAGAACAAACTGGCTCCACCAGCAGTTAAACACACCTGAAAACGCACGCACCACCTCACTACTTCACCACCTCAAAAACTCACAATCTCACCACCTCACAATCTCACCACCTATGCTACGTCGGTACGCGTTTCTTCTCTTCTTTTTCTTCAGTTGCTCGACGGCTTACTTCGGCTGCGGCTCGAGCGGGATCAACGTCTTTACCCCCGAGCAGGATGTTCAGCTCGGGCAACAGACCGCGCAGGAGATTGCCCAAAACCCCCAGCAGTATCCCATCCTGCCGAAGCGCGGCAACGTACAGGTCTACAACTACGTGCAGGGCATCCTCGATCAGATTCTCAACACCGGCCAGGTGGCGTACCGCGACCTGTTTGTGTGGGAACTGACCATCATTGATGATGACGATGTGCTCAACGCGTTCGTCACACCCGGGGGCTATATTTATGTGTATACCGGCCTTATTAAGTTTCTAGACTCCGAAGACGAGCTGGCCGGCGTCCTGGGGCACGAAATTGCCCACGCCGCCCTGCGGCATTCTACCCAGAACGCGACCAAGATTTACGGCATCTCGGCCCTGCTCGCCGTTGTAACGGGGCAGGCCGATCAGGGTACCCTCACGCGCATCGGGCTGGGGTTGCTCAATTTGCGGTTTGGCCGCTCCGCCGAGACCGAGGCGGATACTTATTCCGTAATCTATCTTTGCAACCTGCCCTACCGGTCGTCCGGAGCCGCGGCCTTCTTCGAGAAAATCGAGAACCAACCCCAACCGCCCGAATTTCTCAGCACGCACCCCAATCCGGGCAACCGGGTACAGAACATCAATCAGGCCGCCCAGGAGCGTGGCTGCACGGGCAATGTGCGCAACCAGTCGGAATACGAGCGCATTAAGCGGATGCTGTAGGATCCGCTTCCGCCTCCGGCGGCGAGGAGGATGGCTGTGCCTGATGCTGCCCGTTGGGCGAGGCGCGTAGTTGCTCCGGATTGCGCACCCACAAATCCCGCTGCGGAAAGGGAATGGTGACCCCCGATTCGCGGAAACGCTGGTCGATGGCAAAGCGCAGGTCGCTTTTTACATCTTCGATGCGAATGAATTCGCGGGAAAAGAAATGCAGCGTAAAGTTGAGACTGGAATTTCCGAAATCGACGAAGCGTACGAACGGTTCCGGTTGCGCGAGTACCTTTTTGTGGTTGTTGGCCACTTCTTGCAAAATGGACCGCACGAGCTCGGTATCCGAACCGTAGGCCACTCCTACGCTCACCTGGAAGCGGGCCTTGCGCTCGAAGTGGCTCCAGTTGATGACGTTTTCGCCCACCAGTTTGCTATTCGGCACGATCACGGTGATGTTGTCGCGCGTTTCCACCAAAGACGTTCGGGTGCCAATCTTCCGGACGCTTCCTACCACATCATCGATTTCGACGACGTCGTTTACCTCTACGGTGCGTTCGAAGAGGAGGATAATCCCACAGACCAGGTCGTTGAAGGTCTGTTGCAAGCCCAGCCCAATGCCGACTAATAGAGCTGCGGCACCTCCCCAGATGAGCTGTAGATTGAGGCCAATGGAGCTGAGGGCAAACAGAAATCCGATCACGTAAAGAAAATAGCTGATCAGCCGGTTGATGGCGTACTGCGAGCCGATATCGACTTGCTGACGGCTGTAGTACTGGTACAGGATGATGTTGCTGAATACCCAAATGATGAGCCGGACAAAAGCCAGGATCAGCAGCACGTTAAAAACGGTGGTGAGATAAATACCGACGTCTTCATTCCCCTGCGGGATGGTGAACAGGCGGAACTCGTCGAGGTGAAGGCTCTGCATCACGAAGATGGCCGCCAGCACGTAGATAAACGGAGAAATCACCCGGGAGGCACCGCTGCTCTGGCTGAGGTAGCGGTAATTGTAGATGATGGTGGAATTCGCCGTAGTCCGTTGCTTTTGGTAGCGGTTGATCAGCAGGCGGTGCGCAAACCAATCGGCCAGGAGCGTGAGCACAAGTACCCAGAGAATGCTCACGATCGTGCGAACGGACACCACCGTTCCTTCGCCAAAGGGCACCTGAAAAAGGGGATACTCCAATCCTAGCCGCCACATGACGAACAAGATGCCCAACAACGACAAACACAGGATCACCCGGCGGCGCAGCCGCTTTTGTTCGGATTCGTTGATCTCGTGGGCGGAAAAATATTTCGGCAACCACTGCCGGTGCAGCAGCAGGCTTACAAGCAGTAACCCCGCTATCACAATGACAACCTGCAGCAAATGCCCCACGCTGAGCGTCACGCCATCCATCGACAACAACACCTCATCCAACAACTCCCGAATTTCCATACAGCATCCTAATGCGGTTAATTGACCGGTATTCGGCAAATTGGTTTGAAAGAAACTAAATATACACAATTCCTTCCCGGGCTATTCCATATTCCGGGCGATTACGACCTTTGCAGGCAACTGTTTAGACTTGCGGGGTGTTCGTTTTCCGCATATTTATTCGAGATGGTACAGCATACGTTAGCAAAAATTCTTTTAGCGCCCTTTTCCCTGCTTTACGGCATAGGGGTTTGGTTGCGTAACGTACTGTACGATCGCGGCTACCTTAAACCCGTGACGTTTAACCTGCCCCTCATCAGTGTGGGGAACCTTACGGTAGGCGGATCGGGAAAGACACCCCACATCGAATACCTCATTCGCCTGCTGAAGGATTATGTGGAAGTGGCGACGCTGAGCCGCGGCTACAGCCGCAAGACCCGCGGATTCATTTGGGTAGAACCGCATATGACGGCGGAGGCCGTTGGCGATGAGCCCCTTCAGTACAAGCGCAAATACCCGGATATCACGGTGACGGTCAGCGAGGATCGCGCTTTTGCCGTTCCTCAGATCGTGGGGCGCCGGCCCGATACCCAACTGGTGTTGCTCGATGATGCCTTTCAGCACCGTGCCGTCAAACCCGGGATGCACATCCTGCTCACCGAGTACGACCGGCCCTTCACCCGCGATTGGCTGCTGCCATCGGGGCGCCTGCGCGAATGGCGATCGGCCTACCGGCGGGCGGATACCATCATTGTGAGCAAATGCCCGCCGGATCTGCGGGAATCGGAGGCGGAGAAGCTGCGGGCGGAAATCAATCCGCTGCCCCACCAGCAGTTGTTTTTCAGCTATTACGAGTACGGACGGCCCTATTATCTACTCGACCCCCGCTACAAATTGCAGCTTTCGGCGGATGTAGAGATCGTGCTGATCAGCGCGATTGCCAATACCGACTACCTGGTTGGCTATCTGGAAGACCAGGTGAAGGAGGTGCACTCGATGGAGTTTGCCGACCACCACTTCTTCAGTAAAGCGGATGTGGCCACCCTGGTACGCGCCTTCAACAACCTGGAGGCGGAGCGCAAGTACATCATCACCACCGAAAAAGACGCGGTGCGGCTGGAGCTCCACCGCCAGTCGCTAATCGAATCCAAATTGCCGGTGTTCGTCTTGCCGATTGTCGTGCAGTTCCACTTTGGGAAGGGGGCCGACTTCGATGCATCCATTCAGCAGCACCTGCTGGCATTTAAAAGCTAGTTCCATTGATTTGGGTCACGGCCTTTTTAATTGCCAGCGGGATACAACTGTTTTTCTGGTTGTTCATATTCCGTCGGTTAAGCACTTACCGGGCCCCAAAAACGCCCCAAAATCATCAACCGCCGGTTTCTGTGGTGATTTGCGCACGCAACGAAGCAAAGAATTTGCGCAAGCATCTGCCCCGTTTCCTAAACCAAAACTACCGTTCCTTTGAAATTTTGCTCGTTGACGACCATTCGACGGACGATACACCGAAAATTTTATTGGAATTTCAAAAGAGCTTTTCTACCTTGCGTGTCATAAGGCCGCAACATCCTACGCGGCTGGGCAAAAAAGAGGCTTTAGAGGCAGGCATTCAAGCCGCCCAATTTCAACACATTTTAGTTTCCGACGCGGATTGTTATCCCCTTACTTCTTCCTGGATATCCAGCGTAGTGAGTTATTTGTCGGAAAATGAGCTCGCGCTCGGTTACAGCCCGTACGTTCGTACTGAAAGTTGGCTCAACCGATTCCAGCGCTTCGAGACTGTCTACACTGCCATTCAATATTTCTCATTCGCAATTTTCGGGATGCCCTACATGGGTGTCGGTCGAAATATGGCCTACCACAAGGAGTTATTTCTCCGCAGTGGAGGCTTCCAAGCGCACGTGCATCTGCCATCCGGCGATGATGATCTCTTCGTCAATGCAGTGGCTCGTGCCTCTAATACGGCGATTGTCCTCGACAGAGCGGCATTCGTCCAAACAACTCCAACGAAAACTTGGAGTGGCTACTACATCCAAAAACGTCGGCATACGAGTGCCGGCAGCCTTTACCGCCCGAAGCACCAGTTGGTGCTCGGTCTGCTATCCCTAAGCCACTTTTCGCACTATGCGTTTTCAGTGGCCTGTTTATTCGCGCAGAGCGGTTTATGGCCTTTGATTTTACTAACGTATTTGGTGCGCATTAGCGTAGTAGTCTGGGTTTGGGACGGAGCCACCCGCCGCCTCGGCGATCGCGATCTCCTGCCGTGGGTTCCCCTCCTGGATGTCCTTTTTCTCAGCTACTACCTGATTTTGGCACCGGCATTATTAACCGGTAGATCCCTTGAACAATGGAAGTAGTAGTAAACACTGGACTTACACAGAAAGCACAGGATGATTACGCCCTAGTCGAACAAGCACGTGGAGGCGACCAACGCGCCTACACCCGGCTCATGGAGCGGCACAAATCCGCCATTTACCACCTGATGTATCGCATGACGAACGATCGGGAAGATGCCAGCGACCTCACCATGGAGGCCTTTGGCAAGGCGTTCACCCGCCTGAACAGCTACGTGCCGAATTACGCATTCAGCACCTGGCTCTACAAGATTGCAGTAAACAACTGCATCGATCACACCCGCAAAAAGCGCCTGCCGGTGCTGTCTATCGACCAGCCCATGCAAGCCGAGGGCGAGCAGGATTTCGCCGACCTCCTCATGGCCGGCTGCCTGAATCCGGAAGAATCGGTGATTCGCCAGCAGCGCATCCTGCTGATGCGCAACCTGATGAACCGCCTCAGCCCGAAGTACCGCCGCATGATCGAATTGCGCTTTTTCGAAGAATTGAGCTACGAAGAAATTGCCAACGAGCTCGAAATTCCCCTCGGCACCGTGAAGGCCCAGCTCTTCCGCGCCAAGGAATTGCTGGCCGATATGCTGGCTAAGCCCGGCATCACCGCCTATCTGGATCGGCGGATTGTGGCTTAATTGCTTCACGAAAGACCTATTAATCGATTGTACCTTTACCAACCAAAGAAAGGCTGAGCGCCGACGTGCGAGCACGTGGCGCCAGCCCAAATGAAGGAAACGGAGAAGGATCTCAGGTGCCGCCTACCGGCGGGCGTTTCCTCCGAACATACGTCGACGCTGTCTCTGGCGACGGGCGAGAATCCCAAACCAAGCGGCTAGGGCACCCACTACGCAGGTCATGCTGATCAGGAAAAACTTGGTCTTCAAGCTGCTTTGCTTCACCCATTTATGGGCGGTGTAAGCCAGCCGCTTGATATGTAATGCAGGCAGTACCGGTACGAACTCGTGGCGAGTCAGTCGAAATAGCTCCGGGTCGGGTTGCGATATGCCGTCTAGGCGGCGCTCCGGTCGTACGGGCCAGACTTCCCTCTGGCTGGGGAGAGACGGCATTCGTGAATGCCGGTCGCGATGCTGGTAGGAATAGTGCTTTCCGGAATGGAAAGTGAGAAATAGAGCGGTCAGTAAGATTTTTGGTATCAGATTGCTCATGATTGGTAATCAGTAAGTGATTATCGTCCTGGAGTACCGATCTATTAGCGCCATCGGTCCCTTCTTCTCTTTTCGGCTTCTTCGATCAATGCATTAGCCCGGCAATTCAAATAAGTAGCTCGGTATCGGTAAAAGTCTTTTTGCTGCTGTTCGGAGAAACACTCTTCGTATTGGAAATACAGCGTATCGAGGCGTTTGAACTGAGTGTCGAGACGTTCGTAGACGGGGTAAGGTAGAGTCTTACAGTGTGGTGCGGTCAGTTCGTAAAAGGTCTTGTACGCTTCGTATATCTCATTCGGATCGATAAGTACTTGGCTGCACTTATTGCAAGCACTCATACCCAATGACAAGGCCAGGCACAGCAGCAGGCGATTCATCCGTCGCGGTAATTTTGCTGCGGGCCAAATAAGGTCGGCAAGCTGGAACTAATTGGACGTTTGTAGTGGTTCATAACTTATCGGATTGGTGAATGATTAACTTGATTACAAGTTAGTATTCGAAGTTAAATCGTACAATATCTGTGTATTTTATTTACGTAAACTATCCACGCAGCGGCAACTAGTGTATAGACATGATTTTTTCCACATTGTGAATAACTCCATTCCGTAATTACCTAAGCGATAGGTATCTTCATTCTATGTAGAAATATGCAACCCGTGATCGTGCAGTAAATCAATCTTATCAGTAGGTGGCATAAATATTTTCCGGGTTGCTTAATTATATACACTCTAGTTTTTCTTTTTGAATGTTTGCTTTTTATCTTTGCGAGCCCTCACCCGGACAGGTAGGGATTGAGAATCGACTAGGCATCACCCCGCGCTAACAGTATAGCAGTAGGTATGGCTGGGCAGATTTCGGGCAGATAAGTACAGACATAGACTAGAAAAGCTAAGAAAACAAGCCACCTATGGATCAGGTACTGCTCTTGTACATCGAGACGCTGCAGTCTGGTGAAGAGCTAGCAGAAAAAAACGGAAAACCGGTCGCGGTTTGTCAATTCATTGAGCAGTTGGAGAAAAACGAGGGGCTTACGGTCGGCAACTTCATTTACTGTCCGGTCTGTCTGGATAAATTGCATCCAAGTAAGATTGATCCGACCATTGCAGCGCATCTTAAGCAAGCAGTACTCGACATGACCCAGGAAGAGTATAAATTCCTTTACGTCAATTCTTTAGAGCCTTTAATGCAATATAAAACCGATGTCTATTTCCACTACATCGGTCTGTTGGTAGACCATACCCAACTAACCTTCAAAATTTACAATTCACAGAAGCCCTTCTTCGACCAGGAGCAATTGAAAATTGCCTTCGATATTTTTAAATTTCAGAAGGATAAAGAAGTGCCTACTCGCTACGAAGTAACGAGCTCCATCAATCGAACCGAAGAGTCGAAGCTGAACGAAAAGTCAGTCCGCATCAAGGGTTATCAAAAACGCGTTCAGAATAGTGTAATGGAACCGGTGACAGATACCATCCGTGGATTGATTATGGATTACCATGAGAAGGGGATGAGCGACTATGCAATTGCCAAAAAACTGAATCACGACGGTTACCTGACCGCCAAAAACCGCCCGTTTCAGGCGACCACCGTAAAGAGACACCGGGAACACGTGGAAGATATTCGCAATCGCATGTCTTATTCAGAGGCGTACACTTTGTTGAATGTAGCATCAAAACCAACCTCAGAAGGCACACCTGCTAAGTTGAAGCAAATCGAGGTGGCGATTTCGCCGGACACCAATTTCAGCCTGAAACAACGCGAAATTCCCAAGCTGCCGGTTAAGACCCCACTGGATACCAAACTCACTGCGCGCATTTACGATAACTTTCGTGGGGAGGAAGACCCCTTGTACGTCGTAGAATTCGCTCCGGGGGTCAGCCTGCTGGAGTTCGATATCTACAACGATACTATCCTCGGCCCGGGGCGGTATTATGTCGAACTGACAGCAGAGGGATACAGAAAGCGGGAGCAAACGTTCACCATTGGTGCGGAAGGCATTTATCACATTCCAGAAACGACCAAAATGAAAGTCAACTCGAATCCCTGACTGGCAAGCGGTTATCCAAATTCCCCCGAAAGAGAATGCCAGCCCATTTCCTGGGGTTAGAGCTGTTTTGCGAGTTAATTAAGTCGAGCTTCATTTGCTGTAGGGCTTCTCCAAACGATTTTCCCTTTCCCAAATGGCGGCATAGCAATTCGGCCGCCGGGCCGATGTTGTGGGCTCCGATCCGGTACTTGGTATAGTAGGCATGGTGGCTCCCGGCCAACAAAAAAGCTCGGTTGAGTGATATGGGTTCGTCTTTCCAGGCTCCGGCGTCTCCCAGGCAGGAAATCAGCAATAGCAGCTTACACCTGAGTCGGAGTTGAATGATGCGGTGTTGTTCAAGGAAATATACGGGTTCCGAGGGGTCGCGGGCGTTTTGGTACTCCGACCGCTTCCCAAAAAGGAGTAATGCCGGTTGTTTAGGGCCTTTCGCATCCGATTTACTATGCCCGAAAAACAGGAGCACATCGTACTGCTCCAGTCGATTGAACAAAGACTCGGACTCCTCCTCTGATCGCGGAAAGAAGTGGTCTGTTTGGTCTACCGGGAGCTGGTTGTACATATTCCGGGCATACCGCTCTGCTTCTTTTTGTTTGGGACTCACATTTCCGCTTTCCGTGTACTGAATGCCGGTTCCGAAAGCAAGTAAATTGATCAAATTGGTTTGGGAAGACTCTGAACCCTGACGGCTCGAATTCAGGGGAATGTAGGCGAGGGAAGTAGAGTTGGCGTAAGCCACCGAGTAATGATGGATGAGGAAGGTCAGGTTACGGAACGTGACACGTTGTTGATTTTCGGGTTTTACCTCGTCAATCAGGCTTTCGAAGATGACAGAATGCAGCTCCTTATCCGGAATTATGTACAGAGCAGTTACAGTTGTTGGAATGTCGAGCGGGCGAATGAGGACCTTGTACAAAAATCCGCTGCAAGCGATGAAGTCGGCGTATTTGGGGTTTACCTCTGCTTCGGTTCTAGGGCCGAATACGGATACGTCCGGGTGAATCGGTCGGACGTAATCATCGAGAAATTCCTGGCTGGGAGAGGGTATAAAATACTTTTTGAAGGCGGCGATCGAGATGGAGACATCGCGAAATGGAGTTCCTTCCCCGAGCGGTGCGGTCAGCTTGAAAAGGTGAACCGGCTGTTTAGCATCCCCTCCACGGATCGTCATTGCGTAGAGGTGATTGTCCGTTTGGAAGTAGGAAATGATCATAGCGGCCTCGTCCAGAGCCGCAGTAACTTCTCGCAGCGTCGGAAATTTCGCGGGTAGAAACTGCTCTTTTATCTTCTTTCTCCTGCGAATTAGCTGGTCTTGCCGGCTGTGAAGGGCGCGAATCATCTCGGGAAGATTATCCCGAAGCGACGGATTGCACAACTGAACGGCCTGAAGCACGGCATCCAGGTCGATGGTGATGATCGGAGAGGGTTCGGGGGATTCCGGCGGATGAAAATTACCCGTTGGATCCAAGTAATGAAAATCGAGTTCCTGCGTAGTGAGCGTGTACAGTTCCCAGGATTTCGCTTGCTGAAAGACTTTGAAAATGTCTGATTCCCGATTGGAAGAGAGGGCTTGCCGCACGGCTTCGGGTTCGCGTTCCAGAAACTCCAAAATTTCTATGACCTTCCCGTGGAAGTGCCTGATGAGCATTCCCAGGTAAGCGTATGGGTCGATTTCGTCGCTTAGTTTCCTCAGCGAATCAATAACCTGGATAGTCAGTTTGGCGTAGTGCAGTGCCCGGTCGAGGCGGTATATTCGCTGGGTACCCTCAGTATCCTGCGCCCATTTGAAATAACTCAGCATCATTCGCCGGAGGCTGTACAGGAGTTCCTTCTTGGATCGAAACTTTTTTACCTCCTCCAGAGAAAGTGTAGAGTGGTCGGTCGAAGGAGTTGCTTGCCCGCGGAAGTTCCATTCCAGTGCTTGTTGGGCTTGGGAAATTGCATCGTGAAACGCTCTCTCCCGGTAGTAAACCCGGCTGAATTCGTTGTGGCAGTAGGCCATGGTATGATGCCCTTCGGATTGCTCAAACCGATCTCCCAACAAGTCGATTGCCTTCTCTATGGCAGCTTTCGCATGGGTCAGAAACGGCGAATGCGCATTGCTCGACCGAAACGGGAAGTGCTTCTTCATCCAAAACCGGGTGAGGCGCTTGTGTAGATGCGCAAGGTGCCTTGGATCAACTTCATTAAAGCCATGGAGTACCTCTCCGGCCCGTTCCAGAGAGTCTTCCACGTCTTGCAAGGTGCCCGATTTGTATTGAATCTGGGCGAGGTGAATCAGCGTGGCGGCACGGTAAAAGTGCGACTTCAACCCGGCCTCAAGAAATATAGTATCCGCCAACTGGAGGAATGCATGAGACCGGTCGTACTGCTCAATTTCCAGCAGGAGTTCTGCGTAATACGTTAGCACCTGAGCGATGTAATAGCTCCGGCAATTGGGCTGGGCGACTTGGTAGTATTGTAGGGCGATATTGTAGCACAACTCGGACTTGTAGAGGTATCGTTGCTGCCAGAAGATTCTGCCGTACACAACGTATGATTTGCCGATACCCCGATTCGCACGGGCGTACGAATCAGGGTGCTCTTCCGGGTTCATTTGCGCCAGTACTTCCTGCCATTTCCGGATAGACGCTAACACATGCCGTGCAGCTTCGGAAAAACTGGAGGTGTAGTAAGCTATTTCTCCGTTGATCCGATGTGCGGTCGCCTCGTCGTAACCGAATTTATCCGGATGTCGAAGGGCGCGATCCACTTTTTTTTGTGCTTCCTGGTATTCGCCGCGCAAGAGATGCAATCGGGCAGCTGTGACCAATGCGGCTGGGCAATTGGAAAAGGTCTCTGGGCGTGTGAGGTAATCGATACCGTCTAAAAACAACCCATTTTCGAAGTGCTGCTCGAAGACCGCTTCGATTTTTTCTAAATCGGGATTGGTGCTGGGCATTTATTTGTATTGGGGAGGATGCTGTTAACTGAATTACAATCGAGCGTAAACTGTATATAAAGCAGGTGCGAATTTAACAAATTGTCGAAGATCGAAAACAAACGAGGCCATTGACGGTCCTTATCCCCGCTGGTTTGTGAGGGATGAATTATCTTTCGGCAATACCTGGTTTTAGTTATTACACACGAAAATCCACCCCACATGCACTTCCAACGCCCCTGGCTCTTAATCCCGAGCCTGATCCTCAGCCTCGGCCTCAACCTACTCGCCCAATCGCCCCAATTCCGCATCACGCTGCCCGCCGATCTGGCGGAAGCACCCCTCGACGGCCGCTTACTCCTGCTCATTTCCACCGACTCGACGGCCGAGCCGCGGTTTCAGCTTTCCGACGGGCCGCAGACCCAGCAGGTATTCGGGATGAACGTCGATGGCTGGCAGCCGGGCTCCACGCTGGCGTTCGATCCGCAGGCATTCGGCTATCCCATCGAGCGGATGGGCGATTTGCCAACCGGCGATTACTACGTGCAAATACTGCTCCACAAGTACGAAACCTTTGAACGGGCCGACGGCCACACCGTCAAGCTGCCCATGGATCGGGGCGAAGGCCAGCAGTGGAACCGCGCCCCCGGCAACCTGCTGAGTACACCGCAACCTCTCCGGATTCAGGCCGGTGGGTCGTACCGGCTGGCGTTCGATCAGGCCATCCCGCCCATCACCCCGCCGGAGGATTCGGAGTACGTCAAGCACGTGCGCATTCGCTCCGAATTGCTCAGCGACTTCTGGGGGCGCGACATGTACCTGGGGGCCCACGTGCTGCTGCCCGAAGGGTGGGACGAGCACCCGGAGGCGAAGTATCCCCTGGCCGTATTCCACGGGCACTTCCCCTACGACTTCGGCGGCTGGCGCACCACGCCCCCCGACACTTCCGAGCCGTGCCAGTACAGCAGCCGCTTCGGCGTGGATTGCTACAACCGCGTGCAGCAGCAGGAAGCGTACGACTTTTACAAAATGTGGACCGGCCCGGATTTCCCGCGCGTGCTCGTCATCGAAATTCAGCACGCCAACCCCTACTACGACGACAGCTACGCGGTCAATTCGGAGAACCTCGGCCCCTACGGCGACGCCATCACCTACGAGCTCATCCCCTACATCGAAGAGCAGTTTCGCGGCATCGGCGAGGGGTGGGCGCGTTTCCTCTACGGCGGCTCCACCGGTGGTTGGGAAGCCCTGGCCGTGCAGGTGAAGTATCCCGACGAATACAACGGCACCTACGCCGCCTGCCCCGACCCCATCGATTTTCGGGCGTTTTGCCTCGTCGATCTCTACAAAGACGAAAATGCCTACTACGAAGAGGGCCCTTTCCGCAAAACCCTCCGCCCCGGCCGCCGCGATTCGCTGGGCCAGATAAGTGCCACCCTGCGCGATATGAACCTCCGCGAACTGGCACTCGGCACCCGGGGCCGATCCGGCCAGCAGTGGGACATCTGGGAGGCCGTTTACTCTCCCGTCGACACCGACGGCTACCCCCGGCGCATCTGGGATAAGTACACCGGCCACATCGACCCGGAAGTCGCGGCCTACTGGCGCGAAAACTACGACCTGGCCTACATCATGAAGCGCGATTGGGCCGAGCTTGGCCCCAAACTGAAGGGAAAGGTCCACATCTACTGTGGCGATATGGATAATTACTACCTCAATAATGCGGTCTACTACACCGAAGCGATACTGGAGGAAACCACCAATCCCTACTACGACGGCGAAGTGGATTACGGCGACCGGGCCGAGCACTGTTGGAACGGCGATCATACCCAGCCCAACTACATTAGCCGCCTGCGCTACAATCGCATGTTTATTCCCGATTGGGCCGAGGAGGTACAATCCCGTGCGCCGGAGGGCGCGGATTTGACGTCCTGGCGCTACTAATCAGCGGGCTACTCCTCTGGAGCCGCGGGATTCATCGCCCGGGTAAAGCCTGCAAACAGGCTCAGGTGAAACCAGGGCAACAACACGAACAGGGCCAAGCTGGCAATGAACGCGAGGATGCCGCCCTGCGCCATCAACACCCCGAGCAACATAGAGCCCAGCAGGGCCACGGAGAGGAAAAACAGCACGAGCGAGAAAAAGGTAAACCAATTTCTACCCACCAGGCGGCGGCTGTATTCCAATGCCCCCCAGGGGGTGGTTTGGAAAAAGAAAAGCAGTGGATAGGTGAGGAGAAAACTCACCCCCAAGTAGGTGAAGGGGATGAAATTGGCGAGCAGCATGGTCGAATCGAAGCTGGCCAGTTCCGGTGGCGGGGGTGGGTCCATGGGGTTTTCCATTGCCACGCCGTACCATTCAAAATAACCGATTCGGTTCAGCACCAACCAGGTCGGGATCAGGCTCACGGCTAATACCAGGACGTACAGCGCCTGGTGAATCAACAACGGAACTACCCTTCCCCGATAGTCGAAAAAATCGGTAAATACGAGCCGCCCTTCTTCCAACAGACGTTGCCCCCCGATGTAAAAACCGATGGTGAAGAGCGGTGAAAGGACTAGCGCCGAGAGTAACAGCGTCCAGGGCAGAGAATTGGGAAGGACACTCAGGGCACTGCTCATAAGTGACGGGAGCAAGGCCAGGGCCAGAAACCCCCAGGGATACAGGCGATAGAGGCGAAAGCCGTCGCGCAGCAGGTCGGTCGTTTGGAGGCGGTCGCCCGCCTGGATGCGGGATTCCAGAAATTGCCGTTGTTCTTCCGTCATGCCGTAGCCGTTAATCTGCGCCTAAAATAAGAACTTGTTTAGAGCAATCGGCACCGATTGAACATGTGCTTAGCGGATTCCTTGCAACAAAGGAGAGATCAAACTAAGTAACACACATGGAACGACTATTCCCAGACAACTGGCCCGATTGGCTTGTCCTGATTACCATCATTGCCGCTTCGATGGTGATCGGGCTAATCGTGAAGTGGATCATCTTCGGCCTGCTCCGCCGGCAGGCGAAGCGGTACGATTCTTTTGTTTTAGGCGCGATCTGCAATCGGCTGTCAGCGCCAATGAATTGGTTTTTTCCGCTCCTCTTTGCCTCTTTCGGTTTCAATCTCTGGCAAATCGATCAAAATGAAGCATTGGATGGGATTGAACTGGCCTTCCGGATTGTGCTCTACATCGTAGGTGCCTGGATCATTATTCGCATCGTTTCCATCGTGGCGGATGCCATTCGCAATCAGCACGATATCCACGATGATCACGACAACCTCGAGGAACGAAAAATCCTGACGCAGTTGCAGTACATCCAGCGCATTGCCGGGATTGTGGTCGTTACTATCACCGCTGCCATGATTCTGATGCAGTTTCCGGGCGTGAAGGAAATCGGGCAGGGCTTACTCACCTCCGCCGGCGTAGCCGGTATCATTATTGGTGTAGCCGCCCAGAAATCCATTGCCAACCTGCTGGCGGGATTACAAATTGCCTTCACCCAACCCATCCGGCTCGACGATGTCGTGATCGTGGAGGGCGAATGGGGCCGCATCGAAGAAATAACCCTCACCTACGTGGTGGTGCGCATCTGGGATCAGCGCCGCCTGGTAGTGCCCCTACAATACTTCAACGAACAGTCCTTCCAGAACTGGACGCGCACCAATTCCGATCTGCTCGGTACCGTGTTTTTGTACGTCGATTACTCTCTGCCGGTTAGCGCGATCCGCGAAAAGCTCGATGAGTTGGTGGCAAACCACCCCAAATTCGACGGCCGCGCCAAAGCCGTGCAGGTCACGGATGCCAAGGCGGACGTCATGGAAGTGCGCGTCCTCGTCAGCGCCGCCAACGCGGGCGATGCCTTCGATCTGCGCTGCGATCTGCGCGAAGGCCTCATCACCTTCATCCAGACGGAATACCCGGAAAGCCTCCCCCGCACGCGCATCGAAATGACGCGGCCCGACCCGAATAAACGACAACGCCTCAAGCAACTGGAAGCGGACGAACCCCCTCTCACCAGCAGCCCCTCCCCCGAGGATGGAAAGGAGGAAATGGCGGAATCGGAACGGATCTCTTAGGCTTTAGAACTTAGATTATAGAGCTTAGAGCTTAGAATATAGAACTTAGAAATTAGGGCCGACTGGCCTGCTCTGGCCAATGTAACTATTACCTAACCCGCAAACGCATGCTCAGGAAACTAAGATCTAAAACCTATATTCTAAAATCTATAATTCAAATATCTAACTAATACCCCCTAAGATCCGAATACTCATCGTACGTCAGCAGCTGCCAATTATTGATCAAGTGCTGCACCTCCGCTTCGTGGACGGCGGCTAGGGCGACGAGGCATTGGTCCGTCTGCTCGTCGGGGTGGAGGTTGCTGTAGTACTCGGGGAAGGCCTGGCGGTGTTCGGGTGTGAAGACGCGCGAGGCGTTCGACCATACCTCAAATCCGATGCCGGCCTTGTTGGCGAGCCGCTCGAGCTGGAGGATGGAGTCGGGGTCGGTCGTATGGATCAGGCAGGAGAAAGTCTGATAGGGCGATTTTTTGTGCGAGCCCAGGCACTGATAGATAGGAATGCGCCGCTGATCGACCACCTGGTAGCCGACAGTGTGACGGTCGTAGAGCACCACTTCGCGGAAGCGCAGGCCGCTGCCCGGATGCGGGATGCTCAGGATGCGGGCCCGGCAGGGATCCTGCGGACGCATCCAGAGGATTTCGTAGGCATCGTTGTATTGGAGCTGGAGGCCGTAGGGTTGGCGCGCCCGCTGTTCGGGTTGCCAGCCGAACTTCGTCCAGATGCTGCGGGCCAGGCGCTCCTTTTTGAGGGCGGAGGCGGCGATGCTGAGCGTCCACCAGGCCTCCTGGTTGCCCGGTTCGAGGGCGACGGTCCGCTTGCTGTAGTGGAAGCAGGGCTTCCATTCGTGCCGATCCTTGTAGATGCCGGCCAGTTGGAAGTAGGGAGGCGCCCAATCCGGCGCTTGTTTGACCAATAGCCGGTACAGCTTCACCGCCTGGTACGGGTCGCCTGCCTGCTCGGCTTGCCGAGCCTCTTCGAATAGTTTTCTATGTTCCGGATCGATCATCATTACATAACAAATATAGGAAGGCTTCGGGGTTATCGCCACCGGAGCTGGTCCTTGATCTTAAACCTTAACTAGTTTCGGGCGTACTCTTTGGGTATGGAAGGGATACAGAAACAGCAAGATATCCGACAATTGGACCGCGCCGCGCTGCACGCGCTCGTGCGCGAATGGGGCGAGCCAAAATTTCGGGCCGATCAGATCTACGACTGGCTCTGGAAGCGCAGCGCCCGGTCGTTTGCCGAAATGACCAACCTCTCGAAAAAGCTGCGCGAGCGCCTGGACGAAACCTTCGTCATCCAGGCCATAGAAACGGATAAAGTGCAGCGGAGTTTAGACGGCACCATCAAATCGCGCTTTCGGCTGCACGACGGCCACCTGATCGAATCCGTGCTCATCCCCGTGCCCGACGAGCGGCGCTTCACCGTCTGTGTTTCCTCGCAGGTCGGTTGCTCGCTCACCTGCACCTTCTGCGCCACGGGCCGCATGAAGCGCGAGCGCAACCTCGACGCTGCCGAAATTTACGACCAGGTCGTGCTCGTGAATCAGCAAAGCCTCGAGACCTTCGACCACCCCCTCACCAACATCGTCTACATGGGCATGGGCGAGCCCCTGCTGGCCTACAAGCCCGTGATGGAAAGCATCGAGCGCATCACCGCCGAAGATGGCCTCGGCATGTCGCCCAAGCGCATCACCCTCAGCACGGCCGGCATCGCCAAGATGATCCGCCGCCTGGCCGACGACAACAACAAGGTCAACCTCGCCCTCAGCCTCCACGCCGCCGACGACGCCAAGCGCAACGAGATCATGCCCATCAACGAGCAAAACAACCTCACCGCCCTGATGGACGCCCTCGACTACTACTACCAGCAAACGCGCAACCGCATCAGCTACGAATACATCGCCTTCCAGGATTTCAACGATTCCCTCGAAGACGCCGCCAACCTCGCGCGGCTCTGCCGTCGCTTCCCCGTGCGCATCAACATCATCGAGTACAACCCCATCGGCGGCGTACCCTTCCGCAACAGCACCGAGCACCGCATCGACGAATTCGCCCGCTTCCTCCGCGATCGCGGCGTCATGGTCACGGTGCGGCGCAGCCGCGGCCGCGATATTGATGCGGCCTGCGGGCAGTTGGCGAATAAGGGTTAATGTGGCAATATTCTGATTTTCTGATGCTGTGATGTGCTGATGCTCTTCTAACAGGTGCTTCCCCAACCTCGGCTGTCGACTTGGAGTCGTCAGGCGAGTAAAGAGGCAGGAAGCTTGGGCAATCGAGTCCAAAGAAAAAAATTCGCTATTCACCCTTCACCCTTCGCCATTAAAAAAGGAAGCCACTCCCACCAGCCGACTCCAAGCCACCATCCAAGACAGCAAAAACCATCCCATTTTTATTTACCTTAACCCACTAAAAGAACCACCACCAACCCAACCACATGCCACCCCACCCAGACCCACAACCACCCACCGAAGTAGCACCCCTCGCCGAAGGCGTGGACCTGGAGCTGGTACCCATCCCTGGCGGTACCTTCCGGATGGGCAGCGATACGGGAAGAGCGAGCGAACGCCCCGTACATTCAGTCACGGTTCCAGCCTTCTATCTAGGCAAATATCCAGTGACAAATGCCCAATACCAGGCCTTCGTGCGGGCAACGGGGACGCACGCCCCTGCCTGGATGGAAGAAAACGGCGAATATAATATCGATACGAACCCGGAGAGTCTTTACCGTCCAGTGTATAAGGCCTTACTAGCTCCCAACTACCCGGTGGTGGGAGTAAGCTGGCACGATGCGGTGGCCTTCTGCGAGTGGCTGAGCGAGCAGACCCTACATCCCTATCGGCTGCCTTCGGAGGCTGAGTGGGAGTACGCAGCGCGGGGAGGTTCGGAG
The DNA here is from genome assembly GCA_964504335.1 of uncultured Saprospiraceae bacterium. Lineage (GTDB taxonomy): Bacteria > Bacteroidota > Bacteroidia > Chitinophagales > Saprospiraceae > CAZDET01. Next base: position 17,858 of record CAZDET010000049.1, read on the forward strand.
GAATTCCCGTATGCGGGGGGCTATCGATTGGAGGAAGTGGGCTGGTTTAATGAGAATAGTCGTCGTGGGAATAGTGATTCGCGTTTTGGCACGGATGGCACCATGCCCGTAGGACTGAAACTGTCGAATGATTTTGGCTTGTACGATATGAGTGGCAATGTTTGGGAGTGGTGTGCGGATCATTGGCACGATAGTTATGATGGGGCTCCGGATGATGGGAGCGCCTGGATGGAAGGTGGGAATGCTGAACGCCGAGTGGTTCGTGGCGGGTCTTGGAACAACTTCGGTAACTATTGTCGGGTCTCCAACCGCAACGACTACACCTCAGGCATCCGAAACTTCATTTTGGGTTTTCGAGTTGCCCGGTACTAACCCTTTGGTCTTTTACTTTTATTTTACCGCCGCAGGCGGTCGAAAATTTTTTGATCCACACATGGACTACAACCGACACTTAGAAGCCCTCTTCGGGGTCCCTTTCTCGCAGCAACCGGATTTGCGGCGGCTGCGGCAGTTTCACCAGAAGAATGCCTTTTGCCTCGACGCCTCCGGGCAGCACCTCCTCGGCATCGCGGCCATCGACTTGCCGGAGGACACGGTGGCAGTAACCCTCCCCGCCTATTCCCACTTGGAGTACCTGAATCTGGGGAATAATAAAAAGCTGCAATTGCTGGAGTTTACTGCCGCCATTCCCACCCTCGAGCATCTGGATCTGAACGGCAGCGGCCTGACAATCCTCAAGCTGCCGGCCGGCTTCAGCGGGCTGAATTGGCTGGATGTAAGCCGCAATGCACTCACGGCCTTCATTGCCGAAGGCCGCTACCCCGCGCTGCACTACCTCGATCTCAGCGACAACCAGCTCCATCAGTTTTCCGCCAGGAAGCTGACCGATTTCCCTAAGCTCGAGTTGCTGTTCCTCCAGGGCAACCAGCTGTCGAGCACCATGCAGGCATTTGCTAGCGAGCGCGGCAGTTGCCTGGCCGATATGCAACGCCTGCAACGGGAGCTGGGCAAGGGCATGACCGAAAACAACGAATTCAAAGTCCTGCTGGTGGGCAACGGCGGCGTGGGCAAGAGCTGCCTGGTGGAGCGGCTGGTGTACGGTACCTTTGAGAAACAGCACCGCTCTACGGAAGGCGTGGCGCTGACACAGTACCACCCCGACGGCTACCCCTACGTGCTCAACCTCTGGGATTTTGGAGGGCAGGACATCTACCACGCCACGCACCGCCTCTTCATGCAGGCCGATGCCATCTACCTGGTGCTCTGGGACGAGCAGACCCGCCAAAATCCCGTAAGCATCCTGACCGAAGACGGGGAAGAACGGGAATATACCAACCATCCCCTCGGCTACTGGCTGCACTACGTGCGGCACCAGGGCGGGGAGAGCCCCATCATCGTGGTGAAAACCAAAAAAGCGGAGAATGACGACCCCCATCCGGAGTTGCAGAACCTGAAGAAAGAGTACAAAGTTCACGCCTTTACGTCCGTCGATTCCAAGCTAGACAATAAGTACGAAAACGGCTTCCACCGCCTGCTTGGCCTGATCGACGAGGTGATCCACACCAAGGTCGGCATTGAACGGGAGCTGCCGCAAAACCACGCGGACCTGCGGCAGCATCTGCGCACCCTTCAGCAGCAGGGCAGCAAATTACTGACCCAGGAAGCCTACGAAGATATCGCCGCCCTCTACGATGTGGAGGAGCCGATGAAGGTGCTGGTGCAGTGGCTGGTACCCACCGGCGTGGTCTTCCACCGGGCGGGCTACTTCGGCGATGCGGTCATCCTGGATCAGGGCTGGGCCGTGGAGGCCATCTACGCGGTCTTCAACCGCAACCGGGGGGAGTACTTCCGGCTGAAGGATGTCCAGCGCCGGCAGGGGCACTTCTCCGGGGCCGACCTCCAGCGGGTCTGGCGCGCCAAAAAATATGTGGAAGCCGAGCAGGAGCTTCTCCTGCAATTCATGCTCAGCTGCGAGCTGTGCTTCGAGGTAACGGAAAAACCGGAGGCGGAGCGCTACCATTCGACGCCCTTTGCCGATCGCCGCTTCGTGGCCCCGCAAATGCTCTTGGAAGAGGAGCCCTCCAGTGCCGAGCTGCTCCGACAAGAGGCCAACCGCCTGCACGTGCGCTACCGCCACGACTTTTTGCACTACGGCATCATCCAGGGCTTCATCGTGCGCACCCAGCAATCGGCTGAGGTGCGCGATATCTGGCAGCAAGGCATCGTCTTGCAGGAAAATGGGGCCTACGCCCTCGTCGCCGCCGAGCCCGCCCCGCAGCGGGGGCCACACGCTTCCGATATTTACCTCACCTGCCCCCCCGGCAGCATTGCGCTATTGGATAAAATCCGCAACACCCTGGAAGAATTGCAGGGCGAAGCCGTCGAGCAATGGGTGAGCCCGGATAGGGTGCACTACGTGGAAATTAGTGCGTTGAAGGCGGCCAAGCAGGAGCAAGTCGTGGCGGAGAACGGGGCCATCGTGGAGAAGGCCGACTTCGGCATCTTCCTCGGCCAGCGGCCGCAGGAGCGCTATCCCGCACCGCAGCAGACGGAGGCGGGCAAAGAACAAGTAGAGGCACGGATTCGGGAGGTGGAACGGGAGCCGGTTCGGGAGATCGAAGGAGAAAAACCCCAATTAGCGTTCGAAGGGGAGCCGGTGTTGCTCTTTGCACAAGCAAATCCTAAAGGAGATGATATCGACTACGAAGGAGAATTCCTGGCCATCCAAAAGAAACTACAAGACAAGAATCGAACGGCCGACTACCGGCTTAAATTCATCGGCGCTGCGAGTCAAGAGGAACTGGTTGATGCACTGGTCGAGTACGGCCCACATATTTTGCATTTCTGCGGCCACGGCGAAACTAGAGGCTTAATCTTCCACAATGCGAATAAAACGGGTAGCCAGCGCTTATCGCCAGATGCAGGAGAGCAACTAGTCCGCATTCTAAAGGAGCGGCGACCACAACTCCAACTCGTTTTTCTGAATGCTTGCCACAGCCGCGAATTGGCCTCGGCCATAAGTCGCGCCCGTGTTCTGGCCATCGGCACAAATGCGAAAATAAATACAAAAGTGGCCGAGTCCTTTGCAGCCGGCTTCTACCAAAGCATGGAACGAGGCCTCGAAGAAGCGATCTGGAATGGCCGCATACTTTCCAGCCTCGTCGTCCAATCCAGTGGGGGGCCGACGAGAGGCCTCGTCCAGGACGATGAATTTGAAGGAGAACTCATCGAAGCCTACTACAACGGAAAGCGGGTATACCCCATATGAAAAAGCTCCCCCCTCGGCTGTCGACTTCGAGTCGTCAGGCGAGTGAAGAGGCAGGAAGCTTGGGCAATCGAGTCCAAAGAAAAAAATTCGCTATTCACCCTTCACCATTAATAAAGGAAGGCATCACTCGACAGCCGATTTGGAGTCGCCTGACGAGAAAATGAACCGCATGAAACCAACCGAACAGATCTTACCGGAAACGACCTACCTGGACTGCCCCACCTTCCAAATGGTGTCGCTGCCGGGGGGGCGGTTTCTGATGGGGGAGAAACGGAGGGCTTCTCAACCCATCCACGAAGTAACGGTGTCGCCCTTCGAAATGGGCAAGTACCCAGTCACGGAAGAAGTGTGGCAAATGGTGATGGCGGGCACGGCACTGGCCAATCCGGCCAGGTTTAAGGGCCGACAGCACCCGGTGGAATCCGTTTCCTGGAAGGACGTACAAATCTTCCTGGACCGCCTAAATGCCTTGCCGGAGGTTGAAGAAAAAAATTTGGTGGATAGCAAGCACTTTCGGCTGCCCTCGGAAGCGCAGTGGGAGTACGCGGCCCGGGCGGGCTCGCAGGATTTTCCGTATGCGGGGGGCTATCGATTGGAGGAAGTGGGCTGGTTTAATGAGAATAGTCGTCGTGGGAATAGTGATTCGCGTTTTGGCACGGATGGCACCATGCCCGTAGGACTGAAACTGTCGAATGATTTTGGCTTGTACGATATGAGTGGCAATGTTTGGGAGTGGTGTGCGGATCATTGGCACGATAGTTATGATGGAGCTCCGGATGATGGGCGTGCCTGGACGGAAGGTGGTGATGCTGAACGCCGAGTGGTTCGTGGCGGGTCTTGGTACTTCAACGATTACTATTGTCGGGTCTCCTTCCGCCTCAGCTACTCCCCCTCAGACATCCGACTCAACAGTTTGGGTTTTCGAGTTGCCCGGTATTAACCCTTTGGTTTTTTACCCTTTTACTTTTACCGCCGCAGGCGGTCGAAATTTATTGATGTGCTGATTTTCTGATGCTGTGATGTGCTGATGGCTCTTCTAACAGGTGCTCCGGCCCTCGGCTGTCGACTTTCAGTCGTCAGGCGAGTAAAGAGGCAGATTGATTGAGCAACGCGCTACTCATTCGGAAGGGACCACTCGCCAGCCGACGGGGAGTCGCGGGACGAGGTGGAGGGATAGGAAAAACAAAAAAGCCGAAAGCAATCGCTTCCGGCTTCAGCGCCTCAACTAGGACTCGAACCTAGGACCTACGGATTAACAGTCCGCCGCTCTAACCAACTGAGCTATTGAGGCTTTTTGGGGCCTTCTTTTGAAAGGCGCGTGCAAATTTACGATCTCTACGTAAAAAGTGCAATCTTTGCGCCGAGAAATTTCAAACCACGCGCATGAGTTTATTAACCGTTGGAACTGTCGCCTTCGACGACATTACCACTCCCACCGGGAGAGCAGAGAAAATCGTCGGTGGTGCGGCGACGTTTATTGCCCTGGCCGCTTCCTACTTCACCCAACCCGTCCAAATCGTGTCGGTGATTGGCGATGATTTTCCCGAGGCCTTCCTCGCCGATATGCAGGGGCGCGGGGTCGATCTGGAGGGGCTGCAGGTGCGCCAAGGCGAAAAATCCTTCTTCTGGGCCGGCAGCTACCACCAGGATATGAACGGCCGGGATACGCTCGATACCCAACTCAATGTGCTGGCCGATTTCGATCCGGTCTTACCAACCAACTACCGGCGGCCGGAGTTCCTCATGCTCGGTAATCTGACGCCGGCGGTGCAGCAGCGCGTCCTCGACCAACTAGACAATCGCCCGAAGCTCATTGCGCTGGATACGATGAACTTCTGGATGGACTCGGCGCTCGATGAATTGCTGTCTGTCTTAAAAAATATCGACGCCCTCATCATCAACGACGAGGAGGCCCGACAACTCTCCGGCGAGCGCTCGCTGGTGAAGGCCGCCGCCAAAATCTACGATCTCGGCCCGAACATCATCGTCATCAAAAAGGGCGAACACGGGGCTCTGCTCTTCTCCGGAGACAACATCTTCTTCGCCCCGGCGCTGCCCCTGGCCGACGTCGTCGACCCCACCGGTGCCGGCGATACCTTTGCGGGGGGGCTCATGGGCTACCTTGCCGCCAGCGGCGATACGTCGTTCTCCAACCTGCGGCGCGCCGTCATTTACGGCTCCGCGATGGCCAGCTTCTGCGTCGAGCAGTTCGGCACGGAACGACTGCTGAACCTCGATCAAAAAGAAATCTCCATGCGCGTGCAGCGCTTCGTAGATCTGGCGCACTTTGAGCTGGAGCAGCACGCTTAACTGTACTTTGGTACCTTGGTCTTTTGGTACTTTGGGGATGCAATTGAACACGCCAGCCGACTTTCAGTCGACTGGCGTGTAAAATCAGTGGTCAGCCGAGGGATCGGCACATCAGCACATTGCCACATTAGCCCACAAACTCCAGGCTCTTCTTCAAAAACGCCGACATCTCCTTTCCCTTCAGCATATTCTGGCTTAGGAGTGCCAGCTTGTAGAGGTAATCGGCGATCTCGGTTTGTTTGCCGTCTTCCGCTTCCAGGAGTTTGGAGGCGATCAGCGGGTGGTTGCCGTTGATCACGACGTTAAACATGTCGGGGAACATGGCGCCGTCCATGCCCTGTAGGGCCTGCATGTCCTTCATGCGGCGCATGAATTCGGGCTGCACGATCTGCACGGGCCGGTCGTCGGGGCTGAGGGGCTTGATTTCTACCCGGTTCTTATCCGCAAATTTGCCGAAGAGTTCCTTGAGGGCGTTTTGCTGGTCTTCGCTGAGTACGAGCTCTTTTTCCTCGTCGGTTTGCACGAGGTGGTCGGGCGTATCGGCGTCGACGCGGGTGAAGGTGAGCTTATCTTCCTTCTGCTCGAGTTGCTGCATGAAGTGGGCGTCGATCAGGTGATCGAGCACGAGCACGTCGTAGCCGCGCTCCTTCACGGCCTCCACGGCGGTGTGTTGCTCATCGACGTGGCTGGTGTAGATGAAGATGTGGCGGTCGTGCTTGTCGGTCTGGTTGCCCTTGATTTTTTCGCGGTATTCCTCCAGGGTGAAGTACTGATCGTCGGTATTCTTCAGTAGCAGGAACTTGGTGGCGCGATCGTAGAATTTGTCTTCGGAGATCATGCCGTACTTGACGAACACGCCCAGGTCGCCCCACTTTTGCTGGTAAGCATCGCGATCTTCCTTGTAGAGATCGTGCAGCTTATCGGCCACCTTCTTGGTGATGTAACCGGTGATTTTCTTGACGTTCTGATCGGCCTGCAGGTAGCTGCGCGATACGTTGAGCGGGATATCCGGCGAGTCGATGACACCGTGCAGGAGGGTGAGGAATTCGGGGACGATTTCCTTCACATCATCCGTGACGTACACCTGGTTGGCGTAGAGCTGGATCTTGTTCTTCTGAATCTCAAAGGAGTTATTGAGCTTGGGGAAGTACAGAACTCCCGTCAGGTTGAATGGGAAGTCGATGTTGAGGTGAATCCAGAACATGGGGGCCATGCTCATCGGATACAGCTCGGTGTAGAAGTTGCGGTAGTCGTCGTCGCTCAGCTCGGAGGGCTGCTTGCGCCAGATCGGGTGGGTCTCATTGATGATATTGTCGACCTCGATTTCGGTGCCTTCCTTGTCTTCTTCGTCTTTGTAGGTGCGCTCCTTGCGGGTGCCGAATTGAATCGGGACGGGCAGAAAGCGGCAGTATTTGCGCAGGAGTGCCTCGATGCGGCTGTCCTCCAGAAATTCTTTGCTATCGTCGGCGATGTGCAGAATCACATCCGTACCGCGCTCGGGGCGCTCGGCGGCTTCGAGGGTGTAAGAGGGGTCGCCCTCGCACTGCCAGCGCACCGCCTCCGCGGTTTCCTGATAGGAGCGCGTGACTACCTCTACCCGATCGGCTACCATGAAGGCGGAGTAAAAACCGAGTCCGAAGTGGCCGATGACGGACGCATCGTCCTTGTATTTTTCCAAAAATTCCTGCGCACTCGAAAAGGCAACCTGATTGAGGTACTTCTTCACTTCCTCTTCGGTCATACCGATGCCGCGGTCGCGCACGGTCAGGGTGCCGGCCTCTTTGTCGATCAGGATTTCAATGCGCAAATCTCCCAGATCGCCCTGCACTTCTCCCTTGGAAGAAAGCGTCTTCAGCTTATTGGTAGCATCGACGGCGTTGGAAACGAGCTCGCGCAGAAAAATTTCGTGGTCGGAATAGAGAAACTTCTTAATGATGGGGAAGATGTTCTCCGTTTGTACAGATATATGTCCTTTTTCCATATGTTGACGTAATTTAGGTATACTCAAGGGAAGCCGACCAAACGTCATGCCAGCTGCAATCACCTGCCAGCTTGTCGGGTTCTACCCCGTTTGGCATACCATTTTTTGTTAATATTTCGCGGGAATGCGCCCATTTTGCAGGCGTAGTTGCAACAGATAAAAGTTTTTTCTAAATTGGCACCAGCTTAGAGAGGCAATTCCGAGGCGATCAATGATACCTCATCCCAATCTCCTGAAGTAATACAGCAGCCAAACAACCGATGAGTAGGATCTTCTACTCCGTGAGCTGTATGTGCTCAAATTTCATCCTCTACGTACCAAATTTGCAAGATTATGGATGTTCGAATTCGGATATCCAGTAGGATGAGTGGGGTCAGTTCACGGGGGGGTTAGAGCTGACCCGCTACTCATCTGATGATTGTTCTTTAGATTTTAGACGATAGATTAGATTTTAGACGATAGATCTTAGTTACCTCTAAATTGCTTTTCCTATTCGAATAAATAGATAAGCCCTTCGCTGATCTGTAGCACCAATATCAATTACTAAAATCTACAGTCTACAACCTACTTCTTGTCCACCCGAATCCGCTCTTCGCGGTTGGCCAGCTCCCAGACGGTGTGGAAAACCAGCTTACCGATCCGTTCCATTTTTTCGAAGTTGATTTTGTCGACGGTGTCCGTGTCGCGGTGGTAGTCTTCGTGGGTGCCGTTGAAGTAGAAGATGGCGGGGATGCCCTCGCGTGCGAAGTTGTAGTGATCGGAGCGGTAGTAGTAGCGGTTGGGGTCGTCTTCGGCGTTGTAGGTATAGTCGAGTTCCAGCTGCGTGTAGGTGGCGTTGGCCTCCTCGTTGATCTGGTGCAGGTCGGTGCTCAGGCGATCGCTGCCGATGACGTAGATGTAATAGGGATCATCTGCATGGGCTTCATCGACGCGGCCGACCATATCGACGTTGACGTTTGCTACGGTCTGCTCGAGCGGGAAAAGCGGATTTTTCACGTAGTACTGCGAGCCGAGCAGTCCTTTTTCCTCTCCCGACACCAGCATAAACAGCACGCTGCGTTTTGGGCCGGCCCCGGAAGCTTGGGCCTCCGCAAATGCCTCCGCCACTTCGAGTACCGTAGAGGTGCCGGATCCGTTGTCATCCGCGCCGTTGTAGATGGCCGAGCCCCGCCGGCCGATATGATCGTAGTGTGCCGTGACGATTACCACTTCATCCTTTCGTTCCGGGTCGCTGCCGGCGACGAAGCCGAGTACGTTTTCGCCGGCTAAGACATTCGTTGATTTTTCCTGGGTCAGCTTGCTCTTTAGCGGGATGGTTACCGGTTTGAGTTTGCCGTTGCGGGCAATCTTTTTGCGCGCCTTAACCACGTCCCGGTAGGATTTACCGATCAGCCCGCGGGCCGTTTCCGAAGAAATGAAGACGGCATTAGCCAGTTGCTGGTTGGCCTCGTCGGAACCGATAATCTGGAGGCGGTTATTGAGGATTTCCTTGCGAGCCTGGGCCATGTTTTCCCGGAAGCCGGGCTGCACGATAACCACCGTTTCGATACCCTTTTGCGCAGCAATTTCGAGCTTGCGCTTGTGGTCGGTTGCCCATTCGGAGGCCTCCTTCGAGCCGGTGATCAGCGAATTTCCCTGGCGGTCGGTTGGCTCGCCGCCGAGGATGAGGATGGTGCGGCCTTCCATCTCGTCGGCCCGGGCGTAATCGCTGTAGGCCGCATCGTCGATACCGTAACCCAGAAACAGGATTTCGTCCGTCTCGACGGTCGCCCGGGTTTCATTTTGCCGGGGAATGGAGTAGAAATCGCGGAGGTGCTTGAGCTCGCGGCCGGCTACCTCCCATTGGATGTTTGTCCAGGTAGCCCGGGCGAAGTTGATGGGCTGGTAATACGAACCGTCCGTACCGATAGCGGGTAAACCCAGTGCTTCGAATTGCCCGGCCAGATAGGCTGCGGCCAATTTCTGACCGGGTTGGCCGGTTTCGCGGCCTTCCATCTCGTCGGAGGCAAGGATGGTCAGGTGCTCCTTCAATTCGTCTACTGTGATGGTATTGGCCAGCGCTTCGCGCTGGGTATTGGTGATGTCGAGCTGGGCGGTCAGCGTGCCTGCCAGCAAGAATAAAAATCCGATAAGTTGAATGCGCATGATCATTGCGAATTTAAACGGTAGCCGTTAATTAGTCTTGCAAGGGTTCTGGAATTTCGGGCATCTCCGGCGGCAATTCGACGTAAGGCCCCACTTGCTCTTGGACATAGGCGATCAGGTCTTCGTCGCCCGAGCGGCGGGCTTCTTGCAGGAGCGAATTGGCCGTTGAGAAGGCAAACTGGTATTCCGACTGGAAGCTGGCTTGCAGGATGCGGGCGTCGATCGATTCGAAGTAGGCCAGTTTATCGGCGGTTTCCCGGGCAAGTAGCTCCATGTGGGGTTTGGCCTTGTCGAACGCATCGGCCTCCCAGTATACCGCCAGCATATATACCGTGCGGTAGTCGTAGGGGAAGTTCATATGGGGGAAGGCCTCGAAGTACTGGTCGATGAGGGCGAGCGCTTTCTCCGTTTCGCCGGTCTGCAGCAATTTGAAGGCCGCCCGGCGCATGCTCAGCTGCATGGCCTGAATACTGGGCCCGAAGTTGGTGTCGACGAAGGTGTCGTACTGGTCGAAATTACCCCAGCGCCACTGGTTCAAGGCGCGGTCGTAGAGCTTTTCGGCATTTACCTCGCCACTGCCGATGATTCCGTAGCTGGGATCGGATTGGCCCTTGGTGGCCGTCAGGCGCAGGGCCAGGCCTTCGAGGTCGAAGTAGTCATCCATACCGTAGAGCTTGTCGGGGCGGCTGGTGACGGCGAAGTAGATGGGCCGGTCGTAGAAGTTGGAGGCAATAAGATCGAGTACGGCAATATCGTCTTTGGTCAACTGTCGGTCGTTGATCCGTACGGGGATGCGATCCACGATGTTGGTATCGCCCGGTTCGGCCAGGCCGGCTTCGATGGCCCGCTGGCGGTCGACGGGGATGAAGACATTGGTCGTCGGGTAATAACTTTCGAAGCTACCCCCGCCGCGCAATGGAACGGGGTGGTCTTCGCCGATGAATTGGAGGAATTGCTGCAGGTTCATCGGCGGGTTGTTGCCCCGCGAGGGGTTGTAGATAATCTGATTGCGCTTGCGCCCCCGGATCTGTTCCTGCGGGATGCTCAGCTTGATCGCCGGAGAGTCGTTTACCTTGCGCCGCAGCAGGTCGATGTACCAATCGACGGCGATGAGGCTCAGGTTGACGACCCGCACGTCGGTTCGGATATTCTCCACCTCCTGCGCGTACCAGAGCGGATAGGTATCGTTGTCGCCGTAGGTGAAGATGATGGCATTTTCGTCGACCGAGTTGAGGAAGTTAGAGGCGTAATCCCTTGCGCCTTCGTGGTGGAGCCGGCTGTTGTCGTCGTAGTTCTGGAAGCCCATCAGGGTAGGGGCAATCAGGACGAGCACGGCAGCCACGCTTGCGGCTACGATGCCGCTCGTTTTGAGGCGATCACGCAACAACGCGAAAATCGCGGGTACGGCCATGCCCATCCAGATACAGAAGGTGAAGAAACTACCTACGAGTACGTAATCGCGCTCGCGGGGCTCGTTGGGCGGCTGGTTGGTATATACGATAATGCCGATGCCCGTGATAATGAACAGGGCCAGCAAACCGAGGAATTCATTCTTGCGCCGGCCGTAGTGCCAGAACATGCCTAGCAATCCAAAAATAAATGGAAGCAGGAAGTAGGTATTCCGGGCCTCGTTCACTTTATCGGTTTCGGGCAGCTCATCGAGGTTGCCGAGGCGCCATTCGTCGAGAAATTTAATGCCCGATATCCAGTGGCCGGCCGATTTATCGGCCGGAAAGAAGCCCTGTTCCCCGTTTTGGCGGCCGGCGAAATTCCACATGAAGTAGCGCCAGTACATCCAGCCGAGCTGATAATCCACGAAGAAGCGGAAGTTATCCCAGTAGCTGGGGCGTCCGCGCGGCAGGGCTTCGTCGGGGTTGAGGCCCATCCATTGTTTGTAGAGGCGGGGCCGGCCGAGCGTACCGTCGCTCATGCGCGGAAAGAGCATCTTGTCGCGGTCGTTGTATTCGACGTCGATTTTGTAATCGGTGATTTCGTATTTATCGCCCACCAGGCCGTAGCGGTCAGAAATATCGGTGCTGATGGGTTTGGCATCGAAGGCGGGGCCGTACAGCAGATCGCGTTCGCCGTATTGCTCGCGGTTGAGGTAGGGCAGCAACCGCATCGCATCGCTCGGGGCGTTCATATTAATGGGCGGAGCGGCATTGGCCCGAATGACGACAATACCGAATGTAGTGTAAGAGGCAACCAGCAGGAAGACGGCGACCATAAATTGTTGGATCAGGGCGTTGTTGCGGCGGTGAGCGTAGCGTAGCCCAAAGAACAACACCGCCCCGATGATCAGCGAGACGGGAATCAGGCCGGTGTGCACGGGTGCGCCGAATTGATTGACCATCAGCAACTCCAGGGCACTCCACAATCGGGGAATACCCACAATAATGAATTGCTGCACGAACACGATGAACAAGACACCAATACCCGCCGCCACGAGCATTCCCTTCCAATTGGTCCGCTCGTATTTTTTGAAATAATAAAACAGTGCCAGCGCCGGGAAGGTCAGCAAACTCAACAAGTGCACGCCAATGGACAGCCCGGCGGCATAAATGGTGAACAGCAACCAACGATCAGAACTGGGCTCATCCGGTAGGGTATACCACTTGATGGTCGACCAGAAGGTGAGGGCCGTAAAGAAGGTCGACATCGCGTACACTTCCCCCTCCACGGCGGAAAACCAAATGGAAGTGGCAAAAGCCGTTGCCAGTCCGGCCACTAGGCCACCACCGGCAAGGGCGATATTCTGGGCGTTGTCGGTATCGTAGGACCGATCGCGGAGGATGGCGAAGCGGCCGAGCAAAATGGTCGTCCAGCAGATGAAACTCGCCGCGAAGGCCGAGCAGATTCCGCTCATAATATTGACGGAAAAGGCAATGTTTTCCGGGTTGTCACTCAACAGCTCTGCAAACCAGGTGAAGATGCGCCCCACGAGGATGAAAAAGGGAGCCCCCGGCGGGTGGACCACCTGGAGCTTGTAGGCTCCGGCAATGAATTCTCCACAGTCCCACAAACTACCAGTGCGCTCAGCACTGAAAAAGTAGACCAGGGCAGTGATAATGAAAACAATCCAGCCGGTCAGGCGGTGCATCGTGTTTAATTTTCCCATTTGTTCAGCTCTCTTACTTTTGAATGGTGGGATTGATATACCGACGTAAGATTGGTTTTAGGCTTCAAACCAATTTAAGTTCGGCATTATACTGACCCGGGTGGTTTGGGCTTGTCCCAAACCACTTGGCGTCATGTATAGAAAGGCCGCTTTTTGAGAACTGCAAAACTAACAATTTATTATCAACTTCTTAGCGATGCGACGGGGTGTAGAACAAACCGTTATCCGGTTATTTTATATATTTATACGAGCTTGTAAAAAGCGGCAATCATCCCGATGAAGTATCTGATCCTTTTCGCGTTGGTGTACCTGGCCTACCGATTATTTTACGAACGCCCGAATAGCCTGGACCGGCCGGCTTCCCGACGCACTATTTTTAGCCAGAAGAGCAAGAAGCGGTCCGACACCGACCGATCCGTCCCCTCAGATGATGATGACTACATCGACTACGAAGAAGTAGACTAATACTAACGCTTACAAACACCATATCGTGACGGAATCACCCTATCATCAGGAAGCGCAGATAAGCGACTGGGTTATCGCGAATACCCATCAGTTTATCGCGCTGAACAAGCCCGGAGGGTTGCCCTCCCAGCCCGACAAAACCGGTAACTTCTCGCTGCACAACCTCGCCGAAATTTATGCGCAGCGGCAACTATATCTGATCCACCGCCTCGACCGCCCGGCGAGCGGCCTGGTCTTGTTCGGCAAGCGGCCGGCAGTGGCCACCGAACTCAGCGCTCAGTTTCAGGCCGGCACCGTGCGCAAACAGTACCTCGCAATCGTTGGCAACCTTCCCGACAAACCGCAAAATACGCTCATCCACTACGTCAAGCGCGACGGATACCGCCGGCGTGCCGAGCTCCACGACGAACCCGTGGCCGATGCCCGCAAAGCCGAACTCCGCTACGAAGTCCTGGCCAGCACGGAGCGCTATCACCTCCTGCGGGTACACCTCATTACCGGGCGCTTTCATCAGGTGCGCGTGCAGTTGGCGCACATCGGCTGCCCCGTGCGCGGGGATGTCAAGTACGGCGCCCGGCGCTCCAAAAAAGACCGCACCATCGACCTCCACGCGTGGAAACTCGATTTCGAACATCCCATCAGCGGAAAGCCCGAATACCTAACGGCTCCCCCACCATCGGAAAACCTGTGGGACGACCTCTGTGCCATGGCCTTCAACTAGCCCGGAGTTACGTACCTTGCGGGCATGGTAGCCCTGATCGATGCGTATTTCCCCAACCTGACCGACGACCAGCACCGGCAATTCGACCAATTGGATGCGCTCTACCGCGAGTGGAACCAACGCATAAATGTCATCAGCCGCAAAGATATCGACCAGCTCTACGAGCACCACGTGCTGCACAGCCTGGCCATTGCCAAGGTCATCCAATTCAAACCGGATAGCTACCTGCTCGATCTCGGCACCGGCGGCGGCTTTCCCGGTATTCCCCTCGCCATCCTATTCCCAGAAGTTCGCTTTTTACTCATCGACGGCACGGGTAAGAAAATCCAGGTCGTCCGGGCTGTGGCCGCCGCCATCGGACTCCACAATGTAGAAGCTCGCCACCAACGCGCCGAGGCACTCAAGGGGCGATCCTTCGATTTCGTGCTCAGCCGGGCCGTCGCTCCCCTGCCGAAACTCGCCGAATGGAGCTTCCCCCTGATCTCAAACAAACACATCAACGCCATCCCCAATGGCCTGATCGCCCTGAAAGGCGGTACCATCGAGGACGAAATAAAGGCAATGCCGCGGGGTTCCTACGTCGAAACCTATCCCATCTCCCGCTTCTTCGATCGGCCCTACTTTGAGTCGAAGCAAGTGGTTTATGCACAATATTGAAGTGTGGAGTGTGGAGGTGTGGAGGACCTCCAACCAAAGTACCAAAAGACCAAAGTACCAAACATTACGCCATATGAACGTGGAAATAACTCCTTTTGTAAAATATTAATTTGAAAATAAGCTGAAATGTAGTATTTTAATAGGCGAGTTTCCGATTGTCCAATCTAATCAACCCATCGCCTATGCAGACGCACTATCGGGAAATGATGCTGTATTACGATCCCGAATCCAGTTCGCACCGGGCTACGCTGGCGCACGCGCGCAGCATTGTTCCCCACCTCAAAGCATTCGATTGGCGCAAGACGCCTTCGACGGGAACGAGTTGGCAGCAAATCATTGCTGCCTTGGGAAAACATCCCAAGGAATTACTCAACAAAGCACACCCCTACTACCAGGAGCACATTCGTGGTCGGGAATTCGATGACGAATCCTGGATCAAGGTGCTGCAGTTCAACCCGGGGATGCTGAGAGGCCCAATCGCTATTCGTGGAAAACGTGCCGTATTATGTGCCACGCCCACCGATATTTACCGACTGCGGGTACTGTAACCCATCTTTTGACCTATCGCGAAAAAAAACAGGTATTGACCCGAGGTCCGATTGCGGGCTTCGGGTCAATTTCGTCCGGTTATTTTCTGTATTTTCGCTCCTCGAATAACGCAAAGCCACATGTCGTACGAAGTAACCGGAAAGCTGCACAAGAAATTCGAGACCGAGAGTAAAACCCAAACCTTCCAGGCCCGCGAGTTTGTCATCGAAGTCGAAGACGGAAGCTACCCCCAATTCATCAAGTTTCAACTGGTACAAGATCGCTGCTCCCTGATCGATGATTACGAAGAGGGGCATATGATTAAAGTCCACTTCGATCTTCGCGGACGCGAGTGGAACGGTAAGTACTTCACCAACTTAAACGCCTGGCGGCTCGAACAGCCGGAATCGGCACCTGCTCCTGCCGCCCCACCCCCCGGCGACGACAGTTCTTTCCCCACCGCCTCGGATGAACCTACCCTCGAAGCCGACGACGACCTACCGTTTTAAGTTTATACAATGTGACACGCGGAACGGTGGCAAAGTCCAAAGTACCAAAAGACCAGAGCGCCAACAAACCGTTCCTCATCCAGGATGTCACAATTTGCCCCAAATGAGCTACCGTTCCCTGCAATAAGCGGGAACGATCGGGGCGTTTATACAACCGAACTGAACAACACCCACCATGCGCAGCGCGCTCATCGTAGTGGCAATATGTAGTACGTCGCTACTCTTCGGACAACGAATTACGGGGCTGAGCACCGTTTATTCGGACCATTTCGGGGAGTGGACCATCTACACCGAAGACGAGGAGGTGGTCGGCGAATTGCGGCTACAGTGGCCGACACCCGATCGCTGGGGTGCCTGGAACTACCGCATCGGCGATCAGAGCGGTACCATCCGGCTGAAGTGGCCCAACCGAAACGATGAATGGGAAGTGCGCGGCGGCGGCGCCCTGGCAAGTGCCCGGGCCCTCCTCCAGCAAGACCCGCGCGAATGGCAACTGGCCGGTACGCTGTATCCGGCGCGCTGGCGCAGTGTGTACGGTAATCAATTCGAAGAATGGCAGCTCACCGATGAGCGCCACGGTTACTTCGGCATGTATACGACCTTCGAAGGGGACCCCCGCGAATGGACCGTCCTCGACGAAAGTTCGGACAGCGTTGCGCTGGCCGATAAAATGCTACTCATACTCCTCACGCTTTATCACGCTACCCCCAAACTGTAGAACGCCCCCCTCTGCAAGCATCCTCGCCATTGATTCATCCCTCTAAACGGACCTTGCATGCAAACGATTCTGGAAAAAGAGGTACGCATCCTCGATCAGGAATTACAAGAACTACTTGGCGAGCAGTTTGACTTTCTCCACGCATTCGCGTCGAGTCTGTTGCATTGCTCTTGTTGTGGCGGGACACCAAGCCTCCATCCTTCACGGCTGTTTATCAACGGGCTCGGCGACATTATTCTCTACAATCGCTGCCAACAGTGTCAGTTTCCAATGACGTCCTACCTCGAAATGAGCTACGATCCCGAGTTGCAGGAGGTAATTGTGCACTATTGGATGGGGAAGTTGAATTAAGGCCGATTTCCCCTATATTCCCTCCTAAAAGGACGAATGACGAAACTGGCGGCGCGCCTGCGATCTACGTTGATTTGGTCGGTTATTGCCGCCGCTTTTATTGGCCCCGGAACGGTTACCACCGCCGCTAAGGCGGGAACGCAATTCGGGCTGTCACTACTTTGGACCCTTCTTTTTTCGCTGGCTGCCACCTTCTATTTACAGGAGGTGGCGGCACGGCTCACAATTGGCAGTGGGCGCAACCTCGGGCAAATCATTGCCACCCGCTACCGGCGCGGAGGCGGTGGCTACGCCCGATTGTTGTTTGGCGCCATCCTGTTGGGCTGCGTTGCTTACCAGGCTGGGAATCTGCTCGGGGCGCTCTCGGGCATCTTGCTCGTGTTACCGCTCGGCCGCATTTGGCTGCTGGTGATCGGACTGCTCGCCTTTGCGTTGCTTTGGATGGGCAATTTACCCGCCATTGGTCGGGTACTGGCATTGGTCGTAGCGGCAATGGGAATTACTTTCCTGGCAGCGGCCCTCCAGGCCGAAACGCAGACCGCCGATTGGGTATCGGGGTTGGCGCCGGTGATTACCGATGAATCAGCCCTGCTGGTGATTGGCTTAATCGGCACGACCATCGTGCCCTACAACCTCTTTTTGGCCACCGGGCTCAGCCGCGGCCAGACGGTTGCCGAAATGCGCTGGGGCCTGGGGGCTTCGGTGATCATAGGAGGGATTATCACGCTCAGTATTTTACTGACCGGCTTTCAGTTGGAGGCCCCCTTTTCCTTCGAAGCCCTGGCAACCCGGTTGGGAGAAACAGTGGGTAATTCTGGTCCGTGGCTGCTGGCCATCGGGTTGTTTGCGGCGGGCTTTACCTCTGCCACCACCGCCCCGCTGGCGGCCGCCGTAACCGGGCAAACTTTGTTTAGCGATCTATCTGCCGAATGGCAAGCGGGCGGCTGGGCCTATCGCGCTACCTGGATCGCCGTACTGCTATCCGGTATGGCCTTTGGGGTACTCGATATCCAACCCATCCCGGCCATTATTGCCGCGCAGGCGGTCAATGGATTGATTCTTCCGCTCGTGGCCATTTTCCTGTTATTAGCCATCAACGACCGCCGGCTGTTGGGCCGTTCCACGCGGAACAGTCCGTTGCAGAATGCCATTGGGCTTTTAGTGGTCGGGATCACGGTATTCCTCGGCCTGCACAATTTGTGGCTCGCCGCCGATAAGGTGTTCCCGATTTCGGTGGAGCTACCCACGCGCCTCTACATCAACGCGGGGCTAGCCATGCTGCTTCTAGCCGTAATTAGCACGCAAGTGTTCCGGCCAGCGCTTACCGAATCTTGAAAAACGGTCGGCTGGTGGTACCAATAGCGCTTTCTACCTGCACCCAATACGCTCCGGCGGGAAGTTGTCGGACTGAAATATAAGGTGTGATTCCGATGGGCTGATTAGGTACCACAACGCGTCCTTGTGCATCCACAACGCGCAAGCGAGCCTGTGCCGGGAACGCAAGATTGCCCCATTCCAGATACAGATAATCCCGGGTGATGGTAGGATACAGTTGAAAGGCGCTCTCCGCTTCGGGATCTTCCAGCGCCGTGACTGGATTGGCCTCGTTTTCGACATACAGAAAGATCGTAATCGGAAGTTGCGTAGACGGATCGAGTGCCGTTTCCCCGAGGGCAAACAAGTCGGGGTCGCCATCCCAATCAATGTCGGCTAATTCCGGTACGCTGAAGCCCGAACTGATCGGGCCGAAGTTCAGCACGCCCGTTTGCCCGGAGGCAAATGCGGGGGCCGTTGCCGTACCGGTGTTTTCCAAATATTCGATTTCCAGAGGAGGGGAGAATCGATTATCTCCCGCAATCACCAAATCGAGATCGCCGTCGACGTCGAGATCCGCGAAGTCAAAAAACGGTTGTTCGACCAAAGTGGAAATGCCAAACGGATTGAAGACCGGGGCTGCAAAACTTGGGGCCGTGGCCGTGCCCGTATTTTCGAGAAAAATGACCTGGTCCCTCGTCCCATCGAGGAAATAGGCATTGGTAAACAAGTCGAAATCGCCGTCGCCATCGATATCGACGAAGGTGGGGTCGGTCGAATCGGTGGCTCCGACATCAATACCGAAGGGGTCGAGGACCGCATTCGCCAGTTGGGGCGGCCCGGGCTGGGTTTGTTCGTTTTCGAAGAAGAGTACGGGGGCGTTGTACTCATTGAGTAGGGTGCCTACAAATAAATCGAGGTCGCCGTCGTCGTCGATGTCGACCCACTCTGGAGATAGTAATTCGGTGCTGGCTTCATCGAAGCCATCCAGCTCGACGAGGAGTAGGCTATCGCCAAAGAGGGGGATCGAGTCGTTGCCCTCATTGAACGTAACGCCTATAATGCCCCGATCGACTTCTTCTTCGTCACCGGGGGTACTGATGAGGTCGAGGTCGCCGTCCTGATCGTAGTCGTAAAAAGTGTAAAAAGGCGAGAGCACTCCCAGGCGGCTTAGCCCGAGGGTATCGACGGCGCTTTCACCGAGCTGCAGCGACTGTCCGTTGCTGAGAAACGGCAGGCTGGAGATACCGGCGGCCAGGAGGATGCGCTGTGCCCGCCTCCGGAGGTGGCGCCCCGAAATCCGGATGCGCAGGCGCTGCCAGAGGTGTTGCAGGTGGAGTGTCAACCTCCGACGGTGATCGGGGCGACCGGTGCGCAGCAGTTGTCGGATTAGCTGATCGAAGCGCTTCAACAAGACGGAAAGGGGGGGCGAGTGGTACATCGGTCTAGGTAGATAGTTTGCAATATTAGGGTAACCGCCTAAAGATAATGGGAGTGCCGCCGATGTTCCAAACGGAAAAAGACCGAAAACGTCAGTCTGGCCAGTATACGGGCGACCATTGCCTCCAGGAGCCGCGATCGGTAGCTTCCTCCGGGATGGGTTCCAGTGCCTCCAGAAAGTCAGAGCGCTTGATCGAAGTAGCACCCAGACTGGCAAGGTGATTGGTTTCTTGCTGGCAGTCGATGAGGCGGTATTGTCGGGCCTTCAGCGTCCGCACCAGCGTAATAAATCCAAACTTCGAGGCATTGGGGGCGTGGGCAAACATGCTTTCGCCGAAAAATACCCGCCCTAATGCCAGGCCGTACAGCCCCCCCACGAGGTTGGTGCCCTGCCAAACTTCCACAGAGTGCACAATACCCAACTCGTGGAGCTGGATGTAAGCCAGGCGCATAGCTTCGGTGATCCAGGTGCCGAACTGACCGGGGCGGCTCGTTTTCTGGCACGCGTTGATCACCTGCTCGAAGGCGTGATCGAAAGTAACCGTATACTTCTGTTGATTGAAGTAGGGGCGCATGCTCTTTTGCACCTTTAAGTCGTCGGGGAACAACACAAAACGAGGATCGGGCGACCACCAGAGAATGGGGTCCGGATCGCTGTACCAGGGGAAAATACCGTGCTGATAGGCCAAGACGAGACGTTGGGGGCTTAGATCGCCGCCCACGGCGAGGATGCCCTCGGGGCTGGCCTGCTCGGGGTGAGGAAACGCAATCGTATGTTCATCAAGCCAGTATACGGGCATTAATCCCCCTCCTCAATAACTGCCGAAAGGCCACGATCGATCAAGGCGTCCTTCTTGGGGCGAAGTTCGCGCTTTGTAGCCGTTTTCACGGTGGCCTTGCCTTTGAAGTGAATCATCAGGCTGAGTTGTTCTGCCTGTTCAGAGGTATGGTTGAGCACCTCGACGAAGCATTGGATAACCCAGTCGAAGGTATTATGATCATCGTTGTATACAATGAGGTGCGCCGGATGGCCCGCATCCACATCCGATTCGTCTTCTACCAATACTTCTTCTAATTCCTCCACCTGGCTTGCGTAGACCATATCACGGATTGTTTTACCTTTTCCCTAACTATTACAGCTCTGCTAAAGTTTCTCCAATTTGTACAAAATTAGGCAAATCGGAAGGGCTATCCAAAACTTCCAGATGGCGGATGACAAGGTGGGGATCAATCAGTATGGCGGCCTTTTTTGTCACTCCCATCAGATCCATGGGAAAGGTCTCATACAGGACGCCGTACTGGCGCGAAACCACGCGGTTAAAATCGGAAAGAAGCGGAAAGTACAATTGCAGCATCGCTTTGTAGCGGCCCAGGCAATAGGGGGCATCCACGGAAATACCCAAGAGCTGTATGTCCGGATGGTATTGGGTAAAATCGATCGTCTGGATCGCCTCGAAAAAGGCCGTTGTTTCGTCCATAAAGGAAAGCGGATAAAACAATAGCAAGACGGGCTTTCCCGAATAAGCATGCAGCGAAACCGGTTCGAGCTGATCCGAATACAATGAAAATTTCGGTGCTTTGTCCCCTTTTCGCAGCATAGTTCCCATTTTTAAACAGCCTAATATACGGGGGTTCGGCTACCAATCGGATGTCTGCTCCAATTAAGTACTAGAATCAATGACTGCAGCAGAGCGACGCGCGTATCTGGAATTACACCTGGCGGTTTTTCTGTTCGGATTTACCGCCATATTAGGTGATCTCATTCAGCTGACTGCGCTGGTGCTCGTGTGGTGGCGGGTGTTGCTCACCTCGATTAGTTTGGTCGCGTTTGTGCGGCTGGGGCAACTCGTGCGCGACCTGGGCTGGCTACGCCTGATTCGGCTCGCGGGAATCGGAGTGTTGGTGGCGGTCCACTGGCTCTGTTTTTACGGAGCAATCAAACTGGCGAATGCCTCCGTAGCCCTTATCTGTATGGCTACGACTTCTTTTTTCACGAGTCTGCTGGAGCCGATTTTGTTGCGCCGCCCCTTTCGGCGAATCGAGATCGTGCTCGGTCTGATGATCATCCCCGGGATGGTATTGATTGTTCAAAGTACCGACCCGACAATGAATGTAGGGCTGCTCGTTGGCTTGGCCGCGGCCTTGCTGGCTGCCCTGTTTGCTACCCTCAACAAGCGCTATATCCAAGACAGCAGCCCGCTGCGCATCACCTTTATTGAGCTGGGGAGTGCGTGGTTGTTTTTGAGCATACTCCTCCCTTTTTTCTGGAAAGGAGAGGACTTCGTTTTTTGGCCGACCCCTATTGACTGGTGGTATTTGTTGGTATTGGTACTTTTTTGCACTTCCCTGGCGTACATTCTTAGTCTGCGGGCCCTGCGGCATCTGTCGGCATTTGCTGCCAATCTTACTGTTAACCTCGAGCCGGTCTACGGAATTTTCATGGCGTGGATGTTACTCAACGACCACCGGGAAGTCAGTCCCGCCTTTTATACAGGAGTACTGGTGATATTGGTAGCCGTATTTAGCTATCCCCTGTATAATCGCCTGCGGCATACCTGATTCCGTCTTTTTTGGATAAGCCCCAACACTTTTTGCCACGAAAAATAGAAACAAACACTTGTGTACTTTCCTGACAGTTTGTATCTTTGCTATCCGGCAGTTAGGCAACACACTGTTCAGACCGCGTCAATATCTGGCGCACCTTTCTATTAAGTTAGTGCTGTTTCGATTAATACCTTGACGAGTGGATGCATCTCGTCAGCCGTGGATTCGACGCGAAGTTATGCTTGACCTCTAGGGGGTGCAAAACTTTCTGAAATTTTTGAAAGCTGCGTAGCTTGGTCTGGCCTGCCGGGAAGTGAAGATTGAGACGAGGAGTTTTTTTTTGATAATCCTTTGCAAAGAAGTTTTGTTAGTGTATCTTTGCATCCGCTTCGTCAGAGAGGCGCACAGGAAGCAAGAAATTGATCTT
>CAZDET010000050.1:0-39552 GCA_964504335.1 uncultured Saprospiraceae bacterium
TCCGTGGGCAGCCGCCAGCCATCACCCAACGCCGCACACGCTTGTTTAGCCGCTGACCAGGTGTACAGGCGGCCGTATTCTTGACAATTCGCAGGATCTTCATCATAACACCACGAATCAGAGACCTCGTAATTTAGGTTTTCGGCCAGCCAGGTAAGGCCGTTGGCTTCAAACTGGATGGTCTGATAAGATTGGTCCTTCAAAGTGGCTGTGCCTTTTTTGGGATACACAACCGGGTTAGCCGCAGGCAGGTCTGGTTCCGGGGTCGGTGGTTCGGCCGCGGGATTTGGAGCTGGTGCTTCCTGGTTCAGCAAGGTCTCTAGGTTGGGCTGTTGCTGTAAGGTGTCAAAGTAAGCAGAATCGATGTCCCGGATGGCGTCGTAGTAGATCTTGGCGCTATCGGTGGCCTGCCTATTGGGGTAGAAATGGCTGAGCCCTAATCCGTGCAGTGCATCCGCAAACCGGGGCTGGTACTGGAGGGCCGCTTGAAAATCGGTCCGTGCCAGTGGCAGTAGGGTATCTGCTCGCACCATGGCGCTGTCAATACCCGCCCCGTAGCGGAGTTGGCCGCTGTTGTACAACAAGCGGGCCGCATTTTCCCGGGCTAAGGCATAATCGGGGCGCAGGGCCAGGGCGCGCTCCAGTGGCGGCAGGGCAGTCAGGTTGGTATCCCGCTGCCAGATGGCTACGGCTTCGTTGTTGTAGAGAATGGCGCTGTCGGCGGTCAGCTGCTCCCGTACGAAAAAATTGGATTGGAGCGGTCGATCGAGGTGGGCCCGGTCCGCCGCGGGGACCTCCCCAAATGCCCACTCGTAGAGTCGATCGGTTTGGCCGTAGGTGAGCATCATCAGGAGGGCGGATAGCACCAGGAGGGAAGCGGCCAGGGCCCACCGGAAGCTCGGGTAGCGATAGGATCGCCCGGAGCTGGTTGGTCGTTGTTGCAGGAATGCCTCCGCATTTTCGGGGGGCTGCCCGGGGAGCTGCCGAACGATTGCATCCAGCTCGGCCCGTTGCCGTTTGTTCAACTGATTTTCGGCCAGTAGATACCGGATGCTCGCCTGTTGTTCGGCCCGGTGCGGGTAGAGGGCAAACTCCTGAATGGCCAGATTGATTTGCAGTTCCAGGTTGGCGTATCCGTCTTTTGCATCGGCGGCTACGGCTAGCAATTCCCGCTGCACGGCGGTGCGAGCCAGGTGGGTCGCCTCGGGCGGGAGCGCCGCGAGCATTTCGCGGCGCAATTTCCTGGGGATGGCCTGCTCCCTTCGCAACCAGGGGATCCGGGCCAACAACAGCAGCTGGTCGTAGGTTACCTCCACGCCCAGTGGGGCCAGGGCGGTGCCGATGGCAATGGTCAGCTCCCAGGTCGGTTGGGGGTAGACGGCCAGGGCGCACCACCACGTAAATACAGCCGGGTAATCGGCCAGATAGGCGCGATGTTGCGCCAGCGTCTGCCAGTGGTGCGCGGGCAGATCGGCCCTCGAACGCTGTGCCGCTCGCCATTCGGTAAAGGCCGGCCGGTCTGATGCTTCTTCTTCGTCCGTCTCCAGCAGGGCCGCCGCCGCCAGCAGGCCCCGAATATCCGAAGGGAATACCGGTAGCAGCTCGTACAGCGCCTTTTCCCGATAGTCCCAGGTGGCCGGCAGCAAAGGCGTAATCAACACCCGACGTTTCCAGCGACGGAGCACCGCGGCCTGTTCCAGGCGGGGGGCAACCCGCCCGAGGGCAAACGGATTGAGCAGGGCGTGGCCATCGCCCATGATCAACAGTCGGTGGGTGGGATACTGCCCGTGCAATTGATCCAGACTAATCCCGCCTGGATGTTGGTGGTTCCAGAAGCGGAAGAACGCATCTTGGTAGTAGAATAGGTCGATAAATACCTCGCGTTGCTGCAGGCTTTTCGCCAA
Organism: uncultured Saprospiraceae bacterium; assembly: GCA_964504335.1. Taxonomy (GTDB): domain Bacteria; phylum Bacteroidota; class Bacteroidia; order Chitinophagales; family Saprospiraceae; genus CAZDET01. Next base: position 1,905 of record CAZDET010000050.1, read on the forward strand.
ATAGCCGAACAAGCGCGCCTGGTGGCTACTCCGCGATTGCTCGTCGATCAAAACGAGGTATTCGGGTGGTTTGCTCCCATAGCGGAAGCGGAGCTCGGGAAAGCCTCCGCTATCGATGGTCGCCTCGATGGATTTGGCAACATCCACCTGCTGCTGCGTACTTAACTGGCGGAGGCGCAGCCGATCCGCCACCCGCAATTGATCGGCCGTCTGTCGGATCCGATCGTCCTTTGGCTGGAAGGGGATAAAATAAGGAGCCCTATCGGTTACCTGAAAGCGGGCGGCCTCCTCGGGCATATGCGTCGCAGCTTCCGGCTTGGAGGCTTGCTGCCACCAGCGCCACCATAGGAAGACCGTCAGGGCGGCCAATCCTCCCAGTAGCAGCCACGAGCCGGTATGAAAGGCCGCCACCGGCGTTACCGCATCCTTTTGCAGGGGCAGGGGAAGTAGATAGGCTTTTTCTTCGCCCACCTGGATGTAGGAAAAGGTATCCGCTTTACAAAGGCCCTGCGCACCGGGTACTTCCACCTCTACCGAGACCCGATAATTTCCTTCCCGTTCGTACTGGTGTTCCGGCACCGCCCGGCGGGAGGAAGCACCGTCGCCGAAGCGCCATAAATAGGCCGCATCCGGGCGGTTGGTGGCAACGGAAAAGGCGATGGCCTCACCCATTCCCACCCGATCGGCCGAAACCTGAATGGCCGCTACCCGCGGCGGGGCCGCACACCGGACCGAAATCATCGAATCGATTCGGGCAACGATCCGATCGCCCCCGCCATCCGCAGCCGTTAACTGGACGATCTGCTTTTCCCTTGCGGAAAGCACGACCGACCAGTGCACCTGATCCCGTACCCGTTCGATGGGTGTTCCTGCCGAATCGAGCAACGCCCAATCGAAGCGAAATCGGCTCGTGTCGAGGCCAGACCGATTTCGCAGATGCAAGGTATCGCCCACGATTGGCGTGTTGGCGATTTCGAAATACAATGCCGGTTCCGGAACAGCCGGGCGAGACGCATAATAAATAAACACCCCCCCCAACAACAGCAGCCCCAAAACCGCCGGCAGTATCAACCACCGATTAAATGGAGGCTTCTGTACCGAATCTGCTATGCTTGCGGACTCTTCGCTGATTGGCCACTCGGCCGGTGCCCTCAGTTCTTGCAGGTAGCGCTCAAAAACCGAATAGAATTGCTGCTGCGCCTGGGCATCCTTACAAACAATCGGTGCCAGTAGGTACTTCAGCCGCTCAGGCTGCCCGAACACTTCCCCCGCTGCGCCTCGCAGGAGTTGGATGATCCGCAGTTTATCCCCCGGCGTAATCCGGAAGCCCGCTAATTCCAGCCGTTGAAAAAGCGTTTCTAAGGGCAGCTTGATATGTCGATCGGTGGCTTCGATGGCTCACGCGTTTTGCTCGGTCTGCAAATGCTCCCTGATGGCCTCCATATCTTCCCGGGTCTTGATCAGCACCGCGAGATTGTCGATCATGTAGCGGTTGCGGGCTCCCTCGTCTTTTTCGTACACCTCCCGGAGTTCCAGTATGCGCAACCAGGCCATCAATTCGGCCGTAGCGGGGGGCTTGCGCACCGATTGCCTGCGCACGGTCTCAAAGAACCGGATACACTCATCCAGAAAGGATTCCGCAAAGCGGGTATCGCCTCCCAACTGGGACCGAACGATCTCCAGCAATTGCGCATTGGACGGGAAGGGAATGTGATAAAACACACAGCGGCGCAGAAACGCATCCGGCAGGTTCCGTTCGGAGTTGGAGGTCATAACCACCACAATCCGCTGCTCGCGGTTGGCTTTAATCGGGTAGTTGTTCTGCTCCTTTATCCGAAACCGGTAGCTTTCGATTTCGTCGAGGATATCGTTGGTAAAGTCCCGCGGTGCCTTGTCAATTTCATCAATAAGTACAACGGCACTTTGGGGCTCCGGTGCCAGGCGCGTATTGAATCGCGTAGAGTCTACCGCCGCCGGATCGGTCTGAGCAATGGCTTTTCCCAGGGCCTGCAATTCTAAATAATCAGCCGTACGGACGGTCGGCGTATCCGTTTCCCGCTTGATATTGGCCGCCTGGAAGTGGGCCAGGGCATCGTAGGTATAGAAAAGATCTCTGGCCGTGGAGGTCGTCTTGGTATTGAACACCAAAGGCTGAGGCGCAAAGCGGTACGCACTTTCCTGTTTGGCCAGTTCGTGCGCCACTTTGTACGCCAGGCGGGTTTTGCCCGTTCCCGGCTCGCCGGTGAGCAGCAGGGGCTGATCGAGGGCGATGGCTACCTCTATCGCGTTTTTCAGGCCTTCGTCCAGGATGTATTTTTCCGGATCGAAGGGCGGGGCGGCGTAGTCATTAATAATTATTTTCATATTGTAGTGCTCTTTTCGAAGCGCGTTTGGGTTTTCGTATATCTACTGCAATCGATTTTCATTGAATGCCGCAATGATCTGCGCTAACTTGATTTGCACATCCTCCATGTAGAACAATTGCGATTTATCCTTGCCAAAATACTGTTCGCGCAATTGTTTTCGCCGATGCGCAAACGGCTGAATACTACGGTACTTCTCCAACCAGCGCGATACATCCCGGTAAGTGACCATATTCAATTCCGGCAGCGCGGTGATGCGCTTGCTGTCTTGTACAACCTGCCGAACTTCTTCGCGTACCGCTTCCTCTTCTTCTTCGTACTCCAGCCCGAGAAAAAACAGGAAGGTCGGACAATCCTCCGGTAGGGAACAACTACAGAATTCGTCGATAAACCACCGGGCGGCCGCGGGTACCATTTCGGCATCCCAGTCGTATGGATTGATACTGATCAGCACGCAGACATAGTCCTTACTGGAAAGGGATTTCAGGGCGGGGCTGTGGGCTACCAGATCTGAAAGTCGTTGCTTCAGGAGCGGCTCTTTTTCGTTGGGCTGCACCTGAAAGGCCGCAAAGAGGCTTTTGAGGATATTGATTAAGTAGACGTCCAGACTGGCACTGAGGTCGGGCGTAAAGGTGACTTGCACTGGGGGCAGGGCATCGCCCATCTTCGGATTAACCAAATCTTGAAACACCCCGTAAAGCTCGTAGGCCAGGCGGTTAAACAAGCCCTCGTGGGCGTGCACGTCCAAACCGTAGATATAGTAAAATTGAATGTTCCGCTGCTGCTCCAGCCGATTGGTAGTAAACGTACCGATCTGGTCGACGCGGTCGCAGGTGTACTGGTGGTAGTGTTGCAAGGCGACCGATGTGGAAGGGGTGAGCTCGCCCTCAGATTCTAGTTTTTTAATGAATCCCAGCAACGAATTCACGAGTAGATTTTCTCGATGCGTGTAGGTGCTATAGTCTACGATTCCTTTTCGTTGCTCCTGGGTTAGTCGATTCCATTGGGAAGTTAAATTAATCACCTCATCTTCGTACGACGACCGATGCGCCTTCACCCAACTAGCGAGTGCGGCAAGTGCTTCCTCCGGCTTCCCGGTGCGGATTAGTTCTTTTATGGCTTGTAGGGTTGTCATAGGCCGCCGTCGTTTCCCATCCAGCGTTGTAAATATAAAAGTCGGTGGGTATTTACCGGAAGAATGAGGACATAATCCTTCAAGTCGAAGAATTCGGCTAATTTTCGGCTCCCTCTTATTGTCAGGGGAAAAATGTGGAAGGTCCGGTGGGCGGGCGAGTCGGAGCTAGCGATCCGGAGCCACCGCCACATCGATCAGATACCGCTGCAACAGCCCCTCCAGCTCCGCCTGCCCGAAGGCCGGTAGGCGGATGGACTGCCACCGATCCGTTACCGGCACCAGGCGCGTGTCGCCAATGCGGATGGGCAGGGCAAAACCCGGCACGTCGGCCTGCCAGCGGTAGGAAAGCAGGACGCCGTCGGCTTGCGGCTCGGTGCGATACCGCAGCGTAGGGACGGACGGATAGTACAGATACTGCTGCAGCTCGGGCCGCCAATCCCGGCCGGTTTGCGACTCCATGTAGTCGATGAAGTCTTGCGTGGTGGTGATTTGGTAGGCCTGCTGCTCGTAGAATCCCTTTAAAATACCGCGCCACTGGCTCGTGTCAGCCAGGGCGTGGCGCAGGGTGTTCAATACCCAGGCTCCTTTGTTGTAGTAATCGGCGTCGCCCCCTTGTTCGAAATTGACACCGATGGGACCGACCATGGGTTGTTGATTTTTGATACCAAATCGCTGCCCCCACAAATACCCCAGGGCCTCGTCGTAGCCGTAGTGATACTCGACGAAGAGCGACTCCATGTAGGTGGTAAAGGACTCGTGGATCCACATTTCGGCGATATCGCCCATACTGACGCTGTTGCCGAAGTACTCGTGCCCGGTTTCGTGCACGATGATGTAATCCCAGTCCATATGCGGGGGAATCATCGTGCCGAGGTAGCCGCGCATGTATTGGTTGCCGTAGGCGACGGCACTTTGGTGCTCCATGCCCAGGTAGGGAGTCTCTACCAGCGCAAATCCATCGCGCCAGAAGGGATACTTTCCAAAGTAAAATTCGAATGCGGCTAGCACGTCCTGCACCTGCCGGAAGTGCTCTTTGGCACGCTCCAGATTGTAGTCGAGCACGTAGTAATCCAGCCGGAGTGGCGCTCCATCCGCGGCGGTGTAGGTATCGTCGAAGTGGGCGTAATGGCCAATATTGACGCTTACGTTGTAATTGTTGATCGAATAGGTAACGCCCCAGTCGAAACGCCGAAAGCCGTCGGGATCGACGGAAGTGCCGAGCAAATCACCGTTGGCAATACAGGTCAGTTCGGGCGGCACGGCTACGCTGATGCGCAGGCTATCGGGCTCGTCGGACAAGTGGTCTTTGTTGGGCCACCAGAGGCTGGCACCGTCGCCCTCGCAGGCAACACCTACCCAGGGGCGATCCCGTTCATCGGTGGCCCACACGAAGCCCCCGTCCCAGGGTGGCATATTGGCCACGGTTGGTTTTCCGTGATAGTACATCCGCAGCACGGCCCCGGTACCGGCGGGCTGCTCGGCTGGCAGATCGATGAAGATGGCATCGGCCTCCCGCTCGAAGTCCAATAGCGCCTTTGTCCCGATCATTACCACCGAATCGAATTGCATATTGCGATACAAATCCACCTGCAAGCGACCGAGTGGTGCCGTCGCTTGGTAGTGCATATCGACGTAGCCCTGAATGGCCTGAGCAGCAGGATCGATGCGCACATGCAAATCGTAGAAATGCACGTCGTAGTGGGTCCGCTCGGGCCGCAATCCGCCGCGCAGGGAATCCGCCCGGGAAAACGTGATCTCTTGAAAGAAGCCGGATTGTGCGGTAAGGGAAAAGGCAGTTAACGCAATCAGGCAACTTAGGATGATTCGGTTCATAGTAGTTCGTTCAGGTGTTTAAGCGCCTCAACGCCTAAACATATAAACTATTAAACATGAGTCAATTCTAATGTGAGAGTTGGAGGATGGACATCCTGCACTCATTCACCAGCGAGGTATAATTGAAACTCTACCCGTCGGTTTTTCGTGCGTTGGGTGTCCGAATTAGCGGGCGAAAGGGGAAATTTATTGCCTAGCCCTTCGAATCGAAGGCGGTTTTTGGCGACTCCCCGATCGATCAGATACGCATAGACGGCTTTCGCGCGCAGGGTGGCCCAATCGCGCTGGTCATTTTCCGAGGCTTGCGGGTCGGCGTGCCCCCGAATAAGCACCTGATACGACGGATGCTTCCGCAGGAATCGCTCCACGGATTCGAGCAGATCAAACTGGCGCAGCTCGCTGCTATTGGGGGCAAACGTGATGAATTGCTGCTGGAGGAGTTCGGCCTGCTTCCGGGGCCCCTGAACGACCGGACAGCCCTGCTCCGTGAAGAGCCCGAAGCGCTCCGGGCAGGCATCCTCAATGTCGGGAATACCGTCTCCATCCGTATCGGGGCATCCTTGAAACAGGAAGGGGCCGTACTCGGTCGGGCAAAGGTCGTCTTCGTCCAGCAGGCCGTCTTCGTCCGTATCGATGGGCGGGCACCCGAGTCGGGAGACGGGCCCCGGCACCTCCGGGCAGTTATCCTGTGAATCGTCGAGTCCGTCATTGTCGCTATCGCCGGGTGGGCAACCGGCCCGGTCGGCCAGGCCGGCGACGTGGGGGCATTCGTCGTCCGGATCGGGGATACCGTCGTTGTCGTAATCGGGGCACCCGCCAAATTGGGGCAACCCCACCACAAGGGGGCAATCGTCGAGCCGATCTTCTACCCCGTCGGCATCGGAATCCGGACAGCCCTTAAACCCATAGCCTCCGGCGAGGTCGGGGCATTGATCTTCCCGATCGACGATGCCGTCCTGGTCGCGATCCAAGCGTTGCAGGTTGTAGGCCATCCCGATCAGCAGATTTCCGTAGCCGTCGCGATCGTCGGGGTTTCCGGCCTGGCTGACGCCATCCAGGTAGTCGGTATCGGTGAGTACTACCTGGAAACTCATCTCGGCCTGCAAGCGCTCTCCTAATTGCACACTCGTTCCGACACCGATGGGGATCATCCACGCATGCAAGTCGTAGGGGTAGCCCCGGTCCATGCGTATCGGAAGTTGCAATTCGGGTAGGAGGTTCTCGTCGAGCTGGACCTCGGGATCAAACCAAAGGTGTCCGACACCGGCATACACGAAGGGCCGTAACCGGTAGCCCGGAAGCGGCATGTAGCGCACCTGGGCCGACAGCCCGTACGTGGGGGTATTGAACTGAAATTTCCGCTGTTGAAAATAGTCGGCCCGCGAGTAGCGGTCCTGATCCGTGAGTACGGTATAATGGCCTTCGAGACTTAACTGCCAGTAGGCAAACTGGTGTCCGATGCGGAGTTCGTAATACGGTTCTTGGCTTTGCCAATGGCTGTAGGAGCGCTCACCGAGGTCCGATTTAGGAAGGGTAAGTCCAAATTGCCCACCTACCAACCAGCCTGCCGTTTGTGCACGAGTCGTTTGGATGGCAAAAACCAAGCATCCACAGAGGAGTATACGCAAGAACTGTTGCACCATATCATATCCGCCGACTCCAAAAAGTGCGTTCGGATCATCCGAGTTTTCATCTACCTCCAAAATCAATCCGTATGGAAAAATACCGAATCATTTGCATATGAACAACGGTGGTGCCGCTCTCTTTCGGGATGGGCCTATCTGTCCGGTACGCGGTGGTTTTCAGCCAAGGTGTGGTTGGGGTCAAATCGCCAAAAGAGCGTTTGCCACCGCCAGCACCAATGCCAGCAGCAACGCCCAGCCAAAACTCCGGGTGTTGAAGCCTTTCATGAAGTAGTCGGCAATGCGGATGACGGCCGCGTCGACAATCAGGCTAAACAGACCGAGCGTGATCCAGTTGATGGGAGCCGTAATGAAGCTCAGGATGGCCCCGATCGTCGAATTGAGGACCGCCAGCAGCACGGCCAGAATAACCGCCCGGGAGAAGTCTTTCACCTCGACACCCTTGAGCAGGTAAGCGGCCCCCATAATGATGAGGGCATTCACCAACAGGCGAATCAGAAAGCCTCCCAATCCGCCCTGAAAGATGACTACATCGGCAAGTATAAACATGAGTTGTTGGTTGAAATAATTGTTATTGCTGTGTTTCAGCCACTTGCGCCTGCAACGCTTCAATCACCTTCTGCTGTTCTTCGACCTGCTTGCGCAATTGCTCGATTTCTCGTTGCAGTGCCTCCAGCGTCGGGCGGTTGGTATTGGCGGTTGCTGCGGTTTCCGCTTGTTCCGCAATCGCTGCCTCTTCGGCTTCCGCTGCCTGGGTCACGGTAGTTGAGGGCTGAGGTTCGGTCTTGGGCGTACCTACCCGTGTGGTTGTGGTTTTGGGTCCCTCATCGATACCAATCCATTTTTTGATATTTGCGACCGGGTCTTCTCCATTATAAAAGGATGCCCCTATGTAAGACAGCGGCAGAAAAAACAGCAAAAATAGAAGAAGACGGGCGAACGGCGTCATTTTCCTTCGTCGGGCCATGTTCACTTATTTTTATACAACTTAAACAATCCCAATCTCGAAAAGTCAAATTAATATACAAATTAGCGCACTTGTCCGATGAATGGCGGCAAGGACTTCTTCAGGGATCTTGTCCGATATCCTCGGCCCACAGCTCGGGATTAGCCCTGATAAAGGCCTGCATCAGATCGATACACTCGGGAGCATTCAGTACCTCCAGCGCTACGCCCTGCTGCCGCAGCCACACTTCGGCGCCCATAAAGGTATGATGCTCCCCGATGACTACCCGAGGAATGCCGTACAGTAAAATAGCTCCGGAACACATCGGGCAGGGCGATAAGGTAGTGTAGATGGTGCAAGCCCGATACACCCGCGCCGGCTGCCGACCGGCCGATTCGAGCGCGTCCATCTCCGCGTGCAGGATGACACTTCCCTGCTGTATGCGGCGATTGTGGCCCCGACCGATGATTTGATTGCCGTGCACCAATACCGATCCAATCGGGACGCCCCCTTCCTCCAGCCCTTTTCGGGCTTCGGCCAGGGCCGCTGCCATGTATGTATCCATATTCAACATTCTATTGACACGTTCTCTCCTCGGGCCGTGGGAAATTTGCGTAGCTTTATAAGCTAAACACAACATCGCTCTTGAACCAACAGGATACCAAGCAACTGGCCCGACGCACGCGCTTTTTTCGCAAGTTACACCGTTGGGTGGGTATTCCTTTATGTGTGTTTCTCTTCCTCGTAGGCGTGAGCGGTCTGATGCTGGGCTGGAAGAAACATACCAACCTGCTTCCCCCCACCCAGCAGGGAAGCGCCTGCCCTACTCCCACCTGGCTTTCAATCGACAGTTTGCACGCCATCGGCACGGCCTACGCCCATCAGGCTAACTGGCCTTCGGCCGCCATCGACCGGATTGACGTCCGGCCCCGCAAAGGAGTAGCAAAAATCATCTACGCCGACCACTACCACGAAGTACAGATCGACTGTGCCACCGGCACCATCCTCTCCGTGGCGCGCCGCCATTCCGATTTTTTTGAGCAATTGCACGATGGCTCCCTACTCGACCGCTGGCTGAACACCGACAACGGCCAACTGAAGCTGGTATACACCACTTCGACCTCTCTGGGGATGATTTTGTTATCATTGAGTGGTTTCTATCTTTGGTACAATCCGAAGCGAATTCGCCGGCGTAAGCGGCACTCGCGACACTAATCGATTCTTCCATGCCTGCACACATTCCCCACCGGACCCGCGCCCAGGAAAGCCGGGCGGCTATTCAGCGGCTGTATATTGCTATGCGCCACCTCTTCATTCGGGGTAGCTATAAACCACAGGGCATGTCGGGCGAAGCTATCCAGGAGGCACTCATGGTCTTGCGTCCGGAAATCTACGGCAGCATCGCCGATCCCGAACGCGTCGAATTGGATGGCCTCTTGTACGTATTTCAGCGATTGCCCCGGGGCATCGAAGAATGCCGATTCATTCGGCTCATTTCGCGGGAAGGGTTCGAGCACAGCAATTTCGACCCCATTATTCCGCCGCGGCGCCGACGCAATGCCTACCGCATCGACGAGGAGGAAATGTACATCGAAATGACGCGCGGGCGAAGTGATATCTACGACATTCTCACCCACCTTACTTTCATGTACATCGAGGCGGAAAAAATTCGCGTGAACGCCACCGATCACAAGGGCCGCAAGCGCCGGGAATGGGAAATGCTCGCCTCCGTCGTCCAGCAGGAAGAAACCGGAGAAGAATTTTCCAAGGAAGTTGCCTTCACCTATCTGTCTACCATCCTCGGCCGGACCTTCAACGAGGTGGAGCAGGCCTACCGCCGCTTTTCGGCCGACCAGCAGGTCAATAGTCTCTTCCACATTACCTATTGGCTCGGGCGCTTATCCATGCAGGAATACGACGAAGAAGGCGATCGCGAGATTTCTTTTTCCTCCGCCCTTCGCGAGAAAATCGGGCACCACTACTACGGCGAGCTTTGGGCCGAATCTATCAAAAAGACCCTGCTGCAACACGACCTACTCGACCGGCCGCTCCACATCATTAGCGCGAATCAGCACAGCGTAATGAACTCCTTCTTCGCAAAGGCCGCCCTCTACAAACAACTCCACAAGGAAGAACTGGAGGAGTACGCCCTGGAGCTGAGCCTGTCGGAGAACGGGACGCTGCGAAATACCGTAACCGACTACGCGCTACGCAACGGCATGCTGCAAGTGGATGATACCAGCGGGACTAACATCAGCGTGCAGATTTTCGATACCGCCCGTATTGATCCCGCCATGTTACCGGAAGAAATCCAGTGGGATGCCGACTACGTCGAAGCCACCAAGCCCGTCATCCTGGTGATGGATTATGCCTTCGGCGAGCAGGCCTACGAAACGATGGACGAGCTGCTGCGGCCCTACGAACTGGAAAACGGCGAAAACCGCCGCATGCCGGTGCGCAGCATCAGTGTGATGGGAAAAGCGGGCATTCTGGAAGGCTGTAAGGGAGATATCATGGTGCCAACCGCCCACATTTTCGAAGGTACTGCCGACAATTACCCCATCAAAAACGACCTGCAGGTAGCTGATTTTGCCGATTCGAAACTCGACGTGTACGCCGGCCCCATGATTACGGTGATGGGAACGAGTTTGCAAAACCGGGACATTTTGCAATACTTTCTGCGTTCCAGTTGGCGGGCAGCCGGGCTTGAGATGGAGGGTGCCCATTACCAAAAAGCCATACAGGCCGCTTCAAAAATCCGCCAAAATATCAACCGCGATGTCATCCTTCGCTACGCCTACTACGCATCGGACAATCCGTTGGTCACCGGTCATACGTTGGCAAGCGGCGGTTTGGGAGCGGATGGCGTTAAACCGACCTATTACATTACCCGGGTGTTGCTCAACCGCATCTTGTCGCCTCAGAAAGTAGAATCCGAAGCCCCACTCGAATTGGATCGAAGTCAGTAATTTACCGCATGCGATCAGCCCTCTTTCATATCGATACCGCCCTGCTCACCTCCCGCTGCGTCATTCGACGCTTCCGCGAAGGGGACGGAGGCCCCCTGTACGAGTTGCTTCAACGCAATCACACCCACCTGATCGATCAATTCCCATCCATCCTGAGTGAGGCCGACAGTCCGGAGGGGGCGGAGGCCTACGTGCGCCGCAAGCTGGCGGGGTGGCTGCTGCAGGAAGAATTCGCAATGGGTATTTGGGATGCCGAAGCTAAGTTGCTAGGCTGTATCCATATATTTAACATCGATTGGCATACCCCCAAAGGTGAGGTAAGCTACTTCATCGATCATCAACACAGCGGACAAGGGATCATGACCGAAGTGCTATCCCGAATTGTTCAGTTCAGTTTTCAGGACTTACACATGGAGAAGCTGAACTTACACACCCTCATCGACAACTACAACAGCCAGCGGCTCGCCCGCCGGGTCGGTTTTAGCCGGGAAGGTGATTTGCGGAACGAGTTCCGCCGGCAAAGCGGGACCTTGGTCGACTTGATGCGGTTTGGGTTAACTCGGGAGGTGTATGGGGGATGAGGGGTGTGGGTGTGAGTGTGCTTTATTAATTTATATTTGAGTGTAAATTACCACCAAACTCGTATTTATGATATCCAAGATTCTCCAATCCATTGTCGATTTTTTTTCCAGCCTCTTTGGCGGCGGGCGCTCCGGTGGGCAGCCCGAAACACCGGATGTGCCTGAAGTACCCGACATTCCGGAGGTCGCTGAGGCCCCCGATGTTTCTCTGTCGGATACGGAGGACGTGGATGATTCAGAGGAGGGACCCGTTGCCCAGGATGCAGCCGACGTTTACACGGAGGGCGGGGAGCTGATCCTCGAAGAAAGCGAGGCCAAAGTAGATACGGACGAGCGATCCTCAGAAGTAGCCGAAACGACTGGTAACCAACGCTACCTGTGGTGCCTCGACAATGGGCATGGCAACCAGACGGCCGGCAAACGCAGCCCGGTGCTGGAAGATGGCCGCCAATTGCTCGAATACCGGTTTAATCGGGAAATCGTCCGGCGCATTATCGAAAAACTGGAATCGCTCAACGTAGCCTACTTCAATGTCGTACCGGAAGAAGATATCGGCGATTTCCTGGCCGGCCGCGTCAATCGGGCCAACAACAAATCTTCGGCGTTGCCGAGGATCTACGTTTCCATACACGCCAATGCCGCTCCGACTTCTCCCGGTAAAGAGTGGGCGTCCGATTCTATTCGGGGCATCGAAACGTGGTACTTCAGCAAGAGCGCATCGGGCAAGCGCATCGCCGCCATTTTCCAGCGCCACCTCATCGAATTTACCGGCTTCAAAAACCGCCGCCTAAAGACGAAGAAGAGCGGCACGGAATTCTTCGTTTTGCGCAAAACGACCATGCCCGCCATCCTTACGGAGAATGGCTTTTACAACAACCGCCTCGAGGTGGTAGAATTACTCAAAGACGAGGTGCAGCAACAAATTGCCGACGCCCACGTGGCGGCCATCCTGGAGATCGAGGCCAACGGTTACTAATCGCAGCGGTGTGCCATCATGAAAACTTGCCCGAATTGCACGCATCCCAATGACTTGTCTGCCGGCTATTGCCAAGCCTGCGGCCAGGAATTCCGGTCGAGCCGCCCTTCCCTCCGGCAATTGTTGATAGAAGTATTCCAGGATGTCTTTAGTTTGGACAACCGGTTCTTCCGAACGGCGGCTGCGCTACAAGTGCCGGGCAAGCTCACCAATCTATACTTTCGGGGGCGGCGCCGGTCTTATTTTTCTCCCTTTCGGGTGTTCTTATTGTCCACCCTGTTTTTCGTGACGGTCACCAGCTTCCTCGCCCAGGAAGAATTGGAAACGCAAGTGCGCGAAACGACAATTTCTCTGCAGGAAGACGGGTTTCGCCAATTGCTGGTGGATGAAATGCGGGAGCGACACGACACGCTTCAAACAAACTTTTCCCTGCCGGAGCCCGCGCTCGAGTATGTCGACACGTTACTCTACGAAACCGCCCAAGCCGGGAGCGACAGCCTGAATATTAGCATCCTGTCTTTTGATACCGAAAATTCGGGAGGAAATTCGTCGGTCCGTTTTGCCTATTCCGATTTGGTGACCATGTCCATTGGCGATCTGCTGGATAAATACGAGGTGACCGGCTTTTGGAACCGCTTCTTCATGTATCAGACCATCAAGATCAGTACGCAGGCTTCGGGGCTGGTCGGCTATTTTTTCGGGAAGTTGATTTGGTTGATTTTGGTGATGGTCGTCGTTTCCGCCTTTATTCTAAAGCTTCTCTACATTCGAAGGAAACGCTACCTGGTGGAGCATCTGGTCTTTTCGTTTCACTCCCACGCCGTCCTGTTTTTGTGGAGTACGGTATTTATTTTAATTGTTTTTTGGAACGCCAAAGTGGGGGGTATTGTAGCAGCGGTCCTTTACACGGGCTACGTGGTCTACCTCCTCATTGCCATGCGCCAGGTATACCGACAAACTTGGATCAAGACGTTCGTCAAAATGAATGTGTTGTTCTTTATTTATTCGATTGTGAGCATCTTCGCATTTACGATAATTACCCTACTTTCGATGGCACTTTATTAAGGTAATCGTTTAAACTTTCTCAACCCCGTGAGCAGCGAACCATCCGATGGGCACTTCGAGACGGTAGTCGGACTGGAGGTGCACGTACAACTCAACACCGTCTCCAAAGCTTTCTGCGGAGACGCCACCACCTTCGGAGCGGAGCCGAATACCCAAATCAGCCCCATCTCACTTGGTCATCCCGGCACACTCCCCCGCCTGAATGCCGCCCATTTGGAAGCCGCGCTCCGGCTGGGCCTGGCGCTGGGCAGCCGGTTGTCTGACCGGCATTACTTCGACCGGAAACACTACTTCTACGCCGACCTCCCGAAAGGCTATCAGATTACCCAGGATGCCCAACCCGTCTGCGTCGGCGGAGAGTTGCCGATTCGCATCGGCGAATCGTGGAAGACCATCCGCATCCACCACCTGCACATCGAAGAGGACGCCGGCAAGAGCCTGCACGACCAATCTGATACCCACACGCTGATCGATCTGAACCGCGCCGGTGTTCCCTTGCTGGAGGTGGTCACGGAGCCGGATTTGCGCAGCCCCGAAGAAGTAGATGCCTTTATGCAGGCCATGCGCCAACTCGTGCGCTATCTGGATATTTCGGATGGCAACATGCAGGAAGGCAGCATGCGCTGTGATGTAAATATTTCGGTGCGCCCCCGCGGAAGCGATCGGCTCGGAAACCGCTGCGAAGTAAAAAACGTCAACTCGATGCGCTACGCTCGCCGCGCGATCGAATTTGAAGTAGATCGGCAGATCCGATTAATTCGGGCCGGTGAAACCATTCAACAGCAAACGCTGCAATTCGATCCGGCTTCCGGCACTACCTCACCGCTGCGCGAAAAGGAAGATGCACACGACTACCGCTACTTCCCCGAGCCGGACTTACCGCCGATCCGACTCCGTACGTCCTTTTTGCAGGAGCTTCAGCAGACCATGCCGCCCCTGCCCTGGGAATTGCACGAGCGCCTGCGCAGGGAGTTTGCGCTCAGCCCCTACGATGCCACCCTACTCACGGAAGACCGCGCCGTGGCCGGCTACTTCTTTGAGGTGGCCTCCTACACTACTCACTATAAAGAAATTGCCAACCTGATCATCAACAAGCAAGTCAATAAAGTGCCCGTTGCCCCCAAGCAACTATCTTCATTGATTGAATTGGTCGCAGCAGGCACCCTTAATAAGTCGATCGCCTACAGTACCCTACTCACAGCCTGTATGGAGCAACCTACGGTGCCACCCGAGCAACTAGCCCGGGAACTGGACCTGCTCCAGCAGCAGGACGACGATGCGCTGCGTGCGCACTGCGACGCAATCGTGCGCGCCCATCCGGAAAAAGTCGCTGCCTATCGCAAGGGAAAATCGGGCTTGCTCGGCTTTTTCATGGGCGAATTAATGAAACAAACCAAAGGCAAAGTAAACCCGAAAGAGGCGTCCGCTTTGTTGCGCGGAATGCTGGAGCAAGGTGAGTAGTACTTTGGGTATTTAGTACTTTAGGCCTTTGGTAGTATCAATCGACTTCACCGGACCGAGAGATACCTTTCCCATAAACCGAGCATTAATTATCAGTTGATTAGCGTTCTACTGTGCAAAGACACTTGTCCATGAAACAACCTATCATCTATCTTTTCTTATCGTGCGGGCTCATTCTGGGTGTAGTGATGACTACCCACGGCCAGAGTGCGGAGCAATCCATCCGGGATACGTTCGTCCGCTACCGGCAAATGACGTTGGACGAAAATTACGAGGGCCTGATGGACTACGTGTATCCTCAATTGCTGGAGTTGGCTCCCCGCGAGCAAATCATTGCCATTTACCAAGAGCCCGGCAACCGGGAGATGCGCATCGACTATACGGCGCTCGATATCAATTCCGTCAGCCCTGTTTTTGAGTTTGACGGCACCCAATACAGCATGCTGGAGGTAACGGGCAACCTGGATATCAGGCTGACGGGGCCGGATGCGCAAGACAGCACCTTTCAGGAGACCGTGTATACCATCATCGCCGCTTCTTATGGCTCGGACAATATTGCCCGGGAGCCAACGACCTCGGGCGAGTCGGTGATGCACGTGGAATTACAAAAAACCATCTACGCCCTTGCCCCGACGGGCACATCCAACTGGAAATTCCTCGAAGCAGGCTCCGATGCGGCCGGTTTTGTGGAGCTGATCATCCCGGAGGAAGTACGGACCCATTTTCTGGGAGGCTAGATGAGTTGACTAATTCTCCTAAACCATAATCTAGTCGGAGGGGCTTTTTGCCAAAAACCCCCTATATTTGCGGAGTTTTTCTTAAGCCAAGACTTGGAGGCCTTGGCTTATAAGCTGTTATACATATTTTTATTAACCTTCTTCATTTGGAGTTAAATTATTTGACCTATGCAAGGCAAGGGAATTGTGAAATTCTTCCTTGTAGTCATGGCGCTAGTGACGATTGTACAGTATCTCTTCATCATACCTACGCAGCGCGTGGAGCGAGAAGCAGAGGAGTACGCACAAACCGCGTCGGATACTATCAAGGATGCACGGCAGCAACGGGAAGCCTTTAAGCGCTACCGTTCGGCTTATCTGGACTCACTGTCCACAGAAACTGTTTTCCAGATTCCATTACTGAAGTCCTACACGTACCAGGAGCTCAAGAAGCAGCAACTGGCACTGGGACTGGACCTCAAAGGCGGCATGAGTGTCGTGTTGCAGGTCGATCTGCGGGAATTCATTCGCACATTGGCGCAAAACTCTAAAGACCCCAAGTTTGAAGAAGCGTTAAACCAAGCCTCCAAAGCACAGCAAAATACCCAAGAAGACTTCGTTTCCCTGTTTTCCGATGCTTGGGCGGAAGTTAGTGACGGGAAGCCCCTCGCCCCGATTTTTCAGCGCAATGAAGCGCTGCGGGACGAGATCACGTTCAATACCAGCAACAACGAAGTTACGGCCCTCCTGCGTGAGAAAGCGACCGAAGCGGTCGATCTGACCTTCCAGCTTCTCAAGCAGCGCATCGACCAACTGGGCGTGGTGCAGCCGAATGTGAGCCTCGATGCCGAACGCGATCTGATCGTGGTCGAATTGCCGGACGTCGACAACCCCGCTCGCGCTCGGGAAATCCTGCAGGCGGCAGCCAACCTCGAGTTCTACGATATCTATAATGTCAGTGAAGCCGGTATCGCCCAGGCGTTCCTGACGGCCAATGAACAGTTGGCCAACACCCTCGGCGAAGGAGAAGGCCTCCCACAAGAAGTGGAGAGCATCGACCCGGTCTACGGTACGGATTCGCTGGGCAATATCGACTCTACTCAAATCATCGGGTACGATACGACCTACCAAAATAACATTGCTCAGGGGCCACTTCTTAGCATATTCACCCCCAATTTCCAGGGTGGTGCTACGCTGGGTATCGCCGAGCGCAACCAGCGGAACAACGTGCTGAGCATGCTGCGTCGAGAAGAAATTCGCCGCCTGTTCCCGAACGATCTGGCCTTCCGGTGGTCGCGCAATCCGATCCCCGACCTAGAAACGGGCGAATCGGGCACGCAATACGAATTGTACGGGGTGAAAATCCCGCGCGACGGCAAAGCACCGCTCACCGGCGACCACGTAACCGATGCCTCGGCGCAGCCCAACCCGACCAACAATCAGATCGGCGTGACGCTGGGCATGGACAATACCGGCGCAAAGATTTGGGCCCGCATGACAACGGCCGCCGCCAACGACAACAACCGCCAAATCGCAATCCTCCTGGACAGCCAGGTCGTTTCTGCTCCACGGGTGCAAAATGCCATCACGGGTGGCAACACGGAGATTACCGGCGACTTCACCATGCAGGAGGCAACCGACTTGGCCAACATTCTGGAAATCGGCCGCCTGCCCGCCCGTACGGAGATTATTCAGGAATCGCTGGTCGGGCCTTCGCTGGGAGCCGAAAACATCCGCCGGTCCATTACGGCACTGGTAGTCGGATTTGCCATCGTTCTCGCCTTCATGATCTTCTACTACGGCGGCGCGGGTATCATTTCCATCATTGCGCTGATTCTGAATATCATCTTCATTTTCGGGGCACTGGCTAGCCTGAATACCGTCCTGACGCTACCGGGTATTGCCGGTATCGTTCTGACGATCGGTATGGCCGTAGACGCCAACGTAATCATCTACGAGCGCATCCGCGAGGAACTGCGGGCCGGGAAGACGCTGAAAATGGCCGTAGCCGATGGTTTCAAGAACTCCTATTCCGCCATCATCGATGCCAACGTAACTACGATTCTGACGGCGTTCATCCTCGCCTACTTTGGCCTGGGGCCGATTAAGGGATTTGCAGTAGTGCTGATCGTAGGTATCGTGTTCTCCCTGTTCACCGCTGTACTCGTCACACGCCTGGCGCTCGATTACTGGTTGGGCAAAGACCGCAATATTTCGTTTAGCACCGCTTCGTCGGCTAACTGGTTTGCCAACCTCAACATCGACTGGCTGGGCAAGCGACGCATCGCCTATGTAATCTCGGGTACCATCCTCGCCGTCAGTCTGGTCTCTTTCTTCACCCGTGGCTTTGAGCTGGGCGTCGATTTCCGGGGAGGATACAGCTATAATATCCAGTTTGAGGAACCAGTAGATGCCCAGGAACTACGCGCTTCCCTTACCGACGCGTTTGAGGGCATCACGCCCGTAGTAAAGGCCGTCGATACAGAGAATACCTACAATGTAGTGACCAGCTACAAGATCGATGCGCCGGAAGAGAACGACGGTAAGCCAGAGGAACTCGTCATGGCAGCCCTCCACCAAGGGGTGCAGGCCGTGACCGACGCCGACATTGATCTGGCAGAATTCAGCGCGGCCGACGGTACGGGCACGCACATTACAACCTTCAGCAAGGTAGGCCCGACGATCGCCGACGATATCAAGCGTTCGGCCCTCTATGCGGCGGTATTTGCCCTGTTGATGATCTTCCTGTACATCTTCCTGCGCTTTAGCAAGTGGCAGTACTCACTCGGTGCGGTAGCCGCCTTGTTCCACGACTCCCTGATCGTGCTGGGCCTGTTCTCTCTGCTGCACGGTCTGGTGCCGTTCAACCTTGAAATCGACCAGGCCTTCATCGCCGCCATTCTGACCGTAATCGGTTATTCGATCAACGATACGGTGATCGTGTTCGACCGGATTCGCGAATACCTCGGCACCTTCACCAAAGGATCGAAGGAGGAACTGATCAATGCCGCCATCAACAGCACGGTGAGCCGGACGATCATTACCTCACTGACGACCTTCTTCGTGGTGGCCGTACTGTTCTTCTTCGGAGGTACCTCCATTCGTGGATTTGCCTTCGCCATCCTCGTTGGTATCATCGTGGGTACGTACTCCTCCATCTTCGTAGCAACGCCCATCGTGAATGACCTGACAGACGATCTCCAGGCCAAGAAAAAGACCTCCGATAAGAAGGAGCGCTTTTCGAAGGCCGCGGGGATGTAGTTAGTACTTTAGTCAATTAGTATTTTAGGCTTTAGTACTTTTGATTTCACAACCCTCCTGCTTGGCAAGCCGAGCAGGAGGGTTGCCATTTTAGCACATTGACTCATCGGCATATCGGCACATTACCAGAACAGCCATTTTGCCGGCCGTGTGACCGAACGCCCGCAGAACCGAGGGGCGAGCAACAATCACCCACCTCTGCCCGTTTTTCAGAGACATCTTTGCACTACAATGAACAAGCTCTACCTCCTGTCTCTCCTCCTCTTTATGGGTCTTGCCGCTTGTACGTACGAATTGCCCGTGCGCACCGGCGAAATGGCCATCGAACGCAAGCAGTACGCCGTTGCCATTCCATTGTTGCAGAAAGAATTTCGCAAAGCCAAAAGCCGCAAGGAAAAAAGCGAAATTGCCTATCGCCTCGGCCGTGCATACGCACAAACCAACCGCCCTGAAGAGGCCATCGAGTGGTACAAAATTTCGTACGACAATGGGGGCGGCGTGAATGCCCTGCGCGAGTACGCGCGGACCCTCAAACAAGCGGAGCGCTACGAGGAAGCCATCGTGGCTTATCGCGATCTGGGCTTTGAGATTGGCAGCCCGTTTGAGTACCGCCGTGAAATCCAGGGAGCCGAACAAGCACTGGAGTGGTTAGAGGAAGAGCGCAAGGAATACGAGGCCACGCTGCTTCCGTTCAATACGGGCAGCGCGGATTACGCCCCCGTGCCCTTTGCGGATAATCAATTGGTCATCACTTCCGATCGGGGAACTGCCACCGGGGAAGAAATCTACAACTGGACGGGCAACAGCTTTTCGGATTTATTCCTGGTCGATTTAGATAGTGATCAGGTGACCAACTTCGATCCCATCCTAAACTCGGAAGACAACGAAGGAACTATCGCCTTCAACGCCAGCCAAACCGAGGCCATTTTTACCCGCTGTACTTCTCCGGCCAAGTACGCCGATGCCTTCTGCAAGCTGGTAGTGAGCGAACGCAATGCCGACGGCACCTGGTCACAGCCCCGGCCACTGGGCTTCATGCAGGAGGAATTCAACTACATGCACCCCGCACTTTCCGCCGATGGGCAGTTGCTGTATTTCAGCAGCGATTTTGACGAAGGTTGGGGTGGCTACGATATCTGGGTTTCCGAAAAACAAGCTGACGGAACCTGGGGAGAACCGACCCTGCTCAGCCGAGGCGTCAATACCCCCTACGACGAACAGTTTCCCTACCTCGATGCCGATACGCTCTACTTTGCCTCGACCGGACATACGAGCCTGGGAGGCCTCGACATCTTCAGCAGCTATCAACTGCGTGGCCGCTGGACCCCTGCCTACAACCTCAAACCGCCCATCAATAGCGGAGGCGATGATTTTGGATTGGTATTCGACCCAACGGCAACGGCCCAAGGAGACGTGCTGCGCCGCGGATACTTCAGCTCTCGCCGCCTGACGGGCGCCGGAGGCGACGACGTGTACCGATTCGATAAAGTGAAGCTCCCTCCCCTACCCGATCCGCCGGAGGAAATCGCGTACAAGAATTTACTCGATGTGTTCGTCCTCGAGCGCATTTACGAAGACCCGACCAACCCAAACAGCCGCGTACTCGGTCGCCGGCCGCTGGAAGGAGCCAATCTCTTGATCCAGGTGGCCGATCAGAGCCAGGAAGTAGCCATCGATGAAAGTGGCCAGATCACGCTCACCCTGGCCGATGATCAGGACTACAACTTTCTAGCCTCGAAGGATGGTTACTTGAAAAACGACGGCTTTTTTAGCTCCAAGGGGCTTGGCAAAGACCCCAATCGCCCCGAGCAGCGCTACGAAGTGGAGATCGTGTTGGATAAAATTTTCCTCAACCGCGAGATCGTTTTGGAAAATATCTACTACGACTTCGACGAATCTTACATCCGCGAGGACGCCGAGCCCACGCTCAACGAATTGGCCCAACTTCTAGAGCGCAATCCCGAAATATCCATCCAACTGGGTAGCCACACCGATTGCCGCGGTAACGACAACTACAACGAAGCTCTCAGCCAACGCCGCGCTCAGGCCGCCGTCGACTACCTCATTACCAAAGGAATCGACGCTGCCCGACTTCAAGCCAAAGGCTACGGAGAATCTGTCCCGGCGAACGACTGCGTCTGCCTAAGATGCACGGAAGACGAGCACCAGGAGAACCGGCGAACGACCTTTGCAATCGTTGACTCGAATAGTGAGTAGCAGCCCCTATTAAACCGTCGTTTCCCCCATTTCCAGGATCAGATGAAAATGCTCCGGGCTGACGGGCATAACGGACAGGCGGGGGTTGCGCACCAGGCCGAGTTCGTCGAAATGGCCGCTGGCTTTGATGGATTTGAGCGATACGGGTTTGTTCAACGTCTTAACGGGCACCAGATCTACCACCGACCAATCGCCCTTTTCCGCAGTAGGATCGGGGTAGGCCTCCTTGACCACCTTGGTAATGCCAACTACTTCCAATCCTTCGCGGCTGTGGTAAAAGAGCACGAGATCGCCTTCTTTCATCTCCCGCAGGTTGTTGCGGGCCTGGTAATTGCGTACGCCATCCCACATATCTTTCCCCAGATCGACGAGGTCTTGATAACTGAATTTGAAGGGTTCAGATTTGACGAGCCAATAATTCATGTAGTCGGTTTGTACGATTAACCATTTATGGTAGCCCCGGTTCGTTTCTCTTGGAGGCATCCGGCGCTTCTACAAAAATCACCGCTCCCCGATCGTCAAGACGATCTTTCCCTGATTGGCATTGCTTTCCATGTAGCGGTGTGCCTCGGCGGCCTCACTCCAATCGTAGATGGAATCGACCACCGGATAGAGGGTCCGATCCTCGAATAACGGCCAGAAACGCTCTCGAAAATCGGAAGTGAGTGCCTTTTTGTATTCGGCCGAGCGGGAACGGAGAGTGGAGGCCGTTACCTGAAGTCGTTTACGCAGTAGCGTATTGATCGGGACCGATTCCGCTTTACTCCCTCCTAGCATCGATAAGATTACCAGGCGGCCGTCGAGCGCCAGGGCATCGAGGTTGGGCTTAAAATACGGCCCCCCGATGAAGTCGATGATGAGATCCACCCCACGGCCTTCGGTAATTTCTTGTACGACGTCGGCAAATTCCTCCTGGCGGTAGTCGATGGCCCGGTGGGCACCGAGTTGCAGGCAGGTTTCGTGTTTCATCGCGGAGGCCGTGGTGTAGATGGTTGCCTGACTCTGGCGGGCCAATTGGATCGCTGCCGTGCCCACCCCACTCGCACCGGCGTGGATAAGCACCGTTTCACCAGCCTGTAAATTACCGATCCAATAAAGCGCCTGAAAAGCCGTGAGAAAGGCCTCCGGAACGGCGGCTGCCTTGCTGAACGACATCCCCAGGGGAAGGCGCAGCGCCATGTGCTCGTGCAGCACGGCATATTCCGCGTATCCGCCGCCGCCCAGCAAGCCACAGACATTATCGCCTACTTCAAATTGCTGTACCCCTGGGCCGACGTCCAGCACGGTGCCGGCCATTTCGAGTCCCAGGATAGGGCTCTCGCCCTCGGGCGGCGGATAGGAACCACGCCGCTGATAGGTATCTGCCCGATTGAGCGCGGTGGCCGCCACATGAATCAAAAGCTCACCCTCCCCGGCTACGGGATCGGGATATTGGCCGAGGTACAGTTTTTCCGGACCGCCGGGTTCATCGTATAGCACTGCACGCATGAAGTAAGGCTTCAGTTGGTGAATAATTCTCGGAAAATGAGGACTTCCGTGGATTATTACAAATCTTGAATGTCCAATCCCGGGCCCAGGGATGCACAAATACCTGGTCCATTAAAACACAAACCCATTATGAATCGCTTTTACCAACTTGCTTTTTTGTGCCCGTGCTTTCTGTTTTTGGGAGTGTATTATCCGTCGGCTAATCCCGAAAGGGGTCCGGCTCTCTTGCCGAGCAGTGGTTCCAATCTATTATCCTGTCTAAGCGAAGAGGAGCAGGCACTCGTGGATAGTGCGCACGTCGTATTCTTAGAGCGGATGGCGGCCTTTTATCCTGATTCGATGGCACATCCTTTCCAGACTTTTCTGCGTCAGTATGAGGCCATCGAAGTGGATCGATACTTCTTCGAGCTCGACTCCGCCCAGTATGTCTATTTCAAGACCCAACTACCCTGGGTAACGTACGAAGAGCCGGAACCGGAACTCGAATTCGACATCATTCCTCCCCAGCCGGCGCTGGAAGAAATGGAAAGAACAAAACAGAAGCTCTCCCGCATGCAGTATCCCGAAGAGACGCTCCACCTGCCGTACGACTCTGCCCTGAAGGAGTGCCTCTACGAAGGGCCCGTCGGAGGCGACTTGCCCTTCTATTTCCGCATTTTTCGGGAGATCGGTCTTCATCCTTCCCGCTCCAGGGGGGCTCTGTGGTACGCAAATTACCTGACGGAAGAGATGTATGCACAGCCTGCGGTGCAGCGGCTGATCGTCGTGGAAGTGTTTTTACAGGCTTGTATGAATTGGGGAGTAGAGTAGGTACGGCAGGCAATTCCACTGCCCGCACGCGCGTCCACTCAGGTCCTCAGTTATTGAGGACCTGAGTCCGCGCGTGCGAAAAGTTCGGAAAAAATACGGATACCCAACCGGACACCCGACCCAATCCACGCTTCCCGTTCCCGCGTAGTCTACTAGAGTGTACGACGCATAATGTGTTGTAAAAGAAGGGTACTACGCCCAATGAACTGAAAGAAAGGAGGCTATACAGGGCGGGTTAGCGGGTTAGCGGGTTATCAATAAGATAGTTCGATTGCGTTCTCACTGCTTCCCCCAGCGAAGCCGTTGGGCCCGCCGCCCGTTCCGGACCTCCAGAGAATATAAGCCGTTTGCCAGGTGTTGAATATTAATTTGCGTCCGATTCGCATTGACGACTGCGCTCTTCCATACCTCCCTACCCCGCATATCCAGCATTCGAATTTGGGTCGGGCCCTCCTCGGGAATGTTGGACCATTCGATGGTTATTCGGTCAGAAGCGGGGTTGGGAAACAACTGTACGTCCAAAGCGGGAACGGAAGCAGCGCCATCTACGCGAATCGTTTGCGTTTGCACTTCAACTGCCAGCGGATAGCCGCTGCAGGTAGCTAAAGGCCCCTCATTTCCGTAACCCGTCAAACGCAAAGGTGTCGTACCGGAGGCCTTCGTCCGAACCCGAATCCGGGCAAGTGGAAGAGACGCGGAGGGGTACCCCGCAAACGATCCGGCCGCCATCGCGATCTGGCCCCTTGTGGGGTCTATTTGCTCCAACAGAACCACTTCCGCTTCCGGACTCCACTCAATTCCCATGACTTCCAAGATGGCTGGGTTGTATTCCAACTGAAACGAATAGCCGTCAATAACCTGCGCACCGGATGTGGCCACCACGTCGATGTAAGATTCCCGGAACAGAGGAACCGTTTTCTTTTGTGGAATCAACTCCAAGACAATCGGACTAACCTGCTGCCGGCATTCCGCATCATCGCCCGGTTCGCTGCGCGGTGCCAGGCCCGGTACATCCCCCGCCAAATTAAAATTGGAGGCTAAGATGGAAAAATCGAGAATGGAAACCAGGCCATCTCCTGTGAAGTCGGCCCGGGAATCGTAGCCTTCTTCGTTGGGAAACACGTTGAAGGTGCTAGCCAGAATAGAAAAGTCCTGAATGTTTACTGCATCATCGTCATCCACATCCCCGCCACGTAGTTCGGCGCTGTTTTCGAAGGTGAAATCAAGGATGTTGCTTTGATCGACTAAGGTAGCGCCGGCAATTTTTCGGCTTAGGTACTGATTTCTTTTAAGGAGAATATCGTAATCACCGAGTGGGATATCTCGAATCGCCAATTGGTCATCGCTGGCAATGGTCTGTGACTGATTCAAAACGCGATTGGTAGTACCCGTCTCAAATAGTTCAATAATGTAATCCCCATCTGCCTGCGAACGTCCTTGCAGTTCTACGTTGAGTGCCAGATTGGCAATTGGGGTAAGATCAACCGTAGTGCTCGTGCTCCCCGTACATATATTGGTGACGGCATAGGTAATCTCATAGGTCCCGACCTGAGAATTGGCAATATCGATTACCCCCGTTGACGGATCAACGATTAACCCACCGGGAGCAGCCGAAAACTGACCATCCGGCAGGCTGACCTGTGCGGGGCCCGGAGCCTGATCGTTTGTGGTAAAGGTATCCTGGGCATAGCTTATTGTAAGCACATCTGCTTCCAAAACACCGTCGCAGTTGTTGTCCAATCCGTCACAAATTTCGGTGGCTGAGGGATTGACCACCGCTAAGGTATCATTACAGTCTTCTGCATTGCTTACAAACCCAACCGGCTGGGTACAGCTAAGCAGGCTCACAGCGGTGTTGCCAAACCCATCGCCATCGAAGTCCTCGAACCAGAGCTGTTGGTCGGCAACGTCGGGGTCGGCATCGTCGATTAATCCATCTCCGTCATTGTCGACGCCGTCGCATACTTCTGGACCGGCGCCGGAACTAACTGCCGCGAGGGCATCGATTAGTCCGGCTCCCGTATCAAAATCGAAGCCGGGCGGCCCCATTTCGATGGCTGTTTGGGTCAAGATATCCCTGATGGTCGCCGGGGTAGCCGTTGGTTGTTGTTCCAGCAATAGGGCGGCCACCCCCGCCGCGTGGGGAGCGGCAGCGGAGGTGCCGAAGAAATTGGGAAATGTATCGCTATCATTAATATCCGAACCAAAGAAGGAGGTATTGCCCCCATCGGGAGCCGTAAAATCCGGTTTTTGTCGGATGTCGGGAGCGATTGGATTCCCCTGGGTATCAAATAAGATGGGCGTACCGCCGGCGGAGGAGAAGGGCTCCAGCAAAGGCGGGGTCTGCCCGAAGGGTGGGGTTTCGGCCCAAAAGGCCGCTCCTACCGCTAACGCTCCGGCCGCATTCGGCTGTCCTACACAAGTAGAGCTGTTCGTCGCATATTCGTTGATGGTAGCACCATTGAAAATGATGTACTTCACCAGATTCGGCGTTGCTCCTTGTCGCAGTCCAATTAGCAAATTGAATAGCTGCGGCACTGCGGACGTGTTGGTGAACTGCAAAATTTCGACCGCATCGTTGCCTAGATTGTTGTTGGTTCCTCCCGCAATCGCCGTGGTTTCGGTTCCGTCGACCAGGATGATATCCAAATCGGAAGCGGCGCCCTCCGAACCGGTAACCGACAGGAAAGGGTCATCCCATTGCAAGACGATGGAAACCGTGCTCAGTGGGGCCACCGTTATTTGTTGTAGAAAATCCGTTCCCAGAAAACCGTGGACCGCATACGGCACCGTACCCACCGTGACCGTGCCGATCGGATTGAAAGCGGCTTCGTACGAATCCCGCGCCTGGTTGCCCGCTGCAGATAGATAGACTGCCCCGCGTTCGACTACTTCGTCCGCCGCCTGGGCCACTAATCCATCCTGGAAGAACGCATCGTTGAGGTAGAACACATCATCCACAATCACCTCACATCCGGCGGCTTCCAGTGCCCGAATTCCGGAAGCGAACGTGGCAATGCCTCCAAAGGCCGTGTGAAATGCCAGTTCGGCAGCTGGTGCCACATCGTGAATGATCTCCATCATGGCCCGTCCTTCATCGATGTTTCCCGGGTTGAAATTATCTAGGAGCACCTCCACCGGTCGGTCATTCTGCGGATTGCCCGGACCGGGCAATTCACCGTTCGAGATACCGGCTGCAGCCCCTCCCAGGGCGTCGTAACTATCCGACAACACGCCTACCTTAACACCGGCACCGGAAAGACCGAACGCACTACGAGCCGCGTCGGATTGCTGCGCAATATCTCCCTGCGAAGTAACAATCCCGCTCCTGACACGGGGTTTGCGCACAGCTCTGGCGTATACCATCTGAGGGACGGCCCGGAGCTGCCCGAGTGTTGCCACCGGCATCCAGGCGTTCAGCACATGCTCGTAAACGATTATATCTCTGCATCCAATTTTATCCAGGTACGCCCGGGCCTCCCGTGGGACGGCCCCGCGAAAGAGGAGTTCTACGGCAATGTGTTTATCCGCGATGGTCAAATTGGGGAATTGCCGCTCCCAATTCACCGCCGTACCCGTTTGGAGAGCTTCCAAATGACGCTGGTGCAGGCGCAGCAGTTGCCGATCCATTGTTTCGCTCCAGGGGTGATCGAAGCCGGCTCCCATCTCCGGGCGGGCAGAAATATAACTCTGGATCTGGGCCTCCAGGGCCGTGCACAACAAACAGCTAAAGAATAACGGAAACAGGTAATAGGAGGTCATAAATAGTGGGTGCTAAACGATGAATACGGTTGCCCGGTCAAGTTGGGCACAATCTGCACCCAAAACTCCCCCCCTAATGGGGAAAGAGCAAAAGTCCTCATTTCTGAGGAGCAGCACCGGGGCCAGTGGGCTGATTTTCCGAAAGTTCAGGAAAATTGAGGGATAGGTAAGTCAAAGTCAGGTTTGCTTTTTCGGCCAGCTTGCGGGCCGAAAGTGATAATTCAATCCGGCGGGACACAGATTGAACTCTCGGCCTTCTGGCCGGTGGCTGGGCTCGGGGCTGCAGGCAGCCCAGGCGTGCGCTGCGCACGCGGCTACCAGCAATGGAAACGGCCGTGTAAAAAGTGGGCTATTTTATGAGATCGACTGCCGCGGGGACAGCTATTGAATGGTACTGCAAAGGTATGCGCTTACGGCCTAACAAGCAAGCCGTGAATTAGCCTGAACCCAAAAAACTACTACCCCTACCCCACCGACCATTTTAACGCATTTGCCGCAATGAAAAAAGTTAAATAATCTCATATAGTTAGCAATCCTAACTATATTTGTGCAGCTGATGGAGTGCAACCAACTCATAGCTTTCCGCCAGATTATCAAATTTATGTTCTATGGAAGATCACCATACAGATTACCAGCCAATTGATTGTGCCTTTCACGATCTGCTGCTGGATCGGGCTATCAGAAGAAAGCCCTCCATTGTCTTTTACCAAAACCGGTCCCGTAATATCATCTTACGGGAACGCATCGCAGACGTCTTCACCGAAAAGGGAGTGGAGTATCTGGTATTTGCCGATGACACCAAGATTCGGCTCGATCAGATTATTAGTGTTGACGGCATACAGCGGCCAACCAGTAAATGAGGCGATGCGGAATAAAAAAATTTAACCCGTAAAGTTAGGATTCCTTATTAAAATCGTTTTTCAATCTACATCAATGAAAACTTTGACCACATTCCTACTGGTACTCTTCGGCCTGCAAATTGGCCCCGCTCAGGGAACGCACGAGGAGGCTTCTTTTAAAAAGTCGGACGACTTGAAAATCACGGGCGCTTCGGTTCTCTACGATGACCGGCTGGATCAGCTGATTTTTTCCATCGAAGTTGCCGGGCAAGCGGGGCAGACCGTTCCCTCGCCGGTTGGGCAGCTCGACGGCGCCCCGGTGTTGGGATACGTATTCCCCACCACTCTGAAGTCTACGGATGTAGGCTTCGGGGAGACCCCGGGAATCGTCGCCCTGGCGCTGACTTCTCATCCTGATTTTGACGACACGCCACTGTGGGATGAGGACAACGACCGCAACTACGCGAACGACGGCATCATCTGGCATCCGCACTGGGTGATTTTAACCGAAGACGACCGGGTGGCCGGGGGGCTTTCGGTCAGGCAGTTCGATTCAGCCGACGAAAGCGTAGTCTTGCCTCCCACCAATCCGGGCATGCCGATGTACATGGATTCGCCGGGCTACCCGGTAATCCACCGGGACAGGACCATTCGCGTCATCGTTCCCGCCTACCGGATGAATCACCAAATCGATTTTAACTTCGATGCAGTGACCGCCTACATGCAGGTGAACACTTCGAAGCCGGGTTTGCCGATGCTAGGAGTATACAGTGTCTATTCAGTCGCCTCCGGAGATCTCTCCTTGCCGTATGCCGTGAATCGATAGTAAGCCCCAAATCTGATACGCCATCTCCCGGAGGTGCGTATTTTAGCCCGCGATGACCAATCGCGGGCCCTTTATTATGGACGACCACATTTTCGACTTATCGCATCAGAATAGCCGGTTAGCCAGCAAAATCGCGGCCGCTCTGGAGCGAATATCGCACGCATACCGAAAGTTGCTGTGGGAGCACGCCAAAGAACTTGGATTGAGCCCCATCCAAATCCAGATCCTGATCTTTGTCAAATACCACGCCGAGGCGCGATGCAATGTAAGTTACCTGGCTCGGGAGTTTGAAGTGACCAAACCCACCATCAGCGACGCCATTCGCGTGCTGGCCAACAAGGAACTTATCGAGAGAAAGCCTTCGGCAGAAGATAAAAGGTCTTACGCTATTGCCTTAAGTCCGGAGGGAAACCGAATCGTTGAGCAAGTAGAGCACTACGCGGGGCCCGTCAGCAGTTCGATTGAACGGGCCTCGGAGGAGCAGCAAAAAGCCATCTTTTCCTTTCTTAGCGGATTAATCAAGCAGTTGCATCAGACGGGCGTTCTGACTGTCCAGCGCAATTGCTACTCCTGTAGATTCTTCCAACCGGGAGAAAAGGTACCTTACTGCAAGTTGTTGCAATTGCCCCTGCGAGAAGAGGACATCAGAATCGATTGTCCTGAATTTGAGCTGAAATAGGGCCTGCGCGTGGTTGTGGATACCTTGCGCACGGTAATTTTCCTTATCCTGCCTACGTCCGAATTGCCACACATGAATAAACTTAAGTACATCTACCGCGGTCTTCGCTATCGCTTTCTCATCGACCCGGCAGAAATTGCCTACCTCCTAAAGTCCCTCAAGCCTGGTAGCACAGCCGTAGACGTTGGATGCCATAAAGGAGGATATCTCTATTGGATGCGCAAGAAAGTGGGAAAGACCGGCAAGGTATATGGGTTTGAACCCCAACCGAAACTGTACGATTACCTCCGAGAAGTCAAAGAGGCATTCAACTACGAGAATGTCATTATCGAAAATATGGGGCTTTCCGACCAGGCGGGTACGTTTGAGCTGCACGTCCCGGCTCCCGGTGGAAGCACTTCTCCCGGTGCCACTCTGTCACCGGTAAATGCGGAAGACCATTCGCAGACGATTGCAATACCAACCAGCACATTGGATGACTATTTTTACCACCGAGGCATCCTTCCCGATTTCCTTAAAATCGATGTCGAAGGTCACGAAAAACAGGTACTGCTTGGGGGGACCAAACTTCTGATGGAGCATGGGCCGGCTATTCTAATGGAATGCGAAAGAAGGCACCTGAAGGAGGGTACGGTCTTCGACGTGTTCAACGTTTTGGACCAGTTCGGATATACCGGCTACTTCATCCAAGAACGAAAGGTGCTTCCGCTCGAATCATTCGACGTAGAGCTGCACCAGAAAGTAGGCCCGGGTCGGTTTTGGGCAGCACCCGATTACGCCAATAATTTCATCTTTGAGAAAAAAAGTTGAACACCGCACCTGGTGGGTACTTTGGAATTTAGATTTTAAGGTAAAGACTAAAGTACTAACAGACTAAAATACGAACCTACGGCTTCGCCCGGCCAGCCGATGCCGCGGTAGGCTGCTCCGATACCGGCCCGCCGGGCGAAAATTGCCAGACCGGATCGAACGCTGCATTTTCACCCTCATAGCGGACCTTAATCTTTTGGCCATCCCGAATGAGTTCAAAGGGGCGATCGATGTAGACGTGGCCCCGGGTATATTCCTGCATATAGATCAGTTGAAGCTGGCGGCCCGTCCAGTGCAAAAAGGCCTTGTCGATGCCCGTAGTACAACCGACTACCAGCGTGGAAGCTTCGAGCACCATCTCGCCCGTTCGGGGTTGGTTGGGAAGCACGCGCAGGAGCGATCGACTAGCACAATCTTTAGACACACACATTTTGGGTATAGAATGGCGGTAGAGGATGTGCCCCTGCTGCGCAATGCGTACCTCAGCCTGTAAGTTCGAAAGGTCAGTACGAAGCGGCTCCGCCGCCAGTCCGAGCATGATGAGTTGCGACTGGCCGTTTTCCAACAAGGGGGCTTGCTGCCAGGC
Organism: uncultured Saprospiraceae bacterium; assembly: GCA_964504335.1. Classification (GTDB taxonomy): domain Bacteria; phylum Bacteroidota; class Bacteroidia; order Chitinophagales; family Saprospiraceae; genus CAZDET01. The sequence continues at coordinate 32,871 of CAZDET010000050.1, forward strand.
GCGTGCCACGTGCCCCCCCCAGATGTAGCCGTCTACAGCACAGCCGTTGGCGTCGTGGGTACGCACCCGAAACCACCAGTCGTCGTGGCCATCGACGCGATCGGTCGGAAGGTAGTCGCTGATATTTTCTACCATCGTTCCGGCGGGCAGTTCCAGAAGCAATTCGCCGGCCTGGTCGCTAATGGCCCGTAACGGTGCATAGTCGGAAAAGACGTATAAAGTAGCCCCCTGCTGGAATAGATTTTCAGTAGGGCTCTGGCGCTCAAACCACTGGCGATATTGATTGAAACGCGACTCATTATACATTATCGGCTGGCCGCTGCTTGGCTGAACAACCGCACCTCCGATAGCAAGAGTGAGGAAGAGCAATTTCATGGGATGACGCAATTGGGTTTTGATTATTTAACAATTGAAGGCGGCCCAATATTGTTTGGTTAATCCGTTGGTAGCAAAAGCTTTATAGGTTAAACCCCACATGGCGCACCAGCGTTTGCTTACCGATGAAAAAACTATTTCTAGGCGGGTGTTTCTTACTGTGTGCGCTCGGCCTGCCCGCGCAACTACTCAATGAATTTAAGTGGCAACACCGATTAGTTATTGTCTTTGCTCCGACAATGGAGCATCCTTTGCTGAAAAAACAATTACAGGCCTTCTTCGGCAGGGAGTCGGAAATGTCTGATCGTCAATTGCTCGTGCTGCGGTTAACGCCCGGGGATACCCGGCAACCAGACGGCAGCCTCCTTCCGGTGGATCGGGCCCTATCGTATTACGAGTACTTTGGCATTGATCAGGAATCCGTTGCCCTTCTACTCGTGGGCTTAGACGGTACGGAGAAGTACCGATGTATCAATAAATTGGTAGAACCAGCCTTCCTATTCAATCGCATCGATCAGATGCCGATGCGAGCGGCAGAACTTCGCCGGCGCGGAAAGGATTCGGGAGGGAAGTAGGGGTCGATTATTGGCGGAAACGATCAAAATCGCGTTGCTGAATGAGGCCCTCCGCCACCGCGTGCTCCGCCGCCCGATCGTAGGAATCGACCAGGCAAATCGGAATATCTGTCGTTTGCTCGATGATTTGCTCTACCCGGCGGGTGCGTCGGCGGTGCTGTACATCCCGAATGTAAATAGCCTTTACACGATCGGGATATTCTTTAGCAATGGTGAGGTAATTATCGATATCGTGCTCTCCGCTATCGCCCACCAGCACGAACGGGAGATGCGCATAAATTTGCATGATCCGCTCGATTTGGGTGAGTTTATGGCCCCGGTAGGCCTCCGGGCGCTCGCCGTAGGGCAGCCCCAGATCGCGCAGCAATACAGGGCCCTTTGGCATGTAGTTGAGACTGAGAAATTCGACGAGCAGGTCGTATAAATTCCAGGGGCTATTCGACACGTAGAAAAAGGGATTGCGCCCCTTGCTGTTGTGGCCGAGCTGGAGGGCCTGGAAAAAAGCGGAAACTTGCTGAAAAGCCCGGCGGGAGGTCGCGTTCTTGAGAAAGGTCCAGTACATGGCCCGCAACTTGAATCGGCTGGTCACGTCGGTTTGAAGAATCGTATCATCGATATCCGTTATGATACCATACTGGGCTTTTTGTGGCAGCAAAATATCGGTATGTGCCTTGCAATAGGCCTCCGGCTCCTTTGGGATACCAATCACTTCGAGCTGGGCGCGTTGCCACAACTCTTTTTTCGGCAAATTGACCGGCGGGTCGAATTGCTGCTCGAACTGGAAATAGCCCTCCGCATCGGTCACGAGCTGAAACACGTGCCCTCCCCACTGCACGCGTACGTTCGCTCGCGGAATTTCACGGCTATTAAATCGCTTGATACTATTGATAAAGTTACGCAGCAGCGAATCGTTTTCACTGTAGACGATCGTCTTGTCCCGCAGTACGCGTCCCTTCAGATACAGGTAATCCGGCCGGCCAAATCCGCGGTAGTTGGCAATGGTGATGGGGCGATTGTTGCCGACCCCCAGCCACTGCATGAAGCGATCCCATTTCCGATGAACGATTCGCAAGAAGGCACTAAAGCTCATAGGTAGGCAAGCTATCGGAATTATCCCTGCTCGAACAGCGAATCGACGAATGCACGCTTATTGAAGATCTGGAGTTGGTCGATCCGTTCACCTACTCCGATATATTTGATGGGAATTTGAAACTGGTCGGAAATACCAATGGCTACGCCGCCCTTGGCGGTACCGTCGAGCTTGGTGAGTGCCAGCGCCGTGACGTCGGTAGCCTCCGTGAAGTGCCGGGCCTGTTCGATCGCATTCTGGCCGGTAGTCGCATCCAGTACCAGCAGGACTTCGTGGGGAGCGAGCTCGATTTTCTTGCTGATCGACCGCTTGATCTTGCTGAGCTCTTTCATCAGATTGAACTTGGTATGCAGCCGCCCGGCCGTATCGATAATGGCTACATCGCAATCGTTGTCCATGGCGTACTGGACGGTTTCGTACGCAACGGCGGCGGGGTCCGTATGCATGCCCTTGCTGTAGAAGTCGCACCCGACCCGTTCGGACCAGATTTTTAGTTGGTCGACGGCAGCGGCCCGGAAGGTGTCGGCGGCACCTAGTACGACCTTGAGCCCCTGCTGCTTGTACTGGTTAGCGATTTTGCCAATGGTAGTGGTTTTTCCGACCCCATTGACTCCTACGACCAGGATGACCGCCGGCCGCTCGGTGGTGGGAAGCTCGTAGTCTTCCATATCGACGGTATTGCTGTCGGCCAGCAATTGCACGATTTCGTCGCGCAGAATCTCATTCAATTCGGAGGTTCCAAGGTATTTATCGCGGGCTACCCGCTCCTCGATGCGCTCGATGATTTTGACGGTGGTTTCCAGGCCGACATCCGAAGAAATGAGCACGTTCTCCAATTCGTCGAGTACCTCTTCATCGACGGTCGATTTGCCCGCCACCGCCTTCGTCAGCTTTCCGAAGAAGCTGGATTTGGTCTTTTCAAGGCCCTTATCGAGGTCTTCTTTTTTTTCTTTATTGAAAAACTTGGTGAAAAAGCTCATCGCTGAAGGGGTGTGGTAGTGTGCAAAGAGGCTTTCCCCGCCGAGCGGAAAAAGCCTCTTTCGATCTAGGATCGTAAATGTAGAATTACTTCGTCTTAGCCAGGAACTCGTCCACCTTGTCTTTGTGGATCATGACCTGCTTGAAGCTGTAGTTACCCGTTTTGGGGTCTTTGACGCTCTGAACGATTTTTACGAAATCCCGTCCGGAGCCGGCATTGGCAGCACGTTGTGCTACCCGTGCGTTCTTTGATACCTTTGCCATTGGTAGATGTATTTTATATTAAGAGGAACACGAGAAACCAAAAATAGGTTTTATTTCCCGCAATCTCTACTTGATTTCGCGATGAACCGTCACCTTGCGAAGAATCGGATTGTACTTTTTGAGTTCCAATCGATCGGGCGTGTTTTTGCGGTTCTTTTGAGTGACGTAGCGGGAAGTGCCCGGCATGCCACTGTTCTTGTGCTCGGTGCATTCCAGAATGACCTGGATGCGGTTTCCTTTACTTTTCTTTGCCATAATGCGGAGGAGTTGACCAACTACAGCTTGACACCGGTATCGATGCCCTTGCGCTCTAATTTCTTTAGGTAAGCGTACAGCCCCAAGCGGTTAATGGTGCGAATTGCACTGGCACTCACGCGCAGCTTGACCCACTCGCCCGTTTCGGGCAGGTAAAAGCGCTTATCCTGTAAGTTGGGTTCAAAGCGTCGCTTGGTCTTCACATTTGAGTGAGAGACGTTGTTTCCGACAATCGGACGCTTCTTCGTTAATTGACAGATCTTCGACATGATCGCTACTTCTTCTGGCGCTAACAAAAAAGCAGACGCTCCGTCTGCCTTTAGTGTAGTGACTCTGTAAGGATTCGAACCTTAAACCTCCTGATCCGTAGTCAGGTGCTCTATCCAGTTGAGCTACAGAGCCTCTATTTTTTGCCCTTTTACAAGCGGATGCAAATATAGGAAGTTCCCGTCGTAAACAGAAGCAAACGGGAGAAAAGTTTCCCCAATCCACCGATCTAACGCACGACCCCGAATAGTTGCGCCACTCGCTCTCCGGCTCCTTCAAAGGAAAGCGTGTACATACCGGGCGGAAGCGCGGGGAGATCTACAATGGTTGTCAATTCGCCGAAACGCGAGGGAGCCAACGACTCCCGGTGCACGAGCCGGCCCAGCGAGTCGAACACCCGAATCTGGTATTCGGTATCGTATTGCGGGACCCGATATCCGAATTGCAACCGATCGGACGTAGGGTTGGGCGATAAATTAGTAATCGATAGTCGACCGAGTGGCTGGTTGGTACCGCAATCTACCTGTAATACTTCCATTGCCCGCCCGGCGTTCAATCGGCCACCGGTGACGGAGCGCCCGATCAGGCCGCTCACCGGGTCAGTGCTGTCGAGAATGGCCTGCCGCATGCGTCGTGCCAGCGATACGGGCGAACGGCGGGCGTCTTCTGCCAACTGCAGGCAGGGCAGCGAATAGAGGAGGGCTATGGTACCGGATACGTGGGGGGCCGCCCCACTCGTGCAGCAAAAAGTCCCGTACTTCCCCTCGAAGTAGGTGGAAAACGACCCATCACCCGGAGCTGATAAATCTATGGATTGCGCACCGAATCCAGCCGTTTGATTAAACATATCGTCAGTTCCGCTATCCGTAACGGTAATGAGGAAGTCGGAAGGGCAGGTAGATGGTACATCCCCGAAGCGCTCGACGTCTTGACCCGAATTCGTGGCACTCGACACCGACAGAATACCCAGCGCTCCCAGCTGATCGTACATGTTCCTCCAGAGCGGGAAACGGCTGCAAAATTGGTTTTCGACGCCGAGGGAGGCATTAGTTACCACGACGAACGCACCCGTGGCACCGTCGCTTTCGTCGTAGCGCTGGCGCTGATCGATGACGTACTCGTAGGCCGCAATAATATCATCCACGGATAGCACAGTGAGTGGCATGAGCTGAATGTTCCAGTTGATGCCACTGATACCGGTATCGTTGTTGCCGCGCGCGCCAATGATGCCGGACACCGCCGTACCGTGATCTACATCGCCACCCGGCGGAAATTTGGTGTTGAAATCGTAACCGATGACATCGTCGACGTATCCGTTGCGGTCATTGTCGATACCGTCATCCGGAATTTCGGCGCGATTGCGCCACCAATTGTCGACAAGGTCGGGATGGGTACGATCGAACGAAAAATCGAGAATAGCCACCACGATGGTGTCCCCGATAACTGTGACGCCGCCGGTGGTCTCGTCCCAAACGCTTTCGACATTTATTAGCGGAAGGCTGTTCTGCTGAAAAAACCGGGGATCGTCAGGGGCACGGCGGGGCTCAAGCCAGTAGTTGAATTGGGCGTACACGACTTCGGGAAAACGCTCCGCCTGGATCATTGCCGATTCCGCCGGTTGGTTGCGCTCATTGAAATACAGTAGATGGATGTTGTGGCGAATACCCAGGGGCTTTCCGTACTGCCACTCCGCATCGGGCTGCAAGCGATCAAGCCGGTTGATCACCCGCTGTGGGTTCACGCCCTCTTCCAGGAGCACCAACAAATGCCCGCTAATCCGCTGCCCCGGGGCGGCCAGCGCCAATCCGGTGTACAGGAAAAAGATCGTTGCCATAAATCCCCGCATAAATAATCGCTTCCAGTGGTAATGTGGGCGCAAGTGCCTCAGTGAACGCTCCGACGCGCATCCGGAGCTACTAAAGCACTAACGGACTGCTGAACTCCCCTCTTAATTTACGAAAATACCCGGGCGCAAACAGCAGGCGGCTGCCATACCAGCTAAAAAGTGCCCCGTCAACCAAACGAATGACCGTTTGCGGACAAATTTCCCGAAGCTCCTCCACGTGTCGCTCCTTAAACGGAAAGGGCTCCGACGATAACAACAATACATCCGGTGCCAGCCGAGCCAATTGCGCTGGATCAACCTCCGGATAGCGTGTATGTACGCCGAAAAGATTGAAAAAGCCAGCCCGCGCCATCATCTTGTGAATAAACGTATCACCGCCGACTGTCATGTATGGTTTCCGCCAAATCAGGTAAACCGCACGCAAAGAGGGAAAGACGGGCAATCCATTAAATCCGGCATCGATTTCGGAAGCCAGCGTCTCCGCCTTGTCCGCTCGGTCCACTAGTTGGCCCACCGCCCGAATCATTTCCAGCGCCGAGGGCAGACCCACTACCTGACTCACCCACACCGGATAGCGTTCGAGCAGGAGTTGCATGGCTTCGCGGTCGTTCTCTTCCTTATTCGCTATAATCAAATCCGGCTTCAGCGCCTCGATCCGATCGTAGTGGTACTGCTTGGTCCCTCCTACCCGAACCTTCGATCGGTACCAGGCCTCCGGGTGGGTGCAGAATTTGGTAATCCCTACTACCTCCTCATCCAGCCCCAGGTCGGCCAACAATTCCGTCTGCGATGGCACCAGCGAGATGATGCGCCGCGGTGCTGCCGGCAGCTCAATGGTACGGTCCAATTGGTCGGTAAATCGCATGAGGGAGGTTTAGTTGAGCAACTATCGCATTTAACAACAGTTATCGGAGCGATTGAGTGGCAGCCCCAGGGAGGATTAATTAAATAATGTATATCTGTCGACATTTCCCAATGAACCCTCACATTCATAGGGCAAACGCATCAAATGCCGGAGGCAACAACTTCACC
>CAZDET010000051.1:0-38514 GCA_964504335.1 uncultured Saprospiraceae bacterium
GCGAAGACAGTTTGAGTATCGGTCTACTGCATAAGCCCGCAGAGTTGGAAACGAACCATAATTGATTATTCATAGAGAAGATCTTCTTTACGGAAAAGCACTTTACCAAAGTACTGGTGAGGTGCTTTTTGTATTGGGAGAAACAGGAACGCTTCATACCCAAGGATTAGAACAGCAGTTGTGAAGCGGATCGCACTAAAATTCCGTACCTTCACACCAACAAATCATACATCCCATGCTCCAATTGCGCCACATCCTGCTCTGTGGTTGCTGCTTGGTCCTGTTGTCGGCATCTGCTCAGGGCATTGAAATACCGACTATCGAATTGCAGGCGCCAGATCAGCAGCAGCTCCAAACCCAAGACGACCAGCGGCTTAACAGCCGCTTTTCCGCCCCACTTATCACCTCCATTGCGCTAGCGGATTTCAGCGAACCGGGTCCCGATCCTTCGGGCCAGTTACAGCGCTTGTTGAACATACAATCAGCAGGTGCGCTCGGGCTGGGGTTCTTTCTGGAGGACGTCTATCTACCCGCAGGAGCGAGCATCGAAATTTTTGGCGCGGGAACCACTGCGATTGGCCCTATCCAGGCGGAAGACATTCCATCCAGCGGGCGATTGTTTGCAGGGTTTGTAAAGGGAGCACGGGCCACCGTGCAAATACGGTATGCTCCCCAAGGACCGATGCCGCAGCTTCGCATCTTTCGGGTCGATTATGCCTATCAGGCCGACCGCTGGGAAGAAACGGGGTTGGGCCGCTCAAATAATACTTTTGGGTTTGACAGTTCAGGTGAATGTCATGATAACCCCTCCTGCCTGCTCGATTCGGATTGGGATGCGACCCGGCAGTCGGTTTGCCGCATTTTCATGGTGTTGGAAGAGGGGGTGGGCTATTGCACCGGCACGCTGATCAACTCGACGGCACAGCAACCCCATCCGTATGTACTGACTGCTTTTCACTGTCAGTTGGGTTTCACGCCAATTTATGAGCTGTGGCGATTTGATTTCAATTACGCGACGGGAGGGTGTCCAAATCCAAGTTCAGAACCATCATTCCAAACCTTTCAGGGAGCGGAATTGCTGGCCCGGCGGCAGGAAAGTGATTTCTTACTACTGGAGGTGACGGATAATGACATCTTCGATGCCGATTTATGGTTGAGCGGATGGGATCGTTCCCCCAACCCCATTTCCGGTGGCGCTACTATGATTCACCATCCGCGGGGAGACATTCAGAAGGTAGGCTTTACCAACCGCCGCGTCGAAATATTTAGTTCCTTCATCAATTGGGAAGATATCTACTCGACGCCTCCCAACCATCACTACGAAATGTTCTACGATGAGGGGGCGCACCAAATCGGATCATCCGGCGCGGCCTTGTTCGATAGCCAGCGTCGAATTCGGGGCCAGTTGCACGGAGGCAGACGAGATTGTGTGGCGAACCCCCTGGCCTACTGCGGCCGACTAAGCATTAGCTGGAATGCCGGAGCCGACGAAGGTAGCCAGCTAGCCCCCTGGCTCGATCCGGAGAACACAGGCCTGGCCTTTGTCGATGGTCGGGCACTTCAGACCGTACCGGCACCACGCACGGCGGTCATTACCCGCCGCGACGGCACCCCTTTGCCCAATGTTTCTGTGCAGTGGACGGCAGGCGGCCAATCGGGGATGATCCAAAGCAATGCCGATGGGCAGGTCACTTTTCCGGCGTGGCCGGAAGGGCTGGCTGTCATATTTCAGCTGAGCAAGATGGATGCCGCTGCCGGCGGCCTTTCGGTGTCGGATATCCTGCTCGTGCAGCGCCACATTCTCAATCGCCAATTAATCACGGACGAACTGCAACTGATGTCCGCGGATGTAAACGGTTCCGGTAATCTGAGCGTTTCGGATATTCTCTCCATTCAAAATATCATCCTGGGCAAGCGATCCGATTTTGGTAACCGCCCCGTTTGGCAGTTTGCGCTGGAACCGGGCAGTCATACCGTACTAAACGCCGAAACGGATATGTTTTCCAACGTCTCGGTACTTCTGGGGGCGGATACTGAATTGCAATTTACGGCCGTGAAGACGGGGGATGTAAATGATAGTTTTTAGGTTGTTACAATTTAGTTGCCAACAACATCCCACCTACAGCATCTTTGCCAAAAGCAACATCGATCGGGCTTTTACGGGATAGGATGTTTGCTCAATTCTAACCGCATTAATGTATCGATTTATATCTTCAGGAGATTCCAGGGAGGTATCGATTAGCCGCCGCCAACTGGTTCGCTCCTGCCCTTCAATGATTGGAAGCTCAAAGTCTAAATCCTCGTGATAGGCATTAAATATAAGATGGAGGACAAACGAATGGTTGAAGGTCCAGACCGTACAGGCAATCGTGTGGGAATTGGGGCTCCAGTCAGGCTGGTTTAGATGAACACCATGCCACACCAATTTTTTCACCTCCAAAAATTCATTCAAGGTCAGGCCAGGGTCTTCCTGGCTGACATCCCGGCGTAGACGGATCGTATTCAATAATCGCACAAATCGATGCAGGCCGGCATGCTTTTCCAATAGGCTCCAGTCAAACCAACTAATTTCATTATCCTGGCAATACGCATTGTTATTGCCGAGCTGAGTGCGTCTTACTTCGTCGCCCATCAGCAACATGGGAGTGCCGTAAGAAAGTAAGGTAATGGCCAGGAAATTCTTGATCTGCTGAGTCCGGAGTTTTTCGATTTGGGGGTCGTCGGTAGGGCCTTCTACGCCGTAATTCCAGCTGATGTTGTCGTTGGTGCCATCTCGATTATCTTCCCGATTGGCTTCGTTGTGCTTGTGGTTGTAGCTGACCAAGTCATTGAGGGTAAATCCGTCGTGACATGTGATAAAATTAATACTGCTTTCCGGATGATGGCCCTTGTGGGCGTAAATGTCCGGACTGGCCAGTAAGCGGGCGGCAAATGGGGTAACACTATTGTCATCGCCTTTTACAAAGTGACGTACGTCGTCTCTGAATCGACCATTCCACTCCTTCCACTGGTCTCCTATGAACGAACCGACTTGATAAAGGCCCGCGGCATCCCAGGCTTCAGCAATGAGTTTGGTGCCGGCCAAGACGGGATCAGATTCTATCTCCCATAAAATGGGCGGATTTTTCAGGGGGTTGCCGGATTCATCGCGCGATAGGATGGAAGCCAAATCAAAGCGGAAGCCATCGACGTGCATTTCGGATACCCAGAAGCGGATACTCTCTCTGATCATGCGGCGCACAATGGATTGATTGGCGTTGAGGGTGTTGCCCGTCCCCGAATAGTTGGCGAAATTCTTGGTTTCGGCGTCTAGCAGGTAATACGCCCGGTTTTCGATTCCCTTGAAGCTCAAGGTGGGCCCCCGTTCGCCGCCTTCGGCAGTGTGATTGTACACCACATCAAGGATTACCTCGATATCCGCTTGGTGGAGCGCTTTCACCAGGTCCCGAAATTCATTGATCGGCCCCAGTGGGTCTTTCCGTGAACTGTAGGCCTGGTGCGGGGCAAAAAAGGATATTGGGCTATACCCCCAATAATTGAGGAGGCCCGGAGGAGCATCCTGAGGGTCGAATTGGAAAACCGGGAGGAATTCAACGGCCGTAACACCGAGGTCTTTCAGGTAGGGGATCTTTTCGATGAAGCCGGCGTAGGTGCCTCTTTTGTCGGGCGCTACGCCGGAATTAGGATGTTTGGTGAACCCCGCGACGTGCACCTCGTAAATAATGGTTCTTCCAAAAGGATGGCGCGGGCAACGGTCGCCTTCCCAATCGTACGTACTGGTATCTACGACCACACTTCGCATGGCAGTGGCTACATTGTCACCCTTTTTTGCGGCTAAATCCCGATCGTAGTTTTTGGGAATGACCACGGATTTGCTGTAGGGGTCGAGTAGTAATTTTTTTGCATCAAAGTGGTGGCCCGCTTCCGGTCGAAACGGCCCGTGAACGCGGTAACCATATACCTGGCCCGCTTGCAATCCCGGAATGAAAATATGCCAATAGAATCCCGTTTGGTTCTCCTGGTTGTCAAAGACAAATACATCGGAGGGCTCGGTGGCATCCGGATCATCAAATAGCAGCAATTCTACTTGAGTGCCATTTTTTGAATAAATGCTGAAATTGACGCCACCATCTCGGACCGTGGCACCGATGGGAAAAGCTTGGCCGGGTTGGGCATTCTGGTTTTGAGCCTTCATCTTTAGAATGTTGAACCGAAAGTTAAGATAATTATCCCGGCATAAAATCGGTTACGGTCAACGTGGCTCGATACAAGAGCGATCTATTTTCCCAGAATAAAATCAGCCGCCATTTGCACATGCAACTGAGTGGTAGCAAGCAGCGGTAATTCAAAATCGGTTTGATCGATCAGGATGGGAAGTTCTGTGCAGCCTAGCACGATTCCGGCAGCCCCTCTTTCCCGGAGGTGGTGCATTTGTTCGAGGAAAAAATGCCTGGCCGCATCGGTAAACTGCCCCTGGGTGAGTTCTTTGGATATGTATTGGTGGGCTTGCTCTATGTATTGCTCCTCGGGAATGATCGTTTCAATACGGTGGTGCTCCTGTAGATAGTCGGGGATAAATCCCCCGGTCATAGTTGGTCTATTCCCTAACAGGCCCAAGCGATTCAGGTTATTTTGTCGGGCCGACATTCCAGTAGCGTCGGCGATGTGCAGAATAGGAATATCGATTTTGGGTTGTACAAATGGATAAACCATATGCGGAGTATTGGCGCAAATAATGATGCCCTCCGCCCCGGCAGTTTGCAGTTTCAGGGCAATGTCGAGGTAGGTTTGGTTAATTAACGCCCGGTCGCCCTTGCGCATCAATTCAATATTGAGACTGTACAAAATAAGGGGCGGGTTGGCTTGCTTCCCGATTACTTCTCCGACCAATTCATTGATCAGGCGGTAGTACACAATGGTGGAATGCCAGGAGGTGCCACCAATCATTCCCAGTGTTTTCATAAAGCCCAGCGATTTGACTGACTACGTTGACAGCGTACCAAAATACTAAAGTACTAAATGACTAAAGAACCAAAAGTACTAACCCCCAACCTTCACCATCCGCACAACCCCAATCACTTCCCCGTCGGAGATTACCCGCAGAAAATATACACCTGCTGGCCAAGAATTCCCTACTTGTAATTGATTTGAATTAATCAAATGCTGTTCGATCCGCCGGCCGTCGGCCGTGAAGACTTCGGCGGTGGCACTCTTTGGCAGGTTGTCGAACTGGAATTGGAGCTGGAAGGCATCCGCGCTCGGGTTAGGAGCCACGTTCACCTGCAACCCAGTTGCTTGCTGGTCGAATACGGAAGTAGTCAGATCGGCGGTGATGGAGAAATTGTCAATGCCGGCACGGACGCTGAAGGGCGACTGCCCGTTCTTCAAGTCCACCAGGAACGTCAGTGGAAACTGCCGGTCGAGCGGCAGGGTATCGATGAGGAAGCGGGAAGGAGCCCGCCAGGTGGTGTCGGAAACGGATAGCTGTTCCAGTAGCAGAGTGTCTAGGCCGTCGGTCAGATAAACTTCGAGAGTGGGCCTGTTGGCACCACCAGTTTCATCCGATTGGTTGAGGAATAACTGATAGCTCAATTCGGCTCCTGGAATGTTTTGCAGGTCGATGGGGGGCGACAGGAGCGTGGCATTGCCTTGTCGGCTGGTGAGGTAGGCCAGGTTGCCGATATCGTCCGGCACGTCGGCGGGCGGGCCAGCGGGCAGGCCGTCGTTGGAAGGTAATTCACTGGGGTCGGTCCGAATCCATTCGGCATCGGATTCGCTGCCCGGTTCCTGAATCCACCCCTGATCGACGATGAAGCCGTCGCGGTAGCCCCGGGCCAGCTCGATGGTCTGAACGGTATCGGAATCGAGAATGATGCCGCGAATGGAGGTGTCGCGAAAGCCCCAAATGCCGGCAAAAAGATCGTAGTTGCCGGCAGGTAATAATTCCAAGCGGTAATCTCCATTGGTTTCAGTAGAAGCGGTGCGGGAAGCGACGGGGTTATTTGGAGAGCGGGCCCGAATGAAGACTGCTGCATCTGCGACGCCGCTGTCGTCAGCGCGGTTACGCACTTTTCCGGTGAGGACGCGAAAGTCGAGATCGGGCAATAGGGCCACCGATACTTCGATGGTTTGGCCATTGACTAAATCGACCATTCGGGTGAGTGGTAAGTAGCCCGGGGCCGTGTAGGTGACTTCGTAGGTGCCTCCGTCGGCGAGGCCGGTACGGTAGCGGCCGTCGACTCCAGTGGTGTCTCCGTTTATCTGCTGGGCAGTGATAGTAACGGCGGCCTGGTTGAGTGGCTGGCCCGTGAGGCTATCGCGTACCAGGCCCTCCAGGCGCGCAGCGCGCCGGTACTGGGGTTCGATAACAAACAGCCCACTCTCGATATCGGAGACGAGGATCAGGCCCGAGGGCAGGAAAGGAAAGGCGCCCCAGGCCCCGAAAAAGCCAGTTTGGTCGGGAGTAGGAGAGAAGGTGTCGTATTGACCAATTTCGATAAGATTGTCGGGTTCGCTGGCATCGACGAGGACCAACCCATCCGTGTAATGGCTGATGATGAGGTAGTCGTCCATCACATGTACATTGTGTGGAATTACCCCGGTATTGATAGTCGGAAGGGGCCGGTATTCATCGACGAGTCGGATGTCGGGCAATTCCGTGATATCGTAGGCGGCCACAGAGGCATTACTGCGCTCATCCGTCGTGTACACGTAGCGCCCGTCTTCGGAAGCCCACGCATTGTGCGTGAATTGAAAGGGGGTAAGCGCGGTGCCGAGCAGTATGATATCGTCCTTATCCGAAACGTCGTAAATGGCCAGTTCTCCGGAAAACAGCTCGGAAGCGTACATGCGCTGATCCTGGACGAAAACATCGTGGGCATAAATGGCCGGCCCGAAGGCTCGGAAGGAAGGAGAAGTCGGGTCGGTGCCGACATCGACGATCACCATACCCCCCGCATTTACATCACAGCCGGCGAGATAGGCAAAGCCCTCAGTGGTATCGATGTAAAGGTTATGGCAGCGGTTGAGCGTATCCTGACCGAAAATGGGCCGGTAATTCTGAATGACCTCCGCTCGCTCGGGCAGGCCGGTCAGATCGATCACGGTCATTCCTTCGGTCGTTCTGGATTGATCGGTCGTGATGTAGGCGTATTCGCCGTAGGTTTTAATGTCGCGCCAGATGGAAAACTGACCCGGGACAAATACCGCTTCCTCGGGCTCCTCGGGATTGGCCAGTGAAACGATGGAAATGCCGCTGCGCAGTCCCATCAGGGCGTATTCGGTCCCATCGGGTGCTACGTAGCCCCAGATATCGTTGCCGGCACTTTCATATTCTACCTGGCTAACCAGGCGGGTATTGAATTGGCCCTGTGCCAGGAAGGGAATGCTACAAAGACAAACTACCAATGAGAGTAGTGTTCTGATAAACATAGAGAGGACGTTAAGTATGCAACAAACGATCAAATCAGTAAAAAGGTGATGCTTTATCGGATGATTTTACCGGCGGATGAGTGCAACTGTCAGGCGCGTGGCACAAATGAGTTGTTCCTGTTCATTTGAAATATTGACCTGCCACACCTGCAGTCGTCGTCCGAGACGAAGGGGCTGGGCGCGGGCCACCACGAATCCGTCCGAGATCCCCGACACATGATCGGCATTAATGGAGATACCTACTGGTAGTTCCAGTTGCGGATCTTCGATGCAATACAGGGCCGCATAACTACCGACGGTTTCGGCCAGCGCGACGGAAGCACCTCCGTGGAGCCGTCCCATGGGCTGTCGTGTGCGATCGTCGACGGGCATGCGGGCTACCAGAAAATCCGGCCCGATTTCCGTGAATTCGATACCGAGCAATTCAGTCATGGTACCTCTGCTCAGGGTGTTGAGTTGCTCAATGGTGGGTACTTGCTTCCAGATAGACACGAAGAAGATTCAGCGTGATGGAATGAAGTGGGGTTCATTTGAGGTGCAAGTATACGGAAATGAATCAGGCCCGGTACAGATACGAGGGTGTTTTCCCATTTTGGGAAAATAATATATCAATGGGAGGTCTTACCAAAAACCGTAAAATAAATCCCCATTTCCAGCGTATTAGTCATAATTGCTCCCAAATTGAAGAAGCGATACCAACTCACCTGATTTCATTAGCGCAAACACTTCCCCGGTTTCGTTCTAACGCGCTAATCAATCAAGATGCAAAGTCAAAGTGCTCCCACACGAATCTTCGTCGTAGAAGATGACCCTATGTACCAGCGGATGGTCCGCTACGTCATGGAGCTCAATCCCGACCACGAAGTGTACGTTTTTGGAACCGGCCAGGAATGCCTGGAAAACCTACAGCTTCATCCCGCCATAATTTCCCTCGATTACACCCTTCCCGATATGAAAGGGGAGGAGGTATTGCGCAAGATCAAAAGCTTCAATGAACACATTGCCGTGATTATTCTCTCGGGTCAGGGAGACATCTCTACGGCGGTACACTTGCTCAAGGAAGGCGCCTACGATTATATTACCAAGGAGGGAGAGGTGAAGGAACGCCTGAGAAAGGCCGTCGAAAACATCAAAGAACGCAAAGAGCTCCAGAAGGAGTTAGAGACCCTGCGCCAGGAAGTCTCAGCACAGTACGACTTCCAGAAAACCCTAATTGGCAACAGCCGGGCGATGCATCGGGTGTTTCGACTTCTGGAAAAAGCCGTCCATACCAACATCACAGTTTCGGTATACGGCGAGACGGGCACCGGTAAGGAAATGGTGGCCAAGGCCATCCACTACAACTCCCTGCGGCGGGACGGACCGTTCGTTGCGGTCAACATGGGGGCTATTCCAAGTGAATTGCTTGAAAGCGAGCTGTTCGGTTACGAAAAAGGGGCATTCACGGGGGCCAATGCCCGCAAAAAAGGGCAATTCGAACTGGCGGACAAAGGGACCCTGTTTTTGGATGAGATTGCCGAAATAGACTTGACACTACAAGCCAAACTGCTGCGGGCCCTACAGGAGCGGGAGGTGGTGCGCCTGGGCAGCGAAAAACCCGTCAAATTCGATGCCCGGATTATTATTGCCACCCACAAAGACCTGGCGGAAGAAGTGCGGCAGGGCAATTTCCGGGAAGATCTCTATTACCGCCTGCTCGGTTTGAGTGTGCAACTCCCTCCGTTGCGCGACCGCGAAAATGATATCATCATTCTGGCCCAACATTTTCTCGATAACTTCAGTAAGCATAATCAACTTGGGCAGCTGTCCCTCTCGAAGGAGGCGAAGCAGAAGTTGCTCAATTACGGATTTCCAGGCAACGTGCGCGAGCTCAAGGCTGTCATCGAATTGGCCTCGGTAATGGCCCTGAATGGCGTTGTGGGTGCGGAAGATATTCAATTTCAATCCCTGCGCCGGGAAGCGGAGTTCCTGACGCAGGAAATGACACTCGACGAGTACAAGCGCCAGATCATCCATCACTACCTGGAAAAATACGATCGGGATGTGTTGCTGGTCGCACGTAAGCTCAATATCGGAAAGTCTACCATTTACCGCATGCTGCAGAATGAAAACAGCTCTTCCCGGATTCGGGAGGCCCTATCCTAGTATTGCTATTTGCTATCCCCCAAACAAAATAACCACGAATGTATTTGCCATCAGTAACTCCAGACGGGCTGCGCAATGCGGTTCGTCAGTTGGCACCTTCGGAAACGGATGCCGTACTCGTACTGCTAAGCGACGAAGAAGAAATGCCGCTTACGGAAATTGTCGACTTATTACGCGCAGAGGGGGTATCGTTTTTTGGAGCTGAATTTCCCGGATTAATTGTGAATGACCGGTTGTACCACAGCGGATGTATCATCGATACCTTTCCCGCACTCCAGCCTCCTACCCTGGTAAGGGATATGGCCGATCAGGCGCAAGTCACCGCCTTATTCGAGCATGTAGATATGCAGCAGTCGAGTTGTGTGACTGGATTGACCATAATTGACGGGCTTTCCGAGCATGGGGTGTCCTTTCTGGACCGCCTGAATAATCGACTCGGAGAGCGCATTCAATTTTTCGGTGGAGGGGCTGGTAACAAGGCACTCACTTCTCGGCCCTGTCTATTTACCAATGAGGGAATTGCCGGTGATCACGGTGCCGTGGTTTGCTTTATGCGGGCAAGCAGCTCCTTGGGGGTTCGGCACGGCTACACCAAAATGCACGGGCCGATCGTAGCGACCGATACACTCGGAAACAATGTCAAAGAACTCAACTGGGGAAATGCCCTTGATCTGTACCGGAAGGTGGTGGAAGGGGATACCAAAGAACAACTGAACAAGGAAAACTTCTTTGCCACTTGCCAGCGCTATCCATTTGGCATGTCGCGGGAGGGGCAGGAAGATATTGTACGAGAGCCGGTGGCCTTTGATGAGACCGGAGAACTGGTGTGCCTGGCGGGAATTCCCACCAATTCGGTCTTATACATTTTGAAAGCAAATAAAGACCAACTCATCGGCGCGGCAAGACAGGCGGCCCACGATGCGAGCCTGGGGTTTGATCCGCGGGCGACCTGGTCGAAAACGATGGTGTTTGATTGTGTTTCCAGGCCCCATCAACTCGACGAAGACTTCGCACTGGAATTGTCCTCCATCAAGGAAGAGTCAGGCAATTCAGAAGTGTTTGGGGTGTTGAGTATCGGCGAAATTTCCACCCTCGGACAGGGGACGCTTGAATTATTTAACGAAACGGTGGTGGTCGGCCACCTATTTGGACAGGAAAAACCATGCCAGAGCAACTAAGAATCATCAAGGACATGGCGCTGCTCTATGAGTTGTCGCTGGCGGCGGGCAGTTCCCTTGATATCAAGGACAATTGCCGGCAATTTTTAAAGGTGCTGAGTGCCCGCAAGTCGCTGACCTACGCGTCAATCTGGCTACGGGAGCATCCGGAAGATCAGGCGGGGGATTTTGTGCTGGAGTACGGCACGCCCACCTTTCGGGTTTCGGAGCGCCGAATGCCGGACACCCATCCCGCAATTGAGCAAATCGATCGGGAGGGGTTTTGGTCGATATCGGATCAGCATCCCCTTTGGTCGGAGTGCATTCACGAGAGTTCCATTGAGGGCGGAGCCTATGCCTTTCTCAAATTGCGCGATTTGGGCTTCATCAAGATGTATTCGGCCACCCGTCGGGAAGCGTATAGCGATTTGGAACTCCGACAGTTGCGGGCGGTAGTCGACAAATTTGCCGTGACGCTGGAGGGCAGTCTCAGCTACGAAAAGCTGCGCTTCGAAACGGAAGCACGTCGACGGGCGCAGGCGAATGCGGAGCGCACCAAATACCGTCTGCAGCAGGTGATCGACAGCGCGATGGATGGTGTCATTACCATCGATCAGGAAGGAATGGTGGTAGCGTGGAACAAAATGGCGGAGCAAATTTTCGGCTGGACGGCTGAGGAAGTCATGGGGAAGGAGCTCAGTAAATTGATCGTTCCGCACGAATTTCGCGAGGCCCACGACCGCGGGATGCGCCACTTCCTGGCGACGGGAGAAGGGCCAGTGCTGAATAAGCGCATCGAAATCGTCGCATTGAATCGCAAGGGAGAGACGTTTCCGGTCGAATTGTCGATTGCGCCGCTGAAATTGCAGGATGGTTATCGCTTCAATGCCTTTATCCGGGACATATCTCAGCAAAAGTCCGATGAGGCACACGTGAAGCGCACCCAGATTCGACTGCAATCCCTCATTCAGAATATGCAGGCGGGCATCTTACTGGAAGACGAGAACCGGCGCGTCGTACTGACCAATCAGTATTTCTGCGATTTGTTCCAAATTCCAATGGCTCCCCACGAAATGATCGGGATGGATTGCTCTGAAACGGCCGAACATACCAAGGATCTGTTCGTCGAATCGGAAAAATTCGTAGCGAATTTAGAGCGCTTGCTGACGCGTCGGCGCTTGCGCGTCAATGAGCCCATTGCCATGAAAGACGGGCGCCAGCTCGAACGGGATTACATCCCCTTGATTTCGGACGGCCGCTACCTCGGCCATCTCTGGCTCTACCGCGATATGACGGAGCGCTACCGTTCTCAGGAGGCCCTGCGCCGCAGTGAAGAAAAATACCGCGGGATTCTCGAAAACCTCGACCTCGGCCTCATGGAGGTCAATGCCAATAATCGCATTGTTCGGGCCTACCACCGCTTCTGCGAAATGACCGGATACACGGAAGAAGAGCTGCTCGGACAGGATGCTGACGAAGTGTTCGTGCCGGAGGATGCTCAGGAAATCATCGATGAACAAAACCGGCAACGCCTACAAGGAAAGTCGGGGGTTTACGAAATGCGCCTGCGACGAAAAGACGGCTCCCTGATCTACGTGCTGGTGGGCGGAGCGCCGATTTTCAACGAACACGATCAGGTGGTTGGATCTATTGGAGTCCACTACGATGTGACGCAGCAGAAGCTTCTCGCCAAACAGCTCGAACAAGCCAAAAAAGACGCCGATCATGCGCGCATCACCGAGCGGCAGTTTCTGGCCAACATGAGCCACGAAATTCGCACGCCCATGAATGCCGTAATCGGAATGACGCACTTGCTGTACAATACGAAAATCGATGAGCGGCAGAAAGAATACCTGGACGCCCTGCGCTTTTCCGCCGATAGCCTGTTGGGATTGATCAACAACATCCTCGATCTCTCGAAGATTGAAGCCGGAGAGTTGACGTTCGAAGACCGGGAATTTGATCTGGCCAAGATCATGAAGAATCTCCGCCAGACCTTCCAGTTCAAGCTCCGGGAAAAGCCGGTGAGTGTGATCATGGATTTTGATTTGGCCATTGCCAACCGAGTCATCAGCGACCCTACCCGGCTGACCCAAATACTGACGAATCTGCTCGGAAACGCCAGCAAATTTACGGACCGTGGTACCATCGGTATCCACGCAAAATTGCTCGAAAGTACGCCGGAGCGGTATTTGATTGAATTTCGCGTTTCGGATACCGGAATCGGTATTCCACCGAACAAGCTCGACGCGATCTTTCAAAATTTCAAACAGGCGGATATTAAAATTACCCGCAAATACGGGGGGACGGGCCTGGGCTTGTCGATTGTCAAGCAACTTGTGGAAATGCAAAACGGGACGATTCGGGCGGAAAGCCAGCCCGGCGTCGGCTCTACGTTTATCGTGGTAATGCCTATGCGCAACAGTGGCGTTCGGGCACTGGAAGATGATGATTTACCAATTATTAATGAAGATGAAATCGAGGATATGGTCAAGGATTTGAGTTTTCTCGTTGCGGAAGACAACCTCATGAATCAGAAGCTGATTTCCCGCATCCTCGAGAACTGGGGAGCTGAATACCACATCGCTGCGGATGGCCAGCAAGCACTTCGTGCTTCGGAAAAAAAGCAGTACGACGTGGTGCTGATGGATATTCATATGCCCGTAATGGACGGCTGTGAAACCACCGAGGCCATTCGCAGCAATCCCGACAATCCCAACTTCCAAACGCCCATCATTGCCTTAACCGCTGCGGCCCTGCTCGAAGAAAAGAACCGGGCTTTGGCTTCCGGAATGCAGGATTTTCTCACAAAGCCTTTCAGCCCGGATAACCTGCGGGAAGTAGTGTTCAAATTCATTAAAGAGGGCACCGATCAACTGGCCGTACCCCAGAAAATGCTGGGAAATCAGGAAGCGTCGGAGGTCAAGATCGACTTGAGCTACCTGTACGAGTTTAGCGGGAACGACAAGTTTTTTGTAAAGGATATGCTCGAAACCTTCATCAAGGAAACCCCGGTGGCAATGGACAAGCTACGGACCTTCCTGTCGGATGGGGAGTGGACCCAGATGTACCGGACAGTGCACAGCATGAAGCCCAACCTGATGATGTTGGGCATGAAAGACCAGGAGAAAAATGCTCAGGAAATGGAGGAAATTCTGAAAAAAGAAAGCCACAATCCGGAAGAATTGGGTGTGCGTATTCACCGGCTAGGCCGTGATTTGGCTACGGCTTTGCCCGAATTGCGGACGATGCTGCGGTCCATCGAGTAATTTCAGTTTTGATACTTGAAAGTGAAAAGAGCGGCTCCTGTCAAAATTGGAGCCGCTCTTTTTCATTTACCAGGATCTTCTGAGTTTACGGCGCAATTGTCGTAGCTTTCTTCTTCTTTTCGGTCGGTTGTTATTGATTTCTTCCGTTATGTTTTCTTCGGTATCCTTGTACACGTTGGGGTCATCCTCTAAATTAAGAGCAGGTGGGCCATCCATGTAACCGCTGAATTCCAGGCTGGCATCGAATATCCAGCTGGGTTCTCGACGTGACTTGTTCGACGGTTTTTCGCCTCCTTCTTCGGTGGTAATGGATTTCATTAATACTGATCCGCTTACATCGAGTGAAAGGCTGACTACTTCGTTATCAATTTCGTAGTTGGAGGTATCCCCACTGTACAGAAATTCGATGGGGGCATCGATAGTATTGTCTATGAATAGCAGCGTATCGATTGGAACGGGGGTATCCGGCAGGAAGTTTTCCGGTGTTTTTACGTTGTCTAATAAATAGAGGGCCTCTTCGCCGCACGTAATAGAATTGCCGAATAATTCAACTTTCATAGTGGAATCGGTGTGCAGGTAGGCGGTGGTCCCAGTGGGCAGGTAATTCGGTTCGGTGCGCATGAAAATACCTCCCGTAGAGGGAGCGTAAATAGTATTGTTGTAGAAGCGCGTATCGCTGAATGGGTAGATTTGCACACTCCCTCCCAATCCATTGACCTCTTTGGTATAGTTGTGAAAGGCTTCTCCCGCAAAGCCGGAACTCAACACCAGCCCAAAACCGTGCCAGTTGAGCCCTTCCTTACCGCTGCCGATCATGACATTATCGTGTACTACGGCTGCACTATCCGCGCAGCCGATCTGGATGCCGTCCCATTCGCAATCGATCAATTCATTGCGGTATACCTGCAGATCCTTGAACGAGTGTGCGTAGGGAGCATTGGCAAACGCCTGCCGGTTGCCCGCCCAGTAATAGGTATAACGCCCAATGTAAAATCCTTCCAACTGGCACCCGGCCACGCGGTTGTTGTGTACACGAAAGCCCGAATAACTATTCGACGTTCGGTCGAGGCCGTCGTTTTTCAGCAGCATGCCGTGTTGGGCGGATTGCAGAATTTCCACCCCGCTTATTTCGAGATGATCGTTCTCCTGTACGGTGGCGATACCGTGGCCGATGACGCGAATGCCGTACTTGGTAGATGGATGGCCATTTCCTGTAAAGGTTAAATGCTGATTGTCGATAAACAAAATGGAATGACCGTGGGGATTATTGGCCTGGATAGTGACGAGGCTGTCTCCGTTAGTCAGATAGATCGGTTGCGCTGCCGTGCCCCGGGCGTGTTTGATGTACACCTTCCATTCCGTAAAAGTGCCGGTTAAGTGGACCACGCTCCCCGGGGGAACATTGCCTAGTTTAATCTGATTGCCTCCGGGCAGGTTCGCTAAATCGAAGGTGAAATCCGGCTGCGATAGATCCGGATATACCGTAATCATACTGCGAATGGTATCCGTACGGTTACCATTGGAATAGACAATGGTCTTTTGGCCCGGATTTGACCAACTCACCGAAGGATTGACGCTCGTTGAATCGCCGGTGCCACCGTCGAATGACCAGGAGTGCGTTTGTGAGGAGGTATCGCCAATCAAAGTTAGTGACTGACCGACCTGGCACACGTAGGTGTCGTTAAGGCTTTTGGCTAGGCGATCGGTTTCGAATTGTTGGGCCTGAAGTAAGGGAAATCCGCACAGGCAGATTGCCAGCTGAAATAGGGTTGATAGACGCATGGGACTATTTATAGTTAGTAGGATTTAGGTAGGATCGAGTTATTG
The DNA here is from genome assembly GCA_964504335.1 of uncultured Saprospiraceae bacterium. Taxonomy (GTDB): domain Bacteria; phylum Bacteroidota; class Bacteroidia; order Chitinophagales; family Saprospiraceae; genus CAZDET01. The sequence continues at coordinate 15,830 of CAZDET010000051.1, forward strand.
CTTGAAGAAAGAAGTCGATTGCCGGCTGGGGCCAGATTGATAGTCGATGTAGTACAGGCCCCTAGGAAGGGAGGAAACATCCCATTCGAGGAAAGATTGTAGTACGGGCGTAGTGCGAAGAACTCGTCCGGAGGTATTGATTAGTCGTAGTGTATTCCCAATTTCTAAGCCATGTATCGTTACATTCAATTGGGCGGGGTTTGGGAACAGCTCGAGGGTTAGGCCGTCGGTTGCTTCCTCTTCGATCTGCGCTTTAGGTTGAAAATCCAGAGAACTAGCCGTTTCCAGCATCTTGGCGGGTTGGATAATCCAGTTGGAGAGGTAGAAATGCTTGAAGTTCCATTCGGTACTTGGAGAACGCAGACAAACCCCCGTTACTTGTTGGTCTTCAGGGAGCTCAGTCCATCGATCCCAGTAGACCTCATCAAGCACTCCGTAGGACGCGGCTACGAGCTGTAGGCTGGTCCAGGAGTCACTCTGATGCTCGTTTGGGTGGGAAAGCCAGTCCCACACGCCAGCAAGGGCAGGTATTTCGAGGGAACGGATGGCCATTCGACTTCCAAAGCTGGTCAGGTCGGAGGTCAACAGGACGGAATCGCCGGGTTCCAACCATATGGCCTCCGAAGTTAGAGAATGGGCCGATTCAAAATCCAGGCGCAAGGAAAGGCGGGCCAAATTGACGGCCTGTGGGCCTGTGTTGCGCACCTTGATAAAGTCGGGAGTCATTGCACCTTGATCAAGGGAAATTTCGAAAATCTGGACGTGGGGTCGATCGGCAGCCTGAATCGATTGTACGGCACACAGGATCACCAAGCTAAGGAATAGCCAATTCTTCATACAATGGTTTTTGAGATCTAGAATACAATCAAACGGGAGGAATTTCCGAGTACAACCGGAATGGCCTCATGATGGGCGGACAACTTGCTAATAGCTAAAATGGGAAAGGCTATGTTTGAAAAGGTAAGTGGAGGGACCCAGGGAAAAGACTAGAGATGCTTAAATATGCGTACAGTGCAAATATCGAAACGATTGTGAATTATATTGATATGTTTTAATGTATTTAACGTTTTTAATCAATAAATTTAACATCCTTCATGTAACAATCGAAAGATTTCAAACAATATAGTAGTTTTTAAAATGTGTAGTACTTTTTTAAGGCAGCCTGGCGTTTAATGAATCCTGCTCACCGTGTACCATATCATCCCTTACAGATAAACTACTGCTAGTCTATGTCCGATCAGATAATCTGGATCGTTGATGACGACCCCATGTACCGGACGCTTTGTACTCGTCAGATTAATCAACTCCTTCCATCGGCACGCGTAACGACCTACGAGGATGGTACCGACTGCCTGGATGCCCTTGTGCAGGTTAGCCGGGGGGAGTTGGAGGCACCGGATTTGGTGCTGCTGGATAGTCAGATGCCCTACATGGACGGATGGGAACTCCTCGAAGCTGCCCGGTTGATCCTGACCGAGGTATTCGATTTGCCCCGAATCGCCATGATTAGTGCAGCTACGAAGAAAACGGATCGCCTGCGGATGGAAGCGCATCCGGGAGTTTGGGGCTTTTTCGATAAGCCCTTGAGTATGGCTAACCTACAGTATATGATAGACCACTTCCAATTGACACCGGCTTAGAAGCTCAATCGAACCAATGGCGCAGGTCTAGCTGCGTCAGTTCTTGGGTGCGCAGCATATCTTCTTTGTATATTTCATCCAATGCGGATTTTACCTCCGGGTCGAAGTCGGGCCGGTGGAGGTTCTGATTGCGCAGACGGAGCACTTGTTTTTTCAATCCTTTATGCCGTCGTAGGGATTCCCACGCCTGGGGTGATAATCTGTGTATCCAGGACTTAAATACGCTATTGCCGCCCACCAGTCGGTGTATCCATTGGTTTCTAATGACGCCCGATTTATTCCAATTGGTCTTGGTATCGATGTCGATGGCTGGGATGCCGAGGTGATTGAACACTTGCTGCATCGTTTGTTGCGGATGCTTGCGGAACTGATCAAATTCGAGCACCAATAATTGCTCCCGGTCGAAACAGCGATAGTAGGCTTCCAGGTTTTTGCCGTAGAAGCCCTCCGTAATGAGATCGGGGCGTCGCCACCAGATGGAAGTTCGATCCAGGCAGTCTTCAAACCGCTCGGTCGGGGTTCGGTTTTCGCGGGCCAGGTGCAGCCAGCGCGACCAGAGGCGCTTACTCGGTTGTCGCAAAATAGCAATGAGCCGTGCGTTGGGAATATCGGCCCGGATACGCTCAGCGGTACCGGGCCAGTAGAGGTACATTGGGGAGGCCTCTCCCGTGACCTGGTGGGAGCCCGCTCGGGCAAACAATTGCAAATAGTGGGCCTGGTCGGTAACGGCATCGGGCCAGGTGCGCCGAATTTCCGCTTCGCTGTAGTTCGTATTACCGCAAAGGCTGTAAAAATTGAGTTCTTTTGCGCCCGGCACGTATACCTGGGGATGCTCTTCGAGGTAATGGAACAGCGAGCTGGTGCCCGATTTTCCGGCTCCGATGATCAGGAAGTCAGGTCGGCGCAGGTCTATTTCAGACGAGCGCGCAGAGAAATGGGCAGATCGAACGGCCATCAAATGTGATTTCTGCAAGTTGAATTAAACAGTCGGAACTATACGCCCACTTTCTGCACGGCGGCCGGGAGCGTTCTGAACAGAATTTTGAGGTCTAACCAGAGGCTATAGTTTCGAGCGTACTCGATATCCAACTGGATGCGGCCCTCTGGCGTCACGTTTTCCTTCCCGCGCTCCGTTACTTGCCACAAACCGGTAATGCCGGCGGGGGCGTCGAAGCGCTCGATCCATTCGTCGGATGTCAACTGTTCGGCTTCGTACAAGGGCAGTGGCCGGTTGCCTACCAACGACATGTGTCCGAAGAGTACGTTGAAGAGTTGGGGCAACTCGTCAATACTGGTATTGCGGATAAATTTCCCCACTCGAGTAATGCGTGGATCGTTCGGAATTTTCACGAACGTACTTCCCCGCTCGGCCGCTTCGCGCAGCTGGTGCTGATTTTCGGCAATCTCCCCTGCATCTTCGATCAGTACGGGACCTGCCGGAGCAATAGATTCCGGCGATACGTCCTCCGTTTTCTGTTGGTATTGATTGAGGTGCTTCATTTTGGCCAGCAGCTTGTCGGCATCGGGCCGCATGGAGCGGAACTTGTAAAAGGGGAAAATTTGAAACCCGCGCCCCGCCCGTTTCGCAGCATAGGTGATAGGCCCACGGGATTCTACTTTTATAAGCAGAGCCACCAGAATAAAGAGCGGAGAAAGAAGTAGAATCAATAGACTAGCTCCGGCGATATCCATCGCGCGTTTCCAAACGGGGATCGTCGGCAGTGGGTTATTGGACGGGTCGGCCTTTTCCGGCTCCTGGTCCAGCAGGGCTTGCAGCCGGCGTTGGAAAATATCCTCCGGGACCGATAACTGCAACACATCGAAAATGGGCAACTCACGATAGAGTTTTTTAGCAACGGCGCTTTGGTCGTTCGACAAAAGCATCAGTGGAATCTGTAAGCCCGGATGTGCCAGCGCAATGGCGGTACACAGCTTTTGGATCGACCACAACGACTCTGCGCAGCTACAGCAGAGAATTGCATCGGGAAGATCCCGTTTGCGCAGTAATTGCCCCCGGAGAACGGGCCAGGCTGCGACCGTATCCGCTACCCGATGAAGCGAGACAGAATCATTATTCAATACCGGAGAAAGATGGTCGGGGAAGTCCCCAATTACTAGGATTTGCTTCATAAGGCCAGGGATGTACGTTTGAGTTCTCTGTTGATGCGCAACAACAATTCTTGCGGATGGAACGGCTTACTGATGAAATCGATGGCACCTGCTTCCAGACATTCGATCCGGGTGTTGGTACCGGTATTTCCGGAGAGGACAATAACCGGGATATCCTGAAACAGCATCGATTGCTTCAGGCTGCGTACCCAGTCGATGCCGGTTACCTCCGGCAGGTTGTAGTCGGTTACGATTAGGTTCGGAGCAGGCTCGCTGTCCAGATAGCGTTGGGCCTCCTGCGTGCTCGAGAAGGCCTGCACCTGGTACTGCGATTGCAGGAAGTTGGCAAGAAATGACCGCATCATATCACAGTCATCCACAATCATAAGAGTTTTTTCCATGCCTATGGGATTTGCAACAAAAGTCACCAACCCCATCGGTTTTGAAAGTTGGTTTTAGAAAAACACCCCGGATCGCTCCTTTTTTGGTTCAGATCGGCGGGTTTTTGGAATGCATCTAGGCTATTTCCGGGAGCGGGCGAAAAATCGGGGATTGGCTACCGTTTTCAGCCCCTAAATGGGGATTCATCAAATAGTATAAAAGGCTTGCCAGGTGCCCGGTAGTTTTGCAACTAAGTAAAATCCCCGAGCTACATGGATCGATTCGTTCCGATGTTCTTATTATTGTTACTTCCCGTGCTGGGGTCGGCCCAGGTCGATCTCGAGCCCCTGCTGTATCGAACGCAAAAAGTAGCTCCTCTCGATACGCTGGTGGAACGGGCCTTGCGCAATTCTCCCCGCCTGAAGGCATTCGAAAAGCAGTTCGAAATATCGCAGGTGCAAATGCATCTGGCGCAAAAGCAGTTGTTGCGCTACATCAATATTGCCGGGACGGTCAATTACGGCAATGCCAACAATCTGAGTTCGGTCGACGACGGGCTCCTCATTTCAGAAAATCTCAGTGGCGTTCAATCGGCCGGGTACCGGATCAGTGCCAGTGTGGTGATGCCTTTGTCTGCACTGATTAGCCGCAACGGCGACATCAAAAAGGAGCGGCTCAACATGGAGCGCATGTTCTTCGAGCGCGAGCAACAGGCCCGTGAAATTCGCGAAGAAGTACAGGTTCGGTATGCGATTCTGCGCCAGGCAATTTCGTTGCTAAACACGCAGACCCAGGCAGCCGAGGGGATCTTGTTGAAGTACGAAAATGCAAAGGAACAATTCAACCTCGGCAAGCTCAAAACGGATGCCTTCGCACTGGCGGTAGAGGCCTACTACCGCGCTATGGGCGAGATAGATAAGGTTCAAATTTCGGTGGAAACGGCCTTCATCGCCCTCGAATCATTTGTTGGAGAATCTATTATCATCCAGTAATCGATGACGTTACTCGATTTATTACGAATTGTTTATCGCCGGTGGTATATAATGGTGGCCTGCGCAACTACGCTGGGGGTACTGGTCTATCTATCCCCGGAAGCGCCGCCGACTTACTCCTCCAAGATGATTATAAACACCGGGCTCGTTTCGGGTTTCAACCTCGACCGAAATACCGGCCACAAGATCGATTACAACTATACGAACTACGAAATAGAAAACATCATCAATGTGGCGACCTCACACAACACGCTAAAAAAGCTAAGTGTGCGGTTATTGGCTACCGTGGTGACGATGGAAAACCCTGATACCCTCCGAATTCTGGAACCACACCGACAAGAGATTCTGGAAAAACTGGGCGAAGAGGTACTATCAGAAATCAAGAAGCCCAGCTTGCCTGCTACCGAGGAGGCAATTGAGGCCCGCATCGCCACTAATATGGCCGATCCGGTGTTTGAGATCATCAACTCCAAGCATCCTATTATTGGTATTAACACCCTCAGTTCGGTGGTGGTACGCCGTCTTCCGGGAACCGATATGCTCCGCATGAACTACGAAAGCATTGATCCCGGCATGTGCCAGCTTACCCTAAAGGAATTAGCAGACATTGTAGTGGAAAACCACCGGGCCGTCAAGCGAAGTCAATCGACGGATGTCATTGAATTTTTCGAAAAACAACTCGCTAAATCGGCGGGTAAATTGCGTCGCTCCGAAGACGATCTGCTTGGGTTCATGGTGCGCAATCGCATTATCAACTACTACGAACAGACTCGCTTTGTAGCAGGGCGAAAGGAGGCGCTTGACAAGTTGTACAACGAAGAGGCCCGGAAGCTGGCTTCGGTCGATTCGGCCATCGCTCGCCTCGAATACCAGATGCGCGATTTCGAAAACCTCCCCCGCCTCAACCGGGTGATCGACGATAAACGGTCGCGGCTGGCGGAGGTCAGTACCAAGTTATCCATGCTGGAACTGGCACCCGATCCGGATGAGCTGTTTCCGGATAGTACCATGGCCGAGTGGCAACAACTTAAACTGGAAGCGGCGGCGCTACGCAACCAAATCCGCCAGGCCGTATCTGAGACCCAAACGAATGTAGTCTCGCCCGAGGGAATGGATATGAAGTATATCCTGGAGCGGTGGCTCTTGCAGGTGATCGATATGGAGGAGACCAAGGCGCGCCTCGACGTCATACGGATGCAGCAGGGCGAATTCATGGAAATTTACAACATGTACGCCCCATGGGGTTCGACCATCAAACGGATCGAGCGCGAAATCGATGTCAACGAGCGGGAGTACCTCGAAAATCTGCACAGCTACAACCAGGCTTGGCTCAATCGGATTAACGCTATGATGAGCGCCAATTTGAAAATTGTCGATCCACCGATGTATCCCCTGGATGCCAAGCCCAGCGGGAAGATGATGCTGGTGATCGTAGCCTTTGTGATTGGCCTAATGCTTCCGCTGGTGGTGTTTGTCGGATTGCACCTACTGGATCAATCCATGAAATCGGTGCATAAGGCTGAATTTAAATCCGGATTGCGCGTGGTTTCGGCAGTGCCATATTTGCGGGGGCGTGGGCTGCGGCGCCTGCGGCCCACCGACTTGCGCGTTGCCGAAAAGGCCATGGAACAATTGGCAGGAGCCGTCTTTAAGAATGCCCGCTATTGCGGAAAAGCCAAGCCGGTCATTGCGATCTTTTCCACGCGAACGGGGGTCGGGAAAACCTGGCTCATCGAGCATTTTTGCGCCTTCATGCGGCGCAAAGGCTTTCAGATGGAGCGGGTTACGGCACGCAACTGGCTACTTCGCAGGGAGGAATTTGACATCTATGACGGCGAAAAGGGCTTCATCCTGGTGGAAATACCCGCACTGCTCGATCGGGCCGGTTGGCACGAACTGATAAACGATGTAGACATGTCGTTTCTGGTGGTGTATGCCCGCAGCGTCTGGACGAAGGCCGATAAGCGAGCCCTCGACAACATTCAAGAGGTCAGCCGGCAACCGCTAAGCCTCTTCATCAATGGTATTCCAATCGACAACATGGAGGAGATTATTGGTGAGGTGCCCAAGGCACGGTCCCCCTGGCGACGCTGGTTGAAGCGCGTGGTCTCCCTGCAATTCAGCGGAAAAGCACTCAAGAACCGCCGCAAGCGCAAAGCCCGCAGAACCAAACCGTAATTTGGCATGCACATTCAGCATCAAGTAGGTATTCTCTGCTTTAGTTTTCCGGCCTGGAACGGCAATTACACCAAGTCGACCGTCGAGTTGATGAAGGCTTGCGCCGCATCGGTTCCCGTGTTGTACATCGATTATGCATACACCTGGAAGGATGTCTTACAGGGACTCGTGGGGAGGCATCCTCATATACCCCTTTGGCGGGTGCTGGGCATTCGATCGCGCCTGCGTACGACCCACAGTGGCGTGGCACTGTGGAGCCTGCCGCCCACATTACCGATCAATCGATTGCCGGAAGGTAGCTTGTGGCGGCTCTTATGGGCCTTCAATTGTGTATTGATTCGCCGCTCGCTGCAACGGGCGGCACGCCGGTGGGGGGTGGATGATTTCGTTTGCGTGAATGCCCTTCAGCCCCTCTACCACCGCGCTTTGCATCGGGCTTTTCCGACCCGGAAGCAGTACTACTATTGCTACGACGACGTCGGTTCGACGCATTACACACAGCAGCACGGCGCACGTTTGGAGAAGTCGGTCCTGGCTAATGTCTGTGGGCTGATCTGTTCGAGCCAGGGCCTGCTGCGGCAGAAGGGGCCGTTGGCAAAAGCCACTCGGGTAGTACCCAACGGGGTGGCTGCTTCCTTTTTGGAGGCTACTTACAGGGTTCGCTCAGAGGCGCAAAAACGGGTAGGATACGTAGGAGCCATTGATCATCGCTTGGATCTCGATTTGTTGGAGTGCGCTTTTCGGTCATTTCCGGAGATCGATTTCGTATTTCTCGGTCGCGTTTCCCAGGCAGCGGTGGCGGAGCGTTTGTCGGCTTATCCGAACGTATTGCTGGCCGGCACCCGGCCCTACGCAGAATTGCCGCAACACCTAAGTCAGTTCGATGTGGGGATTATTCCCTTCTTGCGCACGCCCTTTACAGCCTGTATTTATCCAATGAAAATTAATGAGTATTTGGCCGTCGGCCTGCCGGTGGTCAGTACCAATTTCGGCGACATGCGGGAATTTGGAGCCTGGGCGCATCTGGCGGATTCTACGGATTCCTTTTTAGAAGGACTGGCTTATGCCTTAGAGCCGCAGGAAATCCAAAATATCCAAGCCCGAAAGACCTTTGCTGCCCAACAAACCTGGGCGGGTCGGGCGGAATGCCTAATGGACTTCCTCGGGCTCGGAAGATTGCATCCCGAAAACCGGCAATCGCTTCCGAAAAAGGGGCGCAGGGCCCCAATAATCTAAAACCGGCCTCACCAAACCCGAAAAGCCAGGATATTTAATTGCGAATTCTCTGAAAGGATTTATGCCGAACGTACGCGACCATATGGCCATCCTTCGCCGCAACGAGCTACTGCTGCTGTTGGGTTTGTACCTGGCGAGCGGCCTGTTGGGTATTGCGATTTCGAAGGTGGGGCTGATGATCGGCGTGTTGGCACTTGGAGGTCCCATTGGTCTGATGGTGGCGGGTTACTTCATTTCCAATCCACGGGCTGCTGCCTATTTCGTATTGGTTTGGGGGTTTATCGTCGGTGGTATCGGCCGATATGTCCCTGGCCCGCAGTACGGGCTAATCGTTGACGGGGTTCTTTTTCTCGGAATCTTGGGCTGGATTGCCAAGCAGACGTACGAGCACGATTTTAGCGGGGTAAATAATGATGCCGTCAAATCGAGTGCCCTCTGGTACGGGCTGATTGTTTTGGAGATTATCAACCCGGAGGCGCAGAGTTTTGTGGCCTGGTTTTACGCCATGCGTACCGTAGGGTTTTATCAGTTAATGACGTTTGTGCTGGTGACTACCTATTTGCGGAGCTACAAGGATGTCGACCGGGTGATGAACATCATTCTGTGGTTTTCACTGGCGGCTGCCTTTTGGGGGATGCGGCAGCGGTTCATCGGGCTCGACCCCTGGGAGGATCGCTGGCTGTACGGTACCGAAGCGCACGTCACGCACGTGTTGTTCGGCGTACTGCGGACCTTTTCCTTTTATTCGGATGCCGGGCAGTACGGTGCTTCGATGGCGATGATCTTCACGATGGCGGGAATCCTTTTTGTGGGCCCCTGTACCTTTCCAAAGCGGATTTTTTACCTGGTGGTTTGTATTTCTTGTCTGGTCGGATTCGGTATTTCGGGTACCCGGGGAGCGCTGGCGGTGCCTGGGGCAGGTGTGATTATTTACCTTATTGCTACGCGTAATTTGAAAATTCTCATTCCCGGCGCGATACTCTTTTTTACGGTATTCTTCGTGCTCAAATATACCTTCATGTTCCAGAATGTGCAGGCGGTCGGCCGCATGCGCTCGGCGATGGACCCCAACGACCCTTCGCTGATGGAACGGCTCAAAAACCAACGCACCTTTGCCCGCTACCTCAAAAGCCGTCCGCTGGGCGGCGGCGTTGGATCGGCGGGCTTCTGGGGGGAGCGCTTCTCGCCCTGGACACTGCTGGCCCAAACCCCGACCGACAGCTGGTACGTGAAGACCTGGGCAGAGACCGGGATTGTCGGGATCAGTCTGCACCTGGGTATACTGTTTTTCTATATGGGGAAAGGATTTGGAATCATCTGGACCCTCCGAGATAAAGAACTAAGACAAAAAGTAATGGCCATGCACGCCGGGCTGGGGGGGATTCTACTAGCCAGCTACGGAAATCAAGTATTTGGGGTGGCTCCCACCGGCACTATCCTGAATGTCCTCATTGCCATGATGATTATGTCTCCACACTATGACCGACAGTTGGAAGCAATGAGGCAGGAACGCCGGCGCGAGGCGGACCGATTAGAGGCGGAAAAGCGCAAGATGTCCATCCAATAATGAATCAACCACACTCTCCCGCAACCATGAGTACCAATGGAAATGATTTCAATTTTGATTTGCGGCTTGCTGGGAGTATACCTGGCTTACGCGGGAGGATTCACGCTGTTATTCTCCGTGGCGGCCCTGGTTCCGGAACGGCGGCGCTCCAGGAGGGCAATTGTGCATCTGCGCAAGATACTAGTTCTGATACCGGCCTATAAGGAAGATGCGGTAATCGTGGACTCGGCGCGCGCTGCCCTGAACCAGAATTATCCCTCCGATCGCTACAAAGTGTGTGTAATCGCCGATCAGTTGCAACCGGCGACTCTGGATCGGTTGCGGGAACTTCCCATCTCGGTTGTGGAAGTACAATTCGAGCAGTCGACTAAAGTGAAAGCCTTGAATGCGGCACTGAGAGCCCTTCCTGAAGACCACGATGTTGCCCTGATTCTCGATGCGGACAATGTTATGGAGCGCTCTTTTCTCCGGCACCTCAATCAACGTTTTGAAGCAGGTGATCGGGCTGTTCAGGGACAGCGGGTGGCAAAGAACGGCCATACCCACACGGCCGTACTGGACGGATTGAGCGAGGCCGTTAATAACCGTATCTACTGCGCCGGCCACAACCGCCTTGGGCTGTCGGCTCGCCTGGCCGGGTCGGGAATGGCGTTCGAATACAATCTCTTCCGCGAAGTGATGGCAGAAAATCAGGCCGTCGGTGGGTTTGATAAGGAAATGGAAGTTCAACTTACCAGCCGGGGAGTCTTTCTGCGCTACGCTCCCGAGGCACAGGTGTTTGACGAAAAAGTAAGTCGGGGAGATCATTTCTACCGCCAACGGCGGCGGTGGTTGTCGGCTCAGTATGCCAACCTGCGCCGCTTTTGGCCCCTGGCGGTCCGCCAATTGGGGCGGGGGAATGTTGATTGCTTTCACCGCGTGGCTCAGATGGCATTGCCGCCCCGACTACTGCTTCCCGTTTTTCTGGCCGTATTAACCGCAGGTGCCTGGATGACCGGCTGGTTTCCAATCTTCTGGACCACTGTTTTTGCGGCTAATGTCATCGGAATGAGCCTCGCCATTCCCCGTAGTTTCTGGGGCAATGGAGGGTGGAAAGCACTGCTGCAATTACCCGGTATTGCCTGGCAAACGTTGCGAGCGGTAGCACACCTTTCCGGGGCCAATCGCACCTTCATTCACACGCCCCACGGTACGACCAACGAATAGAAGTTTCGAATTTAAAATTCAATATTCATGAATAAAGGGCCCAAATTTTTTATACGGGCGTTGCAGACCCGTCTTCCCTTCCTTCAGGACCTGCGGTATCAATTTCAATTTGGTTTGCGTGCCCTACGCCAGCAGACCCACGATCCGGATTTCGATGCTTTAGGGCTATTGAAAAAGGGGAAAGAACGTGTTTTTCTCGATATCGGCTCCAACCGGGGAGAAGCCATTCAATCGATGTTGATTGGCTACGAAGGGGCAAGTACCATCATCGGCTTTGAGCCCAATCCGCTAATTTTCGATAAGCTGCAGCGAACCCACGGACATCGGGAGAATGTCGTGTTGCACGAATGCGGGCTCGGCGATCAGCCGTCGCGGTTTTCGCTATTCATTCCCTTTTACCGCCAATGGATGTTCGACGGCCTGGCTTCTTTCAAACGGGAGGCTGCGGCCAGTTGGCTGGTTCATCGCTTGTGGAACTTTCGGGAAAAACTGCTGACCATCCGCGAGGAGGTGTGTACAGTCAAGCGCCTCGATGATTTTCAGTTGGCGCCCGATTTCATCAAAATTGACGTCCAGGGATTCGAATTGCAGGTGTTGCAAGGCGGCGTGGAAACGCTTCGTAGCCACCAACCCACCCTGCTAATTGAAAGCATTCAACCCGATTTGATGGACTTTCTCCGCGGCTTAGGTTACCGGTTTTACCGCTTCGAAAACGGGCGGTTTGAGGAAGGCAAGGGAAGCCTTAACACCTTCTGCATGACGGAGCGTGGACGGGTTGATTTTGGTCTTTCCGACGCAAAACAGCAGGTACCGACGAAGTTGGTGGCCTGATAAAAGAGATTGGAGATGGGAGAAGGAATGCCCTGGAACATTATTATGATTTTCGCCTGGATCGGCTTCTTTATTGGCTATCGCCGGGCAATGAGTGAGGCAAAAAAACGCGATGAAGAAGAAACTGCTGAATATTCTAATGGTTTGTAAGTCGCTGCCGGATACCTACGCCGGTGGCATCCAAACCCACGTGTGGGCGTTGAGCGAGGCGCTGTTGCGCCTTGGCCACCGGGTCACCTTGCTCTCGGGGGGTGCGTTTCACAAGCCGCTGCAGGAAGAATGGATCGAGGGGCGGCGTGTGCTCCGGCTGCCCTATTTTCCGGGGCGCCGCCTGCCGCTGGTGGCGCGCACGGCCGATGAGCTGGCGTTCAATCTGGCAGTAGACCAGTGGTTGCTCCGGCACGGAGCGGAGTTTGACGTGGTCCATTTACAGGGGCGCAGCGGGGGGCTCGTTTCCAATCGATCGCTTCGCATCATACCGGGCGTGGTTACGTATCATGGCCTGCACCGCTACGAGCGGATACCCACGCAGAGCCTGGATAACTATCTGCGCGATCGCTTGAGCCGCCAGCTGGAGCGCAACCCGCTGGAGCGCTGCCGCGCCCGTATTTGTGTGAGCGATGCTATGGCGGAAATGGTACGGTCTACCTACGGATCCAATCATGCGCTAGAGATTATTCCCAATGGCATTCGGGAGATGGAAGTTCCCACCGGCACGGTCAATTACCGAAAGGTGGTGTTTGTCGGGCGTTTGTTTCCGATCAAACGGCTCGACGTATTGATGGATGCCGTACCGTTTTTGCGTCCTGATCTGGAAGTTGAAATTATTGGCGACGGGCCGTTGCGACCGTCGCTACAGGCACAAATTGATCAGCACGATTGGCAGCAAGTGCGCCTTCTGGGCAGTCTGCCGCAAGCGGAAGTCTATCGGCGCATGGCGGAGGCACTGGTAATGGTGTTGCCCTCCGAAATGGAAAGCCAGGGGATCGTATTGATGGAAGCCAACTACTGTGGCCGGCCGGTTATCTGCACGGACATTCCGGGAACTTCCGGCGTAGTACTACACGAATACAACGGTTTACGAGTGCCGGTGGGCGATGCCCAAAAACTCGCGGAGGGAATTAACCGCCTTTACGAGAACCCGCAATTGGCGGATGCTATGGGTCGGAATGGCCGCAAGCACGTATTGGAAACGTATAACTGGAAGGCCATTGCTCAACAAACCGAGTCGGTTTACTATCAAATTTTAAGGGATGCAGCTTAGGCAGGTCGGGCACAATTTCGTAGCAAAGATGCTACCCATGGGCCTGCAAATGCTCGCTTTTCTGGTGCTGGTTCGCTACCTGAGCCCGGCTCAGATGGGCGAATGGAGTTTTTATTTTCTGATTCACACGTTGATTGAGAAATTTCAAACTTCCTTTATTCAAAATGGCATGATCCGGCTGATTCGGCGCGAACCGGATTCGGAGGCGTCCATATTAAGTGCGGCCTGGGCACTACAGGCAGGCCTGACGATCGTGCTTGCTCTTTTGGTAGCGGCGACGTTTCCATTGCTGGCGAGATACTGGGAAATGCCCAATCTAGGTCCGCTTGCCCTTGGCTATCCGCTGGTCGCTATTGGCGCAGCGATTTTCCAGATGTTTCAAATTTCCCACATGGGGCACGACCGCTTCGATCGGGTCCGCAATGGTGCCGTGGCGCAAAGCTTGACCTGGGCCATAGCCGTGGGGGTGTTGGGTTATTTCTCTCCGGTCGCTGATTTAGTAGCGTTGCAGTACTTGCAGATAGCTGCTTACGGAGCGGGCATGCTGGCCACCCGCAGTGTTTGGCCACGGGTGCGGCCGCTGGGCTCCTGGATGCGACAGTTGATTCAATTTGGAAAGTACAGTACCGCCAGCAGTATGGGCTCTATGCTGTACCTGAAAATGGATCTGTTGATCATCGGCTACTTCTGTCCGCCGGTGGCGGTGGGGATGTACAGTGTGGCTACTCGGATAAACAACTACATGGAATTGCCGCTCAACGTAGTTGCACAGGTGAGCTACCCCCGGCTGAGCGCCACCCTGAAAAACCAACGACTCGCTCCCAGATTACTTCAAGAACCGCTTTCACTGATGTTGGCTATTAGCTTGCCGGCTGCCGTTCTCGTTTTCATTTTGGCTCCCTGGATCGTTGAAGTGCTCGCCGGACCGGCCTACCGGGAAGTGGCAACCGTCTTGCGCGTGCTGGCCACGATGGGTTTGATAAAGCCCTTCGGACGGGTCTTTGGAATTGTGCTGGATGCAGCAGGTTGGCCGCGCCTTAATTTTCGCATCATGTGGCTGAGCTTGTTGCTCAACATTCTGCTGAATCTGGCGCTTGTTCCTGCTTATGGCTATCTGGGAGCGGGCGTTGCTACGGCACTGGCTACGTGGCTCACTATTGTCGCCGGGCAGCTCGCTTTACGCCGTCGGATTCGATTACCCGTTCGAGCCGCCTTTTCGGGCATTCTACCCATTTACCGACACCTATTATTCCAACTTCCAAAACGATGGTCGTATGGCCCAGGCATTCGTTAGACTAAGCTATCGCACGAATTCGAATTTAAAACAACAATCCTGGATCAAGCGGGTTGTTGCCCGGTTGATGGGATATACCCGGCTAGGCGAATACGCCCGGGCACAAATCTTTCGGCGCATTATCCGCCAGTTATCTTTTGAAAACTGGCAACGGGTATTGGATCTGGGCTGCGGGCAGGGCACGTACAGCCTATTGTTAGCCGATTTGGTGCCCGACATACAGGTGGTGGCCCTCGATATCGACCCGGTCGCCTGTGATAAATTGGCGAACAACATCGACGGCACGCGCTTCGAAGAGCAGATCCAGATTCAATGCCAACCCGTCGGGCAACTGCCCTCCGCTGCTGTGTTCGATTTCATTTTTGCCAACAACACCTTTTCCTACATCCCTGAGGCGGATATGCCCTTTCAGGAGGTCTACGATCGATTGCTCCCAGGGGGGTATTTCCTGATCCGCATGTCGAATAAGACCCAACGGACCGTGCTGCCCCGCAAGTGGTTTGCGGAGGCAGAGGCCCGTGCTGCGCAAAGATTGCCCGGCAGAGTGTTCGATCTACCCGACCTGGAGGACCGAATGGAAGCGTGCGGCTTCGAAATCGTGGATAGCCGCCGCACCGATGGGCTCGTAGCCCGATTTGCCTGGGAAATTGCCTGGCTCAGCCGCAGAAAAAGCCTGGTATTGTATCTCCTGGTACTGCCTGTTGCCAAGTTGCTGATTCATATTGGGCTGCGGGCTCGACTCACCCAAAAGGGAAATGCCATTTACGTACTCGGTCAAAAAACCTATTAACACATGGAACGACCTACGATCAGTGTGATTACGGTAAACTACCGGCAGCCAGAGGCTACAATGGATTTACTGCGCTCTATCTGCCGACAGTCCTTTCAGGATCTGGAAATCATCTTAATCGACAATGCCCCCCAGAAGGATTGTCGGGCTGAATTCGAAGCGATTTCACCAAAAGTGCAGGTTCGGGTTAATGCGGACAATGTCGGCTTTGCCGCGGCCAACAATCAGGGAATGGCGATGGCGAATGGCCAGTACTTGTTTCTATTGAATAACGACACGGAAGTATCGGAAGGGTTTTTCCGGGAGTGCCTGCGTCCATTCGAAGACGATTCCGTGGGCGCTATTTCTCCGATGATATGCTACTACGAGCGCCCGGAGATTATTCAATATGCCGGCTTTACGGCAGTCGATGCCTGGGGGCGCAACCGAATCATCGGGCACCGAGAAACGGACTTGGGCCAGTTTACCGAGACATGCGATACTCCCTACGCCCACGGGGCGGCTATGCTGTTGCGCCGCGAAGTGTGGGAACGCGTAGGCAATATGCCCGAATCGTTTTTTTTGTATTATGAAGAACTCGCCTGGTCGGTACGAATTCGCCGGGCGGGCTACCGCATTCAGGTACATCCAATTGCCAAAGTGCTGCACAAGGCCAGTCTCAGCACCGGCCGCGACTCCCCACTCAAGACTTACTACCTCCACCGCAATCGCCTGCAGTTTATGTGGCAGTGCGCGGAGGGGCCCTTCCGCAGACAGGCATTTACCCTCTATTACCTGATGGCGGCCTTTCCGCTCCATTGGTTTCGGTTGCGCCGGCAAGGCCGGATTAAGCACGCCCGGGCCCTGGCGCAAGCAGTAGGAGATGCGCTTTTTGGCCGCTTTGGGTTCCGATTGATTCATTCCTGAACGATGAAATAATAGATGTATGGAAACGGTATTTTGGGTGTGCGCAGCCATTATGGGCTATACCTATATTGGCTATGGTCTACTAATTGGATTGCTCAATATATTGCGGCGAAAGCCGGCCGAGCTACAGGATTTGCCGGATGCCAAATTGCCCACTGTTTCAGTAGTGATTCCCGCCTGGAACGAGGAAGATATTCTGGCACAAAAAATTGATAATACCCTGGCACTGGATTATCCGGAAGAGCTGTTGCAAATCATCGTTATAACGGATGGTTCGACGGATGCATCGCCCCGCATTGCAGCGGATGCTGATCGGGTAGAGGCCCTGCACCAGTCGAAGCGCTCTGGGAAAGTCGGAGCCCTCAATCGGGCCAGGCGGTTTCTCACCGGTGAAATTACAATCATCACGGATGCGAACGCCATGCTCAATCGAGCTGCCATCCGGGAGCTGGTGCGCCCCTTTCAGCAAGTTGATGTAGGCGGCGTCGCTGGCGAAAAGCGCGTGCAGGTGCCCGATACCGAAGCGGGAGCCTCTGCGGGAGAGGGCATGTACTGGCGCTACGAATCGCAGCTCAAAGCCTGGGATGCCAATTTGTACTCCGTTACCGGGGCTGCCGGAGAGTTGATGGCACTCCGCACCTCGGTGTTTGAAGAAGTACCAGCCGACAGCATCATCGAAGATTACTACATTTCACTGAGAATCAACAGCCTGGGGTATCGGGTCGCCTATGCGCCGAATGCCTACGCCCTGGAGACCGGTTCGGCCAGCCTGCGCGAAGAGCAAAAGCGCAAAATCCGGATTGCCGCCGGAGGGTTTCAGGCAAGTTGGCGGATGCGGCAACTGCTCAATCCGTTTCGCTTTGGATTTTTTAGCATTCAGGTGCTATCACATCGGGTGTTGCGCTGGACGTTGGCACCCTTGTCCTTCTTTTTGTTGCTGCCGGCAAGTGGATTGGCGGCTCTGCAAGTTGGAGGCTGTTACACGGTATTCTTTTTCGTACAAGTTGCAGCCTACGGATGGGCCCTTCTCGGATACTATTTACCCGAAGATCGCCAATTGCCCGGCACGCATTTGGCGGCCTTTATTCTGATGATGCACCTGTCGGTGGTACGCGGATTCTGGCGCTACTTACGGGGCCGCCAGAAGGTGACCTGGGAGCGTGCCCAGCGGGCTGTACCCGTGGTGGAAAGGCTGTAATACATCAAATTTCAATTCGAAACATTATCCAAAATTCATCATGACCACCGAAAAAAGTCCATTGGCTACAGTAGTAGTCATCGCTTATAATGAAGAAAAATACATTGGCCCTACGCTTCGGTCCATCCAGCAGCAGGTCACGGATTTTGGGTTCGATATTTTGGTGGTCGATAACCGATCCACCGATCGAACCGCGGAAGTGGTGCGCGAACTTGGCATCGAGTGCGTCTACTGTGAGCGGCCTGGCCCTGGTTCGGCGCGCCAGTTCGGGTTGGAGCGTTGCACTACCGAATTCACCATCAGCGCCGATGCCGATACCTACTATCCCCCCGGGTGGTTGCAGCTAATGGTCGATACGTTGGAGAATCGTCCCGAAGTCGTTTGTGCGTACCCCGTCTACTACTTCAAGACACGCACGTTTAGCGATCTGGTCTACAATGTGTCTCGACGGGTTTTGCGCGAGCTCAATCAAATCAAGCGGCCCTATTTAAATGCTACGGGTTGTAGCCTGGTAATGCGCACTAAATACGCGCAGCAGGTAGGCTACGACACGCGCGTCGTGCAAGCCGATGGGCGCATTGGTTTTTACCGCGGGGAGGATGGCCGGATTGCTTATGAACTACAACAGTTTGGTAAACTGCATCTAATCCGCGACTGGCGGCGCAGTCCGATCACATCCAACCGCTACGCGCATACCGGAGGTCTGTGGAAAAACTTCGTGCAGCGCTTACTGCGGGAAGGAAAGCGAATCGGGCACTTCTTCACCAAAATTGAATCACACGATGCGAAAAAAAGCGAATCCGACATCGTCTGGATTGGTTGAGGATTAAATAGGATCGATCCGCTTGAGCAACAAAGGCTTGAACTGCCGGGAGACGGGGATTACTTTTCGATCGATGACAATGGTGTTTTCTTCGATGTCCTTGATCTTGCTCAGGTTGATAATAAACGACCGATGCACCTTCATCAGCTGGGGGTGCTGCAGGCGTTGGTCTACTCGTTTGAGCGTAGAATGAACGAGGTACTGACCCTGGCCCGTCTGGAAGCTTACGTAGTCGCCTACTGTTTCGATGTAGAGCAAGTCGTCGATTTCGATGCGAACAATCCGCCCGTTCGAGCGAATGAACAATTGCTCTCCAATCTGGGGCGGGTCTTCGGCACGCGTCGAAGCGCGCACCCGATCCACGGCCATTTTCAGCCGGGCTAGGGTAGGGGGCTTCCCTACAAAGTCAACGACGCGATCCTTAAATTCGAATGCATCGACGGCGTGTTCCGTTTTGGAAGATACAAACACGATGTACGGAAGTTGAACGGTCTGGCGCACCAAATCCATCCCACTCCAGCCGGGCATTTCGATATCCAGGAAGAGAAAGTCGACCCAGTTTTTGTCGAGAAACTCGACGACTTCCGAGGCATTTTTGCAGGTATCTACCACATCCAGGCCGTCAATTTTTTGACAGTGCAGCAAAAGCGATTGACGGGCCATTTCGTCATCATCAACAATCAAACAGCGTAATTCCATGTAACAATCGGCCTTCCAGGCTCATTATTTCTAGGCATAACGGCGAAGCTCCTTCTGTAATTGCCGGGCCACCAGCAGAGCCGCAGTTAGTTGGCGGTTTACCTTGTGCATGGTCGGTGATACCACGGAGCATTGTGGTTGACCCTGGAGCATCGATTCTAGTCGACTGACGGTGTGGTAGAGGTTATCAAGTCCTACCATCGCAAAATTCGGCTTGATACTGTGGGCAATGGAGGCCGCCTGCTTCCAGTTTTCTTCCCGGATGGCCGCATCGAGCGATTGAACCTCCTCGGGAATACTTTCCGTAAATAACTGAAGCATGTAGCGGTAGTGGGTATAATTGCCCTGATACATTCGCTGCACAATTTTTGGGTTGAACTCAATAGGAAATCGAACCGCCGGCTGTTGTGCACTCCGTGTTTTTGTGTTTCTCGATAAGAACATTACAATCTGTTAAAAGGTGACTATCCTGAGATTGTGCAGTTCGTGTTTGCCTAGTAGGGGACGTTCTTTTTATTCGATTGCTTATTACATACGTGGCAGGTAAGGCATTTGTTACTACATTGAATGTTAAAGTGATATATTAGAATAAATGCAAATAAGAGCTGGCTACAGCTTATCGATTCAATTCTACCAATCTCCGACCAATTCCTGCCAAACTCCGAAGACCGGGGGGGTAAATTTTTCTGATTGAAGACCTTTGAGGTGAATCTGGTACTCTTCCGGCCATCCGGATAGAGTAAGCTAATTTTTGCAGACGTTTCAACAAGCTATAATCCCGTATGAAATACGTCATCTTGACCCTGCTGCCGTTGTTGTTGCTCACAGCCTGTTTTAAAGTCGATCCTCCGGAGATCGAGCCCGACGCGGGAAATCCGGAAGAGGAAGACGCGCTCGTGGCACCCGAAGGATTTGATTTTGACATGGTATACGATTATCAGTTTTCCGTGGAGGTGCACTATCCGGACGGGCGGCCCGCGGAAGGAGTTCCCTTCTGGGTCTACTCTGCCAGACCGAAGGATGGTGGCCGGTTGTTGTCGAAGATTCTATCGGACGAAAACGGGCAATTTGATTTGCAGCTCAGCCTGCCGGCTACCCAGCGGGAAGTGATTGCTTACACCACGGAGCGGGATATTCCGATGGCCCAGGTGATTCCGTTGTCGAGTCTCAATCGGGTTGAGCCCCGCAGCGGCGGCTCTACCTATCAGTGGGGAGAGGACCCCCAAACGAACGGCGCCTACGAACTCTACGAGATGCTGCAATCCTTGTACAATGTGGAAAATGACAACTGCCCGGTCAAATTTTACCAGGTATTGGGCAATACCCTCAAGCAGCTTAATCCGATTGATGGAACGTACGTCACAATCGGTAGTGCCAGTAGAAATTTCAACGGTATTGGCCTCAATACTGAAGATGGCGAGCTGTACGGCATCAGCCGCAATGGAAACGATAACGAGTTGTGGCTCATCAACAAGGATACGGGAGCAGAAACCAACCTGGGGGCGGTTACCAATATGACCGGGGGAGGCTACTCTTACCGAAGCGACTTCGATCTGGACGGTAACCTGACGATTATTAATAAAATAAATGGAACCTGGACATTGGCCCAAATTGATGTCTCGGCATTTGACTCCGTGAAGACCGCCACTTTCATACCCCTGACAGCTACCACCAGCGTCTCCAATATTTACGATATTGCCTATCACCACGAGCAGAATGTATATTATTCGCTAGATCAGACGGGCAACGTAATCCGAATTGACCCCACTGCCAAAACAATCGGCATGGTAGGGGATTTCGGTAACATCACTGGAAATGTGACGGTTGGGGCCGTTTGGTCGGATGTGGAAGGCTACCTCTTTTTCAGCGAAAACAATGGCGGCCGCATCTTCTTTTCGGAAGTAGACGATTCGGGTAACCCCTTTAATTTCAGGCATATATCAACCGGAGGGACTACCTCGAACAACGACGGTGCTGCCTGTGTATTAGCTCCCTCTCCCTTCGATCTGATTACGGACACTGACAACGACGGTACCCCCGATTTGCTCGACGAGAGTCCGGACGATCCCAACATCGAGGTCGTACCGACCAGCCTTCCGCTGGGGGCGGGCAATACCGGTACCTACGCCTTCGAGGACAAGTGGCCGGATCTGGGAGACTATGACTTCAATGACGTGGTCATCGATTATGCTTATAATTTTACGCTCAATTCGGGAGGGAAGGTAACGGACATCGAGGCAACCTTCGTAGTGAAATCTATCGGAGCTGCCTGGGAAAACGGTTTCGGCTTCTCGCTGGAGGGACTAACGCCTAGCAAGATTCAGTCGGTGACGGGCACCGAAGCCAGTAGCATAAGCACCCTGGCAAACGGCTGTGAGTCGGGCCAGCGCAAAGCGGTTATCGTCGTGTTTGATGATGGTCACGCTCTGTTTGGGCCGGTTACAACCCGGCAGCCTATTAATACGCTGCAAAACCGATCGTTGCTCTCGCCGGATACCATCACCGTTGATATTAAGTTGAATAGCCCTGCCTCCACCGCGGAGATTGGCCTGATCAATCCCTTCATCTTTTCGGCGGGCGACCGCGGGCGGGAGATCCATCTGATGAACTATCCGCCTACGGATTTGGTGGATCCCACCTATTTCGGTACCCGAAGCGACCGGAGCCAAAGTGCACAGGGAAAATACTACCTCGACGAGAATAACTTCCCCTGGGGCTTGAGCTTCCCTACCACCTTTACCTATCCGGCCGAACGGATAAACGTGAGAACGAGTTATACTTCATTCGATACTTGGGTTACATCTTCCGGTGCGTCCCAGGTCGATTGGTACCTGCCGAATAAGTCGGTAACCAGTAAAGTGATAACCTGGCGATAAGCAATTAGCCTGTCACAAATCTTCTGGAATTGTCCCATCGTCCATCCGACGATGGGACTATCTTGCGTGGCAAAAGGACAATCCAAGCCAGAATTGGACGAGAACAGCCAAATAGTACTCCTGCATACGAACATGATGCCCATATCGTGTCGATCGTTCCGGAAGGTGCCGGTATATTTGCGATCGCGCGAGTTCATTTTTGCACGAACGTACGGCAATGCTTCAATTGATCTACATAGAGAATACGGTTATTGACCGAACCTACTTTTCTTTCCTGCAGCAGCAGCATTTTCCGGACTTGGACGTCCGGATCTACGATTGTCCGGATTCTGTACTGGATGATCTGCGTGATTCCAACAGGAACGAGCTTCCTTCGGTCATCATCACCGATATCAATATGCCCACAATGAGTGGATTTGATTTGGTGGAAGAACTGGAGGAAGTCTATGAAGGAAACACCTTTCCGCGTCTTTTTCTTACCACTGCACACCGAACTAAACGGGACATTCAGCGAGTAAAGGAGTTGCCTCGAGTCATCGATATTCTCGACAAGCCAATCACCGCCGAAATGCTGGGAGCTATTCTCTCGCAAGGCGTGTTGTGTAGCTAGAGCACAAAGCTAGCAGGCCTTACATAGAAAACGGCCCGTTGGATGGAGATTATCCCAATCCAACGGGCCGTTTTCTTTTATTTTA
>CAZDET010000052.1:0-37475 GCA_964504335.1 uncultured Saprospiraceae bacterium
GCGTGCGCGGCGCACGCGGCTACCAGCAATGGAAACGGCCGTGTGAAAACGTGGGCTATTTTGTGAGAACGGCTGCCGCGAGGGCAGTTATTGGATGGTGCCGCAAAGATACGCGCTTATCAACACAGAAGCAAGCCCAAAACTATCGTACCGACCATTTTGGTGCGTTTGCCCTAATTAAGTTTTGCCCTGCGTAAAAAAGTAACGCATTAAAGCATTGCATCATGCAGCTGCGGTCCGTTATTCCGCACATTATTCACCTCCGTCGATACGGGGTAGCTTCGGAGGGTACCATCCGGAGGAGGCGTAAGCAAGGCCAGAATGGTATCCAGGTCGGCATCTTTGCTTAGCCAGGTAGATTGCTGTTCCGATTCCTGGAGGAGCATGGGCATGCGATCGTGGAGGCCGGTCACATCCGCGTTGGGAGGGCCAGTGATGATGGAATAGCTATACAAATAATCGGCCTCCGGATCGTCCTTGGGTTTCCAGCGTTCCCAGATGCCCGCCATGATGAGGAGGCGGTCGTCGGCCGGCAGGATGCGGAAGGGTTGCTTGGTCGAACCGCTGCGCTTCCATTCGTAAAAGCTGTCGGCAATTACCAGGCACCGCTTTTCGCGAATGGGTTTTCGGAAAGAAGGCTTCTCGGCAATACTTTCGCTGCGGGCATTGATCAGGCGCGCGCCACCTTTTGTATCCTTGGCCCAGAAAGGCACCAAGCCCCACTTGAACAGTTGTAGCCGGTCCGGATCGCGGTTGGTCAATACCAGTCCACGCTGGGTCGGGGCCACGTTGTAATTTTCCGGCAGCTCGGAAGGCAACTGCAACGCATCCCCAAACTGCAGTTGGAGCATTTCTTCGGTTAGCACAATGGAGTAGCGGCCACACATGGGCAGTTATTGATAGTTGGAAAAGAGGCAGTTATGCGTTATCCACACAAGCGTGGATAAACAACTTAAAGTGCTGATAATCAGATACTATAAAAATCAACCGTTTGTGGAAAAAACCGTCGATAATCCCGATGCTTTCCACATCCTGCTGGCTCTTTTTTCCACTTTCCCCGTTTTCCACCGTTTCCACCTATTTCCACAATGGCTTATTAGCCCCCTTTCCACAGTTTCTAACAAGTTATTAGCATGCAGTTTACATGGACTTTTCCAGTCGAAAAATAATTGGGTGTTGTTGGTAAATAGGCAAATGAATGATGGTCAATCACTTAGTATGTGGAGAAGCTGTTGATTAACTACGCATAACTAGTAACATTTAATTAACCTAAAATTTACACTACTTTCCTTCCCCAAATCCACACGCCTAATAATAATGATAGGGATAAAAAATTTTTTAAAATTAACAATACTATTACCATAACACAATGCTGCAAAAAGGCTCCACCTGTTTCCTTTGCGAACGCAATTCGAGAAAACGATCAGGATGGAAGATGTACTAGCTAAAGCCCCGGAGCGATCCGATGCCGCCACCGACTCTACGAAGCGCTATCCCCGACCGGTTCGCATCTGGATGATCATTGGAGTGGTCATGATCATTGGCCAGGTGGTTATTGGCGGGATTACCCGCCTGACGGGGTCCGGCTTGTCGATTACCAAATGGGAAATCGTCACGGGCACCCTGCCGCCCCTCAACGCCGCTCAGTGGGACGAAGCCTTTGATCTGTACAAAGCAACCCCGCAGTACGAGAAGATCAACGAAGGGATGTCGATGGCCGATTTCAAGTTCATCTACTTCTGGGAGTATTTCCACCGCCTGTGGGCGCGTTCGATGGGATTTGTGTTTGCCATCCCCTTTGTCATCTTTTGGCGCAAGGGATGGCTCGACAGGCCCCTCATGCGGCGATTGGGAGTGACTATTGCGTTGGCAGCCACTGTGGCCTCCTTCGGCTGGATCATGGTGGCCAGCGGCCTGATCGACCGCCCCTGGGTAAATGCCTACAAGCTCACCATGCATTTATCTCTGGCCTGCATCCTGTTTGCCTATTTCTTGTGGACCACCTTCAAAGTACTCCAGCCCGAAGTTGCTGCTTTTCCACACCGAGGTTTAAAACTGTTTGGATATACCCTCACTGGCCTGCTGGCCATCCAGATTGTATTGGGTGGAATTATGTCGGGGGCAAAGGCCGCTTTGTTCTACCCGACTTGGCCGGATATGAATGGCTATTTAATCCCACCGGTACTGCAGGATCCTACTATGTGGAATGTGGAAAACATTGTGGATTACGACAGCGGGCTGTTTCTGCCCGCACTCGTTCAGTTGCTGCACCGGACGGTGGCTTACGCATTGACAGTCTTGCTGTTATACTTCGTTTACCGGCTTTTTCAAAAGCCGATTTCCCGCGCACTGCGCACGGGGAATTACCTGTTGATAACTCTGTTAGTTATTCAGGTAGGACTTGGAATTGCAACGGTTGTCAGCAGTAAAGGTATGGTACCAGTTGATCTCGGAGTCGCTCACCAGGCAGGTGCTATCTTGTTGCTCTCTGCGCTGTTATTCGTCGACTACCAGATGGCGGATGGAAAGTAATCCACAATTGTGGATAAATATGTGGAAATCTATACATCGCAATAGTTAGCGATGCACTTTATAGATTTCGCGTTTTCCTTGTTGGGAAGATAAAAATAGGTATTAATTCGGGAATTTCCTACTATTGTTTGCTTAATCTGATGAACATTTTTAATCCCTACCCTACCTGCCAACGGGGAGGCAAGGAAGGTCCCTCCAGATCAATTTTCCTGGTATTCATATAAAAAAATACTCATCTCGTCGAGTCTGCTTGATTTCAGATAGCAAATTATTGCAATATAGAGATAGGACAAGCGGACAATACTCCCCGACTCCACTTGACCCATTTCATTATCTACTTTAATCCTGATACTCCATGAAATTCTCTCAAGTAATCAATGCGGTACTTTTTGTAGTGGCTTTGTGCATGGGTGCTAGCCTACTTCATACCTCAACCACCGATGCCCTATCCGAAGGCACCGAAATCGGTAGTCATCTTCTTTTGATGGAAACTGAGTCTACCGGTGGTGGTGGAATTCGTAGTATAGCATTAACTGATGGTAGTGGTTCCGGCGGAAATCGCAGTGTAGCGGTAACTGATGGTGTTGGCACCGGCGGAAATCGCAGTGTGGCACTAACTGATGGTACTGGCACCGGCGGAAATCGTTTTACGGAATCAACCGGCGGTGGTGGCAGATACGTCACTCGGAGAGGTGGCGTGATGGGCAATGGCTAGTCCTTACTTTCAGCAGCTAGCAAAAAGCGAAAGGGCCTAATCCATCTGGCCCTTTCGCTTTTGTATTTAAATCGGACTATAGATTACTGTACAAATCACTTCTTTCGCAAAAAGTAGGGCATCCGACCTAACCTATTAGAAAAAAATCGGTTTACCCATTACAAATAGTATTGACCCCACCTTAGTGTTAAACACAACCGATCACCTACCACTTAGGCTTTGACCTTGGAATTGTCTGGTGCGTTATCGCCACTCTTAACAGAGCGGGTGATATCCTTATCAGATGCCTCCCCTCATTATTCTTTCATAGAAAATTAAATACACAGTTATGATGGGAAAATTACCACATCTGCTTTTCACTGCGCTAGCCGTACTACTGGTTAGCCAGCTAGGTCTTTCTCAGACCAATTTCACGGCCCGCCTGAACGGCCACCAGGAAGTACAGCCGGTCGCTACTTCCGGGACCGGTTCCGTCACGGCGACGCTTGACGGAGACCAACTGATTGTGACCGGTGCTTTTAGTAACCTGAGCAGCCCCTTCGACGCCACCGTCGCAGGAGGCGCCCACATCCACCTGGGGTACGCCGGCGAAAACGGGGGCATCGTATTTCCGATCACCGTCGATACCGATCCCGATTTATTGGGTGGAACCATCGAAGCTGCGGATAATACCTTTGGCCTCACCCAAGGAGAAATCGACCAGTTGGAGAGACGGCAGCTGTACGTTAACATCCACACCGAGCAGTTTCAGGGCGGAGAAATCCGCGGCCAGCTGCTGCCGGCGGATAAAGAATACTTCAGTGCTACGCTGCTTGGTTCTAACGAAGTGCCTGCCGTCATGACGCAGGCAAGCGGCGCGGTTATTCTCGAGCTGGACGGCAACGAACTGGTAGTCACCGGATCATTTGACGATCTGCAGGGCGATTTTGCTAGCCAGATCCAGGGTGGCGCGCATTTGCACCTCGGCCTGGCAGGTACCAATGGTGGTATCACCCAAAATCTGGCCGTCAGCCTCGATGCGGATAACTTCGGAGGAATCTTCACCGCGGCTAATAACACTTACACCTTATCAAATGAGCAGGTAACTGCTCTCCGTGCACGGGAGATCTATGTTAATATCCACTCGGAGTTCAGCTTGTCGGGTGAGCTGCGCGGGCAGGTTACCGCACTGGCAGATGCGGTCTTCCGGGCGCATCTGAGCGGCAGTAACGAATACCCTGCGGTAACCAGCACGGGCACCGGGCAAGTACTCGGTGAGGTGATTGGCGATTCCCTGATCGTGAGCGGTACCTTCGGGAGCCTGCAAAGTCCGGTCAACATCAACATCCTGGGTGGTGCGCACTTGCACGCCGGCTATGCCGGCCAGAACGGTCCGGTAGAAATCCAGCTCGTACCGGCCTTCGATGGAGATACTTTGGGCGGCTCTTTTGCCGCTTCTGTCAACCGCTTCTTGCTAACGCCAGCACAAAAATCACTACTGCTCGACCGTGGCGTGTACCTCAACATTCACACCTTCGACTTCGGTGCCGGCGAAATTCGCGGGCAGATGCTCAACGAAAGCCAGGCGGCCTTCACCGCTTATCTATCCGGTAGTAATGAAGTTCCCGACGTAACTACGCGGGCGCACGGGATGGTCAAGGTAGAGCTGTCGGGGAATCTGATCGTGGCTTCCGGTTCTTTCAATGAAATGAGCAGCGCGCTGGCTGCCAATATCCTGGGCGGTGCCCATTTGCACGCCGGTTACCCCGGCCAGAATGGTCCGGTAGTGCTGGTACTTGCTTCCACTACGGAGGGCGACTCTACCAGCGGTGTTTTTTCGGCCTCGGAAAATATCTTTGCCGATACAGCCGGCACCCTGGCCGATACACTAATGGACCGCTTTTTCTACGTAAACGTACACTCCATCAATCAGCCGGCCGGCGAAATTCGCGGAAGCGTATTGGCAGAGGCGACCTCTTACTTTAATATTCCGCTCAGCGGTGCCAGTGAGCCTAACCCACCGGTCAATACAGCCGGCGGCGGCATGGCAGCCGTAGAGTTAGTAGATACCACTGCGGTGATCGTCGGTAGCTTTTCCGGCCTGGAGAGCGACTTTGCCTTCGACATTGCCGGTGGTGCACACATTCACAGCAATTACGCCGGGAGCAACGGTGGTATTCAGGTGTTCCTGAATACGGAAATCGATGGCGACAATCGCGGAGGCATCATGCTGGCCGATAGTAACCGCTACGCCCTTCGACCGACCTTGGTGGATTCGCTGAAGGCTCGCAATCTCTACGTCAACATTCATACTACCGATCAACCGGGTGGAGAAATCCGCGGGCAGCTATTGCCGCTTGCCACCTCCTATTTTCACGCGAGTTTATTACCCATCAATGAAGTGCCGCCGGTTATCAACGATACGGCGTTCGGAGGACTCAAGTTGGAGTTGAACGATACGACACTCACCGTAACGGGAAGTTTCAACGACCTGCAAAGCGACTTCAATACCGATATTGGTGCTCACCTTCATTTGGCAGCTGCCGGGCGCAACGGCGATGTGGTCTTTGTGCTCAATACCAACTTAAGTGATGACCTGCGCAACGGCGTGTATCTGGCGGATAGCAATCGCTTCGAGCTGACCTCCGATCAAATCGATGCCTTATTCAATGGCCGCTATTACGCCAATATTCACAGTGTGGATAATCCGGCTGGAGCAGTGCGGGGGCAACTCACCAGCGAAGCCAATACCTTCCCGGAGACTTCCATGATCTTGGCTCCGGCCGATAATGCGGCAATTACGCTCGCCGGTCTTCCTACCGAACCGTTCACCGCTACCTACGCCGGATCAATGGATATGGATAGTGATTCGATTGCCTACATCTGGCAGTTGGCGGCAGACGCAAATTTCGAAACAGTTCTTTTTGCCGCCAATACGGGGCAGGACACCTTCTTCACTACCGATTTCGGCACGGTCGATCTATTACTCGAATCCGCCAGCGTAGCGGTTGGAGCAACGGTGACGCTCTACCACCGGGTGCTCGTTTCGGATGGCAGCAACAATACAGCTAGCGAGGGAGCAGCCGTGGTCATTACCCGCGGAGTCGTTACGAACCTGGAAGACTTCCAGCCACGAGGATTCGAGGCCGCCCTCTACCCTACTATCGTGCGCACCGGACAAGTGCAGATAGAGGTACAATCGGAAGAAGCATTCTCTTCTGAGGTGCTCATTATCAATCAGTTAGGTGCAGTAGTGAGCCGCCGAAAGCTTCGCTTTACTCCTGGTAATCAGATCGAACAACTACCTGTCGGCAATCTGCCGAGCGGCACGTATTTTCTGAGTATGCAACGCGATGGTCAGTGGATCTTCACCGATCGCTTCATTATTAACTGATTTTTAGCCTGTTAGACGCTTATTTCAACGGCTAACTACCGCATTACACGCGAAAAGCCCGGTCTCCGCAAAGAGCCGGGCTTTTCCATTCTTGCCAGGTTTATAACTTAATCAGTAGTAATCGCCTTCCCTTCTTCGAGGTAAATACCGGCCTCCAACTTCTTGCGAACGGCTTTGAAGGCGGCCAGCGTTTCTTCGATATCTTCGAGGCTGTGGGCAGCCGTAGGAATCAAACGCAGGAGAATCATCCCTTTCGGAATGATCGGGTAGAGCACCACGGAACAGAATATGCCGTGGTTTTCGCGGATGTCGCGCACCAATGCACCCGCTTCACCGACGGTACCCTTCATGTAGACTGGAGTAACGCAGGCGGTCGTGTCGCCGATATCGAAACCAGCTTCGCGCAGACCATTTTGCAGCGCATTGACATTGCGCCACAGTCGCTCCCGCAATTCGGGCATGCTGCGCAGCATTTCCAGGCGCTTCAGGCCTCCGATCACCATCGGCATGGGCAGCGATTTGGCGAATACCTGCGAGCGCAGATTGTAGCGAAGCACGTCGATGATTTCCTTGTCACCACCTACGAAGGCACCGATACCGGCCATCGACTTGGCGAAGGTACTGAAGTAGAGGTCGATATCGTCCTGCACGCCTTGTGCTTCACCGGCACCAATACCTTTTTCACCGAGAGTACCGAATCCGTGGGCGTCATCGACGAGCAGGCGGAAATTGTATTCCTTCTTAAACTCGACGATTTCCTTGAGAATACCTTGCTCACCGCGCATGCCAAAGACCCCTTCCGTGACGACCAGAATGCCGCCGCCGGTTTCCTCTGCCATGACGGCTGCCTTGGCAATTTGCTTGCGGAAGCTCTCGATATCGTTGTGCTCGTAGGGCAAGCGCTTGCCCAGGTGCATCCGGATACCGTCGTAGATGCAAGCGTGATCTTCTTTGTCGTAAACGACGATATCGCGGCGATCGAGTAGCGTATCCACGATAGAAAGAATGCCCTGATAGCCGTAATTGAGCAACAGGACGGCTTCCTTTTCAATGAAATCAGCCAATTCGGCTTCGAGTTGTTCGTGGTGCTTGGTCTCTCCGGACATGATGCGTGCGCCCATTGGGTAGGCCATGCCGTAATCGGCTGCCGCCTGCGCATCCACTTCGCGTACTTCCGGATGGTTGCCGAGGCCGAGGTAATTGTTAATACTCCAAACAATCATTTCCCGCCCTTGAAAGCGCATCCGGGGAGCGAGCTCTCCCTCCAGTTTCGGGAAGGCAAAATAGCCGTGCGCCACATCTTGATACTGACCGAGAGGGCCTCGGTCCTTCTGAAACTTTTCGAACAAGTCTCTCATGTACTTCGTGTTTGGATCGCTGGGGCTCTGCTAGATAGTTACTCACCATTGTGTTCGGAGCGAGTCGTTAGTCATCCACTTGCTCCAGCGTTTGTTAAAGGTATGAATGCGATTGGTAGGGCGGTCATTCGAGTCGACCAGTGGCAGACCCCGTTCCGCCCACGCAAAAATACTGCCGTACAAATTGTATACCTGGGAGTATCCTTCCTTCCGTAACTTTTCTCCCATGCGATCACTCCGGTACCCAATAGTACAGTATAAAATGATAGTATCGGAGGAAGCAAAGGAGTGAAGAAGGTGGAGATTTAAGTCGGGGTAAGGCATCCAGACCGCTGTCGGCAAATGGCTTACCTCGTATTCTTCCCAAGAACGAACGTCAAAGATAGGAACTTCTCCCAGATTCCGGTATACTTCCCGGGCTCCCATTAATTTGGTATCGAACGGAAGCATACGCGTCAGCTTGCGATCGAAGGCCGAGTTCTGCAGCGGGGGGCGATCGACGGGTACCGATCGTTGGCAGCTACCCAGAAGCAGGCTCGCCAGAATAATCCAACTGTTGCGCTTCATATTACTCTTCCGTCTCGATTGGATCGAGCGATAGGGGCCCCTCTCCTACTCGATCGGCGATGTAATGTTGGTCTTCGCAGAGTGGTAGCAAGGATTCGCGCACGAATTTCCGAACGCGTTCCGCTTCGGAATCGGGATACAATAAGTGCAGGTTGGGGCCCGCATCGAGTGTAAAGTAGAGCGGGCAGTTGGATTCCGTCCGAAACGAGCGCAAGCGTTGAATAGCCTCCAGCGTGTTGGGAAGCAAAAGCATGACCGATGGAGAGGAGGCCATCATAAGCGCGTGCAGGGTAAAGGCTTCGAGCTCCAGGAGGGTTCCGAATTGCTCCAGGTCGCCTTGCTTCATCGCGTGTATCAGTTGCAGGAGCCGTTGGCGCGCCTGCTGATAGCGGGGGGCGGCGTAGGCGTTGTTTTCCATTAGTTGGTGCCCGGCCCGGCTACTCACTGCTTTTTGTTTTCGGGAAATGATCAAAATATCGTCATGAAAAGACGTGAAGACCTTATGCAGCCCCGATTGATAAGGAATGGCAAATTCGTCGGAGGAACCGTCGATCTCGCCGGTTTGCCCCCAAACGGCAGCAATCGGAAAGATGGAGCGGCTGGCGCTACCCGAACCGAGTCGGGCTACATAACTCGCTTTGCGAAGAAAAGCGGCATCGGAGTCGAACGAATCAAAGAACAGCCGCTCCAATGAACAAAGACACAAAGCCAGGGCGCTCATTCCCGAAGCAGAGGAGGCTATACCGGAGGAATGCGGAAACGTATTGCTCGTTTCGATGCGGAGGTTGATCTGACGCAAAAAGGGAAAGATCGGAAGTAAGGAGGTGAGATATTTAGCCACGCGCTCGCGAAAAGCGGGTTGCTCCTGGCCTTCGAACAAAAATTCCAGTTGGATGGTATCATTGTCTGCGCCTATGCGTGGTGCGAAGTGCAGGGTGGTATCCGTTGCAGCCCGATCGAGCGTGAGGCTGATCGAGGGGTTTTGCGGTAGCTGATTGCCGTGCTTTCCCCAGTATTTGATGAGCGCAATATTGCTTGGGCTACGCCACCGAACCGCACCTGATTCCAACTGATCGGTATTGAGTACGAGCTTTGCGTTTTGGTAGTTTGTCTGCATTTTCCTCTAACAATAAATTGTCCAGGAGGTTTGAGTGTTCCACGTGGAACAATTGGGTGGAAGGAAGGTGGAATGTTCCACGTGGAACATTCCACGGAAATATCACAAGTAATTCTCCAAAAGGAAGGATCGGAAGGGCTCGTAGGCCGTGGTCAATTCGAGCTTATCTTCTTTTCGATCGGCGAGTTCGGCAAGTCGGTCAGGTACTTCGATGGATCGGTTCAGGATGCGCTCCACGTCGGGGAGGAATTTAGCGGGGTGGGCTGTTTCCAGTAAGACGCCTACGTACTCCGGGTGCGTTTCGAAAAAGGCCTTTAGCGCCAAATATCCGACCGCTCCGTGGGGGTCCATGGTGTATTCATACCGCGCAGCTATTTCCTGGATGGCCGCTTCGGTTTGGGCATCATTGAATGCAAATCCGCTGATGCGGGAGCGCATTGATTGCCAAACGGCTGATTCCATTATTTCCTGAATGGCTCCGCGGTGACCGTATAGATCGACCATTCGGGCAAAGTTGCTGGGTCGGCCCACGTCCATTGCATTCGAAAGGGTACGCACGGAGGGCCGGGGTCGGTAGCGGTTGGTCTGGAGGTAGGTCGGTACGACGTCGTTGCGGTTCGTAGCGGCAATGAAGTGCTGTATCGGAAGTCCCATCTGTACGGCAAATAACCCGGCGGTTAAATTGCCAAAGTTTCCACTGGGCACACAAAACACAGCAGGTGCCTTCGGGTCGGGTAGTTGTTTGAACGCTTCGAAGTAATAGAAAGACTGAGGAATGAGGCGGGCAATATTTATGCTATTGGCGGAGCTGAGTCGGAGCTTGCCCCGCAGCGGCTCGTCGAGGAAGGCCTGCTTGACCAGCGCCTGGCAATCGTCGAAGGTCCCTTCGATTTCGAGGGCACGCACGTTTCCTCCTAAGGTGGTGAGTTGTTTTTGCTGTAAAGCGCTCACCTTATCTTTCGGGTAGAGAATGACCACTTCAATCCCCTCTGCTTGATGAAAACCAGCTGCAACGGCCCCGCCGGTATCGCCCGAAGTGGCTACGAGAATGATGAGCTTTTGGTCTTCTCCACGGTTGAAGTAGCTCATTAATTGCGCCATGAACCGAGCGCCAAAGTCTTTAAATGCCAGACTCGGCCCGTGAAATAACTCCAGTACGTGATAGTGGTCGTCCAGTTGTACCAGCGGAGCCGGAAAGGTAAGCGATTGCTCCAATAATTGCCGGAGGTCGGATTCCGGAATATAATCGCCAAAAAGGGACCGGCATACTTCGTATCCGATTTCAACCAGGCTGAAATCTCGCAGGGATGACAGAAAGGAAGGAGCCAGTGTCGGCAGTTCTACCGGCATGTACAGGCCATTGTCCGGAGGCAGCCCCCGAAACACGGCCTCTCGCAAATCCACTACGTGCTGTCGGTCTTTCGTACTATACAGCTTCATCGGTCAGCTAGATTGGAGCAATTCGACCCCCCGGTGATTGATACCCGAAACGTATACGCTGGAGTCGATTGCATGTGACTGAAACACTCGTTGCATGGTTTCTCCTATTGCCCGGGCAGTTTCCATGCCCCTGGTAAGTGCAAAAATACTCGGTCCGGCACCGCTGATGCTACAGCCGAGGGCCCCCTTCGATAGGGCCGCCTCCCGAACCTCGTAGAAGTGGGGAATCAGCTTTGCTCGTTGCGGTTCGATCATGCGGTCCTGTAGGGAGCGGCCAATTAGCTCGTAATCACCGTTGCACAGCCCCAGCACCAGTCCGCCCATATTAGCCGCCTGTTCGATGGCCAATTGAAGCGAAATAGCCGGCTGCAAAATCGTGCGGGCTTCCTTGGTTAATATTTCGACTTTAGGATGGATGACCGCTGCACACAATTCGGTTGGGCAAGGTACAGAATGAACGTCCAGAGTGGGGTTATCCCGAATGAGCAAGATACCACCCAGGAGCGAAGGCCCAACATTATCGGCGTGGAAGGCACCATCGGCCGCTTGCTCGCCGAGCACGGCAAAGCGGAGCAGATCCTGACGAGCCAGTGGTTGGGGGAGTAGCGCATTGACGGCCACCACCGCACCGGCGGCACTGGCTGCGCTGCTCCCCAGGCCGCTTCCAAACGGCATGCGCTTGTGGATGTCCAACTCGATGCCAAAATCCAATTCGGGCTGACTGGCTAGCAGCGCAGCCGCAGCGACACCCGCCGTATTGCGTTCGATGTCGGTGGGGAGGCTCTTATCGCCCGTACCGGTAATGCAACCGATGCGCAGGCCCGGTTCAGATACGCGCCGGGCAACGATTTCATCGCCGGGCAGATCGATTGCAAAACCCAACGCGTCGAATCCGACGGCTACGTTTGCCACGGAGGCAGGTGCGAATACCCGTATTTCACGTACAGCCATACTTAGCTTAGATAGTTTCCTATGCGAATAATTTCGGCAAATACACCGGCGGCCGTCACCTCGGCACCCGCACCGGGGCCACGCACTACCAAGGGGCGCTCCTGGTAGCGATCGGTGGTGAATACGATCATATTGTCACTGCCGCTCAGGGTGTAAAAGGGATTTTCCATTCCGACCGCTTCCAGGGCAATGCTCGCGCGTCCCTCTTCGAGTTTGGCGATAAAGCGTAGTACCTTTCCAGCCTGCGTAGCCCCGCGGCGCCCTTCTTCGAAATGGTGATCAAACGCCTCCAGGCGTTCGAAAAACTGATCGACATCTTCGGCTTCCTGCACCTCCGCAGGAAGAATAGGTTGGATGTGCACATCGCTAGCTTCCAGCGGAATGCCCGTTTCGCGGGCCAGGATAATAAGCTTGCGGCGCACGTCCAGCCCCGCCAGATCCTCGCGTGGATCCGGCTCGGTGAAACCCCGGGAGCGTGCTTCCCGAACGATGGCACTAAAGGGACGGCTGCCGTCAAACTGGTTGAAGATATAGGATAAGGAGCCGGACAAAACGCCTTCAATCTTCAGAATGCGGTCGCCCGAGTTGATCAGATCATTGAGCGTCGAAATTACGGGTAATCCCGCTCCGACATTGGTTTCGTACAAAAAGTGGACGCCGCGCCGCTTGGCGATGGTCAGCAGCCGCTGGTACTGGAGGTAAGAAGACGAGGTGGCGATTTTATTCGGGGTGGAAATCGAAATACTGTGGTCGAGGATCGATTCGTAATAGCTGGCCACCCGCTGGTCGGCCGTGTTGTCAATGAAGACCGTATTACTGAGGTTGAATTCCTTCATGCGCCCCACGAACAGCGGTAAATCCGCTTTGACCTCCGATTCGTCCAGAATCGATCGCCAACGGGAGAGATCGATCCCGTCTTCGTTGAATACCATCTTTTTGGTATTACTCAACCCAACGACCTTGATCAGCAGCGATCGATGATCGCGCAACAACCGCGCTTGCTGGTGAATTTGCTTGAGTAAGGTACCTCCAATTAGCCCCACACCGACGATGAAGAGGTGCAGTTCTTTCACCTGCGAGAGGAAGAAGGCCTCGTGCAGTGCATTGAGGGCCTTCGATTCGTCGGCCATGGGAATGGCCACCGAAATATTTAACTCACTGGAACCCTGGGCGATAGCTACAGCATTGATGCCGTTCTGGCCGAGGGCCTGAAACATGCGCCCGGCAATGCCCGGTTGGTCGCGGATGCGCTCGCCGATGATTGCTACCACCGAGAGCTCCTCTTCGATTTTGACAGCATCGACCTGCCGGCGTTCCAGCTCGTATTCGAATTCATCTTCCACGCATTGCTTGGCGTACTTGGCCTCATCGGGCTTGACGGCAAAGCTAATGCTGTGTTCACTGGAGCCTTGCGTGATCAGAATGATGTTAATATCGGCCTGCGCCAGGGAACTGAATAGGCGGGCGGCCGTACCCGGAACCCCAAACAGGCCACTACCCGAAAGCTTGAGCAGTGCGATTTGATTGATCGAAGAAATGCCCTTAACCTGCTGGCTGTGTTGATCTTGCTTTCCCGAAATGAGAGTCCCCTCAAAGTCCGGCCGGAAAGTATTCTTGATGTAAAGGGGAATCTGCCGCTGCATGGCCGGTTGTAGGGTGGGCGGATAAATGACTTTAGCCCCAAAGTGCGACATTTCCATGGCCTCCCCGTAGGTCATGCTGGGAATGGTAAAAGCCCGCTTAACCCGGCGGGGATCGGCGGTCAGCACACCGTCTACATCGGTCCAGATTTCGATCTTATCTGCCTCTAGCCCTGCCGCCAGGAGGGAAGCCGTATAGTCCGATCCGCCCCGGCCGAGGGTGCTGGTAAGTCCCCCCTTGGTGGAGCCAATAAATCCAGTAACTATCTGTATTTCAGGGTTTTCTGAATAATGCTCCCGAACGCGCCGATAGGTTTCCTTGAAGTTTACTTTGGCATTGCCGAAGTTTTTATCGGTCTTGATGATTTTTCTGGCGTCGAGATAGGAGGCCGGGATTCCTTCCTGGCGCAGTACCTGGGCAATGAGGTGCGCCGAAGACCGCTCGCCGAAACTGAGCACATAATCCATGGTTCGTGGAGAAGCCTCCCGCACGAGGAAAATGCCGTACAGCAAGTTCTTCAGTACATCGTGGCTTTCGCGAATGCGCAGGGCGACTTCATCGGCGAGGGGCGGTTGCAACAGGGTCTGTACGATCTGCTGGTGGCGCTCGGTTATGGCGTCGTAGAGCGGAATGTAAGCATCATCGCCCTCCGCCGCAATTTCACTCATTCGAATGAGCTGATCCGTCACCCCTCCCAGAGCGGAAAAAACGACTGTAAAGTGGTCTCCTTCCGCGTAGTATCGCTTGAGGATTTCTACCACTCCCCGAATGCGCTCGGCTGATGCAATGGACGATCCGCCGAATTTCAATACGTTCATTGGTCACGATTACATAAGTGAACACCGTTCTTCGCCGGCGAAGGTAAGTACAATACGGATGGTTTTGAAGGCGCGTGGGTGGGTTTGAGAGGGAGGGTGCGTTAGTCTGCTCTGTTGTTGGCTAGTAGTTCTAACGCATCGTCCTCTGCCTTTCGCATGGCCGCTGCTTCCTCCCTTGTTTTATCGCCCAGTCCACACAAATGCAGTACTCCGTGGATCATCACTCGATGCAACTCCTCTTCGAAGGCATGGCCGGTCTCTCCGGCATTTTCCTGCACGCGTTCGAGACTGATAAAGAGGTCGGCGTGGATATTCGGAAATGAAGAATAGGGGAACGTAATGATATCCGTGAGCGTATCGTGTTGAAGAAATTCTACGTTGATCCGGTGGAGGTAGGCATCCGTACAAAATACGTATTGGAGGTGGTGCAACCGAGCACCGTACTGGAGGAGTATTTGTTCAATCCACTTTCTGAGAAGGTCGTAATCCAATGGAGGAGAAGGGAGTTCGATGGTCTCGAATTCGATGGCGGCGTCCGCTTCGGATTCAAAGTGCGGAAAGGAATGCTCCTCCATAGAAGCAGAAAAGGCTAAAGTTTAAAGCGCATTTCGACGGTAGAGCCACCATTTTGGTAGCGCACCCGGTCGGACAACTGGTGAATGAGGAATACACCACGACCACCAATTTTAGTCAGATTTTCCGGCTTGGTTGGATCGGGAATGCTGCGGTAATCAAAGCCACGTCCCTGATCGCTGACGACAACTGCCAGGCTATCTTTTAGTTTCTTGAAGGATATCTTAACTTTTTTGGATCGATCCCGCCGATTGCCGTGAATCATCGCATTGTTGACGGCTTCGGTTAGCGTGATGAGCAGGTTAGCGTATAAGTCTTTGCTTAGGCGGTGCTTCTTTGCGATGAGCTGCACGAGTTGCTCAATCTGCCGAATGTTACGGGGGTCAGACTGTAATTCTATCATATAAGATTGTGTACTCATTTAATCGACAACCTATCGTTAATATATCGAAATAACAGCATCTGTTCAAGGGGGCAATGAAATATAGCCCGCAATGCCAGCGTAGACGACTGAACGTTAAGACGATAGGATGTTAGCCCCGTCACTGACCTATACGGCAAAAAGGATGAAATAGTTGATTCTTTTATTCACTTTCACTACGCAGCGACTGAAAATATTCATCCACCAGGCGCTTGTAGTAGGGTTTGAGGGTGGGAGATACGCGTTTGAACATTTCGACTTCCGCTTCGCGTTGGCGGATGTATTCTTCCATCGAGGGCGGCATTTTTCGTTCGCGTTGCTCGGCGGTTTCTGATTTGCGTTGTTCGTCGAGTTGCCGCTCGCGCTCGGCTTTTTCGTATTCCAGGAGGCGCGACAAAATTTGCTGCTGTCGGTTGAGCATCTCAGTGGTCAGCCGCTTATTCACGAGCTCCTCCTCGACGCGGTCCATGCCCTCGATCATATCCTGCAGCTCTTTACTGCCTTTACCTTGCTCCCGCAGTTGTTGTTGCTTCTGTTCGAGTGCCCGCCGCAGGGCGGCCTGTTTTGCTGCCATTTGGGCAAATTCCTTGCTGGTGGCACGTTCGCCGCCCCGTTCCATGCGTTGCTGCATGTTTTGCATCTCCTGATTGAGTTGCTGTTGCCCCTGGCTGATCTTATCCTTCGGCTGCTGTCCAGGCATCGACTGCTGTCCGGGTTTTGGGCAGGAGGCAGCCGACATCATGCTCGACATTTGCTGCTGCATGTTTTCCATGGTCTCGCTGAGCATGAGCGCCAGGTCGTTGAGATTGGTCATTGCGCGTTGCTGGTGCTCGGCCGCCTGAGGTTGGCGGCGTTCTTCCAGTTCCTCTACGGTAGACCGCATCTCGCCTTTAATATCGCTAACTTTTTCAGTTACAAAAGATTCAATCTGAAAAACGCGCTTGGCCAGCGCCTGCAGGCTATCTTCAACCAATCGGAAGTCTTCCTGGAGCTTGAATTGTTCCTGAACGAGCTCTACATAGCGCGGCGTATTGATTTCGGCCTGCTCGAAATTGTCGATCAGTTCTTCCTGGTCAAAAGAGAGGCCGACGAGGTTTTCGAGTAATTGCCGCAGCGAATTGATGTCTTCCTGCATTTGCTGTTGCTGCATTCCCGACATCGATTGTTGCATCTGGCTCGACATTTCGCGCATCTTCTGGCTGGCCTTTTGCTGCGATTGGGCAGCCTTCTGGTTCTCCTGGTTGCGCAGTTGCTCTTTGCTGTTATTCAGTTCTTCCTGGATGGCATCCTGCTGTTCCTCCTGGGTGTCGAGGTTGGTGGGAGACTGTAGCTCCTGATTTTTCTGCTCAGTCTGCTCGAGTCGTTCCTGAATCTGGTCGAACTGATCGTTGATTTTCTGCTGTTCTTCCTGCAGTTGTTCCTGAGATAGGGATTCTTCCTGGGTTTGTTCACTGAGTTGCTCTTGCTGCTCGGCGAGTTCCTCCAAATCGTCCATGGTTTCCTGCATTTCCTTTTCCAGCTCGAGTTGCTTGAAGAGTTCCAGCAGGCGGTCGATTTCCATTTCCATCTCCTCGTCGTTAAACTGGAAATCTTCCATCATTTCCAGGGCATCCTCCTTTTCGAGTTCCTGCATGAGCTCCTCAATTTGTTCCATGAGCTTGCGCATTTCCTCATTTTCGGCGGCTTCTTCGAAGAGCTTTTCGAGGCGCTCCTGTTTTTCTTCTACTTCGGGGCTGGAGGGGCGGAATTCCTCTTCATTCTGCAAGTTTTCCTGGAAGGCTTTCTGAGCCTCGTTGATTTTTCGTTCAATTTCCTGCTGCTTCTGCAGGAGTTTTTCCAGTTCCTTGCGGGTTTTCCAGTCGACTTCTTTTTCCTGCAGGAGCTTTTCGCGCAGCCGCTTCAACTCTTCCTGTAGTTCGTCGGATTCGCGGAGGGCCTGCTCCAGGTCGTCTTTGATTTTATTGTCGTTGGCTTCTGCTTTGGCGGCGATTTCCTCCTTGGTAGGTACGGCGAATGTCATCAGGCCCGTGCGAGCGGATTTAGCGCCGTTGACGCCGTCGTTGTCGAATACCTCGAAGTAATAGCTAATCTGATCGCCGGGATTCAGTTCGAGTTCGGTGAGGTCCCAGATGTAGTCGTAACGGGTTTGTTTGGTGCCGGGGTTACTGATGGGCACGTAAATGGTTTCTTCCGGCCCTTCGTTTTCGCGGATAACCTGGTAGGCGAAGCGCAGGCGGCTCAGCCCGTAGTCGTCCGATGCATCGCCGGCGAAGAAAAGTACTTTGCGCTGCGTGCTATCCTGGAAGCGTTCTACTTTGATCTCCGGGTAGAGATCGGGAATGACGTTGATGCGGTAACCGACCGAATCGGCCCGGGGCAAAAGGGTATTGGAGGCAAACAGCTTATAACCCAGGGCTTCGAGGATACGGCGATTTGTGGTGAACAAATCGTCGGAGAAACGGCGCAATTCCTGAGGGGTTTCCTCGTCGCTGAATTGCACTTCGATGCGGTCGGTATTTTCGGTGTTGAACACCCAGTTGAGCTCGGTACCCACCGGTACCGTCAGGTCGCCGATGTTGTTGAGAGATTCGTCACTGCGACCGGTGTAAGCAGGATAATCTACTTTGATTTCGAAGTCGGTGATGTTGGGTTTGCGCAGCACGTCGAGCGAATAGGTAATGGAGCTGACCTCTCCCGCCCGCAGTTGGAAGCGGACGGCATCCTGCACGTTTTTAAACACGTACTCGAATTGATTTGGCGCTTTTTTTTGTGCCCGGTACTGGTACCCGTCGATTTCGATAAAAACCTCGTTGGGCAACTGGTCGCCCGTAACGTCGATCGTCAGTGGGTAATCGTTGAACTGGGCTACGGACAGCTCCGACTCGTCAATCACGAATTGGAAGGGAGCGGGGCGTAAAAACTCCCGGCCGTTGTAGATCAGGCGCTCCGTGCTATCGAGAATCAGACTTGGAGCCGCCCACAGTAGTACGAGCAACAGCAACAGCGGGGGCAGGGCGTACTTCAAATAGCGGCGATTCTGGCCCAGATCGATGGCCGCCTTGAAGGGAACCGGTCGGATTTCTTCCGTTTTCTGATTGATCGAAGCGAGGAGCAGAGAGGTATCTTGCTGGCTTTGGTCTGCCTGCTTTTTGAGTTGAAGGATATTGAGCAGCTTGTCCTTGACATTCGCGAAATGGTCGCCGATAATGCTGGCCGCCTGCTCGTGCGAAATGCGCTTTCCGAGCTGAAAATAGCGAAAGAGCGGATGCAACACCCACGCATAGAGGGCCACAGCACTAATGCCCAGAAAGGAAAAAAACAAGACCTTCCGACCGGTCGTGTCGAAGTAAGAATAGTATTCCAGCACATTGATCGCCAGAAAGAGGACTAAAATTAATCCAAGGCTATATAGGGCACCTCGAATGACCTGATTGATATAGTACTTGCGGATGAACTGATCCAGCTTTTCAATCAGTTGTTGATAACTATCCCTGTTTGCCATCTCCCTCAATTTTCCGTCGGGTTAATCTGTTTATTCCAAAAGTAGATAAGCAGCTCCTGCTAATTTACAAAAAGAATGAAGGGCCTACTTTGGTATTTACACAACGTGCGAAATGCGCCAAAGATGTCTGTAGCCGGATAAAAATCCACCCTTCCTACACCTTCGAAAGTAACCAGTGCATGGGCAGGCAGGCCATTTCCGGTCGATTATACAATTCGTAGCGCAATTCCTGCAGGGCCTTTTCGATCATGAACGTATCGATCAGGATGCGGAGATCCTGTTCAGAATTCGGAAGTAAGCCACTGCCTTCCACCGAGTTGCGGTAAGCCGTCAGAAATTCGGCGGCCAGGTGGCGGTAGGCGATTTTCAGCCAGGTTTCTATAAGTGCTTCGTTGTTGTTGCGGGCGTAGCCGTAGTCTTCTTTGAAGACGTAGCGGAAGGCATAGTCGAATGACCGAATCACGCTGGCCAGATCTTTCGCCGGCGATCGCAGGAGGCGGCGCTGTGAGAAGGGCTGCTCGGGATCGCCGTCGAAGTTGAGAATGGCAAAGTCATCATCGACGATGGCCATGTTGATCAGCGTGAGGTCGCCGTGGATGCGGATCTTGTTCGCGTTGATTTTCTGCTGAAAAATCCGCTTGAGCCGTTCGAGAATGCGGTTTTCGCAATCGCGCAGGCGGTCGCAGGGCTGGCGGTCCATTTCGGGCAAATCCTTACGGTGGCGGCGCAGACTGTCCATGGTAGCGCGCACCTGCGACTTGAGGCCACTGTACAGCGATCGCTGGTAATGGAGCGAAAAGGCCTCGACGCCGAAGGCGGGATCGGCAATATCGGCCATTGTCTGATGGAAAGCGGCCACGTTGCGCCCGAGTCGGGCAACCCGAACCACGAAGCTGGTTCCCAGCAACTCCTGGAGCAATTCCGGCATGCGTTGGTAGCGCATTTCATCGTAGGGCGAAACGTCGGGGCGCTCGTATTCCTCTAGCTTACCGGAACCACTGAGGCCGGATAAATTTTCCGTTAGCCGTCTGATCTGGTCGATCATGTACTCCCAGCCACCGCCCTGCGTTTCCAGCCGGTCTTCGATGAAGTAAAGGGTCATGTCGGCCTGGCGGTCGGGTTGGAAAGCCAGGTTGGCCATGATGCGCGGAGCGGAAGCATACTCCCGTTCGCTGAGGATGCGCTTAATTTCGAGATCCGGTGGAGGCAGTATACCGGTGCGGCGGTAGAATTTAGCCACGAAATCGCGGTAGTGCAGCATGAAGTACTCCGGCAGACTGCGTTCGTAAATGGCTTCCTGTGTACCATTGAGCTGGAAATTCTCCCGGATGCTCACCTTGAACCGATCGTTCTGGACGATCTCCGCCAATCCATCCAGCAGATGCCGGCGGAAAT
The DNA here is from genome assembly GCA_964504335.1 of uncultured Saprospiraceae bacterium. Lineage (GTDB taxonomy): Bacteria > Bacteroidota > Bacteroidia > Chitinophagales > Saprospiraceae > CAZDET01. The sequence goes on from CAZDET010000052.1 coordinate 20,404, forward strand.
ACTCGTCGGTAAGGGCATCGACCAGCAGATAGATGTCTCCTGCCAACCGCACGGTACCAAGTACATCCTCGCGTTTGTGCTCGCCATTGCTGTCGTCGGAAAGGGGTAGAAAAGCGATGGGTAGCTGAATAATTTCGGGAAGCCCCTCCTTGTAATGTACCTCAAAAAAGATCCAGGCATAATGGTGCTCGCCAAATGATAGAAAGCGGTGGTAGAGCAATTCCAGGTTCTCCAGGTACTTGGTGCGCTCACCTCCCCAACTGACCGTTTGAAGAAAGTTGGGCAGGAGTTCCTTCTCCAAGACCTTGCGGTTCTTGGGAGCCAGGAAGGATTCGTAGTCGGGAATATCGAAAACGGGGGTCTCCAGTTCGCGGCGTGGGATAACCTCCGTGGTGTGTTTTTCCATTTGCAACCAGAGGTATCCGTGGGGCGATAGGATCAGCACGTAGGGCTCGCGGCCGATATCCGGGAAGTAATGCCGCCCGAACACTTCCTTGAGGCGGTAGCCCGCAAATTCGGAAAGATCGAGCTGTACGGCCTCGGAATACCGCGACAGGCTGACGACGATGAGCATCATCTCCTCTTCGTGCTCGCGGATGAAGGCCAGGATTTTGCCGTTATCGGGGCGAAGAAAGCGGGCGGTGCCGCGGCCGAAGACCTGATGTTGTTTGCGCTTGGCGAGAATGCGCTTCATCCACCAGAACAGGCTGTTCTGGTTTTGTTGCTGGCGCTTGACGTTGACCGATCGGTAGGTGTATTCCGGATCGCGAATGACCGGCAGGTAGAGCTGGTGCGGATTACCGTCCGAAAAGCCGGCATTTTCACTACCGTCCCACTGCATGGGGGTGCGCACCCCGTCGCGGTCGCCGAGGTAAAAGTTGTCACCCATGCCGATCTCGTCGCCGTAGTACAATACCGGGGTGCCCGGCAGTGAAAGCAGCAGGGCGTTGAGCAGCTTGATCTTATCGATGTCATTATCCATCAGCGGTGCCAGCCGCCGGCGGATGCCGAGGTTGATGCGCGCCGTGCGGTCCTTGGCGTAGACCTGATACATGAAGTCGCGCTCCTCATCGGTGACCATCTCGAGGGTCAGCTCGTCGTGGTTGCGCAGGAAGGTTGCCCACTGGCAGGCTTCGGGGATATCGGGCGTCTGTTCGAAGATATCGGTGATAGGGTGTCGATCCTCCATTTTGACCGCCATGTACATGCGGGGCATGAGCGGGAAGTGGTAGTTCATGTGGCATTCGTCGCCATCGCCGAAGTAGGAGGCGGAATCTTCGGGCCACATATTGGCTTCGGCCAGGAAGAGGATATTGTCGTGGTGCTGATCGACGTGTTTGCGCAGTTTTTTCAGAAAGGTGTGGGTTTCCGGAAGGTTCTCGCAGTTGGTGTTTTCGCGTTCGAACAGGTAGGGGATAGCATCCAGCCGGAAGCCGTCGATGCCCATTTCGGCCCAGTAGTCGAGAATGCGGAAGATCTCTTCCTGCACGGCGGGGTTGTCGTAGTTCAGGTCGGGTTGGTGGCTGTAGAAGCGGTGCCAGTAGTAGGCTTTGGCCACGGGATCCCAGCTCCAGTTGCTCGACTCGAAATCCTGGAAAATAATTCGAACCTCATTGTACTTATCGGGCGTATCGCTCCAGACGTAGTAGTCGCGTTCGACCGAACCGGGAGCTGCCTGGCGGGCCCGCTGAAACCAGGGGTGCTTGTCGCTGGTGTGATTAATCACGAGCTCGGTGATGACCTTGAGGTTGCGCCGGTGGGCTTCTTCGAGGAATTCCTTAAAATCGGCGAGCGTACCGTAGGCCGGGCTGATATTGTAGTAGTCGGAAATATCGTAGCCGTCATCCTTGAGGGGAGAGGGGTAAAAAGGCAGAATCCAGATGGCCGTGATGCCTAGGTCTTCCAGATAGTCGAGTTTTTGGGTCAGGCCTCTGAAGTCGCCGATTCCGTCGCCATCGCTATCGTAGAACCCTTTTATATTGACTTCGTAAATGATTGCATCCTTATACCAGAGCGGCTGCCGGTGATACTGCATGAGAGGTAGAATTATTGAATGGGTGTATCTATACGCATAATACTAAGATCGCACGGATCCGGTTTCAAATAGGCCCTACTTATCCGTCATAATTCGATCAATCCACTTCTACATCCACAAAACCACCTCCGATGTTTGAGGCAATGCCCAGGCGAATGCCAAAATCCCGGTAGGTACCATCCTGAAAAGAGGTGACAAACTCCAATCGCAGGAAGCGCAGAATATTGTCGATGGAATAACCCAACTCGAAGTAATTGTCGCTAACCGGCGTGTAGAGGTAATTCGCAAAAATATTTTCCTTGATACCGAGCAATTGTACCTCCCAAATGCGCGACAGGAGGAATTTCCGGAATTGGTAATGCGCAAAGCCCGCAGCGTATTCCTGCCGGGTAGATAGCTCGTAGTAGGGCAGCAGCCGGAAGCTGCCTACGGGATCGTTGGTAGTCAGCAGGACTTCGCCGCCGGGAAAATGCTTGTAATCCGAGAATCCGACGTACGTATCGGACAGGAACAGGCCGGCATTTAGCTTCAGGTCGACCGTGCCGCGAGCGCCGATATCGAACTTGTGTCGGTAGGTGAAATCGACCAGGTCGTAGTCGGAGATGCTTTCTCCAATATCGGGAAAGCCCCGGCGGAAGCGCAGGGTCAGCACCGGGCTGGAATTGGAAATCGGAATGCGTTCTTTGTTGCGCAGGCGGTATTTCTGCCAGGGTCGGGTCTCGATGGCGGCTTCTACGAAAAAGGCTCGCTCCCGATCGAGCAGCGTATCGAGTTCGACGTTCACCGGAAAGTTGGCATCGTAGATGCGGTCATCGCGGTCGAAAATGGTGAAATCCGAAGCATTCATAACCGTTCGGCGGTTGGCCCAGGTTGCTTTCATCGTAAAGTTGGCTGTTCGGTGCCAGTTGTGCCGGAACGCCCCCTGAACGAAATCGCGTTCGTAGAGGCGGATAAAGCTTCGTTCGAACAGCAATGCCCAGATGGTATTAATGGTGGGATTGATGGCCTCCTCGCGGTTGAATTGAGTGAGAAAACGCCCACCTTGCAGAGAAAACACCGACCGGCGCTCTTCCGGTCCGGTTCGGTAATTCATCACGGTTTTCCAATTCAGGCGATCCCAGGCGAATCCGTAGCGCGGCACGAAGCCGATACTAAAGGCTCGACGGTCGCCGGTGGTGCGCAGGCGCAGGCCCGACGCCAGGCCGATGCCCTCTACGGGCGTGAATACGGGGCGGCGCAACAGGCCCTCAAAGTCGAGATACAAACCGCTGCCGAGCTTGTAGCTTTCGCCGAAGGCGAGGGTATTAAAGAAGGAACTACCCCGCCGCTTGCGCACCGCGGAGGTATCGCCACTTTCCCGGGCGGCTTGCTCTTCCAGCTCGGCCTTGGCGATGCTGTCTTCGCGGGCGTAGCCCCGGACCTCCGTGGGCGTGAGCGGGATGGGGCGGATCGCCTGCCAGTAGGTCGAATCGCGCTCGCGCGCCGTCGAATCGACGGTAAACTCGTATTCCTCCACTACGGCAGGTTCGGGCTCTTCCTTGCGCTCTTCGCGTTCGTATTCGCGCATGAGTTTGCGCAGTTCCTTGCGGGTCAGCTCCTCTCCGTCGCTGAGGCGCTCCTCCAGCGCGGCGGCTTCGGATCGGTTTTCGGCCTCTACCGCTTTGGCCTTTTCCTTGTCGAGTTGCTCGTCGATGATGACGAAGTCGTTGGGGAGGTCGGGATTGAGCGTGATTTCGTACTGGTCGAGGTTGGCCAGGTAGAGGTATTCGAAGCCAAAGCCCAGGATTTTGCCATCTACCTCGATGCGAGCCGTGCGGGGTAGCCATACGTCTTCCCGGACGGGCGCGTAAATTTGATTTAGATTGAAGCGAATGCCGAGTTGGTAGGTGGCCAGATCCAGGCTGTGGATGCTCCACAAGTCCTGAATAATAAAAATGTGTCCTTCAAAGACCCGGTCGCCCCGGCTGCGGGGAATGACGGCAATTTTATTGATGCCGTAGCCGCGATCTACGAAAAAGCCGTCGTGGCGGAAGCGGTAGTAGGCGAAGGCTTTTGGGGAGAGCGGCGAGATAGCATCGCCGATTTCCGGCTGGTAGAAGCTACCGCGGATGTAGTTGTTGGGGCTGGAGTCGTTGTCTTCGCCCTGCTCGTAGATGGAAATGACGGTTTCCTTAAAGGTATTGGGCCGCTCGTACTCGATGATACTGACGGATTCGGAAACGAACGAAACCGTGGAGTCGATTCCTTCCTTCGCCAGCGCCCGGCGGGCGAAGAAGGGCGATTCCTTCAAGCGCCCCGAGCCCTTGAGGTAGACCCGGGCCTGGTAGGTGTCTACTTGCTGGCGGTGGTAGCTCGCCTTGGCAATGGCGCGGCGCATCACGGTATAGGCGGGGTCTTCTCCGCCGGCGATTACCTCTACTTCCTGTAGGCTGAGGGCCCGCTCGTTTAAGCGAACGTCCAGTACGGTGAAGCCCTCTGCCACGCGCACCTGTTCGGTGTAGGTTTCATAACCGAGATACTGAAATACCAGGGTGTAGGCACCGGGCGGCAGGTTTATTTCGTAAAAGCCTTCCGCATTAGCTACTGCTCCGGAACCCGTTTCCCGCACGAGAATGGTGGAAAACTCCAGGCGCGTGCCATCGGTGCTTTGCACATATCCCCGGACACCGGTCGATTGAGCAGCTAAAAATTGGGCGAGCAAAAAGAACAAGCAGCTTAGGTAAAACAGTCGGGTCATACACTATTTATTTTGCCAGGTGGTGTGCACGGGCTTTGGCGCGGGTTCGGCGAAATTTACGGCTATAAGTTGGGGGTGCCAATCGTTAAAGTACCCTTGCAAGATGTTAAGAGCGTTTTAAAATTCCGCAGCCGTACGGGAGCGACCTTTTTCGAGATTCCGATGTTACCTTTGGAGGCGTATTATTGCTACAAAACACTGCGGAAAACCCAGAATTGGCTATCTTAACACAAGCGGCGAAGCGGCCGCGGTAAAATGACACTCATGGCAGGATTTCGCTTTTTCTTCCGTGTACCGAAGCATCAAAAATTCGATTACAAGCCCCGCTACTGGGATCCGCGCAAAGAGGAACTCGCCGAGCGGTTGGAGCGAATCGACTCTCTGCAGCGCGGTGGGGTCGAAGGGGCGAAGGCGCGCATCAGCGGTGGGTTCCGACGGGGTGGTTATCTGAGTGATGCCCGCGTTCGGCAGCGCCAGGTGTTGCGCAGCAATCTGTTATTGGTTGCCGTAGTTGCGATGCTGCTCATCCTGTGTTATGTGGTCATCAGTATCTATTTGCCGGCTCTCGAACAGCTTTTAGACTAACACCAGATGTCAGATATCATCCAGTTGTTGCCCGACGCTATTATCAACCAGGTTGCGGCAGGGGAGGTAATTCAGCGTCCGGCTTCTGTGGTGAAGGAATTATTGGAAAATGCGATTGATGCAGGGGCATCGGCTATTCAATTAATTGTCAAGGATAGTGGTTCCTCGCTTATCCAGGTTGTAGATGATGGCTGCGGCATGTCGGCTGGGGATGCCCGCCGGGCCTTTACCCGACATGCTACCTCAAAGATTCGCAGTGCCGAGGATTTATTCAGTGTGCGCACCATGGGCTTCCGCGGGGAGGCGCTGGCGGCTATCGCTGCCGTGGGGCAGGTGGAACTGCGCAGCCGGCGGCACGCCGACGAGCTCGGCACACGCATCCAAATTGAGGGGTCGGAAATCAAAGCAGAGGAGCCTTGCCAGTGCCAGCCCGGTACGAGCATTTCCATGCGCAATATCTTCTTCAACATGCCGGGTCGGCGGCGCTTCCTGAAAAAGCCCGCCGTAGAAATGCGCCACATCAACGATGAATTCGTGCGCGTCGCTCTGGCCAACCCGGATGTGTTTCTCACCTTGCACCACAACGACGCGGAAGTATACCACCTACCCAAAGCCCGGAGCCGCCAGCGGATCGTACAACTCTTCGGGCAAAACTACAACGAGCGGCTCGTGCCCGTTCAGACGGATACCGACATCGTGCGCATTTCCGGCTACATCGGCAAACCCAAATACGCGAAAAAATCAAGGGGCGAACAGTTCTTCTTCGTCAACGATCGCTTCATTCGCAGTGGGCAACTGCACCACGCGGTCATGAGTGCCTACGAGGATCTGCTCGCCTCCGACCAGTATCCGTTGTACGTGCTATTTATCGATACGGACCCCGATCGCATCGACGTCAATGTTCATCCCACCAAGCAACAGATTAAATTCGAAGACGACAAGCTCGTTTATCACTACCTGAAAGTGGCGATCCGACACGCCCTCGGAGAATACAGCATTATGCCCACACTCGACTTCGAGGCGGAGGGTAGCATGTCGCAACTCCCCCTAACACCTCAGGCCTCCCGGGGCGGGGGAAGCAGTGTGGGCCAGGGTAGGAATGAATCCAGTAACCTCCGGCACTGGCAAAAACTATACGAAGGGCTCGAAGCCGCTCCTGCACCCGTGGCCCGACAAGAGTCGATTGCTTCCGCATTCGAACTGCCGAGCGATATCGGGGAAGAGGACGACCAACGGCAAACGGAAATCAAAGAACCCTACCAGTTGCACCAGAGCTATATCGTGAGTCCGATTAAGTCGGGCTTCATGCTCATCGATCAGCAGGCTGCGCACGAGCGCATTCTCTACGAGCAATTTCTGGCAGCACTGAAGGCGCAAGAACGCTACACGCAGCGCCGCCTGTTTGAAACTACGATTTCTCTATCGCCCGGAGAGGCGGATATGTTGCGCTCTATGCTGGAGGAGCTCAAACAACTTGGGTTTGAAATTGAAGCGCAGGAAGGAAATGCTTTTACCATCAACGGTTTGCCCGCGGATCTCGAACTTCAGCAGAACGAAGAATCATTAATTCAGCGCTTCCTCGATCAATTTCAGTCGGAGGATGTTCCAGATACCCAAAACGACCAGCGCATTGCTCGTTCGCTGGCGCGGGCCAGCGCCATTCGCCGCGGCCAGCCGCTCGATGTATTGGAAATGCGTTCCCTGATTGATCGACTGTTTGCCTGTGAACTTCCCTATCGCAGTCCGTTTAATCGAAAGTGTATTCTAACCTTTAAACTGGATGATCTAAACCGGCGTTTTGAGAGCTAACCGCAAGAAAAGACATGTTTCGACTTACCGATGTTGTTAAGAATTTGTTGATCCTCAACGTGCTCGTTTTTTTAGCCGTGCTATTGGATCAGAGTTTTGGTTCGCCTTTTGGGTTGCAAGATTTTCTCGCTCTGCACTATCCGGCGTCCGATCGATTCCAGCCCGTGCAGATTGCTACGCACTTTTTTATGCACGGGGGGTTGTTTCACATCTTCTTCAACATGTTTGCGCTGGCGATCTTCGGTCCGCCTTTGGAGACGCAGTGGGGGCCCAAGCGGTTTTTGTTTTATTATTTCGTGTGTGCCTTCGGCGCTGCGGCGCTGCACATGGCTTACAGTTGGTACGACTTCAGCCAGATGCAGGCGGCGATTGACGCGTTTCAGGCGAATCCGTCCGTGGCAGGTTTTCAGGAATACTTCGAAGGGGTTAGTTGGTCGGGCTTTCGCGGCAGCGATCAGCTGGTCAGCACACAGGCAGCGATTGAGCGCGGATTGTCGGGGGGAGCTAACCCACAGGCAGTAGAAGGAGCGGTGGAATTGATGTCTTCCTACCTTCAGGTGCGCATGGATGTGCCGGTGGTAGGGGCCTCGGGTGCCATATATGGATTGCTGCTGGCTTTTGGTATGTACTATCCCAATGTGAAGCTCATGCTGATTTTCCTGCCGGTTCCGATCGCGGCGAAGTACTTCATCCCGATTATGATGGGGATCGAGCTCTTTTTGGGCTTTCAGCAGTACTCCTGGGATAACATTGCGCACTTCGCCCACCTTGGTGGAGCATTAACCGGATTCTTACTAATTTTGTACTGGCGAAAATTTGGCGCTCCCTGGCGTCCCGAATAGGACAACTACGAGCTAAGTATTTTGGTTATTTAGGTAATCGCACCATTTGAATTGGAAGGGGAATGTTTGAGTCAATCTGGAAAGATGTAAGGGAGTTTAGTAACCGCAATACGGTTACTCGTCTCATTGCCATCAACGTCATAGTATTCTTAGGGATTAACTTGCTGTACGTCATTTTGCGCGTCGCTACCAGTGATCCCATGCCCGATGCCTACGTGGCTATTCGCAACTCCTTTGCCGTCTCTTCCGAGTGGCTTCAAAACCTGATTCACCCCTGGGGGATCTTCACCAGCATGATCCTGCACGAAGGATTCTGGCATATATTCTGGAATATGATCCTCTTTTACATGTTCGGCCGCATCGTCGGCGATCTGTTGGGGGATCGACGCATTCTACCCCTTTATCTGCTCGGCGGACTGGCCGGTAATCTGATCTTTTTTCTTAGTGTCAACCTCCTTCCCTACGGCGGGGGTATTCCGCACTATGCCCTTGGAGCCAGTGGAGCCGTGATGGCCGTTGCCATGGCGGCCGGTGCGACGGCCCCCGATTATTACATCCGGCTCATCCTGCTCGGATCGATTAAGTTGAAGTACATCGTGGCGGTCCTGCTTTTGCTAGACATTATCAGCATCGGACGCAACATAAATACCGGGGGGCACTTTGCCCACCTTGGCGGAGCACTGATGGGCTACCTCTTCGCGACACAACTGCGCAGAGGGAACGACTTGTCGGAACCGGTAAACAACATTCTGGAACGCATCTCGTCTTTTTTCCGCGGAATCGTGCAGGAGCGCGGCCGCAAGCGCCCGGGCCCAAAGGTATCTTATCGCAACCCCAATCGCCGATCTGCGGCCGGCAACAACCGCCGCGATGGCAACAACTCCTCCCACCAGGAAGAACTCGACGCTATTCTGGATAAAATCAAAGAGCGCGGCTACAATAGCCTGACCCAGGAGGAAAAGGATTTCTTGTTCAAGGCAAGCAATAAAGACTAGCCCGCCCCCCTTGTACTATTACTGTTCACCCTAAATTGCCGCCCTTGATCCGCTGGCTCAACCTGGGGGTCGTCCTGCTGACCCTCGTATCCTTCCTGACGCCCTTCGTTGCGCCGGATGCGTTCTGGCCGATATCGGCATTCGGGCCATTGGTGCTGTGGCTGCTGCTGCTTCAACTGCTTCTGATCGCTGTATTTGGCTATTTCCGCAAGCGCATTGCCTGGCTCAATGTGGCCTGCCTGGCGGTAGGGAGCTTCCTGATTTTTCGGTTATTCGGGTTCAACGGCCAGTCGGATATTCTGTCGGTACCCGCCGTGACGGTACTATCACTGAATACTCATTTCTTTTCTTCGCAGGGAAGCAAATGGCCACCCGAGGATATCCGGGCTGCCTTCGATACCTGGAAAGCGGATATCTACATGCTACAAGAGGCCGGAAGTGCGTACTTCTCCGGGCCCTATCGGCGCATTCTCACCATCGACTCCGATCATCCTTACTACTATAAACCCGATGGAAGCGGCCTGATGCTCGTGTCGCGCTACCCGCTAAAGCTCATCGATCAGCACAATACCACGAATAACGTGAACGGCTTTTTTGTGCTGGATGCGGAAACTCCGGTCGGCACCATTCGGTTGATCAATGCACATTTGCAATCCAATGCCATTACGGATATGGCGGATCAGATTGCCACAGATGGCAATTTGCAACAACGCGATACCTGGAATACGATTCGGGGCATGTTCGGGCGCTACGCCAAGGCGGCCGAAAAGCGCGCCCAGCAGGCCCGGATGATTAAGGAAGTGGTGGACAGAAGCCCCCACCCGGTAATTCTGGGAGGGGATTTTAACGATGTGCCGGCTTCCTACGTCTATCACCTGCTGCGGAAAGATGGACTGAAGGATGCTTTCCTGGAAGCAGGACGCGGCCTCGGCGTGACCTTTGCAGGGAGCTTGCCGGGATTGCGCATCGATTACCTGATGGCCAGCCCCGAATTGCAGGTGACGGACTTTCAACGCTTTGAAGCGGACTTCAGCGACCACTACTCCATCCAGGCCACGTTTTCTAAGTAGAACTCCTTATTTTCGCCCCGCCTTACCGAATCTACAGATTGATAGCTATTACCATGAAGCGCGAACTTACATTGTACAACAGTTTATCGAGGCAAAAAGAAGTCTTCAAGCCCCTGCAGGCGGGTTACATTGGTATGTACGTCTGCGGGCCCACCGTCTACAACGATGTGCACCTCGGCAACTGCCGTACGTTCGTGAGCTTCGATATCATCTATCGCTATCTGAGATACCTCGGGTACAAAGTGCGCTACGTGCGCAACATCACGGATGTCGGCCACCTGCTGGACGACGGGGAAGACCGCATGTCGAAAGGGGCGCGCCTCGAACAACTCGAGCCGATGGAGGTCGCCCAGAAGTATTCCAACAGCTTTCAGGCGATGATGCGCATCTTCAATACCCTCGAGCCGAGCATCGAGCCGCGGGCGTCTGGTCACATCATCGAGCAGATCGAAATGGTGCAGGCTATTATCGACCATGGGTTCGCTTACGAGGTTAACGGATCGGTCTACTTCGATACCCAAAAATTTCAGGAAGAAAAAGGTTCTTACGGCGATCTATCGGGTCGCAAAATGGACGAACTGCTCGCCGAATCGCGCGAACTGAAAAACCAGGGCGAAAAGCGGGCACCTTCGGATTTTGCGATTTGGATGAATGCGGCTCCCGAACACATCATGCGCTGGCATAGCCCCTGGGGAGAAGGATTTCCCGGCTGGCACCTCGAGTGCTCGGCAATGAGCACGCGCTACCTCGGCGCCGAATTCGACATTCACGGTGGCGGCAACGACCTCAAGTTTCCGCACCACGAAAACGAAGTAGCCCAAAATGTGGCGTCTTGCAACCATAGCGGTGCCCGCTACTGGCTCCATACGAATATGCTGTTGCTCAATGGGAGAAAAATGTCGAAGAGCGATGGCAATACCGTCTCGCCCCAACAATTATTCACCGGCGATAGCGAGCACCTGAGCAAGGGTTACTCGCCGATGGTCGTTCGCTTCTTTATGCTCCAGGCCCACTACCGCAGCCCCCTCGACCTGACGGATGATGCGCTGCTAGCTGCAGAGAAAGGCTATCACCGCTTGATGGACGCCTACGCTACACTCCAGCAATTGGAAGCGAAAGGCAAAGGGGGCGAGCTCGATGAAGAACTGAAGCAATTAGTCGAAGCCGCTTTCCAGGAAATGGATGACGACTTCAACACGCCAAAGGCGCTGGCCCGCTTATTTGAACTGGTACCCAAAATCAATGGACTGAAAGGAGGGCAGTTGGATATCAGCACCGTTAGCGCCCAAACCATTCAGCACCTTCAGACGGCGATAACGAGCCTGATCGAAGATGTTCTCGGCCTTCTCCCCGAGTCGGCCACCCAAGACAACGGCGCGGATTCCCTGCTGGACGGTGTCATGCACCTCTTGCTCGACCTCCGCCAGGAAGCACGCTCCAACAAAGACTGGGCTACCTCCGATAAAATCCGGGACGGCCTCCAGGAAATCGGTATCCAGGTGAAGGATGGGAAGGAAGGGGCGAGTTGGTCTAAGTCATAGACCGATTCTAAGTATTAGAAATTAGATTTTAGTGGAGTACCTGTATTCTCTTTACTTAAGGACTACCTTTCTAAGATCTAAAGTCTAATACCTACTTTAAAATTTTCTCATACCCTCCCCGATCACTCAAAATCTTGATGGCTTCCTTGATTTCCTGATCGTTGCGCAGGCCCATGCGGGTGGCACCTACTTTGTAGTAGTAGCGGGCTGCAATTTCTTTTTCGATCAGGTCGATTAATTCATCGCGGGCTTCCTCGATGACGTTGCGCTGGGTGGCGTCGATTTTGGCACTAAGCTGGGCGATTTCCTTGTCGACGGTCAGGCCTTCTTCCCTGGATTGTTCCAATGCCCGGAGGAGGAGTTTTTCGCTTTCGCTTTCGTAGGAGAATGCGCGTTCCTCGAGGTACTGCATAAAATTCGGCCAGTCGTTGAATTTGAAGCTGGCAACAGAGTCGATGGTTGGATGGTCCAGGGTCCATTCGGTGACGTAGTCGAATAGGATGAATTCATCGACGAGGGCTTTGATTACTCCTTCGTCGGAGGCTTTTTCTACGCGAATGTCCGGTGCTACGCCACCGCCGTCGAGTACGGTGCGGCCGGCGCGCGTCTTGAATTTGGCGCGTTGGTCGTCGGGAATATCGAGGGGCTCTCCGTCTTCGTACTCGACACTTTGGATACACCGCTGACTCGGAATGTAGTATTTGGCGGTGGTGATTTTTACCCGGGAGTTAAAGCCGATGTCCAGTACGTTTTGCACCAATCCCTTTCCGTAAGAGCGCTGACCGATCAGCACGGCCCGATCCAAATCCTGGAGGGCGCCGCTGACAATTTCGGAAGCCGAGGCCGAGCGCTTGTTGATGAGCACGGCTACGGGAATATCCAAATCTAACGCATTATTGGTAGTCGTGTAGGTGCGGTCCCGCTCCTTCACCTTACCTCTGGTGGAAACGACCACCTCGTTTTTCGGGATAAAAATATTGACGATATCCACGGCTTCATTGAGCAAACCGCCTCCGTTGTTGCGCAAATCGAGGACGATCCCTTTCAATTGAGGATACTCCGCTTTCATCTCCGAAACGGCCCTGCGCACATTGCGGGCCGCGTCGCGCGTGAAGGTGGTGAGGGCCACGTAGCCCATATCCCCTTCGATTAGGCCGTAGTAAGGCACATTGGGTACCTCGACTTCTCCACGGGTCAGGGTAATGTCGATGGGTTTCTTGGTACCGGGGCGCTGCACCTCGAAGACTACTGTTGTATTCGGAGTGCCTTTGAGCAGGGCGTTCACTTCTTCGACGGTCTTCCCTTTGGCATCCAGACCATTAATCGACAGAATGCGATCGCCGATCTTCAGTCCGGCCTTGTCGGCGGGTTGGTCCTGGTATAAATCGACGATAGTGACGTAGTCGCCGATCCGCTCACTGCTGGCACCGATGCCGCTGTACTGCCCCTCCACCTGGAAGCGGTATCCTTCAATGTCCGATTCACTGATGTAGTTGGTGTAGGGGTCCAGAGAGCCCACCATCGCGTCGATCCCCGTGCGCATGAGCCGGCCGGGGTCGAGATCATCCACGTAGTAGGTGTTGAGTTCTTTGTAAAGACCCGCGAAAATTTGCAGGTTTTTACTGATTTCGAAATACTTATCCTTTACGGGGCTGAGGGTCGATGCCAGGGTAAGCACGACCAGCGATAGGAGCAGCAGGGAGCGGACGATGAATTTCATAGGTACCTATTGAATGAGTAGCCGCTTGGAATGAAGGGCCGTATTATTGGAAACGGATGAAGGGGCGGGTTGTTATGTAATGGGGTAATTCTGTAATGTTGTAATGCTTTAAGGCGATTCTGGCGAATCGCTTTTAGTACTTAAAGTATTAAGGGAGGTGTCGTCAGACACGACTTACAGCATTACTCAATTATTCAAAAAACCGAGTACCAGTTCGGAGAGTTGCTGAGGTGCATCGGCGTGCACCCAGTGGCCGGCTTCGGCAACGGTAGCGAGCTGTGCGCGGGGGAATACCGCCTGGATGGCCGGCCAATCATCGTCGGTGACGTAACTACTCTTTCCGCCGCGGATAAATAGGGCCTCTTTTTCGTAGGGGGTAGATGATTCGATAGGGGCTAGAATATTGGTGTAATCCCGGTACAGTACGGGCAGGTTCATTTTCCATTCATACCCTCTTTCCTTGGTGCGGACCAGGTTTTTCAGCAGGAACTGGCGGATACTGCGATCTTCGATTTCGGGGGCTAGTGCGGCTTCGGCTGCTTTGCGATCCTTCAACGAAGTCAGGTCCAGATCAAATAGAGCCTTGAAAATGCTCCCATGCCGATTCGGATTGGCGCGGATGCCGATGTCGACTACCACGAGTCGATCGACCATATCCGGATAGTGCAAAGCGAACTCCATAACCGTTTTACCGCCCATCGAGTGCCCCAGCAGGTGGGCATGGTATACCCAGTGGTGCTCCAGAAACTCCTTGAGATCCTCGGCCATGGACGGGTAATCCATGTGGTCGACCTTGGGCGAGCGGCCGTGGTTGCGTTGATCGACCAGGAACACGGTGTAGTGATCGGCCCACCGCCTGCCGAGGGTTTGCCAGTTGTCGAGTGTACCGAATAAACCGTGCAAAATGATCAGAGGAGGTCCTTGCCCGAATGACTTAAAGTTGAGCTCCATTCTGCAAATTACTCCTCCTCGTTGTCGTAGCCCACATCGACCGTATCCACCACGATGAATTGGATATTGTAGTCGCAGTGTTTTTTAAAGGTCTCGAAGGAGCGATCGTTCGGCCACTTGTCTTCGTCGGGGATCCAATCTTCGAGCATCGTTTCGAGAAAGGGCAGGTAATTTTTTTCTAACCAGTTTTCCGCTTCTAGTACATCTTCGAACTCGGGAGTGAGGTACACGTAGGCGCTGTCGTTAATGTCGAGGGTATCGAAATCGGTGTAATCATCCGGATAAATTTGATTGGTCAATTCGACAAAGGCCCGTGAGCGGGTGATGATGAGAGCGTTGCGATTGATATCGAATAGTTCCATACCGGTTATGCTAAGCGTTTGGTTAGAGGATAGCTTCCAGCAAATGTCGTCAAATGTTCCAGACCCGGAAGTCATCCTGGGGGAAATATTTCCCAACAGGCATGGATTTTTTTATTCCGGAAATCTGGCGGCACGGTTTCCCGGCTAATTTCCCGGATACGGGACGTTTGGATCGCGGCTTCGTCGAGTTTGAAGCGCCGGAAATTAGTTGAAAAGAAGAGGCGTCCTTCCGGTTGCAGGCGGTTGAGGCACTGATTGATGAGTTGGGCATGATCGCGCTGAACGTCCAGGATGGAGTGCATTGCCTTGGAGTTGGAAAAGGTTGGCGGGTCGAGTACGATCAGGTCAAATCGCTCACCGACCGGTTGTTGGAGCCACTGCAACACGTCGGCCCGCTCAAACCGGTGTTGGTTGCCGGTCAGTTCATTGATTGCCAGATTGCGTTGGGCCCAGTCGAGGTAGGTATTCGACAGGTCGATGGTCAGTGTGCCCAATGCGCCTCCGGCGGCTGCGTAGACGGTGAAGGAACCGGTATAGGCAAACAGGTTGAGCATTCGTTTACCCATCGAATGCTGCCGCACGCGCTCGCGCGTCTGCCGATGGTCGAGAAAGAGGCCGGTATCGAGGTAATCGGTCAAATTGACGAGGAAGCGCAGCCCACCTTCCCGTACGACGTACTCTTTTCCCGTTTCCATGCGCTTTTCGTATTGCTGATCGCCCGATTGGGGCTGGCGTTCTTTGAAAAACAGATGGTCGGCGGGGATTTCCAGTGCGCGCAGGATGGCCTGCTTGCACTCGTAGCGCCATCCGCGCCGGGTTTCCGGTTCCCACTCGCGGGGACGGTAATATTCGGCCACGTGCACGAACTGCTCGTAGCGGTCGACCGCAAAGGGAAACTCGGGGATATCCGCATCGTAGATGCGGTAGCAATAAATCTCCTGCCGCCTGGCCCACTTGCCAAAGTGGCGCGCCATTTTACGCAGCCGGTTTTCGAAAGGGCGGAAATCCGTATCGATGCCGAAAACGGACCTAGCTTTTCGACTTGTGAATGACGTAGGTCGGAACGAACCGGTCGTGCAGCGCTTGGTTCTTAGCATCGAAGGCAACCACAAGACAAGAAATGAGTAAGGGAATCGTCAGGAAGTTGACCCAAAGCGGCTGGTAATTTTGTTGAAGAGCACTCATTTCCACAAAGGAATCCGCTGCCAGGTAATCGGCACTCTGCAACATCAAAAACTGGAAATAGAAGGTGATGATGTTCGGAAGGATGGAAAGTACATTGCGGTACACGCTTTGGCCGAGGCTCATCGCGCTTCCGTCGGACTTGATCACCTGAATTTTCATGGCCATCTTTCCAACGGTTGCCTTGTATTCCGATTCCATTATTACTTTGTACAGCAATGAAATAACGGCAACTACAAAAAGCAGCCAAATCGCCTTCAGGTTGAATATGTTGTAAAAGCTCAGCCCGATGATGGGAAGCAGAACGACGAAGTCGATCAGAGAAGCGGCCACACGCGTCCAGAAGGAGGCGTATTTAACATCGGCCCCTGATGCGGCATCGATCATTCCGGAGTCTAGTGCATTCGACATAATGGATGGGTATTTAGATCAATTCAATGCTCAATTTATTGAAAAAGGATTATTTGACGAAAGAACAGGCATTGCAAAAAGTACAACGCTACTGTGCCTACCAGGACCGCTGCCACCAGGAGGTTCGTTACAAACTGCTGGAATGGGGCGTGTACGGCGATGATCTGGAAGATATTCTAGTTTCTTTAATTGAGGAGCGTTTTTTAGACGAAGAGCGCTTTGCCCGTTCCTTTGCCCGAGGAAAGTTTCGCATGCGACAGTGGGGGCGCGACCGCATCCGCCGCGAGTTGCAGCGGCGAGACATCAGTGCCTACTGCCTGCGCAAGGCGTTCGAAGAAATCGATGAAGCAGAATACCGCGCCACGTTGCTCGCCATTCTGGAAAAGCGGTTGGCGCAAGATTCCGACCGCAACCCCTACGAGCAGCGCCAACGCACGGCCGCCTATGCCATTCGCCGGGGCTACGAACCCGCCCTGGTGTGGGAGTTTTTGCGGGAGCTGTCGGAAGAATGAACGATCGGATAGCGGGACCGTTGGAAAGGAAAACTATACCATCATGAGCAACTGGACGGAACAAGACAATAAGCTATCCGCCTCTTTCCAATTCAAGGATTTTCGCCAGGCCTTTGCCTTCATGACTGAAGTCGCTTTCGTCGCTGAAGAACTCGGCCACCACCCCGAGTGGAAGAATGTATACCACACCGTCTGGTTTGAACTCACTACCCACGATGTCGGCAACACCATTACCGATAAGGACCGTACGCTGGCCGAACGAGTGAGCGCGATTGCGGAACGGTACTAATTGTGAATAGATATTAGAGTATAGATCTTAG
>CAZDET010000053.1:0-37044 GCA_964504335.1 uncultured Saprospiraceae bacterium
CCCACCGGTATCGACATTCGCAATGGCACCCAGCTAGAATGCGTCAACTGTACCGCTTGTATGGACGCCTGCGATGAGGTCATGGAGAAGATCGGACGGGAAAAGGGGCTCATTCGGTACGACAGCTACAATGGTATTGTCGATCAGAAGCGCAAGTTGATCACTTCTCGGGTGAAAGCCTATTCGCTTGTGTTAGTAGGCCTCGTTTCCTTGATTGGATTCCTACTCTTCCAGCGTACGGAAGTGGAAGTACTGCTACTCCGGACGCCCGGGATGCTGTATCAGCAAAATGACGACGGCACGATCGGCAACTTGTACAACTACCAGATTATCAATAAAACCAGGGAATCGATGCCCATCGAATTCCGGCTCGTCGACGAATCGGGCACCATTCGACTGGTAGGTCGACCGCCCGCCGCAGCAGGCAACGAAGTAACCGAAGGGGCCCTGTTTATCGATTTACCTCGACAGCAAAGCCCCAAGGGTAAACGAACCGTACGCGTAGAGGTCTGGTCGGAAGATCAACGAATCGACGTAGTGAAGACTTCTTTTTTACAACCCCGAAATTGATGCATGATGAAGTGGAATTTTGGAACGGGCATTTTCGTCGCCTACACCGTTTTTGCAGCAGTACTGATCGCTTTGGTCATTCGCAGCACGACATACGATCATAGCCTGGTTGTAGAGGATTATTACGCCAAGGACCTCGCTTACCAAGAAACGATCGACAAGAAGCAAAATAGCCTCAATCGAAAGGGCTCCCCGCTGTTGAACCGTAGCGGTTTTCAGCGCGGGGAGATCCTTTTCCTGGAGTTTCCCGCAGCCTCGGGCCAGGTGGAGGGCACCGTCCAATTGTATCGACCCGACAATAAGCGCCTCGATCGCCATTTCACCATTGAACTGGACGAGCAAGGCCGATTCGGTTTTGATACGCGTTCGCTGGTGCCAGGCCGCTGGATCGTCCGGGTAGACTGGAGTCAATCGGGAAAGGAGTATCTGGATGAATTTGACATCCGAATTGGAGAAGAGGCCAAGGCGCTCACTAGTAACTAAATCATGCTTTGGACGGCCTTTACCATTGGATTATTCGGGAGCCTGCACTGCGTCGGCATGTGCGGGCCCATCGCCCTGGCCATGCCGACCGGTACAAGCTCCCCTATCCACCAACTCAGCCGAATTTTGCTCTATAATTCGGGGCGTATCCTCACCTATATGCTCCTTGGAGCACTCATCGGATCGGTTGGTCTGGGAACGGTACTGGCCGGATGGCAATCGGGTATTTCTATCGGTATTGGTATACTGCTGCTCATCATTGTTTTGTGGCAGGTGCAAGTGGAATACCATTTGCTCCGCCTCCCCGTTCTAGGCCGCCTGCACCTCTGGTTGCACGGCAAAATGGGGGGCTATCTGAAAGCTAGCAGTCCACGATCGCACTTCAGCATGGGCCTGATCAATGGCCTGCTACCCTGCGGCCTGGTCTACCTCGCCATTCTCGGTGCCGTAACCACCCCCGGCCCGTTGCAGGCAATGAGCTACATGGCCCTATTCGGGTTGGGCACCCTCCCGCTCATGGTCGCCACGGTACTAATGGGGCGCGTAGCCACGGTACCCGTTCGCCGGTTGGTCACCCGCCTGTATCCCGTCTTTCTGATGGTACTAGCCTGCTGGTTCATTCTACGCGGCATGCAATTCGAACTCCCGGCCGGCTTCGATTTCTGGGCTGCCCGCCAGGAAGCGCCTATGTGCCATTGATTGGTCGGTTGGTACTTTGGAGTTAGTCCGAAATTCGCCATTCGCCATTAAACCGGTACTACCGCATCTTCGGTGAGCACAAAGACCCGGTCGCCCCGTTGCACTTCCAGCCTCCCGCACCCCGTAAAAGCGCCGAAGGCGGGCAATATTCCCTGTTGCTTCCCAAAGTAAAAACAGGGCAGGCGCAAGCGCTGAGGACCATTACCTGATAGCCGCACGCAGGGATGGACGTGCCCGCAGAGATTGTATGTCTCCGGGGGCTGTTCGTCTTCCGTTAGCGGATGATGGCTAAAGCAGAAGGGACCTTCACACAGGATTTCAGGATGACGATGCAGGTTGGCTTCGTCGTAATATCGGGCAGGTAGAATATCGTGATTGCCGGGTACGAGTTCGAACCGCACCTCGTGATGTTGCTTGAGAAAATCACAAAATACCGGCCACACCTGATTATAGGTGCTGTGAAACAAATCGCCCAGCAACAGTATCCGCGTTGGGTGAAAGTGCTCCAGCAGCGTCTCCAGCCGCTGAAAATTCAGGCTACTGACGCCTAGTGGAACGGCAATCCCCGCACGGCGAAAGTGGGCGGCCTTTCCGAGGTGCAGGTCGGCCAGCAGCAAGGTATCCGCCTCCTCCCAGTACACCGCCCGGAGGGGGTGCAGCAACAGGGTCTGATTCGCTAATTCAACTCGTTCCATAATGGCGAGCGAAGATATGGATTTACCCCAGCCTAACATCTCCTTACAATGCGTTAACTTTAATTCAACTAAGCGGTTGATCAAATTATGCGGCTTCGAGATTTTCGGGCTTTTCATCGCGCCAAAAATAATCAGGACAATGATCTGGGCTTCGGCGATAAATTGACCGTCCCCAATTCGCGTCTGCTCAATCGGGACGGCAGCTTCAACGTAGAGCGCCGGGGGGCGGCCCATTGGGTACCCTACCAGACGCTCGTCGAGCTCTCCTGGCCCATGTTTCTGCTTTATGCATTTATTTTTTTTATCGGAGTTAATGCACTGTTCGGCCTGGGTTTTATGCTGATTGGCCTGGAGCAACTCAGCGGGACGGAGCCCTACGACTCTATGGTCAACAGGTTTGCGACGGCTTTTTACTTCAGTGTGCAGACGTTCACTACTGTCGGCTATGGAGCCGTGGCGCCCGAAGGAACCCTCGCCAACGTGCTGGCAAGTATCGATGCGCTGGTGGGCCTGATCTCGGTCGCTATGGTCACCGGAATTTTATTTGCCCGGTTTTCCAAACCCAAGGCACTCATTGCCTTTAGTGAATCCGCGCTTATTTGTCCGTATCGGGATACTACTTTGCCGAGCTTGCAATTTCGCATTGCGAACCGACGCGATAACAAAATCATCAATCTGCGCGCTCAGGTCAACATTAGTTGGTTGGAAACCAAAGCGGGTTTGCGCCAGCGGCGCTTTGCCCATCTACCGCTCGAACGCAGTCACGTCACCCTTTTTCCCCTCAATTGGACCATCGTCCACGTCATCGATGAGCAAAGCCCCATCGCCGATTGGACCGTCGATGACCTGCACGAAAAAGAAATCGAAGTGATTATCCTCATCGAAGGTTACGATGAGACCTACGCCCAGAGCGTACACGCCAGCAGATCTTACACGGCTCCGGAGATCATCTGGAACGCCCGCTTCTCCATGATGTACTACGCCGAAGGGGGGCAAACCATCCTCGAACTGGACCGGATCGATGAGTTTATTCTACTCGAGGAAGAGGAGTAACTCCACTTGGAGGTCAATCGACTACTGGAAAGGGCTGGCCCCTTGCCCCTTTTACAACTACCGACTTGACAAGCATTGCAAAAATGCCGATATTACATTATCCATTCTCACAACAGGCTGCTTCTTTAGCAGTTTGTAGCATCCAATAAATCGTTTCGGTACGGCCGTTCACAATGCTGGTGGTCGCGTGCGATCTGCACGCTTGGGCTACCTGCAGCCCTTCAGGCGAGCAGGTTTGGTGGGCGGGCTATTTTTTAAATACCCACCCACATGGTGTAGGGCGATCCCGCTCGGTTGCCGAAGCAGCAATCGGGTAGAAGATTTATGCCGCACCGCACCTACAAAAGAGGGTAGCTCCCAATGCGTATGTCTGCCCAGCCAAAACCCAACTCTCCGCGAATAGGTGGGTTCTATAGCCAACAACTATGGACAAGGTCCCCACAAAATCAATCGATATGCCACACAACTTCCAATCTCTTTCCGAAGCCCTGGAGGCACTGCGCCAGGAAGGATACACCCGCAATTTCAATCTTCAGGAAACCCGAATCGAATGCTCGGAAAAGAAAGATCAATTCGATCCCTCTCAATTTACCATCACCAAGGCTTATCGCTTCGAAGGCTTCTCCGATCCCGCCGATAATTCGGTAGTCTATGCCGTAGAAGCCGCCGACGGCAGCAAGGGTACCCTCGTCGATGCATATGGCCCCTATTCGCAGGCACTATCTCCGGAAATGCTTCAAAAACTAAAAGTGGATTACGAAGACTAATCGTACCAAAAGACCAAAGTACCCTTTAACTATTACCCTCCCCAAGCGTTTTCATGTAGGTACATATAAATACAACGAAACAGCAATGACCTACCGAAGCGTTGCCACAATCACCGAGGCACACACACTAGATATGGGCGGCACGTTGGTGAAGCAGCCTCTCCCTACTCAACGGCTGGAACAGGTCGATCCATTTTTGCTTTTACACCACTTCGGCCCCACAGAGGTGCCGCCAGGCGGCCGCGCCCTCGACGTAGGCCCCCACCCGCACCGGGGTTTCGAGCCGGTTACTTTCTTGTTTAGCGGCGGGCTGAGCCACCGCGATAGTCGAGGCAACAAGGGTGAGCTACAAGGAGGTGACGTGCAATGGATGACAGCCGGACGCGGCATCATCCACAGCGAGCGGGCCAGTACGGCCTTCCTCGAAGCAGGCGGTATTATGGAAGGAATTCAACTATGGATCAATTTGCCGAAGGCCCAAAAAATGGTACAGCCAGATTATCAGGATATCAAGTCCGATGATATCCCAACCATTGAATTAGCAGACGGCCAGAGTACCATCCGGCTGGTAGCCGGCTCCTTGATGGACCGGCAGGGACCGGCCCAAACTCACACCCCGATTCTGGCTGCAGAACTTCACCTGACCGCCGGTGGCAAGACGGAAATTTCCATTCCCGAACATCACAATGCCCTGCTATACCTCCTGGATGGTCAGATCAAACTCAACGGGCGCTTCGATTATCATGGCCACCAATTGCTGCACTTTCGGCCCGATGGCGAGGGTATCCACGTAGAAGGCTTAGCCGACCGCAGCCGCGCCCTCCTACTGGCCGGCGAACCTATCGAAGAAGCCGTCGTCCAGTGGGGCCCGTACGTCATGAATACCCAAAGTGAAATCATGGAAGCCATGCGCGACTACCAGATGGGCAAGATGGGAGTCTACATTGAAGACTAACCGACAACTATCCGCACACTGGTGCCTTTATAGTTAGGATGGAAAGGATAATGCGTTAATGCCAATCCTGCGAAACTTATTAATATTTTTATTAAAGCATTAATAAACTAAAAGCAGGTCGAAGACCGCCTTAACAAATTAGCCTAAGGATGAATAAGAGGATGATACCTCGACCTTGGTTCGGTTATCATCCAACAAAGAAGCGAGCTATGAAAAAGTCCTATATGGTGGAGTTCGAACTCCCCGAAATCTTCACGGATGAATTCGTTGCCCTGATTCCTCGGCAGCGCTACATTATCAATCAGATGTTGTTGGAAGGGACGGTTCAAGCCTACAGCCTGGCCGAAGATCGCTCCCGCCTGTGGGCCGTCATGACCGTGGAGGACGAGCTGGAGCTGATCGAACAGATCGAGCGCATGCCCCTGGCCGATTACATGATCCCCGAGTACAACGAACTGATGTTTCACAACACCGCGGAGAGCGTCATGCACTTCTCACTCAACTAACGCGGTTTACTGGCCCGGTTTTGACTGATGTGCTTCTGCATGTTACTGCGGAAACGATCGATGTCCTCCCCGCGTTTGCGCCGATGCTTGGTGGAGCGCCCCTGGACGCGCGCTCGCCATTTGCGCCAGTTGTTGGGGTGCATTTCACTGCGCATTAGTTTGATGACATCCTTTTCGGGCATTCCAAATTGGGCTTCGATGGCGTCGAAGGGGGTGCGGTCTTCCCAGGCCATGCCGATGATGCGGTCGATGTCGCGGGGGGTGAGATTGTATTGATTGATTAATTTATTACTCATTCTGCTCTGTAGTACTCTCTGGCTATTTAAAACCGCAACAGCCCTCAGAGTTGCACGGAAAAGGATCAGGACTTTGTCAAATCAACTCCCTACTTTTGGGGCATGAACACCCACCTGTACGCCACACTTGTGCTGTTGCTGTTCTGCCAATTGGTTCAGGCTCAGGAGCAGCGCCCCGGCAAATTCCGCCTCCCCGACTCCGTCGAAGAAGCTTCCGGACTCGTCTATTCCGGAGCCGATAGCCTCTGGTGGCACAACGACAGCGGCGACGGCCCAGTGCTGTACGTGACCGATCTCAAGGGGAATCTGCTGCGCCGGGATAGCCTGGCTGGCATTCGCGCTATCGATTGGGAGGATATGACCTCCGACCGAGCCGGAACGCTCTACATCGGCGACGTCGGCAACAACCGCGGGCTGCGTACCTATTTCCAGATTTACCGATACCGACTCTCCGACGGGCAGCTGGATTCTATTTTATTCCGGTACCCCGGCCAGGACGGGAGCGGCAGGCAGGCTCCGGGCAATTTGGATACAGAAGGTTTCTTTTTCTACCGCGATAGTCTCCACTTTTTCACCAAAGACCTATTGAATGAGCCGCCCTTTACCACTTATCACTACGTGATTCCCGCCCAAACGGGGACGCACGTGGCCGAGTTGCGGGATAGCCTTAACCTCAAAAAACGAGTTGTTACTGCGGCCACCATCGATCCGCAAACCGGAGAAGTGTTCTTTACCGCATATTTCTTCCGAATGGGGATGGGATTCATTCCGCGTTCCTCGGCATCGGTCTATATGCTGGCCGATTATCCCGAAGGGCATTTCTTTCGCGGTACGCTGCGAAGGAAAGGCATTGCCTGCCTGTTTCCGACCCAGTACGAGGCCATCGATATAGGACCGGCAGAAACGGTGTTGGTCGGTACGGAGCGCACCAAGGCCAATCGGCAAAAAGCAAAATCTGTCCGCATCCGAAGTATCCGACGCAAGCGGATTCGCAATAAAAAATCCTCCGCAGCTACCCGCGGAGGATTAGGGGATTGATATAGTAGGTGAACGCCGATAATTATCCGGCGTATACGGATTCTTTGTTCAGATTTTTCACGAGCATGTAGCAGAATACGGCGCGATAGCGCGTGCGATTGTTGTACTGGTCGCAAACGTCCGCTACTGCCTTAGCCGCTGTTTCGTCGTCGGAAACGCCGAGTTTCTTCATTACGAAGTTGGTTTTAACCCGATCCGTTTCGGACTTGTCCGAACAGCTAACCCGTGAACTGTCGACATTGTAGATGGAGGGGCCTAATCCCTTGGTGACGGCCCGCAACAACTCCATGTCTACGCTCATGCCCATCTCCTTCATTTGGGCAGCGTACTTTTCGAGATTCTCATCGAATTTGCTCATTTGTAAAGGTTTTCCTTGAAGAATGCCGAAGATTAAGCATTTTCTCCAACGTGAACAACCCGGCTACCGAATATTATTCTACTAGCTCCCCTTGCCCATACGGGAAGATGGGTACAGGGTCTTCGACAGGAAGACCGATATCAAAGGACTAAAATACTAAACGACCAATGTACTAAAAGACTAAAGTACTATTCCATCAACTCTCGCACCAACTCAGCTAGATCGGCTAAGTGAATGCGTACCGTATCGCCTTCCACCTCGATCACCCCCTGTTGGAGGTGTTGGCGGTTGAAGTAAAGCGTCATGCCGGCACTGGATACCTTTTGATTGAAGTGGCGGTTGAAGGTGGCGCGATCAAAGGGAAACTCTTCGTCGAGCGGCAATTCCTGTTCCTCCACCAGGCGGCGAGCCGTGGGCCGGCTTTCGTAAAAGGTGGCGTCGAATTCAGAAAGTGAAATGACCTTTTGCGGCGCCTTCTGGGCGTATTGCCGCACGAGATCCTGGAAGGCCGCTTCTTCCATGGGCGCACCGGTATCCTGATCTACCGGCAGGGGCAGTTCCTCAACCAGCTGAAGGAAGGTCTCCGTTTGAGCGCGGCTGGTAGTAGGTGCTTCCAGGCCAACCCACTGGACGAAATACTCAGAAATTTCGGCCTGGCTGCGCTGATGCTTAATCAATTCCACGAAGCGCCCCTCTGCTTCCTCCATTCGATCGAGGCGAATGCGAACGGCCATCGCCAGGCGATCCGTATCGAGGTAGATCGTTTCGTCAATTTCGAACGAAGCCGTTGCCGGATGGTGCCGAAATAGCAACCCCTGCGCATCGCGCACCAAAAAGATGCCGAGGTATTGCTGGGCCGGACCCGCGTAATGAGCGTACACCAGATAGCCGCCCTTGGCCCCGGTGATCCCCTGCACACTGAGCTCCAGGGCCTGCATCGTTTGGCGGGAAAAGGCGAGAAAGGCAGCCGGATCGTGGATCGTTTCTCGCCAGACCTCCAGGTATCCCGGAAACAGGGCGTCTTCCGGCTCCGCCAGCCGGCCGTGCAGGCGATCGGTCTTCTGTTCAAAGGTGCGGTGAAGGCGCTCCAGGAGCGCGTACGACCGTTCGTCTATCGGCAATAATGCCTCGGATAGGAGTAGTTCCGCACCAGGCGTGTCAGCGCTCTTCGTAATCTGATGGACGACGAAGTGTTGTAGGGAAAGTTCCAATGGCAATCGATTATCCGCCCAAAATAGGGGCTTCGGTTTACTTTCCGGTGCGGTTTTTCGATTGCTTTCGGAATGTTTTAAGGCCGTCTGCGACAGGCTGTTAATTTATTAATGCGTTAATTAAAGGATTAATAAATGTCGCAAGACATGACTTAACGTATTAACCACCGTGCGATTACCACCTCCCTGGCTTTTTGTATTCCTCCTTCCGACCATTGGATGGGCGCAATCGACGGCCTCCATCCATCCGGATCTGAGCGGGAAGGCGCTCCGCAAGCAGTTAAGGCAGGAATACCGCCCGCAGCGCGTACTCTCCTACAGCGTGGCCCGCGATACCCTATATGCGGTCATTCACGCACGCAATGATACAGTGTACTGCTTTTACACGGGCATGGGGCGCTATCTGCCCGCCGCAACCGACCCGTCGAAGGTGCTGTTCGACGAGGGAAGCTCCCGGGGCATCAACTGCGAACACGCCTGGCCGCGCAGCATGGGAGCCGATAAGGGAAACGCCCGGAGCGATATGCACCACCTCTTCCCCACCCGCGTAGCCGTCAACGCCGCCCGCAGCAACCTCCCCTACGGAGACATTCTCGACTTTTTCACCGACCGCTGGTTCGGCCCCTACGATACCTGGGAATTTATCCCCTTCTGGAGAAAGCTCAGCCAATTTAGCGAAGTCAACGAATCCTACTTCGAGCCGCGCGAGGTCGTCAAGGGCGACATTGCCCGCGCCATGTTCTACTTCTACACGATGTATCCCGAACGGGCCCGGGAGCGCTTCCTGCGCGAGCAGCTTTCCACTCTCCTGCGCTGGAACCGGCAAGACCCACCCGACGCCGCAGAAATCGAGCGCACCTGGAAAATTGCCCACTACCAAGACGATCGCCCCAACCCCTACATCCTGGACCCCACCCTCGCCGAGCGAGCATTTCATTAACTCACCAGCTCACCACCTCGCACACTTCGAAACCAATGAATCAGGTCTGTATACGGCGGATCGATCCCCGCCTGCCGGTAGAGCAAGGCCAACTGCCCGCGGTGATAGGTGGCATGGTGGCTGAGGTGCAGCCAGATCTCTCCGGCTGCCGATTGGAAGCCTTGCCCGCGGGAGTTCTGGTAAGCAATGGTTTGGGTGGACTCCATCCGCTCGACCAATCGGCGTAATGCTGCGTATAAATCCGTTCGGAGGATAGCTCGATCTTCCGGTGGGACCGGTTCCCAGGGGCCGTGGGGAGCGGTCTGTTCCTTTAGCCGGTAGAGCCACAATTCCAGGGCCCGCAGCAAATGGCCGTAAAGCCGCTCTGCTGCCGGCAACGGATGCTGCCGGAGCATGGCCTCGTACTGTTGGTCGGCCCACTCGTGGTAATCGATCAAATGATGTATTTCCATCGTCTTTCTTTACATCTGTGCAACTCTGCGACCTCCTGCGGTTGTATAGTGCCCATGCACACAGCCAACCGATCTTACATCATCCACTATACTCCCCGTACGGGCAGTACCTTCTTGGCCGAGTCCCTCCAGAACACCGGAATCGCCGGCCAGCCGGAGGAACTTTTTAATATCCTGCCAGGGGAAAGTAACTTGTCCGGAAAATACGGAATTCGCACCTTCCGCGAATTGCAGGAATGCCTCTGGGAAATCGGTACGAGCAGCAACGGCGTCTTTGCGTCAAAGGGCAATCCCAGCCCCGATCAGCTAGTGGAAATTGCGCAGCTGCCAGGAGCCGATCCCGCTACCTGCTGGTCAGAGCTCTTCCCGAATGCAAAGCACCTGTACCTGACCCGCCGCCACAAGGCCCGCCAGGCCGTTAGTTGGTGGGTAGCGATCAAATCCGACTGCTGGCATTTGCGTAGCACAGAACGACCCGCCCTGAACGATGCCTTTATGGAATCCGCCTACGATTTTGACGCCCTGTCGCATTTATTTCAGGAAGCCAGTATTCGGGAGTGCGGCATTCAGGCCTTTTTTCAGCAACGGGGCATCGTGCCGCTTACCGTGGCGTACGAAGACCTCATCCGTTCTTTCGAGCCGACTATGCACAAAGTACTCGACTATCTCGAACTGGATGCTCCTGGCGTTCCTATTGTCGCGCCGGCTTTGCGCCCGACGGCCTCCGCACAAACGGAGCAATGGGTGCAGCGCTTTCGGAAAGACCTGCAGCGCGGGCTAGATCAGCCGTTTTGGTAGGGAGGTATTTAATGGACTCCGTATATTCACCCAAAACCCGAGTATGCCCAAAATACTACTGTGTACGGGTGGCGGCGACTGCCCCGGTCTCAACGCCGTCAT
Organism: uncultured Saprospiraceae bacterium; assembly: GCA_964504335.1. Classification (GTDB taxonomy): domain Bacteria; phylum Bacteroidota; class Bacteroidia; order Chitinophagales; family Saprospiraceae; genus CAZDET01. The sequence goes on from CAZDET010000053.1 coordinate 10,924, forward strand.
TCGTGGATTCTGCAAGGCGGCCCGACAGGTGCCTGGTTACGAAGTTTGGGGCAGCATGGAAGCCATGCAGGGCGTCATGAGCGACCCGCCGGAACTGATGGAACTAACGCGCGAGCGCACCGCCGGCATCCACGTCCGGGGAGGCACGATCCTCAAGACCACCAATCGAGGAGACCCCATGGCCTTCCCCGTAGAGCAACCCGACGGGACGATCACCTACGTCAACAAAATCCCGGAGCTATCCGATCGCATTCGATCCCTGGGGTTTGATGCCGTAGTGAACATTGGTGGCGACGGTAGCCAACGCATCTCCCATGCCCTGCGTGAAGCGGGGACAAATGTCGTCGGGGTACCCAAAACGATCGATAATGATTTAAAGGCCACCGATCTCACCTTTGGATTTTCGACCGCCGTACAGATTGCTACAGATGCTTTCGACAAGCTCGTCACCACGGCCGAGAGCCATCATCGCGTCATGATCCTGGAGGTAATGGGCCGCGACGCCGGCTGGATTGCCCTGCACACCGCCCTGGCCGGAGGGGCAGAAATTTGCCTGATTCCGGAAATCCCCTACGACATAAAAAAGGTGGTCGATCGCATCAACGCACGCTACACCCGCGGTAAGGGCTTCGTCAATATCGTTATCGCCGAAGGCGCAAAACCCATCGATGGAACCGTTATTGGCCGCGAGGCAAGAGGTATTGGCGATTACCACATCAAACTGGGCGGGGTGGGCAACCACCTACGGTGGCAACTCGAAGAAAACGGGTGCATGCCGCAAATCCGGACTACGATTTTGGGGCATATTCAGCGCGGGGGCTCGCCCATTGCCTTCGATCGGATTCTGGCCACCTCTATGGGCGTCTACGCATTCGAGTTAGTACGAACCAATCGCTTCGGGCGCATGGTATCTTTGCAGGGGCAGACTATTGGGGATGTCGATCTCATCGAGGTAACTACCGGCAATAAACTCGTCGATCCCGATAAATTTCTAGTACGCACTGCACGCTCCGTCGGCATTTCGTTTGGCGATTGAGCCTAAGTGATTTGCTGTGTGCCGTGTAAGTGTGCTGAACACCCTTTACACGGCACACTTCAATTACACGAATTCCGATGCTTCGGGCTGTTTCACCCGGAACAGCATTTTGTATAGCACGGGTACAAACAGCAGGGTAATCACCGTACCGAACAAAAGTCCGATCATAATGGAAATAGCCATCGGTTCCCAAAGCAAGCCCCCTCCCAGATACAGCGGGATGAGGCCCAGTGTGGTGGTAAAGGTGGTTAGTAGAATAGGACGAAAACGCTGCCGGGCAGCCGCTATAATCGCATCGTAGGGCTTCCGGCCCATTTCCTCCTGCTCGATACGGATGCGGTCGAGCAATACAATGGCGTTGTTGATGATGATTCCGGATAGAGAAATCATCCCCAGAAAGGCCATAAACCCGAAGAAGGAATTAAACGCCAACAACCCCAACACTACTCCGATAATTCCGAGTGGGATCGAGAGTAAAATAATGAGGGTCTGGCGCACCGAATTGAATTGAATAATCAGCAATAACAGAATGATAAAGCCCGACAGGGGCAACTGGGCGGCCACGGCCCCCAACCCCTCGTCGCTTTGTTCGGATTCACCCCCGAGCGTGTAGGTATACCCTTCCGGCCAGTCGACCGATTGCTCAACCAGCCAGGGTCTCAAGAGGTCGGTAATTTGAGAAGCGGTGTAGCCCTCCACGGCGTCGCAACTAACGGTGATCGTCCGAAAGAGATCCCGACGATTTACCTTGGCGTACTGGAATTCCGTCAGTACGTTCGCCACCTGGCCAAGCGGCACGTTTCGGCCGGTGCTCTGAGCAAAGATATTGACCCCGCCCAATTGCCGCACATCAACATCGAGGCTGTTGTCGCTGCGCATGACAATCGGAATGTTATCATCCCCTTCCCGGTACGATCCGGCATTAAACCCCTTCAGACTCGTTTGCAGCGAGATGGCAATGTCCTGATTGGTCAGATTCGCCCGATTGGCCTGGCTTTGGTCGATATCGATGACGAACTTCTTGATCTTATTCCCCCAGTCATCCTTTAGGTTTTTGGTGCCGGGAATGCGGTAGATGCGCTGCTTGACGGCGTTTGCCAAATCGAAAAGGACCGCGGGATCATTTCCCGACAGGCGCACCTCCACGTCCGAGCCGCCCCCTCCGCCACCGGAAAGCGGGGCGACCTTCACCTCGGCATTCGGGTACTGCTGGAACAGATAATCGTCCAACTGCTGCATTACCTGAGTATTCGCTTCGTAGCTGGAGGTGTTGATCAGCAGGTGGGCGTAGCCGGAATTGGCCTCTCCCGGCTGGTAACCCAGATCGTAGGAGGGAGGCCCTTCCCCGATGAAGGAAGCATAACCGGCAATACCCAACTGGTCGGAAGTGTCGGGCACCAATAAATTCTGGTCGATATAGGTTTCAATGCCCTTTACTACCTCCTCGGTGCGCTCAATTTTGGTGCCTAAGGGCAAATTCAAATCCAGCGTGACGAGGTTGCGATCGCTGTCAGGAAAGAAAATGAATGGCAGCCGCGGAAAGAGTAGCATCGATACCACAAACAGGCCAATCACAATCCCCAAAAACAACCAATTACGGCGCATAGCCCAGGCCAGTACATCATTGTAGTACACCTGCAGGCGGTCGAAAATAGACTTTCTCGAAGGGGCCTCCTCTGATTTCTTTTTTACTCGGATAAAGGCAACACCGAGCATGGCGACCAGGGTCACCGTCAACAACCAGGAGGACAATAACGCAAAAGAAATGACCACGAAGAGCGGCCCTACAATTTCGCCCATCACATCTTCGGCCAGGAAAAATGCCAGGAAGGCCGCCGAAGTGGTCAGGGAAGAGATCAACAGAGGGATAATCAACTCCCGACTCGAATTGACGGCCGCGGCCAGCGCGGTTTCGCCCTCCTCCATTTTCACCATGATCGATTCCGCCATTACGATGGCGTTGTCTACCAGGAGCCCCAGCGCCATGATGAGGGCGGCCAGCGACACCTGATTGAGGCCCACGTTGAATACATTCATCAGCATTAGGGTCGTGATGATGGCCATGGGGATGAGGCTTGCCACGACCAGGCCAGTGCGCAGGCCGAGAAAGAAGAGCATGACCAAAAGGACGATAGCCACCGACTGGAGAACGTTCACCAGAAAATCGTTGACCTTCTGATCGACGAACACATCCTGCGACGCGATGCGGCTCAGTTCCAATCCTACGGGAAGGGTCGAATTATAGCGTGCTATAACGCGATTCACGTCTTCACCCAACACGGTCAGGTTAGCGTTTTCGCGCAGTGCCACCGAGATGCCGAGGCCGGGCCGGCCGTTGATGCGCACCCGGCTCTTGGGGGGTTGCCTGTAGCCGCGCGAAATCCGGGTGATGTCGCCCAGTTCCACCGTTTCGCCAGAACCCCGGATGGGGATCAGGGTACTACCCAGATCGTCGAGCGACTCGTAATTACCGGTGGGCTCCAACACAATGCGCTGGTCTTCCAGGCTGACTTCGCCCCCCGAAAAAACGATGTTGGTTGAGTTGATGATTTGTTGTAGTTGACTACTACTCAGGCCTATTTCCGCCAGGCGGGCGTTGTCGAATTCGATGAAAATCTGCTCCGGTTGCACGCCGCGAATCTCTACTTCTGCCGCATCGGGCAATTTGATGAGCTCATCGCGCAAGTCGTCGGCCACTTCTTCGAGTTGTTTGTAGGTAAAGCCGTCGCCCTCCAGCCCCAGGGCGATCCCGTATACCGTTCCGATGCCGTCATCCTTTACCTCCGGCGGCCGGGCCCCGTCGGGGAGATCCTGTTCGATCGCCTCGATTTTACGGCGCAGCCGGTCCCAGATAGGCTGCAATTGAGCTTCGCGAATTTCGGGCAATACTTCTACCGCTACGATAGAAACGCCCGTGCGCGACTCGCTCGTCACCGTCTTTAATTCGGGTAGTTCCTGGGCGACTTCTTCGATCGGGTTCGTGACTAATTCCTCAACGCGCTGCGGATCGGCTCCGGGGAATTGCGTGACGATTGAACAAATGCGAATCGTAAAGGGCGGCATCGAATCGCGTGCCAACTGCTGGTAGCCGGCCAACCCCAGGATAGCAATGACGATGATGATCAGGATGGTAACCCGATTGTAGTCGATGGCGAGTTTGGTGAGGTTCATGCGTGCTGCGTTGGCGGTGATTAATCGTTTTGGTCTATTAGCCGAACCCGCATGCCGTCGAGCAGGGACTTCAGACCGGCGGTGGCGATGAGCTGGCCGGCTTCCAGGCCTTCTTCGACGACGTACCCATTTTCGACCAACGGGCCGAGTTGAATAGCCTGCCGGCTGGCCACGTAAATGCTATCCTCCGGACGGAGCAGGAATACGAAGCGGCCTCCGGTGTCTTCCCCGATGGCAGCGGGCGGAATGACGGGCCGCCCGTTCGTTAGCTGGGCTTCATCAAACCGAAAGGCGACTTCCGATGCCATACCCGGGCGAATGGCTTCTGATGGCTCTACCAACCGAATAGTTACGGGGTAGGTAGCTCCGCCCTGCTGAGTGCTAAAACTGACTTCCGACACTTCGCCCTCAAAAACTTGATTTCGAATCACCGAAAAGGTGACGTTTACCTTCATCCCTTTTTTAATCCGTGCGATGAGCGCCTCCGGTACACCCACCTGGACCTCTAGGTCGTCGTCGGCGCTGAGCACGGCTACGGGATTCCCCGAACCGACCAGCTCGTTCTCGTCGGCCATCACATCCGTGATCACTCCGGCAAAGGGCGCACGCAGCGTGGCGTAGTCCACCTGATTGGACGATGCCCGGACCTGCGCCTTAGAGGCCGCCACGGCCGCTTGCGCGGCATTGTACTGCGATTGGGCCGACTCGTAATTAGCGCGTGCCTGCTCGTACTCACTCAGCGACACGCTATTGTTTTCGTACAGTTTTTCCGTGCGCTGGTAAGCGGAGCGCGCTGCAATCAGTTGGGCTTCGGCCTGCTCAATCTGCGTTTCGGAAGACCGGAGCTGAGCCACGGCCTGCTCGTACTGCACGCTGTAATCCGTTGGGTCGATTCGCGCAATCAGCGCACCCTGCCTCACCTGTTGCCCCACTTCTACGGGCAATTGCTGCAACGTACCGGATACCTTGAAGCTTAGCGCGGCAGTTCTACTCGACTGGGCAATTCCGGAAAAGGATTGCGTGGATGCCCCCCCGCTCGTGCTAATTTGCACATACGTGACGGGCCGCAACTTTGGCGGGGCCGGTTCGGCGGGTTGGCTACAACCCGAAAGGAATAGCCAGCTCACGAAAAAAAGGAAATACAGGCGCATGACGGTTGTTTTTTGAGTGGTCTCGAACTAGTCCTGTTCAGAATCGAGCAGTTGAGTAATGAGTCGTTGGAAAAAGGCTTCGCGTTCCGCGGCGGCATCGAAGGTATAATAGTTTCCGATCGAGCGTTCCAGCCCGAGCACATCGATTACAAACTGGTAGAGCGCGTTGTTGGCAGATAGCTCGGCCTGCACACTGGCGTTTTGGGCATCCAGCAGCGGGGTGATGTTGACCCCGCCTTCTGAATACAAATCCTGCACTAGTTCGAAGTTCTCCCGGGCGGCATCCGCCGATTCGCGGCTCAATTCCAGCCGGGCGGAGGCGACTGCCACGATTTGGACGGCCGAACGCACCTGTAGGGAAAGAATATTCTCCAGATTTTTCCGCTGCGATTCGAGCTGAATGCGCTCCAGTCGTGCCTGCTCGAGCTGGATGTTGCGTTTATTCCCCTGAAAAATCGGGTACTGTAATCCCAGTGCCAGATTCCACTGCGTGCGGTTGGCGTCACCCGAAAAATTCTCCAGCAATTCGGGGGGCAAGCCGGTCACTTGCGGCACATCGTACCGGCCGAGCAGGTAATTGTACTGCCCGCTCAGCGCCACCGAAGGCAAATAACGGGCGCGCGAGCGCAGCCGTACCTGTCGATCCTGAGCGGCGATATTGACGTCTACTTGCTGCAATTCCGGAAGATTTCTCAGCGCTTCCTCCACTAAAAAATCGGCCACTACTTCGAGCCGTTGGAAGTTATTAATGGCCGCATCTAGCCGCTCGTCTATTAATTGGAGCCTCAGCTGATTGTCGACGATATCTTCCGCTTCGAAGACCTCGTCGACGGGGCGATTCAGCAACTGATTGACGCGGTAGCGCGCATTATTAAAGGTAGCACGGGCTTCGTAGAGGTCGATGTTGCGCTGGGCCAGTTCCGATTGCAAACGCAGTACGTCGCTCTGCCCGGAGTATCCCAGTTGTTCCTTCGCCAGGGCAATGTTGAGGTTTTCCCGGGTGACTTCGAGGTTTTGATTCTGAATATTCAGCGCTGCTTTGGCTTGCAGTACCTGCAAAAAGGCCTCGGACACTTCCAGAATCACGTCCAGTTGGGTCGCTTTAAATCCCAGTTCCGCACTCCGCTGCAGTAGCTTTTGAATGGCCTGGTTGGCAAAGGCGGGTTCGGATACGATCACCTGGGATAAAGTGCCCGCCACCGACCAATTGTACAATCCCTGCGCACCGAAGGAGCTTTGGGCCTGGGCATCGTTTATTCGGATGAAATTGGAAGAGCCATTCACCTGCGGCAACAAGTCGGCGCCCGCCGCCTGCGCCTGGGTACGGGCGATAGCCGGGTCGACCTGAGCGATTTTGATGTCCAGGTTCGCCTGGAGCGCTTCCGCCACTGCGGCCTCCAAACTCAGCGTGCGTTCACTGGGCAATTCGGCAATGTTGAGCAATTGGGCATCCGCCATGAAATCAAAGCTCGGGAAGGCCCCAACCTGTCGGGCACTAGCCATATTGATCAACAATTTTTGGTTGGAGGTTTCGAAAACCACTGGAAGCTCCGATGCATTCTGGCCGTCCAGGATTTTGTACAAATCTGTGGCAATCCGCCTCGGGATGCGTTGCAGATTATCGCTGGCGGCGTAGCCGACCGTTGCACCTAGCGCCAGATAGGGCTCCCCAAATAAAGTGAGGCTGGGAATACGCATTTCATTGAGCGCTGAAAATAGCCTCGCCATCTCTTCGGGTGCCGGCTCGCCAAACTCGGGGAGTAATAAAGCGGCTTCCAACGTCGTATCCAAATCAGCCAGGGTTGCTTCGGCGGTCGAATTATAAGGCACGAATTCAGACTCCGCCCCAATAGACTGGAAATAGGCCTCCAACTGAGTTTGTAAGAAAGGCAGAGTGGCCAGTACACGGGCATCCCCAAAGACCCCAATTCGGTCGTAGTTTGTCAACTGGTACAGGGCATCAAGGCTAACCTCCGTATCGATAGGCGACACCACGTAGGCAAAATTAGCTACCCCGGAGGTACCCGTTGGGGTGATCGGAACATTTTGGAGCTTCGTGTCCAGAATGATCGAGGCTACGGAAGGTTTGGGAAAGGACGTCCGCTGAGCCATCAGATTAGAAGCAAAGGTCCCGACGGCGATAACAATATCTACGGATTCATCCGCATAGGCACGATCCAGATCGGTCTGCAGCGCCTCCAACTCAAAGTCTGCGTAAGAGATTTGAAAGTCGAAGGTATATTCTACCCCCAGCAATGCCTCCACTTCATCGATGATAGACTGGCCAAAGTCCAGGTAAAAGGAATCCGTCTTCTGAGAGTAGTCTGATACCAGTTGTACGCGAATGCTTTTACTATCCTGACAAATAGCTAAGCAAGGCAGCCAGATCAAGAATAGGGTGGCCCAATACCAAGTGTTGTTCAAGTGCATGTGTAGGGATTCAATAGATTTTGTGCTACTTCGAAATCCAAGATTGTGCTGCCTCCCGCAAGTCGGTCGAGAAATAGCGCACATCGACACCAGGGGTGATCAAATCGCCGATCTGCACCAGCGGCTTCAGCCAATCACCACCAACGACAGCCATCTTCTCCGTTTTGGAGGCGTATTTAAACCCGGTTTTCAGATCTTCCCAAAATCCACGTGCGGTCATACCCTCCAGCTCTTCTACCTCCAGGAACAACTGCAATTTTTCCTGCCGTTCCAACTGCGATTCGAACAGGGCATTGATATATTCAGCGTCCGACCGACCTAACTTCCCGTCTACCAGGATACCAATCACGTGGTCGGGCAAATCGGCCAACCGGGTGATGCTGACCGTATCCTCGACGGTTGGGAATTCCAGCCAGCCGAGGGCTGCCTCTTTTTCCTCCGGACGGAACATCCGTACATCAATTCCCGGTGTGATGAAGTCGCCGAAGCCTCCGAGCTGCCGAATCCATTCCATGCTCGTCACCAATGCAAATTTTTCCATCTTGTTGAGCACTTCCATCTTGCCTTTCGCAACCTGGAAAATCGTCCGTAGCGAATCGAAGCCTTTGAAACTAGGCACCTCAAAGTACAGGCGGACCTTCCCGTGCTGATCGGCCGCGTCATTGATTCGATCGAAAATAGCCTGCACCCGTTGTTCGGTCAGTTTTTCTTCTATTCGAAAGCCTACCGTGTTGTCAGTAAAACCAGGTTCGTGTATCTCCATGACTGTTTTTAGGGATTAAGATACGTTATTGGCAACTTACCCGCTTTTCGAAGGCGATCCTGAGCGCTAAGGTAGACCCGAATGCCAACCAGGCGGTCGACAAATGTTGAAAAATCACCATTGCACCAACACCATTGGCGGCACCACTCCAGCCGGGCTCCGCGAAAATTCACACTAGAACCAATATCCTAAATTAAAGAATACCGAGCTCCCTTCATTCGATAAACCGTAGGTTAATTCGATCGGCCCCAGCGGGGAGTAATATCCGTAACTCAATCCAAGGCCGTAGTAGTCCGGCTCTTGATCGATCAATGCTTCCGGACCCTCGTCCAGTGCTGCCGCCTGGGTACTGAGGGTGATGAAATGGTTTTCGAACGGCCGGTAGCGCAGCCACAGTTGGCCCATCAGCAAATCCGTGCCGACGGCGTCAGCAAATCCGAGCCCGATAAACGGGCGAAAGTTGTTGATGAAATTTTGATAATAACCTCCGAGAAGATAGAAGTAGGGCTGCACGGGATCGTTGATGAGCAGCCCCGCATTAACGCCCACGCCCAAACTCCAATCCGCACTCAACCGGGCCATTTTCGTCAATTGAAGGTCGAAGTTGTAGCTGATATCGGCATCGCGGTCTGCGAGAGCGGATTGAGACAGCGGCCGGATGGCCCGCACCTGCATTTCAATGTCGGAACCAATAGTGGGGAAGAAGCGATCGTCGCGGCTATCGTAACGATAGAAAAGCGATCCAGAGAAAAAGAACCCGCTTCGATTCGACAGGATCGGCGCATTGACGGCTCCGCTGACCTGGCTGTTGTCCGACTCAAAATACTTGATCCCCGCCGCCAGGCCACTGGAGTAATTCTTATTTGTGAAGAGTCGGGCGTACACTTCTGCGTGCCAATCCAGAAAATCAATATCCGTTTTGTCGAGCGTCAGGTTGGGATTGATCCGGATGGGTTGAGTCAGGTCCACTTCAATATCATTGTAGCGCAAGTAACTGTTCAACCCCCAATCTGGTCCGCGGGGGCGTTCGATCAGGTAGTGTAAATTGTAGCGCAGATTGTCTCCGGCGATTAAGTCCAGCACGGTGACGGAGTTGGCGGCAAATAGATTGCGAGCCGTCAGATTGACCAACACGCTACTATTGTAAATTTGGTCGTAGTGAAAGCCAAACCGCAACTGCCGGTCGTAGCCCGGCCGGAGCTCTGGATCGATAATCAGACTGCGCAGATCCGACTGATTATCGGAAAACTGGTAGCGGACGAAGTTAAAGCGGTTGGTCGCGTACAGCGCGTCGATGCCCTCGAAAAACTCCTCGGGGCTGAGGTTGCCCCGCAAGCGCCGGGGAAAGGCTGCCAGAATATTATCCGTCGAATAGGCCGCGTTATTGCGCACGATGACCTCGCCGATGTAGAGAGAATCGATGGTAACGGGTAGCGGTGGGCGGGCAGGCCGTTCCGATTGTTGTTGCCGGGCAATAGCCCTCAGAGCCTCCCACTGCTGCCGGGCGGCCCGTTCTCCTCCCGCCACCAGAGAATCAACCGCGTCAAAGCTGGTCATGGTATACTCTGTCAGGCTCGGTCGAATCACCAGATCGGCTGATTGCTCCTGCTCTTTGGAGCGCCGTACCATCTGAAAGGTACTGATTTGCGTGAGCAGCTCGAAAATGGAGGTGAGCTCTTCTTCCGTGTACAGCCCCTCTTCGACCGTCACCCCAATAACGACGTCCATCCCCTTGGCTTTCACTTCTTCTATCGGGAAGTTATTCACCACCCCACCGTCCGTCAGCAGCCGTCCTCCAACCCGGACCGGAGCCAGCAGTCCCGGCAGAGCGCCGCTGGCGCGCATCGCCAGCGGTAAAAACCCTTCTTCCAGCAGTACCTGTTCTCCCGTTACCACATCCGTACCGACGGCCAGAAAGGGTACGGGGAGCTGGCTGAAATCATTGATATCATTGACCGCCATCGTCCATCCTGCAAATAAGTCGAACACCGACTGCCCATTCGACAAGGCGGTCGGGATCGACAACTGCAAGTCGCGGATGAACAAGGACAGTGCGTACTTCTCGGTGTATTCTTTCTCAAACCAGGACCGATCCTCACGCTCGATTTGGTCGGTCAATTCGGCGAAAATGTCCGTCGTCTGAAGAATACTATCCATCTGGTCGGGTGTGTAACCCGCTGCATACAGGCCACCCACGATGGCCCCCATGCTGGTACCCCCGATGTAGTCGATGTGAATACCTGCTTCTTCGATTACGCGTAGGGCGCCTACGTGCGCGTACCCCTTGGCGCCTCCACCGCTTAGTACCACGCCTACTTTGGTGGTGTCGGCCGGTGTTGCTCCGGCTATGAGGCCGGTCAATAAAAGTGGCACCAGACCTAGAAGGCACTTCCCAGCCAGCCTATTCATTTGATTCCCGTTTTTGTGATGTAATGGGCTTCACGTAGGCCAAAGGTACGGATCGGCACGCAACGAGGAGTGAAAAAGCAATGCAGCCCGTGGGGTGGCGAAAAATGAAATAACCCGGAGCCAACATTTTGGAGACCCGATTTTACAACAACCCAATTAATCGGAAATCGAGATTCAGCGTTTGATCTACCTGCACTTCTACATCGCTCAAATCGATCGTTCCGCCATTGGTAAGCGCTACTTCCACACGTCCCTGATATTCCAGCGATCCATCCTGATTCTCGTCGCGAAATGCAGCAATAATTAACTCATAAGAGCCTGGAGAAAGAAAGGCCAGGGAAAAAGCCCCGCTGCCGTTCACCTTACTGCTGGTTATGGCTCCGCGGAAGCGCACCTGGCCGCTTCCACTCGGAGTTGTCTCCCCTTGAGAAAATTCGCCTTTGTTGTAGGCATAGACGACGACCGTATTCGCTGCATTCAGCCCGTCGTAGGCCGCACTTCCCCGGATACCGCTCCCGGCATTTTCTCCCACAATTCGGAAGGCGCTGACCATTTCTGCCTGACTGACAAAGTCGAAGCGATCCGTTTTGGTAGGATTGTCCTCCAGGCGAATCGATTTGCGCAAATCGAGATCGATCACTACCTGCTGGGTGCTTCCCGCGATCACTTCAAAATCGCGTTGCTTGGTTAGAAACAATTCGGACGCCGACAAGTCGTTCGTGCCCAACGGATGTTTGATGCCCCCCAGGGTACGCACAAAGCACCCGGGGCTATTGCCGGAGGCATCCGCCTCTAGGTCCAGGATCACGTTTAGGGTCGTGTAGGTGTCCGCCGGCAGGTCGGCCGTGGCCAGTTCCACGGTTCGCCCATCCGTCAGATCACTGATGGCGATCGTCTGCCGGTCGACGCCACTGATAGCCTGGCCGTCGAGACTAATTCCGGCGACCGTCACGAAGACAGCTTCTACCTCCGGCTCATCAATTGGGGAATCCGTCATCTCGAACCGGATCGTACCCTGAGCGGGCGGATCGGTATTATCCCCCGAACAGGCTCCGATAACCAGTAGCGTAATTCCTAATAACAGCGCATTGCCGCGTCGGACGGCCATGTTGATATGCATAGTGGTTGCTTTTATCCTCCTTCACAATTCAATAATAATCAATTGGAGGTAAAGCAGGCGCAAAAAGTCCACCATCTGTAGAATGCAATACAGATGCGTCCATCCAGGTGCAAACCGACCGGGCATCAATAGAAGGAAGCCCCGACAGGTGCCGGGGCTTCGAGGATTTGTGTTTATTTGCCAAACGCGTGTAGGCCAGTCAGTATATACTACTTCATGGGGGCGCGTTCTTCCTTGAAATGGACCATCAGGGATGGAGTTCGATTGGCCCGCAAATCGGAGGACGCCGCTAGTCAACGGAGATTAAGCACCGATTTATTCGTACACCAAAGTGTCTACAACAGAAAAGGGAATGTGTGTGAAGCGGGATTAAAATGCTTGTGGGAAAGCCATCAAAAAAGGGAGCTGGCCCGGTATTCGATCCAGGCTTCTTCATAACGAACATCCGTCGGGTCTATTATTATTCAATCGCATCTGTGCCGGTGTCCTTTTTCCGGCTGCCCGCTGAATAATTCAACTATCACCTGGAAAACAAGGTATTACCTCTCTATCTTGAATATTGTTAAAATCGAATATTAACTAAATCAGGGGCAGCACACTACCGATTCGGTAACCTTTCCATTGGGTGCGTTACTACTATATAAACTGTCGGAAGCATGTTAAGCACCGCACAAAAAACGGAGTTCCTGCAGTGGTACGAACCGCTGCACGAACGCTTCAGCCGCTACTGCAGCAGTCGGGCTGCCGGCCTGTTGGCCCCGGAGGATCTGGTGCAGGAGGCCGTATTGGCCGCCCTGGAAAGCTGGGACCGGCTGCGCCGAAAGGATCGACTTCTTTCTTACATGATCGGTATTGTTAATAATATCATCCGCAATCAGCGCCGCCGCCAGAAATTCAGTGGCCGCTGGGACGACCAACAGCTAAACTATCTGGAAAGCAAGCTCGGCGACCGTCCGGAGGTCATTCTCGACGTGCACTACCTGCTCAAGGCCGTAGAGGAACTCCCCGCCGCACAACGCGAAGCCCTGCTCCTTTTCGAAGTGAGCGGATTCAGCATCCGGGAAATCGCGGGCGTCCAACGCGTATCGGAGGGGGCCGTCAAAACCCGCCTGAGCCGGGCCCGCAAAACGCTCCGCGAGCTACTCGAAGAAGACGGCCGCCCGCTCAGTCTCGGAGAGCGATTGCGCATATATGCCTCTATCTTACTTTAATGGCGATTAGGAAATGGCGAATAGATCTTTTCAACATCTGCGAAACCTCCCCCCGGACGTACCGATCGAGCAGGTGCGCGAATGGGTGCGCACAGCCCGGTCGAATGGGCGCTTTCGCCGCTGGGTGAGCGTCTGGTTGGGGCGAGTGGTGTAGTACTTTTTTAGTCGGTTAGTTCTTTAGAACTAGTCTTACCAGACCCTTTTTCTGGCAATACCAATGATTAAATGCCTGGCATTTACAGCCACTTCTATTTTCATAACCAATCAATTATCTAATGCAATACACCAAAGAATTTACGCGCTACGCCCAGCTCGATCACGGGCTGGACGAGCAGCAATTAGGGCGCTACAACCGGCAAAACCTGCGCGGCTTTTCCCCGGTTGTTATTGAGGAGCGGCAGCTGAACGTCGCTCAATTAGACGTCTTCAGTCGCTTGATGATGGACCGCATTATCTTCCTGGGCGTCCCGATCGATGATTATGTGGCCAACGTGGTGCAGGCGCAGTTGCTCTTTCTGCAAAGTACCGACCCGAAGCGAGATATTTCGCTGTACATCAATTCACCCGGCGGCTCCGTGACGGCGGGCCTCGGGATCTACGATACAATGCGATACGTGAGTCCCGATGTAGCCACTATCTGTACCAGCATGGCGGCGAGTATGGGAGCCGTACTACTTTCTTCGGGAGCCGAAGGCAAGCGATCCGTTCTGCCGCACGCCCGGGTAATGATTCACCAGCCGGCCGGTGGCATGCAGGGGCAGGTTTCCGACATGGAAATCACCTATAAATTATTCAAAGATCTCCAGGCGGAATTGTACCAGATCCTGGCCGATAATACCGGGCAACCCTACGAGCGCATCGAAGAAGACTGCGACCGCGACCGCTGGATGCGTGCGGAGGAAGCCCGCACCTACGGGCTTGTAGACGAGGTGTTTGAGTAGGCCGTTCTTTAACCCTGATGACGAAACAAAACAATTATTCGGGCCGTTCCAATTTATTAAATCTAACAACAGCTTTTTCCAAATGAACGGTCGTGTCCGCATACCACAGGATGAGACTTTCTTTTTAAATTAGCAGATGCGATCGGCCATTTGGCTTTTTTAGAACTCTAACCACCCGACTAAACGGAATCAGGCGATGAAGGATTTTTCTTACGTGGCGAACGCTACACCTGCCTATATTGACGAATTATATCAACGCTTCCAACAAGATCCGGAGACAGTGGAAGCCGGATGGCGGGATTTTTTCCGCGGTTTCGACTTCGCCCACAGCGGCAACGGCGACGGCCAAAACGGAGCTACCGCCACTGCTCCAATCGATGCGGTTCAGATTTCCAAAGAATTAAAAGTGCTCGCCATGATCAAGGCCTTTCGCGTACGCGGGCACATGGAAGCCGACATAAACCCCCTCGGGCTGGAGCGCGACGTGGAGGTGAACATCGATTTACACGACTTTGGGCTGGAAGATGAAGACCTGCAGCGCTCTTTCCAATGCGCCTCCGAAGTAGGTATGAACGCCGGGTCAACGCTGGCTGAAATCCTCAGCCACCTCAAGACGATTTACTGCGGGAAGATTGGTTTTGAATACCACCACATCGCCAGTCGCGACAAGCGCCGTTGGCTACGTACACGCATCGAAAAACACGACCCCAAACAGTCTTACGGAATTTCCCAGGCGAAAAAGCGCCGCATTCTGGAAAAGCTCAACGGTGCCGTGGTCTTCGAAAACTTCCTGCACAAAAAATACCTCGCCCAAAAGCGCTTTTCGTTAGAGGGCGGTGAAAATGCCATCGTTGGTCTGGATACGATCATCAATAAGGCCGCCGAAGACCGCGTAGAGGAAATCGTGATCGGGATGGCCCACCGGGGGCGGCTCAATGTGCTGGCCAATATCATGGGCAAAACCTACGCCAATATCTTCAATGAATTCGAGGGAATGGCGGTTCCGGATCTCAGCTTTGGCGATGGGGACGTGAAGTACCACCTGGGCTTTAGCTCCCAGGTCGAAACCACCTCGGGCAAACAGGTGCACCTCAAGTTGGTACCCAACCCCAGCCACCTCGAAGCCGTCAACCCCGTCGTGGAGGGCTTTGCACGCGCCAAGGCCGATATTCTGTACGAAAGCGACTACGACCGCATTTTGCCCATTCTCATTCACGGCGATGCTGCCGTGGCCGGGCAGGGTGTCGTCTTCGAGACCGTCCAGATGAGTGGCCTGGAAGGCTACTACACCGGTGGCACCATTCATTTGGTAATCAACAACCAGATTGGATTTACCACTGACCTCGACGACGCGCGAACCTCCTTCTACTCCACCGGAACCGCTGCCGTAGTGGCAGCACCCGTCTTCCACGTCAATGGCGACGATCCGGAGGCCGTCGTTTACGCCTGCGAAATGGCGATGGAATACCGCCAGCAGTTCAACAGCGATGTGTTTATCGACCTGGTTTGCTACCGCAAGCACGGCCACAACGAGGGAGATGACCCACAGTTCACGCAACCCAAAATGTACGATGCGATCGCTTCGCACAAGGACCCCCGCGAGATCTACACCGATGTACTAGTCCATCGGGGCGACGTAGACAGCGAACTGGCCAAGGAAATGGAGAATCAATTCTGGCAGTACCTGCAGGAGCGCCTCGACGAAGTCCGCGAATCAAATCTGCCTTATGCCTACCAACAGCCGGAACAAGCCTGGCGCCAACTGAATAAGATGCCGGAGCCCGAAGAGTTCCAAAGCTCTCCGGAAACGGGTATCGCCAAAGAAACTATCGTCCGCATTTTCGATCACCTGGCCAATCTGCCCGATGACTTCACCCCCCTGTCGAAGGTGAAGCGCTTGATGAAAAACGTCAAAAAACTCCGCCAAAACGACCAACTCGATTGGGCGATGGGGGAGTTGGCCGCCTACGGCAGTATTCTGCTCGAAGGTAAAGACGTGCGCATGAGCGGTCAGGATGTGCGTCGCGGCACGTTCAGCCACCGCCACGCCGTACTGCGGGATGCCGAAGACTATTCCGAGTACAACCGCCTCAGCGATATGGCACCCGATCAGGGGGAATTCCGCATCTACAATTCGCTGCTCTCCGAGTTTGCGGTACTCGGATTTGAATACGGCTACTCACTGGCTACCCCGGATGCACTCGTCGTTTGGGAGGCACAGTTTGGAGATTTCTCGAACGGTGCCCAAACCATCTTCGATCAATTTATCAGCGCCGGCCTGTCTAAGTGGCGCCGGATGAGTGGCTTGGTAGCACTCCTACCCCACGGATACGAAGGGCAAGGCCCCGAGCACTCCAGCGCCCGGCTCGAGCGCTTCCTGCAGCTTTGCGCCGAATTCAATATGACGGTGGCAAACGTCACGCAGCCGGCCAACTTCTTCCACCTGATACGCCGGCAGCTAGCCCGTCCTTTCCGGCGGCCACTCATCGTGATGTCGCCCAAATCACTGCTGCGTCATCCCGAGGTAATCAGCCCCATCGATGCCTTTGTGTCCGGCACGAAATTTCAGGAAATCATCGATGATACCGACGTAGGCCCCCGGTCTGCCAAGAAGGTGCGCCGTATCGTGCTCTGTTCGGGTAAGGTCTATTTCGATCTGCTTCACTACAAGCGCGAACACAAGATCAAAGATATCGCCCTGGTACGCCTGGAACAGCTGTACCCACTGTCCTCTAATCAGCTGAATGACATCCTGAACAAGTACAGCGAAGCGGAGGATGTCGTCTGGGTACAGGAAGAACCCTCCAATATGGGGGCCTGGTCGTACATCACAAATATCTTTCATTATGCCGATATGGTCGACCTGAAGGGGCGCCCACTGAAGTACGTAGCACGGAAGTCCAGCTCCTCTCCGGCCACCGGCTTTAAGAAGGTGCACGATGAAGAGCAAGCCCAGATCATAAACGATGCAATGACTTTTTAACGTTTGGAGTCTGAATAATCAGTAAATAGCACATTACACTCCCCAAACTTCACACTTTATTACATGGACTCCATTAAAATCCTCTGGGCCGACGATGAGATCGACGTGCTCAAGCCTCAATTGCTTTTCCTGGAAAAGAAAGGGTACCAAGTCGTCACCGTTACCAACGGCTACGATGCCCTCGAAGAACTGGAAGAGCAAAATGATATCGACGTCGTTTTTCTCGATGAAAGCATGCCGGGGCTGACCGGCCTGGAGACGCTTTCCAAAGTGAAAGAGAGCAGTCCGAATATGCCCGTGGTCATGATTACCAAGAACGAGGCGGAGACCGTAATGGAGGAGGCCCTCGGCTCACAGATTTCCGACTACCTGATCAAGCCGGTCAATCCAAACCAAATCCTGCTCACCCTCAAAAAAATCGTCGATAATAAACGGCTAGTCCGCGAGAAAACAAGCTCGGATTACCAGCAGGAGTTCCGGCAGATATTCATGGAAATCAATTCGGGGCTCGACACCGAGGCCTGGGCGGATATTTATCGCAAAATCATCAATTGGGAGATCAAAATCGACAACTCCAATTCCACCGAGATGAGCGACATTCTCGCCATGCAAAAGAGCGAGGCCAATGCGAGCTTTTCCAAATTCATCGTCAAGAACTACCTGAAGTGGATGAAGGAGGACGCCGATCGGCCCATCATGAGCGATAACCTGATGCGCGAGAAGGTGCTTCCACTCCTACAGAATGATACTCCCACGGTGTTGGTGCTGCTCGATAATATGCGCTACGATCAGTGGCGCGTCCTGAAGCCCATCATCACCGAATTTTACCGAATCGAAGAAGAGGATTACTTCTACAGCATCCTGCCCACTTCAACTCAGTATAGCCGAAACGCCATCTTTGCCGGGCTCATGCCCGCCGAAATCGAAAAGCACTACGGGGAGTGGTGGAAGAACGATAATGACGAAGGCGGCAAGAATATGTTCGAAGCAGAATTGTTATCCGAACAACTCCGCCGACTAGTGCGCCGGGATATTAAGCACGACTACGTCAAAGTGACGAATAATAACCACGCCAAGCAAATCCTCGACAAAGCACTCGACTACCTCCACAACGACCTGACGGTGATCGTCTACAACTTCATCGATATGCTTTCTCACGCACGCACGGAGATGGAGGTGCTGAAAGAATTGGCCGGCGACGAAAAGGCCTACCGCTCGCTGACCAAGTCGTGGTTTGAAAATTCGCCCCTCTGGCAGGCCCTCCAGCGCATGGCAGATCGGGATTTACAGCTCGTCATCACGACCGACCACGGCACGATTCGCGTGAATTCGCCTTCCAAAGTAATCGGCGATCGCGAAACGACGACCAACCTACGCTACAAAGTGGGCAAAAACCTCCAGTACAACCGCAACGACGTCCTCGAGGTCCGCAATCCCGCCAAAGCCAGGCTGCCGCGACCCAATGTCAGCTCTACGTTCATCTTTGCCAAGGAGGATAAGTACTTCCTCTATCCGAATAACTACACCTACTACAACAACTACTACCGCAATACCTTCCAGCACGGCGGCATCAGCCTGGAAGAGGTCATTTGTCCGGTTGTGCGTCTGCGGCCGAAGTAGTTTATTTCCTGGAAATCGGATAATCCTTGAAAACCCGGAGGCATCGGGGTTGGGGAATGCCTAATTTTGGGGCATTGCATGTAACTGCAACAACACCATCACCTAAACCCAACCCAATTCCATGGCTAGAATTAGCACGTTTGAACTATTGTCCAAACGAATCGGACCTCCCGGTGGCATCATCGGGAATTACGATTACAACAACCCGCTCAATGCCGCCTTCCGTCGGTTACTCCAAGGTTATTACCTCACTGTAGGTAATTTTAACATGCGCAAAGTCCGCCTTCAAATGCGGGCCGTCTTTCCCCGAATCGATACGTGTGAGACCCAAACTCCATTCAGCGCCCCGGAGCGCGAACTGGTCGGAGGGGTATCTGCAAATCACGTCTATGCATTCGACATAACGGGCGACAATCAAACCGCAGCCGCACCCCGTATTTTGCTCGGTGCCATGCAGGAAATTCCAACCTTTAATCCAAACAGCCGGACCTACACCACGCGTACGTTTAAGCTCTGCACCTGCCAGACGGGAATGGTCAACCTGTTGCCCAACCCCTCCTCCTCGGGTCAGGTTGTTCCCCTGCTGGAAATCCGTGGATACGTCGAGATCGTGCAGGTAGCCGGATTCTTCTTGGAGAACGGCATCATCGTCTTCGTACAGACGGCACCGGAAGTTGACCTCCTATTTACGCCGGAGCACCGCGGTACATTCCTCGACGATCGCTTTCCGGTTTTCGCCGGGCCGCTACCCGACTTTGACTTCGATCAATCCATCCACGCACTACCCACTGCCACCGGTGGAGCGGAAATGACCATTCCAAAGCGGAGCTACATCTTCCCGCAGATTCCAATCTTTACCACCATTGTCGATCGGGACATCCAGCAATTCATCGAACTCCAGGGCCTGCCGGCCCGCATCGATTTTCTCGGACGTGTCGTGCTGGAAGACGAAGGCATCAAACGCATCACCGAGCAGGTAGAACGCGCCGAACAAATCGCCGGGAAACCAGCCCGCCCGCTGCGCAGCATATTCCAGGATATCGAATACGAACTCCAAACCCTCTACGACCCGAAAGGAGGCGAAGAGGAGCCGTTTCCCAGATAATTTCTGTTGAGTGATTGCCAGTCACCACGCCCCGCATAGCCGGGTGCCGTGGTGGCTTTTTATTTTTATTACGATTAAAATCGTACTTCTACTTGCTTTACTACGATTGTTCTCGTACTTTTGATACGAGAACAATCGTAGTATTTCATGTCAAAGCAACCCACGCATCAACCGACTGCTTCCGAACTGGCTGTTTTACAGCTACTTTGGTCGCACGGCCCGCTCAGCGTCAAGCAGGTCCACGAGACCCTTTCGGCCGAAAAGCCCGTCGTGTACACGACGGTCCTGAAAACCATGCAAGTCATGCTCGAGCGCGGCATGCTTCAGCGCGAATCCGTTGGCCGCAAGCATATCTACCAGGCCGCCATCACCCAGGAGGAAACGCAAAACCACCTACTCGATACCTTTCTGCAACGCACCTTTGGCGGTTCGGCCAAACGGCTCGTCATGCGGGCACTTGGCAATTATAAGACCACGCCGCAGGATATCGAGGAGCTGAAAGCACTCATCAATAAACTTGAAAAAAATAAAAACGACGACGCATGATCCAGCACCTGTTCACTCCGGAAATAACCTATGCGCTCGGCTGGACGCTCGTCCACTCCCTCTGGCAGGGCGCACTTTTTGCCCTCTTACTAGCTGTTACGCTTATTCTGCTGCGCAGCTACAGCGCGCAGGCGCGATACCTGTTGGCAGCCGGCTTATTGGGAGGCTTCTTTCTCACGACGGCATTTACCTTTGCCCAGTTGTATCAAACAGCAGACGTATCCGTCGTGCCCGCCGTAGAACCACCTGCGTTGACTTCCGCTCCGCTACCAGCCCCGTCGGAAGCGATACCGTTCGAATGGCCGTCGGAGGAGGTGGATAACGCAGCAGGAGTTATCGGCTCCGATGCGGAGCATTCCTCCGGTTTCTGGGAGCGGACGATTGCCTATTACAACGACCATCTGCCGCTGATCGTCACGATTTGGTTGATGGGCGTCTTCGTGTTGCTGCTCCGATTGTTGGGGCAGCTGGCCTACGTGCAGCGGTTGGGAGCCTACGGTACGTCGGTGTTTCCGGAGCACTGGCAGGAGCGCCTGCGCGAACTGGAACAACGCCTCGACCTGTACGTGCGGGTGCGCTACGCCCTGTCGGGCCGGGTGTCGTCGCCGCTTACCTACGGGTGGATGCGCCCGGTACTGTTGTTCCCGTCGCGATTATTCGAACAGTTGGAGGAAACTCAGATTTACGCTATTCTGGCTCACGAGTTGGCCCACATCAAGCGCAACGATTTCCTGGTCAATATTTTACAGCAACTGCTGGCCACTGTGTTCTTCTATCATCCCGGAGTGTGGTGGATGTCGGCACGCATTCAGGAAGAACGCGAACACAGCTGCGACGACCTGGCGATCCAAATCACCCAACAACCTGTCGGGTACGCCAAAACGCTGATCCAGTTGAAGGAACACCAATTGCACCCTTCTTCATTGGCGATGGCCTATCAAGGCTCCTCCGGCTCGGGGACATCTGGCTTCGCACTGCGCATCAAGCGGTTGTTGTCCAATTCCTTCGGTACAGGCACCTTTAGCGAAGGGCTCACGACTGCCTTTTTACTGGTTCTGATTCTTGCCTTAGCCTACGGGGCAACGGGCAGGGCGGTCGCCACCAACCAGCTTCAATCCGCTGGTTCGGAACAAGCACGAGAAGAGTCGGGGATCAACCTGGATGATGCAGCGGTGGATTTCGATTTTCGTGTTGATTTTGATGAACCCGAAGTAGCAAGCGAGGAAATCGATTACGATACCTACCCTCCCGATACGTCGAAAGACCGCACCTGGAGGCTTTTCCTGGAAGCCGTTGACGACGGCAGTCTCGAATTGGTCGAACACTTTCTGGACAAAGGCGTGCCTGTTAACGGGCGTAGCGACAATGGCACTACTCCACTGATGCTGGCAGCCGATGAGAACCACCCTGAAATCGTCCGCCTGTTGCTCGATCGGGGGGCAGAACCCGATTTGATAAACGATGAGGGCATAACCGCCCTGATGTACGCCGCCAGGGAGGGTTCATACGCTTCCGCAGTGGTATTGCTGGAGGCCGGAGCCGACCATAACTTCCACGGGCCGGATCACGGCCGTACCGCGATCCACTATGCTGCCGATGAAGGCTTTCCCAACATTGTGCAATTGCTGATCGACTACGGCGTCGAGCCCGATCAGCTAGACCACCAACGCCGAACCGCCCTGATGTACGCCGCCGAGGAAGACCGCCGCGAAGTGATCGCCTTACTACTTCGCGAAGGTGCCGATCCGGGGCTCAACGACGCCGATGGTAATACAGCCCTCTACTATGCCGCAGAAGAAGGCGCGAAGTCGAGCCTGGACTACCTGTTGGGAAGAGCTAACCTTTCGCAGGAGCAGATTATTGATCCGGATTTGCTCGTGGCTAGCGCGGGAGAAGGGCAGCTATTCGTCGTCCACAGCCTGGTAGTTGCCGGAGCGGACGTCAACCGGCGCAACAGCGAAGGCATCACCCCACTGATGGCCGCCGCCGAAGAAGGAAAATCCAGCGTAGCGGAATTCCTGCTCGATCAAGGAGCAGACATCAACGGCCGCATCGGCTCGAACGGCCCCTCTCCGCTCCTCATTGCCGCAGAAGAGGGCCACAAACAACTTATCGAACTCCTGATTGAACGCGATGCCGACATCGAGGCCACAACCGATTTTCGGGACTTCAACTTCGGAGGCTCTCGCGGTAGTAACAATGTAACCTTCTACCGAAATGCCACGGCGCTGCACATTGCCGTGGAAGAAAACAGAGCCAGCGTCGTCGAGGTATTACTGAACGGCGGCCTCAATCCCAACGCGAAAGCGGGAAAAGCTCGCTTTGAAATCACCACGGGTATGGATTGGAGGATCCTCCAACAACAAGTACCCCGCCTGGAGGATGCCCGCTCTAAATTGGACGCCGAATACGATGTAGAGGGCTGGACTCCACTCATGGAAGCAGTAGAGATGGATGTGGCCTCCATTGTCGAACTCTTGCTGAATGCGGGAGCTGATCCGAATGCCACCACCAACACGGGCATCAGTGCCCTGTCCATTGCCCAATCGAAAGGAGCCTCCACTGTATTAAAGCTATTGGAAGACCACCGGTAGCACGCACATTTAAACCTCAAAAAACCACTTCATGCGACTGTTATTTTTGCTGGTCGCGCTGGCAATTGCCAGCGCGCTCCCAGCCCGTTCTGTGTCCGTTAAGCACCTCCTGCGCGGAAAAATCGTGACTGCCGAAACGGACCAACCACTCGAATACGCCACCGTATCTGCCTACACACAAGACAGCACTCTCGTAGAGGGAACCATCACTAATGCAGAGGGCTTCTTCACCCTTCGACTCACTTCGGGCGCGTACCGATTGCATATTGAGTATATTGGATTCACGACCAGGGAGATACCCGTCACCGTCGACCAAGATATCGACCTCGGGACACTCTCTCTGGGATCGGACGCCGTCGCCCTCGACGCCGTAGAAGTAACGGCCCAAAAGAGCCAGCTCAATTTACAACTCGACAAGAAGGTCTTCAACGTCGGTCAGGATCTCCTCAGCCGCAGCGGATCGGCTACCGACGTGCTGGACAACGTACCTTCCGTTTCCGTCGAACCAGACGGAACGATCAGCTTGCGGGGGAACAGCGGCGTAAAGATTCTGATCAACGGCCGGCCCTCCTCGATCGCCGACAACAATGCCCTGAGCAGCCTACCCGCCGCCAGCATCGAACGAATCGAGGTCATCACCAATCCATCGGCTCGCTACGAATCCGCCGGGAATGCGGGCATCATTAATATCGTACTAAAAGCCAATCGCGAATTCGGCTTCAACGGCACCGCTACCGTGACCGGCGGGTATCCCGCCGACTACCAGCCGGTATTTAACTTCAATCTCCGGAAAAACAAGGTGAATTTCTTCGGCAACCTCGGCGCAAAGTACGCCGACTATAAGGGTCGTGGAAATTCCTCCCGGACGAACTTTCTGGAAGGCATTCCGGCTTTCATCGAGCAATCCTACCAGCAAGACCGCAACGATGTAGCCGGCTTTGGATTCGTCGGAGTAGACTACTTCATCAACGAGCAGCAGACAATCACGGCCTCCTATTCCAACTACAGCGTCGTCAATGAAGATCAGACTACACTACAGATCGATTATCTCGACCGCGACCGTGTCCCCGAACAGCAATGGCTCCAAACGCTCGATTACCGTGAGCCCGAATCGTACAATCAACTGGATCTAGCCTACACCAAGACCTACGATCAAGAGGGCAAGAAGCTCACCATCAATCTTCAGCACGATTTCTGGTTTAACGAGGAAACGGAAAACATCCACATCGCAGCCACCTACCCTACCCCGGAGGATTTGCTTCGCCTCCGAACCGTGACCGACGAGAGCAGCAAGGATTACCTCCTTCAGTCAGACTACCAAACCCGGCTAGGGGAGCACGGACGCTTCGAAGCCGGTATCCGGGGAGAAACACGCGTAATCGTAAGTGACTACATCGCCGAATCCCTCGAAGACGATGAATGGGCCGTCTACCGCGAATTGGATAATCGACTCGACTATTACGAACGCATTGGTGGAGCCTACGTCCAGTACGGACAGGAACTCGGTAAATTCAACTATCTACTGGGCTTGCGCACGGAATACACCCTGGTGCGCGTGGAAAATGCCAATCAGGAAGACGTCATTTCCAAAACATACACCCGGCTATTT
This sequence comes from uncultured Saprospiraceae bacterium, assembly GCA_964504335.1. GTDB lineage: Bacteria > Bacteroidota > Bacteroidia > Chitinophagales > Saprospiraceae > CAZDET01. Next base: position 35,613 of record CAZDET010000053.1, read on the forward strand.
CCGACGGCCAATCTAAGCTACCAGCTCGCCGAAACAGCCAGTGCTCAATTGAGCTACAGCCGTCGTATCCGCCGGCCGTCTTTCTGGCAACTCAATCCCTTCGGCGGGTTGTCTGACCCGAATGAACTGTTCGTTGGTAATTCCGATATCGATCCGGCCTACACCGATCGGATAGAGTTCAATTTCCTGCGCAGCTGGGAGCAGCTCACCTTAAATCCAGCGGTTTATTTCTCCAGGACCCTCGACTATTTTGCCACTTTTATCCAGCAGCAGCCCGACGGGCTCGTGCTGAGAAGTCCCATCAATCTGGATCGCGAAAACAACTACGGCGTCGAAGTCACGCTCACCTATCGACCCACCGATTGGATTGACCTCTACGGCGAAATCAACTACTTTGGCTATAGCCAGCAGGGGCTGTTTGCCGATCGGGATTTTGCCTTTTCCTCCGACACCTGGCAGGGTAGTACCCGCCTGCAATTACAATCCGGAACGGGTTGGATGTTTCAGGGCAGTTTCGATTATCGGGCCCGCTACCGCGATGCGCAAATAAACAGTAAGGCACTGTACTACGCTAGCTTCGCCCTGGCCAAACGGCTGGCCAATGATCGCCTAACGATTACCTTCAATTTATTCAACGCCTTCGATTCGCGCGAATACCGCCGCACGATCACCCAGCCGACGTTCACGCAATTTTCCGCCAACGCCTGGAATGTTCGCCGCTTCAAGCTCGACTTTACCTACCGCATTCAGAAAGGCAAGAAGCTGCCCGTACGGCGGGTGCGAGGGAGCATTCGGTGAGGTGGTGAAAATTAACATTAAGTGCCTTAGAAAGGCATACGGATGGCTTCGAATTAGCCGTCAATTGATACCATTGCCGGAGCAAATTGCCTGGCGAATGTAAAGGCGGCCGCCGTAGGTCCGTGGGCCCGCAAGTGCTCCAGACGGGCTTTGCCTTCCGTTGCGGTGGGCTGGTGCCCTTCTGGTACCCACCACAAAGCCATGTGCGCCTGGGTGGGCCGCTCAAACCAGCGGAATCGATCTTTGAAGACTTCTACGTGCGCGCTGCGGTAGGCAAAGCCCCGCAGTGCTTCTACCGACTCCCATACCGACATATTTACGACGATGAGCGGGTCGTCGAAGGGGGATAATTCCGTGGCATTGTTCGAGTCGTCTTTGAGTCGCCAGACGAAGCCGGAGCTGCGCTCGGCCAGCGCATTGATTGTATCGAGTTGGGCAACGAAATCAGCAATCATCGGATCATCGATGGGCGCCAGGAGGCGGGCGATGTTAATTTGTGCGAGGTGGTACATTGGGAATTAATTATTTAAGGCGGTTTTCGACCTACTTTAATCCAGTTCTAATTAAAGAATTAACAGCAGGTCGAAAACCGCCTCAAAGTATTACCAATCTGACTGCTTTATAGTTCCGGCAA
>CAZDET010000054.1:0-36113 GCA_964504335.1 uncultured Saprospiraceae bacterium
GCGCCACACACCATACCTGCCAACCTCGAGGGCTGCAGGCAGCTCAGGCGTGCGCAGCGCACGCGGCTACCAGCAATGGAAACGGCCGTGTGAAAACCTGGGCTATTTTGTGAGAACGGCTGCCGCTGGGGCAGCTATTGGATGGTGTTACAAAGATATGCGCTTACCTCCTAACAAGCAAGTCCCGATTGGTCCAAACCCCAAAAACTACCGCAGCGGTCGTTTAGACCGTTTGCCCTGTTCCACTCCTGTCCGACGCACACATGATCGGTTTTGTTAAATTTGTTTTTTATTAAATATTAATAAAGTCTGATTGGGTAATCGTAAATTTTAGCACCGGTATTTGGCTTTATTGTAAAATTATATTTCTTTACTGACAAATTGTATATTCGATTCAGGCCGGGAAAGTTGCGCGTTCAATTGGTGGTAAAGCCAGATTTACCACTCCATTCTTCTGCTTTTTTTCACATGTCTTTGGGATTCATTTTTTCACAATAACAGACGCTTAATGAAACACATCTCACTAGTTCTCCTTCTGATGTTTCAGGTCGCTTGGGCACTGGGACAGGAAAAAACTGTCACCGGTACCATCACCTCCGATGAGGATGGCCTCCCCGTTATCGGTGCCACGATTCTACTTAAAGGAACGGCGCAGGGTGCGGTTACCGATTTTGAGGGCAATTACAGCATCCAGGTGCCCGACAACGATGCAGTGCTCGTTTTCACCTATACGGGCATGAAGACCGAGGAAATTACAGTAGGCAGCCAGACGGTTATCGACCTCCAAATGGAAAGTAGTGTCTCGACACTCGACGAAGTGGTCATTACCGGGTACGGCTCCCAGGGACGCCGGGTACTAACCAGCGCCGTCAGCTCGGTAGACGCCGCGGACATTGAAAACCTGCCGACTCCCAATGTGGATCAGATGCTCCAAGGGCGGGCGGCCGGTGTACAAATCAACTCCAATTCGGGAACACCGGGCGGCGGCATTTTCGTGCGGGTACGCGGTACGACCTCCATTACCGCCGGTAGTGATCCGCTCTACGTAGTTGATGGTATTCCAATTGTTACCACTTCTCTGGAAGCAGAGGTGGTTGGTGGCCAACAAACCAGCCCGCTGGCGGATATCAACCCGGCCGACATCGAGTCGATCGAAGTGTTGAAAGACGCTTCCGCCACGGCCATCTACGGTGCCCGGGCGGCTAATGGAGTCGTGATCATCACTACCAAACGCGGCACCCGAAGCCAAAACGCCCGGGTAAAGCTGAACTCGTACTACGGCGTACAGAATTACTGGAGAGACCCGCAAGGCCAACTGGTCAACGGTCCGGAATTCGAAGAATTGATTAACGAAGCCGCCGTCAACAATGGCGGGAATCCGGTTTATCCCAACCCCGGCAGCAGTGGCAACGATACCGAATGGGCCTCCCTCCTCTTCCGGGACGATGCCCCCATCTACAACATCGATCTGTCGGTATCGGGGGGAAATGATCGGGTCCAGTACTTCATCAGCGGCAACCAGTTCAATCAGGAAGGCATCATGCGCAATCAGGAATTTACGCGCCGTTCCGGCCGTGTCAACCTGGATTTTAACGCCAACGAAGACATCAAGCTGGGCACCAGTATCCTCTACTCACGCACCGAACGCATCCGGGCCGATAACGATGATAACATCTTCGGAGGGCTAGGTGGTGCTTTCTTCTTTCCACCCAATTTACCGGAGCGCCAGCCAGACGGCTCGCTGACCAAATTTTCCATCTTCGAAAACCCCATCGCCGTTGCCGAATTACAGGATTTACGCATGGACGTCAACCGCGTACTTGCCAACGTCTACGGGCAGTGGGAAATCACCCAGGGACTTACCTTTAAAACCAGCGGTAGCGTCGACTACAACCAAATTAAGGAAGATGCCTACTGGCCTACCGAAATGAACGAGGGGGCCACAGTCGGCGGTCAGGCGCGCTCCACCGTCACCGTTGACGACAACCTGATCTGGGAAAATACGCTGACCTATCAGAAAGGTCTGGGAGGCGATCACTTTTTGACTGCCCTGGCGGGGCAATCGGTTCAGTTTTCCGACAATGAGCGTACGCAGGCGACTGGTCAGGGATTTCCGAGCAACGATTTCCGGCGTATTACCTCCGCGGCTACCCAGTTTGCCACGTCCACCGGTACCGAATGGAGTATTGCCTCCTTCTTCGGCCGCCTGAACTACGACTTTGCAGGTAAATACATCGTAACGGTTAACGTACGCCACGACGGTTCCTCCCGCTTTGGTGAAGATAACCGGTGGGGTACCTTTCCCTCGATCGGGGCAGCGTGGCGCCTCTCCGAGGAGCCATTCCTGCAGGGTAGCTCCTTCATCAACGAGTTGAAATTGCGGGCCAGTTACGGCATCACCGGTAATCAAAACGGAATCGACAACTTCGCCGCCCGCGGATTGTGGACCGGCGGCGCCAACTACACCACCAGCCCCGGTACGCAGCCACAGCAGCTGGCTAATCCCGACTTGCAATGGGAAACCACGCGGCAGGTCAATATCGGTGTAGACGTCGGCGTATTCAACGAAAACCTGGTCCTGACCTTCGACTGGTACAACAAGTATACCGAAGATTTGCTCCTCGATGTGCCCCTACCCCCGACGACCGGCTTCAGCAGCCAGTTTCAGAACTTCGGCGAAATCGAAAACGAGGGCTGGGAACTCGGCATCGTTGCTACCCCCATCCGCAACACGGACTTTAGCTGGAACATCAACTTCAACGTGGCCCACAACGAAGCCACTGTGCGCAAGCTGTTTGCCCCCATCGAGATTTACAACCGGAGCCCCTTCCGACTGGAAGAGGGAGAGGCCTTGTTCTCATTCTGGTTTCACGAGCAGTTGTTTGTCGATCCCGACACCGGCGATCCGGTTTGGCGCACCGTTAATGGCGATTCGCGCACCGAAGATTTCAACCCCAACCGCGACCGTTTCATCGTGGGCAATGCCCAGCCCGACCTATTCGGCGGCATTACCAACAACCTGCGGTATAAGGGATTCGATTTCATGATGTTCTGGCAGTTTAGCCTCGGCAACGACCAGTTGCACTGGAACCGCTTCTTCCAGGAGCACGGCGGTACGCGCAACACCAACTTTATGGTGAGCCAGCTCGATCGTTGGCAGCAACCCGGCGACATCACCGACATCCCGCGCATGACCGCCGCCAACTACGCCGGCAACCTGCGCCCGTCACGCTTTGTGGAGGATGGCTCCTACATCCGCCTGAAGAATATCTCCCTGGGGTATACCTTGCCGCGGTCGTTGACCGAAAAATGGGGCATTTCGCAATTGCGTTTGTATCTAACCGGACAGAACGTAATTACAATTACCGATTACACCGGGCTGGACCCCGAACTGACCGGCCCGGCTTCCAATCAGCAGGTACAGGGCATGGAGTTTTACACCTTCCCCCAGGCCCGAACGTACACCGGCGGACTGACCCTTTCGTTTTAATTTTAAAAATGGAATCAACTATGAAAAAGCCATTATATATATTGATGCTGGGCCTGCTGGCCTTCTCTTGTGAGGTCTTCGACGTAGAGCCGGAAGCTTCCATTTCCGATGAAGCCGCCATTACCAATGCCAATAGCCTTACCGCTGCCCTGGCCGGCTTGTACAATCAGCTTCAGGGCAACTATTACCAGGGCGAAATTCAAATCGCTTCTGATGTATCATCCGATATCGCCCAGAGCGTCGGTACCTGGGACTTTTACCGGGAGATGGATACCTATGTGGTCAGCCCCGACAACCTGGAAGTGCGCGACCTGTGGGCCGCTATGTACGAAGTGGTCAACCAGGCCAATAACATCATCGCCGGTGTAGACAACGTAACGGATGCAACGCCTGAATTTCTGAACAGCGCCCTGGGCCAGTCTTACTTCGCCCGCGGGCTGGCGTTTTTCGATTTGGCCCGCCTTTACGGAGGCATACCCGGGGTCTACGGAACGATGGGTATTGCCCTACCCCTTGAGCCCTCGCGCTCGCCGGTATTGTATAGCCGGACTTCGCTGGACGAAACCTACGCTCAGATTGAGTCGGATTTGCTACGGGCGCTCGACCTGTTGCCGGAAGACGGTTTCCCGCAACGAGCCAGTAGAGCCGCGGCGCGTGCGCTGCTGGCGCGCTTCTACCTATACGTAGGGGATTACCGGCAATCTGCCACCTTTGCCACTCAGGTCATCGAAGATCCGAATTTCGAGCTAATCGACAACGTAGTGGATATTTTCCGAACCAAAAATACCGCCGAATCAATTTTCGAACTCCAATTCGACGCCACCGACGACAATAGTATCCGCACCTGGTACATCCCCGGTGCCTTGGGTGGCCGTGGTGACCTCGCGGCGCACGACGAGTTCTTCGCATCCATTCCCGACAACGATGACCGCAAGCAACTGTTTGCGTTCGACGAGTCGTCCATGTTTTGGTACCCCACCAAGCACGAGACGCCCGCCAACGCCGACAACCTGCAGATCATCCGCATCGCCGAAATGTACCTGACCCGCGCCGAAGCCGACTTCATAGACGGTACCGGTGATCCGCTCAGCGACCTCAACGCCGTGCGCACCCGCGCCGGCCTCGATCCGCTCGACGCCATCAGCAGCCTGGACGATATCCTCGACGAACGCAAGGTCGAGCTGGCCTTCGAAGGCCACCGCTGGTTTGACCTGACCCGCACCGGCCGCGCCCTGACGGTACTGGCCTCCGTGCCGCGCACCAACGCCCCCGGGGCACCGGCGCAGCTCACCGATCCCGGCCGGCAGGTATTCCCCATCCCGAATGCGGAGCGGAATGCCAACCCGGAAATGGAACAGAATGTGGCGTACCAGTAAGGATAATGCCGACTACATGAAGGGAAAGTCCCACGGCCGGTTTGGTCGTGGGACTTTTCTGGTTTGTTGTTCGTATTTATCCGAGCTTGCCCTTAAAATGTAAATCCAACTTCAAAATCGAGTTGATTCATTTCCAAATCAATAGTTTGATTCGGCACAAAAACCCCTTGTTGAGCTTGCTCCGCATCAAAATCAAGTGGATTAGAGCCGGATACGGTGTTATTGAAAGCATAATTGAACGAAAAGTGTATCTGACTACCCGAATTACCAATACTCCTACTCAGACCAAACGTCAGGTGGTTTTCAATAACTCCTGGGGCCAAAATATTGAAAAGCACTTCTGAGTCCGGTATGGGTTGGTTGCCAAAAGAATATCCGGCTCGAACAGCCCAGTCGTCATTTGGTCGGTATTCTGCACCCACTTTTAATATAGTCATATCTTCCCAGCCAAAGCCCCACGCATCATCCGCTCCCAAGGGTTGGAAATTAGGATTGGGATTACCCATCCTATCTGTTGGTGCATTATTGGTTAAGTCCATCGGGTTAGAGACAGAGGCAATTCCACTATAAAGAATTTGCTTTACATCAAAACCAAGCGTAAATTTCTCATTAAAGGCATAGGCAAGCCCAACCGTCCAGCTAGCCGGAATGTCAAAATCACCCTGTTCTGCAAATAATCCGGAATACTCGTCAAATTCACTCATGTAGATTTTCGATTGATACAAAGCGCCTAAGGTTAACCCATCCACTACTTCTCCCATAATGCCAAGTTTCAGACCAAAGCCAAAACTATTGGCGTCGTCATTATTCGTCAGGCTAGTAGCATCGCTTGAAAATCCGGCGAAATTACTCAGCCCCTCCGCTTTAAATGATTGGTAGGCAGCTATGGCGCTAATCCCGACACTATACCGCGGGCTGAGCTTTCTGGAATAGGTGAAACTTGAAAACAATTGGGCTAAATTCACCCCGGTCGTCTGAATATTCTGATCGAAAAAAGTCTGGGTAGGATAATCGGTATTCATCCCTCCGTTTCCATAAATAGCAATACCAAAGGCGTTATTGTCATTACTGCCAAACGTCCAGTTGGCTCCTAGATTGGGGATCACAAATACTCGTGAATCACTTTCTATCGTGCCCGGCAACAACCCAAACGTACCAGGTATACCAGAAGGCGCCCCTGTGACTGTATACTGGCGATTAGGATTAAAAATAGCAATACCCAGGCTGTATTGCTTTCCTAAAAATACATTTCCCGCCGGATTGCCATTGATCAGGGAAAACCGGTACATGCCAACGCCAATACCTCCCATTCCTTTGCTCATTGCGCCATAACCAACCGAAAAATAACCGTCGGTTGCGAAAAGGCCAGCTGGCAAAAAAAGGATCGTGGATAGCAATAGAATGGACAATGAAGTGAAGTGGTTTTTCATTCTGTGTCGTTTTGATTAGGGAATACAGGTTCGCATACACATACCGAACCAAGTAACTATAAAGAAAGGAATGCTTTACGCTACAGCATGTGACATGTATCAGTTGGTCACTTGATTTTGATCAATTTCTATTTTAAAAATATGGAAAACCCTATCCGCATGGTCGCGCCCTTTTTCGGCCGGAGAGTCATTGGACTTTGCTGGGACGTGCTGCCTGCTATCTGGATGAAAAAAGGAGTAGGGGTGCCAAAGTGGCCTTCCGTGTGGAGGCCGGCACAAGCCCTTCCAAAGGACATATTCGATAGAATAACGGTGGACGATGAGATATGTAATGGAAGCCCCCCACAGTTCGGGGGCTCCGTATTACGGTCCAAACAATTCTGGAATTCTTACTCAACAGTACTTCGGAATTCGATCCACCATCGGCAGCAGCTCCTGATCGGTGACTTCTAGGCTATAGAATCCGAATTCTTCCACGACTTGGCCGGTTAGGCGGTAGAAGCCCGGCCCGCGCAGCGGGCGGCGCTTCAGTATTTGCGGAAAATGGACGGTATCGAAGTGCACGCCGTAGCAATCCTCCCAGGTGCCGAACTGCATGAGGGCACCGTGTTTGGTGCGCACGCGCTTATTACACACGAAATAGCCGATGATGGTGACGATCCGCCCGAGGTAATCGCCTAAATTGGTCGCCGTAATTGTTTGTTCGAGCAGGTGCCGATCGCGCAGCAGTTCGAAGGGGGGGCAGAGCGGGAAGCCGAGTAGGTCGAGTTCGTCGAAGGCCTGGTCGAGCGGATGGTCGGGTAGCGGTGGTAGTTCGGGCAGCGGTGTTTCCGCCTCAAACAGCAAACCACTCATTTCCTGTGCGGTGTCGGGGTGAAAAACGAATTGCTTGTCCCACTGCAACTCGTATTTGCTGCGCCCGGTGAAGCGAAACGCTCCGATGCGAATCAATAGCTCCAGCTGCGCACTGCGCACAGCCAGGCGCGCTACAAACTGCTCGAGTGAGGCAAAGGGCCCGCCGCGCTGCCGTTCGGCGGCGATGGCCTGCGCAAATTGCTTCTCCAGTCCACTTACGTGAATGAAGCCGACGTAGAGGTCGCTGCCCTCCAGGTGGCTGAGTAAGTAACTGTGGTTGACACAGGGCGGGTGCAGCGTCGCTCCCTCGCGGCGCGCTTCGTGGAAGTAGAACTCCGTGCGGTAAAAACCACCAAAGTTGTTGATGACAGCCGTAATAAATTCCAGTGGATAGTAGGCTTTTAGAAATAAGCTCTGAAAACTTTCTACGGCGTAGGAAGCTGAGTGGGCCTTGCAGAAGCTATAGCCGGCAAAGCTCGACACTTGTCGCCAGACTTCGTGTGCCAGCTCGTCGGAATGCCCGAGCCGTCGGCAGTTGCGGAAGTACTTCTCCCGCAGGCGTTCGAAGGTATCGCCCTGAGCGCGTTTGCCGCTCATGATGCGGCGCAGCACGTCGCATTCATCCATGGGAATATCGGCGAAGTGGTGGACGATCTTCATGACGTCCTCCTGGTAGACCATCACTCCCAGCGTTTCGCCGAGGTGGGTTTCGAAGACGGGGTGCAAATAGTCGAAGCCATGCGGGTGGTGCACGCGGCGGATGTACTCGCGCATCATGCCTGAGCCGGCCACGCCTGGCCGAATAATGGAGCTGGCGGCAACGAGGCCGCGGTAGTCGTCGCAGCGCAATTTGCTCAGCAATCCCCGCATGGCGGGCGATTCGATGTAGAAGGCCCCCATACAATGGGCGGCCCGCAGTTGGGCACGCACGCGCTCGTCGCGCATGATGCGCTCGACGGCGTGGATGTCTACGGCCTTTCCCTGGTTGTGTCGGACGAGTTCGACGGCGTCTTTGATGTGGCCCAGGCCGCGTTGCGACAGCACATCGAACTTGTAAAAGCCGAGGTCTTCGGCCTGATACATATCCAGACGGGTGATGGGTACGCCCTTGGGCATCAATTGCAGAGCCGTGTGGTAGTTCAGCGGCTGCTCCGCAATAACGATGCCGCCCGCGTGGATGCTCAGGTGGCTGGGGAAGCCCTCTAGTTGCTTGCCATAATGCAGGATCTCGGCCACTAGCTCGGGGTGGTTGCAGGGTTCTTGTGGGCGAGCAATGAGCTGATCGATTTCGGCCTTGGGTAGGCCGTATACTTTCCCCAATTCCCGCATAATCGAACGCCCTTGAAACGTCACGTAGGTACCCAGCAGGGCCGTATGCTCGGCCCCATAGCGCTTGAGGATGTAATCGTGGATCTGATCGCGCTCATCCCAGGAAAAGTCGATGTCGAAATCGGGCGGCGAGGACCGAAACTCGTTGATAAAGCGCTCGAAGTAAAGGTCGAGCTCCAGGGGGTCGACGTCGGTGATGTACAGGCAATAAGCGACGATGGAATTGGCACCGCTCCCACGCCCGACGTAGTGGAAGCCGGCGCTGGTCGCATAGCGCGTAATGTCCCAGGTGATGAGAAAATAGGGGCAAAAGTCCTGTTTGCGAATCACCCTCAGCTCTTCCTCCATGCGCTTGCGGGCATGGTCGTTGTGCGCGCCGTAGCGCGCCAGGCGGCCTTGATGGGCCAATTTTTCGAGCAAGGCATAATCGTCTGATTTATAGCCGGTAAAGCTCTGTCGGTTAAGGTGAGAGCCGACGTCCAGGTCGAACGTACAGCCGTCGAGCAGGGCCTGCGCCTGGCTGAGCAGGAAGGGGTAGGCAGTGTAGAACTGCGTCAGCTCTTCGGGGGCGTACAAACGCTCGGTCGGCCGGGCGAGCGTCGCTTCCGGGACGGTCGAGTGCAGGCTGTTAGTATCGACGGCCCGCAGGAGGCGGTGTAGCTGATAGCCGTCTTCGTCGAGAAAAGTAACGGGACTCCACGCGACCAGCCGGTCGGGATAATCCAGTACCGAAGTGCCAAAAAGTTGATTGACGTATTCCGGTCGAATACCCAGAAATTCGTATGGCTTAAAGTGCGCCAGTGGCTTGAGGCGCCGCGGATAGATGATGTAGGCATGGCGGATATCGCGTGGGGCAGCCGGCAGGGGGCGCTGTTCGAGCGAGCAGCGCGTGAGGAGGGCGTGGAGCTCGCGCAGGCCCTCCGTATTGCGCGCCAGCCCGATGAATTGCAGAACGCCAGCCTGGCGAAACTCGATGCCCAGCTTGAGTTGAATATTGTGAGTGCAACAAGCTCGAAACAACTCAAATGCCGCCGCCGTATTGTTGATATCGGTTAGCGCAAAGCTGCGAATGCCCCGCTCCGCGGCAGCGGCGGCCAGTTGTTGTGGCGATAGCGTGCCATAGCGCAGGCTGAAATACGTGTGCGCGTTGAGGTACATGTGGGATGACTCATGGCTGGGAGGTCTTTTGGTCTTTTGGTCTTTTGGCCCTTTGGTACTTTGGTACTTTGGTATGCTTGACACTTATGAAACCAAAGAACCAAAGTACTAAAGAACCAGAGTACCAACTATCCTTCCGCCGGGTCCGCTTCGAGCGTGATCTTGCGGGTGACGGGGTTGCCCGGGGCGTCTACAAGTTGGCCCTGGCCGTCGATGAGTTCGAGGGTGATGGTATTTTCGCCCATGGGGAGGCGCCGGATGTAGTAGGGGCGCCATTCGTCGATGGTGTATTCCGTATCGTTGATGCGGGCGCGTACCTGGTAGTCGGCACCCAGCTCGAGGTTGACCGGGTAGAAGTCGAGCATGATGTTTTTAGTTTGCGCGCTTCCCGTGTAAGTGCCTTTGGGACGGCTGTAGAAAAGCATGGGCTCGGTAATTTCTTCGCGGCTGGTGAAGTTGTTATTTTCCACCGTTACTTTGAAGGCCTTTGCCGCATTCGAGTGCTTGATGCTTTCGTGGTAGGAGCGGCTCAGAAAGGTCAGGATGTGGTGCTCGCCGTCTTCGATATCCTGTTCGAACGTCGGTTCGTATTTGGCGAGGTAAGGATTTGTGCCGATGATGAGGTGAATGTGCTGGCCTTGTCCGGAGTTGGCGCACATGAGGTCATCGGCATCGGGGGTCTGGATACCCAGCTCGTAGTTGGCGATATCGTAGGTAAACTGACCATCCTGGTAATCCACCGCATTGATGGTGGCATCGGGATAATCGGTAGTTTCGGGCATGGTGACGAGGGTAACTGCTTCGGGAGTCGATTCGGCCTCGGCCGCAGTTTCCTCGGTAGCGGTGGTTTCTTCGCTGGCACCACCGGTGCAAGCACTAATCAGGAGCAGCAAGCTGAAAAATAATGGGAGTGTTCGGAGAGACATCTGTTTATGTTTTGAAAGTGTTATGTGTCTATGAAGTTTAAACGACTTCTATAAAAACAAGCCGTCGTCGGATTGTTTTCAAACGTAATAATAGTCTTTTTACACCGTGGAAGAAGCAACAAACGAACAAATTGTTTTAGAAGTTGGAGGGATGGACTGCAACAACTGCGCCGCCAGTATCGAACAGTATTTGCAGCGCCAGGGGTTGAAGGAGGTGTTCGTGAGCTTCCAGACCAAAGAGGTGCGTTTCCGCCGCGCCGCCGACGATCTGACGCTGGAGGAGGCCAAGGCGGGCATTCGCCAGTTGGGTTACGAAATTATTGACGACTTCTCGCAACGTCGGCGGTGGACCATCGAGCGGCGACTGCTTATCAGCGCCATTTTCACAGCGCCGTTATTAATCGGCCATTTATTGATGATGGCGGGCGTGCCGCTCGGTCCTTTAGAAAACGGGTGGGTGCAGCTCGCGCTCACAATTCCTGTTTACGCCGTGGGGGGATTGTACTTTGGTCGCAGTGCGCTGGCCAGCCTGCGGGGTGGGGTGCCGAATATGGACGTGCTCATCTTCACGGGGGCTACGGCTGCGTTGGTCTACAGTTGCATTGGCCTGGCTTTGCAAAACCCGAATTATTACTTCTTCGAAACGGCTGCCACCATCATCACGCTTGTCTTGGTTGGCAACTGGCTCGAGCAGCGAGCGGTGGCGCAGACTACTTCCGCCATTGAAGACCTAAGCGAATTGCAGCCCGAGCGGGCGAAGCGCATTCTGCCTTCCGGACTGGCTATTTCCGTGGAAGCGAGCAGCCTGCAACCGGGGCACCTCGTGCAGGTGAACACCGGCGACCGCATCCCCTCCGACGGCACCATTTTGGAAGGGCAGGCCGAAATCGACGAATCCATGCTCACCGGCGAAAGCACACCGGTATTCAAAACCGAAGGTGCGGACGTCATCGGCGGGTCCATCCTGCGCAGCGGCAACGTCCGCGTAGAAATCACGGCCGCCGGCCGCGATACGGTGCTGCAACAGATGATCGAATTGGTCAAGACCGCCCAGCAAGACAAGCCGGGCATTCAGCGCCTGGCCGACCGCGTCAGCGCCATCTTTGTACCGGTGGTGCTCGGGATTTCACTGCTGACCTTCCTGATCGGCTACGGGGTCTTCGGCATCGGTACGCAGCAGGCGCTGCTCAATGCCATCGCCGTGCTCGTCATCTCCTGCCCCTGCGCGATGGGATTGGCTACCCCTACGGCCGTCATGGTGGGTGTGGGTCGCCTGGCCCGGCAGGGCATCCTTATTCGCGGCGGCCGCACGGTAGAGCGCCTGGCGCAGTTGAAGCGCATCGTGTTCGATAAAACGGGCACCCTCACTACCGGTCGTTTTCGTATTACCCACATCGATTATCCCACTGGCGAGGAGCGATTGGCCAACAGCCTCCTGCACCAGATCGAACAACGCAGCTCGCATCCTATCGCCGAAGCCATCGTACGCGAAGTGGCCGATCGCCCCAATGGGCAACCCGTCGATCTGATCGAAGTCCAAGAAATACCCGGCCGGGGCATGGCAGCCCGCGATCGCGCCGGACATACCTACCGCATCGGCAATGTCGACGGTGCCGGCATCCAACTGCTGCGCGACGGCGAGCCGCTCGCCCGCCTCGATATCCAGGATGACATCAAGGAGGATGCCGCTACGACCATCCGGCAGTTGGAAACCGACGGCCTCCGCACGGTGCTGCTCAGCGGGGATCGGGAGGCCAAAACTGCCGCCGTGGCTACTACACTCGGCATCAGCGACTACCGCGCCGAGCAATTGCCCGATCAAAAACTGGCCTACATCGCCGAGCTCTCCGAAGATCAGGCCACGGCCATGGTGGGCGACGGTATCAACGACGCCCCCGCGCTCGCCCGCGCGCACGTCGGTATCAGCATCGGCGGTGCCAGCCAGGTGGCCCTCCAAACCGCCCAGGTCGTGCTGCTCAACGGCCGCCTCGACCGCCTGCCGCTCGCTTTGCACATCAGCCGACAAACCGTGCAGACCATCCGGCAAAACCTTTTCTGGGCCTTCGCTTATAATATTGTAGCTATTCCCATCGCCGCAGTAGGCTTGCTCAACCCCATGTGGGGGGCGCTGTTTATGGCTTTCTCCGATGTGGTGGTGATCGGGAATAGTATTCGGTTGAAATACCGGCGGTAATGCTCAACGATCAGAACCGGTCGCTGCGGCAATAAACGAGTCCGCTAGAGTCGTAATCGATGATTAAAAACACTTCGCTCCTTTTGCTGCTGTTGCTCCTATTTTGGAGTTGTGAACGGGAATTCACCCCGCCCCAAGTCGACGACGTCGACGACATCGTGGTGGAAGGCTATATCGAGGCCGGGCCACGCCCGACGGCTCCCTACGTGCTCCTGACGCGGGCGCAGCCCTTCTTCAGCGAAATCGGGGGAGAAGCACTAAACGATTTCTTCGTGCGGGGAGCGGAAGTGCGTGTGTCGGATGGTACACGTACCGTACAACTCACCGAACTCTGCCTCGATGAATTACCCCCCGAGTTGCAAGAGCAGGCGGCCGAACTATTCGGACTCGGTGGCGACAGCATTGCCATCAACATCTGCGCGTACGTGGATGTGGCCGGCGACATGGTGGGGCAGGAGGGCCGCAAGTACGAATTGGAAGTGCGTGCAGAAGGGAAGGTGCTGACGGCTACGACCACCATCCCGTTGCACGTCCCCTTGGATTCGCTCTACTTCCGCGTGCCACCGGGCGAAGTGGCCGACACGCTGGCGGAGCTGCGGGTCGTCATCGACGACCCGTCGGGGGAGGACAATTTCTACCGCTACTTCACGCAAATCAACGACAGGCCGCTGCGGGCGCCCAATGGTTCGGTGACCGACGACCGCCTGTTCGACGGGCAGCGCTTCGAGTTTCCGCTGCCGCGCGCCAGCGAGCCGGGAGAGGATTTTGACTTTTCCACCTTCGGCCTCTACACCCGCGGCGATACCGCCACCATCAAGTGGATTTGCCTCGACGAAGCCCACTTCAATTTTTTCAACACCGTCGAATTCTTGCGCAACAACCAGGGACCTTTTTCCAGTTATTCGCGCGTTGATCACAACATCGAAGGCGGGCTTGGCATCTGGGGCGGGCTGTCGGCTTCGTACTACGAATTGGCGGTACCGGAAAAATAAGCGCAGTTCCCTACCTTTGCGCGAAACACGCATCCGACTTGGAGATTAGCAAAAGCAGGAAGACGGCCCTGTTGTTCGGTGCCAGCGGCTTGGTGGGCAGCCACTGCCTGCGGGCGCTGCTGGAACATCCGGCCTACGCCTGCGTGCGCACCCTGAGCCGATCGCCGCTGCAAGTTACCCATCCTAAACTCGAAGCCCACCTTGTCGATTTCGAACGGCTGGAGCGCTATCGCCCCGAATGGTTCCAGTGCCAGGACTGCTTCATTTGCCTGGGCACTACCCGTGCGAAAGCCGGTAGTAAGGAAGCCTTTTACCGCGTCGATCACGACTACGTCGTAGAAGCCGCCCGCCTGGCCAGCACAGTAGGGGAAGCCAACCAGTTGCTGCTCGTCTCGAGCGTCGGTGCCCAAGTCGATTCGCCTTTTTTCTATACCCGCGTCAAAGGTGAAGTCGAAGCCGACGTGCAGCGGCACCCCTTTTGGTCGGTACACATCTTTCGTCCAAGCTTTCTTCTCGGCGAGCGCGTAGAGAGCCGCTGGGGCGAAGACCTGGCCAAGCGCCTTGCCCGTGGTGTCACCCGCCTCACGGGCAGTGATTTCCTCAACCGCTACCGCCCCATCGAAGCGGAGTACGTGGCGCTGGCCATGGTGAATAGCGCACAGTTGCTGCAACGCGGCGTGTATATCTACGAGGGAGGTGCCATTTTGGATCTGGCACGGGATCCGGACGTTTAATTTCAAAAAACACTGCATTCAACGCCTACGCGTTTAAACGTAAGAACATGAATCAATCAGACGTCACCAAAACCAGTACCATCACGATCAATGTCGGCCTGAACGCCGAGCAGGTGCCCGTCGCCATGGAATGGAAAGCTACCGAGCACCCCGACGGGCCCGTGCCGCAGGTCTGCAAGGCAATGCTGCTGTCGCTCTTCGACGATACCCACAAGGATACCTACAAAATCGACCTCTGGACCCAGGATATGCAGGTGCTGGAAATGGATCGCTTTTTCTACCAAACCCTGCGCGGCCTGGCTGATACCTACTTCAAAGCCACGCAAAATCGCGAGCTGGCGGCCGCCATGCAGCAGTTTGTGCGGTATTTTGGGGAGCAGACGGAGATTATTCCGAAGTGATTTTTTAATGCGCCAATAAGTCGATGTGCCGATGTGCCAATTTGTTAATGCCGTCTTCGACGGGCGTTTAATTGGTCCATACGTTAATTTTCGCCATTCGCCATTCGCCATTCGCCATTAAACCGCCGGCGGAAAAAATATCGGGAACCCACCCAACCCTTCGCCGCCGGCCGCTCGTCTAGCCCGCCAAAAGAAATACATATCCTATGAAAGCGAACTGGTTACCCCTTGGGAGCGCGCTGGTGCTGCTACTCGCCCTGAGCAGTTGTATCGAAGATAAGTGCGAAGAAACGATTACCTACGAGGTGTACCGCGCGGTGACGCGGCCGGTGGCCGAAATCCGGGCGCTGGAACCCGAAGCGGAGGCGGCCCGCGAGTTGTGCCAGTCGGGCAACATCTACGTATACGGTGACTACCTGCTGATCGCCGAAGTGGAGGAAGGGCTGCACATCTACGACAACCGACAGCCGGAAAGCCCACAGGCGCTGGCGTTTTTGCCCGTGCCAGGACTCACCAACATGGCCGTGCGCAACAGCATCCTCTACCTAAACAGCTACATGGACTTACTGACGTTTCGCCTCGATAACCCCACGCAGCCGGAATTCATCAGCCGATTGGAAGATGTCTTTCAATCCTACACCTTTATGACGGATCAAAGCGGCGAAAACCGCCTGGTGACGAGCTACGAACCTACTCAGGAGACGATCAATGCCGACTGCGATCAACGCTTCTGGCGCCCCTGGGGCCGCGGCTGGATGGTAGACGAGTGTTTCAACTGTGCTTTCTTTGACGTGGCGGTGCCGCTGGCGCAAAACGCCGGGGCCGCCGACGATGGGGCCGGTATCGGCGGCAGCATGGCACGCTTTACCATCGCCAACGGCAACCTCTACGTAGTGGGCGATTTCAATTTGCAGGTCTTCGACCTGGATGATCCCGTGAACCCCGCCCTCGCCGGAGATGTGCACCTGGGCAACTGGGGCATTGAAACCATCATTCCCTACGGCGACCACCTGTTCATCGGCTCGCAAAACGGAATGTACATCTTCAACAACGAGGAGCCGTTGGCCCCCTATCAGGTCGGCTACTACGAACATACCCGCGCCTGCGACCCCGTCTACGTAGCGGGCGACCGCGCCTACGTCACCCTCCGCGACGGCAACGAGGTCTGCCAGGGCTTCTCCAATCAGCTCGACGTGGTGGACATTACCGATTACAGCGATCCGGAATTGGTCACATCGCACAACCTGGTCAATCCGCACGGGCTTTCCGTAGATGCCGATGAATTGTTCATCTGCGATGGCCGCGCCGGCTTCAAAGTCTTCGACCGTACCGACGATTTCCGAATCGGCGACCGGCTGCTGAGCCACTTCGAGTCCATCACCACGGCCGACGTTATTACCCTGAAAAGTCGGGATATTGCGCTGGTCATCGGCCAGGAAGGCCTCTATCAATTCGATTACAGCAACGTAGAGGATTTACGGCTGCTGAGTGTGATTCCTACTTGCGGAAGGTAGTGTTTTGGTACTTTAGCACTTTAGTCTTTTGGTATTTTAGTATATCGGGAAATTGAGTTTTTGAGGGCCGGAAATCCGGATTTACTTCGACGGTCTATTTTGTCAAAATCACTTTCTGCCAAGTATTGATGAAGCCTGAGGCTCCTAAACCAGTTCAGTAAAAACTAAAGTACCAAAAGGCAAAAGTACTGGAATGACCAAAGTACTAAAAGATCAAAGTGCCAAAATGCGTATTTACCTACACATACTCGTCCTACTAACAGCCA
This sequence comes from uncultured Saprospiraceae bacterium, assembly GCA_964504335.1. GTDB lineage: Bacteria > Bacteroidota > Bacteroidia > Chitinophagales > Saprospiraceae > CAZDET01. The sequence continues at coordinate 16,666 of CAZDET010000054.1, forward strand.
CCGTCGCCGTACAGGCGCAGCGCATCGACCAAGTGTATCTCCGGTCGGGGAATCGGGTGGAGGGGCAATTGGTGTCGTACGATCCCGAATTGGGGGCGCGGATAATGTTACCCGACTCGACGGTGGTGTTGATTTTGGAAGAAGATATTTGGCGATTGGATTTTCGGATAGCCCGGTCGGGAGCGATGAAATTCGATACGATCCGGTCGCTGCCTACCGGCTGGTCGTTGGGCACGTACGTGGGAACTTCCTTTGGGCAGAAGCCGTTTTTTGATCCGTTTACGGGAGAGGACGGCGACCGCACGTTTTTGGGAGTGCATGTGCAGCAGAGCCTTGAGTATCAGTGGGAAACCTGGTTGGAATTGGGCCTTGGCGTTGGGTTTGAGGGCTTCGATCTCGACGCACGGGAGTATCTCTGGTCGGTTTTCGGAAGGGTAGGGGTGTACCCTTTTAAAGGAAAATGGCTGCCGAAGGCCTCCGTGGATGTAGGCTACGGCCGGCCTTTTCGCAATGAAAAATTCGGATTTGACCGCACGTCGGGCGGGCTGTTACTACACCCAGCGGTGGGCTTCGCCCGGCCCTTGCCAAAGGATCGCTGGTTGACCTTCGACATCGGCTACCGTTGGCAGGCGGCCCGTTATTCGGGAACGGATGAATTCAATCAGACCATTGATCGCGATTTGACCTACCGGCGGCTATTGCTGCGCGTAGGGTTGAACTACTAAAAAATGGCCACGGAAAAACCGGAATATACCGAGGAAGAACTGGTAGCGGGTTGCGTGCGCAACGACCGCTTTTTCCAGGAGCGCTTTTACCGGCGGTTTGCTCCGGTGATGATGCGCATGTGCCTGCGGTATACCCAAGACCGGGACGTGGCGCTCGACATCCTGAATCAGGGGATGTTGAAGGTTTTTCAGAAGCTGGGCACCTTCCGCTTTCAGGGCTCCCTGGAGGGATGGGTGCGGCGGCTCGTGTTTCACACCCTGGCCGATCACTTTCGTAGCAGCAACCGCCGCATGCGCTTCTTGTCGCTCGAAGATCGGGACGAACCTGCCTTGCCCGACGTGCTCCAGGAACTCTACGTAGAGGATATCTACAAGCTAGTAGACGAATTACCACCCGCGAGCCGGGATGTGTTCTGGCTCTATGCGGTAGAGGGCTACACCCATCCGGAAATTTCCAAGCGCCTTGGAATCAGTGAGGGCACCTCTAAGTGGCATTTATCGAATGCCCGGCAGCGCATGCGCGGCCTTTTGGAAAAACAGTATCGCAACAGGAAAAATTATGCCGGATAACATGGATCACTTCGACGAAGCTTTTTGGGACCAGGGCTGGGAGGATATGCGGCAGCGGCTCGATGCGGCCATGCCTCAGGAGCGCCGGCGCATTGCCTTCTTCTGGTGGTGGAGCAGCGCCGCGGCGGTGCTCTTGGTGGTGGCACTTTGGCCATCCAATGGCGGCAAACAGCTTGGGTTCTTTCCCGTCGCTTCGTCGGGTGTGCCGACCGATGAGCAGGTAGTTGCCGAAACGGGAACGGTGTCGGTAGTAACGCCGACGGGCGAAATCCTGGAATCCAATTCATCGGAGATTGTAAAAAAAGAAGGAGAAGCGGTCGTGCGTCGTTCGGCGGCGCTGGACGCATTGCCCAGTGGCCGGCCAATAGCCATTCCGAATGTACCATTGACCTTACCGGCCATTCAGCTTGTACCGTCTGAGCCGCCGTTGCCAATGCTGGCGGGAATGCAGCCCCGCCTCCTCCCGGAGACGTTTCGACTGGACGATCCGGTGCTTCCGAAAACCAAGCGTCGGCCACGATTGTACGCCAGCGCGGGATTGTGGAATCAATTCGATCAAGACATCGGTTTCTACGGGGGGATTGCCGTTGAGCAGGCCTTGAATGCCCGCCTTGGGACCGACGTGGCACTGGCCTACGAGCAACAACAACACCGCTTTCAGGAGGATGCGGTGCTGTTTTCGGCTGTCGCCGCGGAGGAAGACGCTCCGGGGCCGGTCAATCCCGATAGCTCCGACCCCGGGACAACGGCCAGCAGCCGCGATACGCTCTTTCTCAATAGCCCCATTCGCACGGCTCGGCTTTCGCTGCCGTTGCATGTGAGTTATGAAATTACTCCCCGATTTCGACTTAATGCCGGAGCACGACTGTCCCGGCTGCTTTCGACGGAGCTCCGCCTGCCTACCGATGAAGCGAGTTTTGACCAAAATCGGTTTTTCAATTTGGATAACTTCCAAGCCGACGCAAATAACCAAATCAGCGTGCGGCCTACTCGCGATTGGGTGCTGGGCTACGAAGCCGGGCTGAGCTATCAATTTGCAAGGCGCACGGGCATCAGCCTCGGCTACCGGTACGAGTCCACCCGCTGGCTCCCGGAGGACCTGCCGGGGATTCGCCGTAGCCAATGGACGGTCGGGCTGCGCTACCGTTTGTGGTAAAGGGCAAAACGCTTATCTTTCCAAGAAAAAATGGCCCTTGCTTGTCAGCGCGATCTGTTTCGCTTGCCCGATTCGGTTGCTTATCTCAATTGTTCCTACATGTCGCCCCAATTGCAGTCGGTTGAGGCTGCCGGTCGCGAGGCATTGCTTCAGAAAAATGAACCCTTTCGCCAACGCGTAGACGGTTTCTTTGAGCCCATTGAGCAACTCAAATCGTCCTTTGCCCGGGTGATTCAGTCGTCGGAGCCGGAGCGGATCGCCTTGGTACCCGCGGTTTCCTACGGCATGGCCACCGTGGCGCACAACCTCACTATATCGCCGGGCCAAAACATCGTGCTGGCTGCTGAGCAGTTTCCTTCCAACTACTACACCTGGGAACGGGTGTGCCGCGACAACGGGGCAGAATTGCGCCAGGTGGAAGCCCCGCAAACCGATGGTTCCCGGCGCACTGCATGGAACGAAGCGCTGCTCTCCACGATTGATTCCCAGACGGCGCTGGTGGCGGTGGGCAATATCCACTGGGCCGACGGCACGCTGTTCGACCTGATGGCGCTGCGCCAACGCACCCGCGAAGTGGGTGCCTGGCTGGTGATCGACGGGACGCAATCCATTGGTGCGCTGCCCATCGACGTGGATGCCCTCCAACCGGATGCCCTGGTGGCGGCGGGCTACAAGTGGCTGATGGGACCCTATGCCATCGGTTTTGCCTACTACGGACCGGCATTCGACCACGGCACTCCGATCGAGGAAAACTGGATTAACCGCGCCGATAGCCACGATTTCAAGAACCTGGTACGCTACCGTACCGACTATCGGGCCGGGGCGAGCCGCTACAGCGTCGGAGAGCACAGCAATTTCATGCTCGTGCCGATGATGCAGGCCGCACTCGATCAGGTGCTGGCGTGGGGCGTGCCGGCCATTCAGCAATACTGTAAAGACCTGGTTGCGCCCTATCTGGGCGAGCTGGCAGAGTTGGGCATCCACCTGGAGGCAAACCGCGCGCATCATTTACTGGGGCTCTATCTGGGCGATGGATTTGATCCGACACAGTTGAAAACGGAATTGGAATCCCGACAGATCCACGTATCTCTGCGGGGAGAAGCGATGCGGGTTGCGCCGAACGTGTACAACCGTCCGGACGAGGTGGAGCAATTAATTGAGGCACTGAAAGCAGCAAAGCTACCCCAGTCCGCTGAGGTGATTAATTTGAACGCCTGAATTATTTTTTAAAAACAAAATCAAGGCAATACTTTATTAGCTAACGACCTGCTACCAGCAAACAAATGGATATCGTCACCCTTTCTCTTGTCCTGGGCGTTGCCTATTTGGGCTACCGCATTTACCGTCAGATCGGCAGTACCTACCGACATGTAGATTACGAAACGATGGAATTGTTCTGGCTGAATCGCCTGAAGCGCGATCATCCCCAGGAGCACGAACGCGTAGTGGCTCATCTGGGGGTATGCGAGAAATGTCGGGAATTGTTGGATGAGGTCAGTCGGGAAGGCCGGCCGGAACAAAAACTGATCCGGCGGCGCTTCAACTCATAGATGCAATTTGGCCTTGCGCTCCAGTAGTTCTTCCTCGGTGTCGACGTGCTCGGGGTCGGGTACGCAACAATCGACCGGGCAAACGGCGGCGCATTGAGGCTCCTCGTGAAAGCCCACGCACTCGGTACATTTGTCGGGTACGATATAGTAGAAGTCATCAGAGACGGGTTCGTGCTTTTCCTGCGCATCAACCGGGTCCATATACTTCATATCGATACTGCCAGTAACGGTGGTGCCGTCGGACACAGCCCACTCAACACCTCCTTCGTAGATAGCGTTGTTGGGGCATTCCGGCTCGCAGGCGCCGCAGTTGATGCAATCGTCGGTTATCATGATCGCCATAGCGATAATTGTTTTTTGTGCAAACAGGTGAGAAATAGGAATGTTTCACCCGGTTCTCGGTAAATTCAGAGTAAATATATTCTGCAAAATAGTAAAACTATTAAACTGTTTTCCAAACACGCACTCACAAAAAAAAGGGCGCGGCCCTCCTGGCCGCACCCCTGTCAATCCACTAAAATCACATTCTTAGTCTTTAGCGTATGTGGTAAAGTATGGCTCGATGCTGGTACGTATCCGTGGTAACCTCGATTGCATAGATGCCCGCGGGGAATTGCGCGGGAAATTGTAGGGTCAACTCCCGGCCGGAGGCGTGATTGCTCAGTATAATCCGACGGCCTTGCGGATCGTATAGTTTCACCACTGCTCCATCGACGGGCGCGGGCAGCAGCAGTCGGAATTCGGTTTGTACCGGGTTGGGGGCAATTCGGAAGGCCTGGGCCCTTTGTAGTTCCAGCGTACTGGTTACCGTGACGGAAGTGATCGGTGAAACGGACGAGGTATTGGTCACATCAACCTGCCGAATGCGATAAAGGATGGTCGTAGCGCTTAAATCCGCGGCGGTCGTATCGGTGAAATCGTAGGATTGCCGTTTCTGGCTTTGTCCGCGCCCTTCGACGCGCCCAAGTACGTCCCAATCCGGATTACTATCGACGGTGCGTTCTACGAGGAAGTAGGCATTGGCATCCTCTTGTTCGGTTACCCAATGGACTTGAACGGCCGTTTCTACCCATTCTGCTTCTATTTCCCCCCAGATGACGGGCAGGACAATCGCTCCGGTGAGCAGGTCGAGTTCTGCGGGCACTGCGTCTCCTTGTTGGTAGGCGCAGATGTCATCCACGCAGCGGATGGACGCGCCAGGGCTTTCAAAGTTCACGGCATCGGAATAGAGCATTCCTCCTTCCTGAAAACCCTGAATGGTAGATGTATTGAACAGGTAGATATCGCTGGCCGTCAGTACGCCGCGTTCATGTAGCTGCACTTGGGTGCTGTCCAACAGCATTGCTGTTGGTGCTTCGACCGTCCCTCCGTAAATTAATGTTGCGGCCGCACCTTCAGCTTGTAGGGCACCACTGATTGTGGTGGTACTATTGCGTAGCTCTAGTTGGGCATTGATATTAACGAGGCCAGTGGTTGTAATTTCGGTATCCTCGATCAAGGCCTGGATCGAATGCCCGGTTGAATCGTAAAATGAAAAAAGTTCGAAATGCCCTTCCAGGTCGATGTGGCCACCGGACGCGGTGAACTGATGAAAACCGCTCAGTAAAACAGTATCCAAAGACACATTTCCTGCGGTGACGAAGGCTCCGTCCTCCAAAATTAAATCGGAGGCAATGAATGTCGCTCCTTCTTCGACGGTGATGGCACTCGAAGCATTCATGACCAGGTTGACATCCCCGTAGAAGGTCAGGTTGCCGCCGGTCTTCACGGTTAGATCCCAGTTGTTGGGTAGCCCGCCGTAGAAGGCGAAGGGCGCCACAATGTCGTGGTTGATGTACACGGCAGTGTTCTTACCCACTGGGGGAATTCTGCCTTGATCCCAGACGGTCGGATCGGTGTAGGTTCCGTCTTTGACGGTCTGGTAAATGCTCTGTTGGGCCTGGAGGAAGACCGCAAGCGAAATAAAAAGTAGGGTGAGTCCAGTTCTGGTGCTCATAGGTACAAATTGGGTTGAATGATTATGAGTGGATTCAATCCCGTTAGTACCAATAGAGTGCCAATCCCGCAGATGGCCGGTTTAGCGGGAGGGCAGGGGCGAAAATGGATTCAATTTGGGAAGGGGTGTCGGAATGGGAAAGGGGGGGGGAGTACTTTAGTCTTTTGGTCTTTTGGTCTTTTTGGCGTAATCGGTTGGAGGGATTTGTTAATGCCGTCTTCGACGGGCGGTTAACTTTTTAATGCGGTAATCATGTAATATTCGCCATTTATGAGCACATCAACTTAATTGACTCATTGGCATATTAGCACATTGACTCATCGGCATATTAAACCCGCATCCGATTGCGCTTCACCAGATACTGCTGTAGGATGGGCTTAAAGCCGGCTTCGATATCGGCTTCGACAAAATCGATTTTATACTGGAGGCATTTTAGGCGCAGCTCGTTTTTGTAGGTGGCCATTTGCTCGATGTAGCGCGCTTTGACCTGGTTGGGTTGCAGCTTGATGCGTTCGCCCGACTCCATGTCGATGAAGAGGTAGGGGCGGTTCTTGTAATCGAATTCAATTTCTTTGGCCCGGTCGACGGTATGGAAAAGGATGACTTCGTGCTTGTTGTGCTTGAGGTGCTGAAGGGCGGAGAAGAGGGAATCCATCGACTCGCTGCTTTCGAACATATCGCTAAAGATGACCACCAGGGAACGGCGGTGAATGCTGTCGGCAATCTGATGCAGGGCCTGGGCCGCCGACGTGGTGCGGTTGGCCGATTCGCGCTTGAGGGCTTCCTGCAGGAAGCGCAGCAGGAGGCGGTAGTGGGTGGTGCTACTCTTGACGGGAGTGTGCTCGTAGACGCTCTCGTCGAACAGGCTCAGTCCGAAGGCATCGCGTTGTTTGAGCAACAGGTTCATCAGGGCGGCGGCGGCCAAGGCGGAAAAGCGTACCTTGTTGATGTAGGCGTCCGACTGTTGGGTCACCTCCGGAAAAAACATAGAGGAAGAAGTATCGAGAACGATCCGGCACCGCAGATTGGTTTCTTCTTCAAAGCGCTTGGTAAACAACCGGTCCGTTCGAGCGTAGACTTTCCAATCGATGTTGCGGGTCGCTTCTCCGGGGTTGTAGAGTCGGTGCTCGGCAAATTCAACGCTGAAGCCGTGAAAGGGACTTTTGTGCAGGCCGATAATAAATCCCTCCACGACCTGACGGGCGAGTAGCTCTAAATTGCCGAGGTTGCGGGTTTGTTCCTGATCGAGTGTATACATGAAAATATGAATAGCTGTGAAGATGAAACGCACGAATGGCGTTTGTGTTACGCAGGATATGGATGGCAAGGCCTCCGCATGGCACCAAATAGAAACCCCCGCCTCCAACACTACGCTGGGGCGGGGGAAAGTCTTTAAACTATATACTTAGGCATTAGCGGATGCCAGCTGTGCTTCGATCTTTTCAGCCAAAGCAGCCTTGGTGGCCACGCCAATGTGCTTGTCTACCACTTCGCCATTCTTCAGGATCAGAATGGTAGGAATGCTGCGTACGCTGTACTTCATAGACACCTCGGGGTTCTGGTCGACATCTACTTTCCCTACGAGGACGCGTCCTTCGTAGTCGTTCGCCAGTTCCTCGATGATTGGCCCGATAATGCGGCAGGGACCGCACCACTCTGCCCAAAAGTCAACAACAGCAACGCCTTCCGTATCCAGTGCATTTTCCTGAAAGTTGGCGTCCGTGAATGTAAAAGCCATGATTTCCTAGTTTTGATGAATTAATCCTACACCACGACATTTGAATCGTCTGATACACGTAACAACATGATAAAAATATTGGTTGTCTATAGTATTCGTTGAATCAATCTAAGCATGCGCTACCGTCGATCGTTTTTTTGGATAGCATTGGGCTTGGGGAGCCTGCTGCCCCGGTTTTTTCTCTCCGAGGCGCAGTTGGAAAGCTGGTACAGCCGCGGCCTGTTTCTATGGATCAGGCAGGTGCTCGATGCCTTGCTGACGAGCTGGTTTCCCTTCCCGCTTTTTTACGCCGTTATCGGCGGGGTGGTGTTATTTGCGGTGTTGCGAACGATCCGCTTCTTCCGGACGCCTGCTTCCTGGCAACAAAAGGTACTCGGCGGCCTGCTGGGTATTGGTGGGTTTGCAGGCGCCATTGTTTTTTTCTTTTTGTTTTTGTGGGGATATAACTACGGCCGTATACCCGTAGAAAACCAGCTGTCACTATCATTGAACTCCATTCCGCTCGATACACTGGAAGCGCGAATGCGCTCGGAGATGGACGTGCTCGTGCAGTTGCGGGCCCAAATTCCCGGTGCGGATACAACCGCATTATCAACCGAAGTTTTTCCCGATGATCTAGAGGAAGCCCTGCGACCACTACTTGTACAAACGCTACAGCAATACGACTTCCCGACGGTGGGAGCGGTCCGTTGTCGAACCTTACTTCCCGAAGGGGTACTGCTGCGGATCAGCACGGCAGGCGTCTACTTTCCCTGGGCCGCCGAAGGCAACATCGATGGGGGGTTGCTTCCAATTCAACGAGTGGCGATCATGGCACACGAATTGGCGCACGGCTACGGCTTTGGCGATGAAGGTACTTGTAGTTTTTGGGCTTATTTGACCTGTTATGATGCCCCGGATCCCGTCATCGCTTATGCAGGGCGGCTATCCTACTGGCGCACCCTCGCCAGCACCTTCCGCCGCGCCCGGCCGGAGGTGTATGCGGACTACCGCGCCCAACTTCCTGCCGGAGTAGTGGCTGATTTGAATGCCATCAACGCTAACTTGCAGCGGTTTCCCGATATTTTTCCTCGTGCCCGGTACGTGGCCTACGACACGTATCTGAAGGCACAGGGCATCCACGAGGGCATGCTGAATTACAACCGGGTTACATTATTGGTGGAAGCGTGGCGGGAAAAGTAAAACAAAACTGCCCCGAACATCCGTTGCCGGAGTCGGGGCAGCCCACACACTATGAGAACACCCATTATATCTTAAAGTATATCTTTCAGTTTGTTGCTGTAAGTTGCTGTTGGTTCGCTTGTTTGTCTATATAGACGCTCAAAAGGGCAAAAAGTATGCGAATATTCGCTGTTAATTATTTTAACACAGTCAGTTTTAGGGGTTAATTATTTGATAATCAGTTGATTAAGTCAAATGTCAATGAGTTGCTAAAATCCTTAACAGTCGTCTGATATCCAATTTTGTGACTATTTTAGGAATCTGGACGTCAAAATTTGCTTGGATTGATCACACCGGAAAGTATACAGGAGGTAAAGGACACGGCGCGCATTGAAGAAGTGGTGCGGGATTTTGTAGATCTCAAGCGCAGGGGGCAGAATTTGATTGGCCTATGCCCGTTCCACAGTGAGAAAACGCCCAGTTTCAACGTGAATCCGGCGCGAAATATTTACAAGTGCTTTGGCTGCGGGGAGAGTGGCGATCCAGTTGGGTTTCTGATGGAGCACGAGCAACTGAGTTTTCCCGAGGCTATTCGGTGGCTGGCCCGCAAGTACAACCTGAAATTGAAAGAAACCGCGGCTGATCCGGAAGTATTGGCCGAGCAGCAGGCGAAGGAAAGCCTTTTTTTGATCAATCAGTTTGCCCGTGATTTTTACGCACAGCAATTATTCCAAACGGATCGCGGGAAGGGGGTTGGCCTGAGCTACTTTCGCGAACGGGGTTTCGAGGAGCGGATTATTCGCGCCTTTGATCTAGGCTATGCCCCACCCGCGCAGGATGCGCTGCAGCGGGCTGCCACCCAGGCCGGATACCGCCGCGAGCAATTGGTCGCGTTGGGCTTAGTGAATACCCACGGCCGCGATTTCTTCCGGGATCGGGTCATTTTCACGATTCACAACGCCTCCGGCAAAGTGGCGGCCTTCGCGGGGCGCATTCTCCAGAAAAAGGCCAAGGCCCCCAAGTACATCAATTCACCCGAAACGGACATCTATCACAAAAGCGATGTCCTCTATGGCCTGTACCAGGCCCGTCAGGCCATTCGGCGCCACGATCAGTGCTATCTGGTGGAGGGCTATACCGATGTACTGCGCCTCCATCAGGTGGGGATCGAGCAGGTAGTCGCCAGTTCGGGGACCAGCCTGACGAAGGGGCAGATTCAGCTCATTAAACGCCACACCCACAATGTGTACATGCTTTTCGACGGCGACGCAGCGGGTACGAAAGCGGCGCTTCGCGGGCTCGATTTACTTTTGCAGGAAGATCTGAACGTCCGGATCGTTCTTCTTCCCGACGGCGAAGACCCCGATTCGTATGCGCAGTCGGTTGGGGGCACTGCCTTTCAGGAATACATCGACCGTACGGCCAAGGATTTCATCTTATTCAAATCCGATTTGCTGCTTGCTGAAGCCGCAAACGATCCCATCCGCAAGGCCGCCCTTATCACGGATATCACCGAAAGCATTGCCCAGATTCCCGACGCGCTCAAGCGGGCCCTGTACGTGAAGGAATGTGCCCAGCGATTCGAGGTCGATGAGGCGTTGCTTCTGGCCAAACTCAATCAACTGCTGGCGAAGCAATTGCGCACCCATCAGCAAAAGAAGGAAGCAACTGCCAAGCCGGCCGCTCCACCACCGAAAACAGAACCGACTACTCCGGCAGAAGCGCCTGCTCCTTCCGGTTTTGCATTTCAGGAGCGCGATCTGGTACGCATTCTCGTTCGCTTTGGCCACGAACCCTACCAGGCATCGGAAGAAAGCTTCTCCATTGCCGATTATATTATCGGAAATATCGAAGAAGTACTCCACACGGTTACAGTGCCCCTTTATCGCCGTGTGCTCGAATTGGCCCTCCACCAACTCGACGATCAACCGAAAATCCTCCAACCGGATTTCTGGCTGCAACACTCCGATGGCGAAATACAGCAACTGGCCATCGATTTGTTTTCCTCTCCCTACGTGTTCAGTGAAAACTGGGAGCGCCACAATGTGGTCCTCAATCAAAAAGCTCCCGAACACAACTTCGTCAAAGATGCCGAACAAGCCGTTGCCCGCTACCTGCAACGCGTCGTAAAGCAGCAGCTCGAACTCATCGGTGCCGAAATCAAACGCCTCAGTGCCGGCGGGGATCACGAAGCCCTCCTGGTACAATTGCAATTGCAGCAACGCTACCTGAAAATCAAAAAAGAACTGTCGGACCGAACGGGGACGGTTATTTTTTGATGTACTGATGCTGTGATGTTCTGATGAATGGCGAATATTACCAAATTACATTATTGCCGCATTACAGTATTAATCGCCTGTTACAGGCGGCAGTAACCAATTTACTGGCGTTTACTCACCACCCTTGTACTAATGAAGATTGGCTTGATTTCCGATACCCACTCGCACATGGATGCCGATATTCTCCGATACCTGGCACCCTGCGACCAGATCTGGCACGCCGGGGACGTCGGAGATACAAGCGTGCTCGACCAGCTGGAGGCCGTTGCACCCGTGCGGGCGGTATACGGAAACATCGATGACCCCGCCATGCAGCGTCGCTTACCGCTCAACTGGACGGAAGAAGTAGAAGGCGTGCGCGTGCTGATGACACATATAGGAGGGTATCCCGGGCGCTATTCGAAGCGCGTCCGGGAGCTGTTGGATGCGGCACCATGCGACCTCTATATCTGTGGCCATAGCCATATTCTCAAGATTATGCCTGATAAGAAGCGGCGATTGCTCCACATTAATCCCGGGGCATGTGGGCACCAGGGCTTTCACCTTATGCGGACGATGGTGCGCTTCCAATTGATGGAAGGGCGCATCGAGCAGGTCGAAGTAATCGAACTCGGCCGGCGGGGACGTTAATAGACGAACTCTTGCCTATATTTACGCGCTTGCGCATTTGCGAAGGCAGTACTCAGCAGAAAAATATGTCCGTACACAAGTCTAGTGTCAAGCGTGTCACGACGCACACCTTGCAAAATATGAAGGCCACCGGCGAAAAGATTGCTATGCTAACGGCCTACGATTTTTCCATGGCCCGCATTCTGGATGAAGCGGGGGTCGATGTGTTGCTCGTTGGTGATTCGGCCTCGAATGTAATGGCAGGCCATGAAACGACCCTTCCGATTACCCTTGATCAGATGATCTACCACGCCTCCAGCGTGGTGCGCGCTGCGAAGCGGGCATTGGTTATTGTCGATTTACCCTTCGGGTCTTATCAAGGCAATAGCCGGCTGGCGCTCGAATCTGCTATTCGCATTATGAAGGAAGCCGGGGCACACGGGGTGAAACTGGAAGGTGGGGCTGAAGTGGTGGAAAGTGTTCGCCGCATTCTCACGGCTGGGGTCCCCGTGATGGGCCACCTGGGGCTCACACCTCAGTCAATTTACAAGTTCGGTACCTACACGGTGCGGGCTAAAGAGGAGGAAGAAGCGCGAAAGTTGCGGGAGGATGCATTGTTGCTGGAAGAAAGCGGCTGTTTTGGCATCGTATTGGAAAAAATTCCGGCCAGACTTACCAAGGAAGTCTCGCAAAGCCTTAACATACCCACCATCGGAATTGGCGGTGGCGTTGATGCGGACGGGCAGGTTTTGGTTACCCACGATATGCTGGGGGTCACCAAGGATTTTCAGCCCCGATTCCTGCGTCGCTATCTCGAGCTGTTCGAGATGATTGGCGATGCTACCCGTCAGTACATCGTGGATGTCAAGAACCGCGATTTTCCAGCGGAGGGCGAGCAATACTGACCGTCCTCTAATCGTCTTCATTATAGTTTGCACGAACAGACACAATCTACATCTCCTTGAAAAGGTTTCTCTTAATCGCGTTGGCCGTTGTAGTGATCGGAGGGGGCATTATTGCCTACTTCGGACTGTCCACCATGCGCAAGGTAGCGGTACCGCGAAATTTAGAAAGTCCCCTCTACGCATACATTCCGAGCGGCAGCTCTTTCGAAGCCGTGCTGGACACGTTGAACAGCCTCGGCACGGTACCCGATGAACAGCTCTTCCGCCTTCTGGCCGAGCAGCTTTCCTACATTCAGGAACCGATGCGGGCGGGCCGTTATGAGCTTCAGCCCGGCTGGACCTATTACGAACTCATCGACCATCTACGCGCCGGAGAGCGGGCTCCGGTCCGCTTGGTGTTAGCTACCGAACGCGAGCCGGCAGATGTGGCGGCCAAAGCTGCTCGCTACCTTGCTACAGATTCCGCAGCGCTGGTGACCCTCTTCCAGGACAGCTCTTTTCTGGACAGCATCGGCTACCGCTCGGAAACGCTCCAGAGTCTGTTCATCCCCAATACTTACGAGGTTTATTGGAATAGCAGTCCACGCGAATTCGTAGCCCGGATGCGCCGCGAGCACACCGCTTTCTGGGATAGGGAGGAGCGTCGCGAAAAAGCCGCCGCTCTTGGTATGACCCCGGAGGAGGTGTACACGCTGGCTTCGATTGTAGAGAAGGAAACCCTCGTTAACAAGGAGCGGCAACGCATGGCCGGGGTATATCTCAATCGTCTGCGCAAGGGCATGCTCTTACAATCGGACCCGACCGCCGTCTTTGCCCGCCGCGATTTCAGCACCGGGCAAGTCTGGGATTACCACACCAAATTCGATTCTCCCTACAATACGTATATGTACAAAGGGCTTCCGCCAGGACCCATTGCCATGGCGAGCATCGGTAGCATCGACGCCGTATTGAGCGCCGAGCAGCACGACTACCTTTACTTCTGTGCCGTAGGCGACGGGTCGGGCCTGCACAATTTCGCCGAAACCCACGACGGGCACCTGCGGAATAAAAGATTGTATAAAGCTAATCTCCGAAAGCGCGGATTGCTGTAATTTAGAATAGCTACGGATTTAATAGGTTAAGGCCGTCTTTGACAGGCGATTAATACTATAATGCGGTAATAATACAATATAGTAGTTTTCGCCATATGTCGACACATTGCCTCATTGACACATCATAGAATCAAAACCCATGCCAGCATCACTCAACCACATCACTGACCGGACGCCCATGGGCGCCAACCTCATCGCCGACGGCGCGACTTTTCGCGTGTGGGCGCCCAACGCCAAAGAAGTCTACGTCATTGGCGCGTTTAACAACCGCGAGCGCAACGACTCCAGCTTGCTTACACAAGATGAGCACGGACACTGGCGCGGATTTATTCCGGGGGTGAAGGATCGAGATCGGTACAACTACTACGTAGTAGGGGAGGGGAGTGAAGGGCCAAAACGCGACCCCTACGCACGAGAACTGGATACGCCCTTCCCGGGTGAATCGGTGGTGCGGGAACCCGATTTCCCCTGGCATGAAACGGGCTTTTCGACGCCGGCCTTTTCCGATTTTGTGATTTATCAACTACACGTCGGGACCTTTTACACGCCTAATTTGCCAAACCGAGCCGGGACCTTCCTGGATGTAGCGACTAAAATTCCCTATCTGGAGAATCTGGGCATTACTGCTATCCAACTGCTGCCGATTCAGGAATTTCCTACCCAGTTTAGTTTGGGGTACAACGGGGTGGACTATTTTTCTCCGGAGATGGATTTTGCCGTGCCGCAGGAAGAGTTGGGTAATTATTTGTGGGAAGTGAATGCCTTACTGACGGACAGAGGGCTCCAACCCTACCGCGAAGCGGATCTGATCGGGGAAATGAATCAGCTCAAGGCCCTGATCGATATTTGCCATGTGTATGGCATTGCTGTCATATTTGATTTGGTGTTTAATCATGCCGGTGGTGATTTTGGCGATGAATCCATTTACTTCTTTGATCGTCAGACGCAGGAGTTCGGTAACAGCCGATCACTTTACTTCTTAGAGCGGGGGCATGCAGGAGGTTTGGTCTTCGATTATGGCAAGCCTCAGGTGCGATCGTTCCTCATCGACAATGCGCTGTTTTTCCTGGAGGAATACCGAGTGGATGGATTCCGCTTTGATCAGGTGAGTGTAATCGACCACGACGGGGCACCGCATGGGTGGCAATTTGTGCAGGATCTGACCGCTACAATGGAGGAGTACCATCCCGGCAAGTTGCAGAAAGCCGAATACTGGGGCGTGAACCCCTACATGGTCATGCGGCCACCGATGGGAGCTGGCTTTGATACTTCGCTCACTGATGGGCTGCGCATCCGCCTGCGCGAAGTAGTGGAGGGAGCTAGCTGGCCCGATCAGCGTCCGTTACCAATGGAGGCGCTTGCACGGAGTATGTGGGTGGAGGGCTTTCATCTGCACTGGCAATTCGTGCAGGGGCCGGAGAATCACGATATCGTCTACGTCGGGCGGGAGGAGCGCATCGTACGCCTGGCCGATCCGAGTGATCCTCGCTCCTGGTACGCCCGCTCGCGCGCCCGCGCGGCTACGGGGCTGACGCTTACCGCCCCTGGCATCCCCATGCTGTTTATGGGGCAGGAATTTCTGGAAGACAAGCAGTGGTCCGATAATTTCGAATACCACGACGGCCTGTTGCTCGATTGGGAGCCCGTGCAGCGTGCGGAAAAGGAGGTAACCGATCACTTGCTCTTTATCTCTGATCTTCTGGAGTTGCGCAAGCGCTTACCGGCCTTGCGCGGGCAGGGCTTCCGCGTAATCTCCGCTTACGATCCGCACCGCATTCTGGCCTTCCACCGGTGGGCACCCTTAGCAGGGGCCGATGTCGTAGTGGTTGTGCATTTCTCTAATTTCCACCGCGATGATTACCGGATTGGATTTCCGGGAGGCGGTGAGTGGCGCGAGGTCTTCAACAGCGATTACTACGAAAACCTGCCCAACCCTGATACCAAAGGCAACGGTGGCAGGGTGATCGCAGACGACCAACCCTACCACGGTTACAGCCACTCGGCAGCGATTACGGTGCCGGCGAATGGGATGGTGATTTTTACGCGTTAGTTGGACTTCGGATTCCTGAAAAACATCCCGGAGCCCACGCGATTAGCCGAACTGCGCCAGTCGGGCTGCCAGCTGTACCTCGGCTTGTCCTCTTCGCCGCTATCCCAGTCCTGAACGGTGAAGTTGATGCGGGCAGTGCGCCAGTCGTCGCCCTGCAATTGCCGGAAATAGCTGAGCGGAATGGCGGCTTCCATGGTGTATCCGCCTTCCGCTACCTTGGCTACCCACTGATAATCGATGCCCTCGTAGCGTTCTTCGTAAAAAGACTTGCTGGGCAACTCATCTGTGGATGGGGTCAGCGCCAGGGTAAAGCTATTGGAATACCAGCCACTGCCGGTGCGCATCGCGGAACGGGCGATGGGGTCGGCATTGACTGTAAAACCGATGTAGTCTTGCTGCCAAGCCACCGCACCTTTGTCGAGTTTCACCTCATCGTCCTGGACCCGGGCGGCGAGGTAGAGGAACTCGTCATCCAAACGAACATCGAAGGCAGCGCTCAGATCGGCCGCTTCCGGCCCGCTGAATTGGTAGGGGAGGTCTGACCACTCCTCCAGAACGCCGTCCACAGCCACTGGATCGCCGATGGGTAAGGGGTATTGCTGCTCCATACCAACCTGGTATTCGAAGGGGACTTCGATGACGGAGCCATTGGGCATCGTGTAGGCGAGGCTAACGTGGAGGGGAAGGGATGCTTCCGGAGCTAGTTGATCCTTGCGAGGAGCGAGCTCAACGCCGATCGTACCGACGTTATTCGGTCCAATAGTCATCGTATCGGTCTCCAGGGTGGAGGTCATATCAAAGCTGAATTGGTCATCTACCCTTACCAGGACAGGCATATCCATAGGGTTGGTAATTTGGATGTTGACGGTACCGCCTGCGCCGGGGTCATTCTGGTAATAGATCGGTTCGATGCGTACGGGGATGCTCGACTGCAGGCTGGAAATGAAGTCGTAGTCCTCGTTAGTCACTACGTCTTCCGTCCAGATGCCACTGAGTTGCAGGTTGGCTATGATGGGTCCCTGATCGGTCATCGTTACCCACACGACATGGTCAAATTCGCCCAGTTTGGGGCCGCGCAGGGCACTGCCGCCACCAGTGGTGGCAAGGGTGAAGTAGCGGCCGTTGTTGCGCTCCCAGCGCACGTAGTGGTGCACGTGCCCGGTGAACACGGAGTGCTCGCGGTTGCTAAGCAGCTTTTCGACATCGGGCCAGCGGACGGGGTCTTCCTGCGTCCAGAGCGGCTGGTGCATGAAAACTAAAGTCCAGCGCACATCGGCGTTTTCCTCTAGCGTCTTTTTGATGTATTCGTATTGTGTGTCAGAAATACTGCCGTTGCCGGCGCCCCGGTACTGGTCTTCACTATCGAGACAAAGAAAGAGGACGTCCTTGTACACGAAGTGATAGTAAGTTGGGCCAAGGCGTTCTTTCCAGAGGTCTTGCATGACCTTGTTGGTGATATCGTGGTTGCCCGGCACGTAGAAGAAGGGCGATTCCAGTTGGTTGACGAAGCCGTCGAACTCTTCCCACTGGCGCAGCAACTCGGGCATGTCTTCGGTGTAGCCTTCGATCAGGTCTCCTACACTAATGACGAATTCCGGCTGAAGCAGATTGACTTTGCGCATGGCCTCCGGAAAGACACCCGGTCGGTGGCCACCGGTACGATCGGTAACGATGACAAACTGGAACTGGTCATCCGACGTGTTGAAGTCGAGGCTCGTCCAAGGAGTAGATCCACTGGGCACCTCAATTTCTAGGGCCGTTGGTTGCTGAGCCAGTAGCGGTAGTGCAGCAACGAGGCAAACGAATAGCAAAGTTAGGGAATTCTTCATAGCAGCAATTAGTTGAATAAGACAAAGGGGATTGTTGATGCTGTGAAGATCCTCCAACCACTATCACTCTTTCAACCCATTTGTATTAAATGATCGTAAAGTTCTGTTGCCGGGGTGTTTGGTATTCGTTTTTCGTGCGAACTACAATTACAGCTTGACAAGTTGATCTATAAAGCCTATTTTTGCATTGCTATTCAATAGTTGCCGTCAGGCAACGACGCTCAAAAATTAGCCCTTTTTTACGGCCGTTTCCATTGCTGGTAGTCGTGTGCGGAATGCACGCTTGGGCTGCTTGCGACCCAAAAGGTTGGCAGGTATGGTGGGCGGGCAATTTTCCCACCCACGTTTATGGTGTGCGGCGAGCCGAGCCGGAGATTGGCCACATCTTCGGGGTAATTCGCTATGCCTATTCCCAACTGCTACCGGACAGGTCGGGGCTCTTCTCTTCCGTGAAATGCACTCTTTTCGTACAATTGGTTAACTTTCCGCAAGACCAACTTGAACTACGATGAAATACGCCTCCCTAATCTTGCTCTCCGTGGCGATTTTGCTGGCCGCTTCCTGCGAGCCGGAAGGAGATACTACCGATGGTGCTTCCACGGCAATTAGCCTTGCCGATTACCACGGCTTTAAAACCAACACTCTCGTGCAACAGGCTGGTATCCAAATGATCCCACTGAAAGAGGGATACAACGTCTGGACGAAGCGCTTCGGAACGAATCCCGATATCAAAGTCCTGCTCCTCCACGGTGGGCCGGCCATGACCCACGAGTATATGGAGGTGTTCGAAAGCTTTTTTCCGCAGCGAGGATTCGAATTCTATGAATACGATCAATTAGGTTCTCACTATTCGGATCAACCCATCGACACCTCGCTGTGGACTATCGAACGCTTTGTAGAGGAGGTAGAGCAAGTGCGGCAGGCGCTCGGTATGGACTCTACCAATTTCTATTTGCTTGGAAATAGTTGGGGCGGCCTGTTGGCTATGGAATATGCTCTCGAACATCAGGAGCATCTCAAGGGACTCCTCATTTGCAATATGACGGCCGATTTCGGCCGCTACGAAGCTTATAACAACAAACTCCGCAATCAACTCCGCCCGGGCCTACTCGATACGCTTTCCGACTACGAATCCCGGGGCGCACTTACCGATCCGGCCTATCAGGAATTGGTATTTAACGAATATTACAAAAAGCACATTCTGCGCATGGACGAATACCCCGATCCGGTCATGCGTTCCTTACAGCATGTCAATCAGGAAGTGTACGAATACATGCAGGGGCCCAGTGAATTTGTGCCTGGCGGTATCCTTAAAACCTGGACAGTCTGGGATCGCCTTCCGGAAATTGAAGTACCCACGCTGATGGTCGGTGCCAAATACGATACGATGGACCCGGCAGAGATGGAGGAAATGTCCACGCTGGTTCAAAACGGCTCCTACCTCTATTGTCCCAATGGCAGCCACCTGGCCATGTACGACGATCAGGAGGTTTTTATGGAAGGCGTCATTGAGTTTATCGAACGTGTCGATTACGAATAGCGAATGACGCTTTTCCTCCATGCCCCCCAGTACCGCCCAAACCTGTCCAGCATGGTGCGGTCGGCGGAGTTTTTTGGGTTCGATCGGATTTACGTATTTGATGCTTTCGACTTACTGGCACCGCCGACGAATAAAAAGCAGCGAGCCGATATGAACCATCTCGCACGGGTTTGGACGGCCGGTGCCGTAGAACACATCGAGGTGGTGCGGGTGGAGGAGGTAAATTCAATTTTTGAAGAATGCCGGCAG
>CAZDET010000055.1:0-35928 GCA_964504335.1 uncultured Saprospiraceae bacterium
GATAAGACAACTTCATAAGAATGAGTATGGGTGAGTAATGAATTGATGGTGTAAATTAGTCAGTTCTTCACAAATCGAAGGATCTGGTTCGTAGAGGTTTTCAACAAATATATCCCCGCAGGAAATGCTGCGACGTCCAGCGTTTGGCTCCCTCCGCGCAGATTGGTAGACTGAATCAATTTTCCCGACCCAGACCAGATCTCGATACGCACTTGCAGATCGACCGGAGCAAGCAATTCCAGCCGGTCGGAAACCGGATTCTGGCGTATCCGTAGTTGATTTTCGGCCTCAATGGATTCGGTAGTGGTAATCACTGATTCCACGCACCAACAAAGGGCATCGCGGATCAATTGCCGGAAATCATTGTCGGGGGTCGTGTAATTGACCCGCTTGTGCCCGAGTGCCGTGTAGTAGGAACGCGCCCCACTGGAAAACTCCCGGTACCAGCTGATGGGGCGTTCGGCGTCGTAGGTTTCGTCTCCGGTAGCGCGCACGCGCAACGTGGGGGTGATGTTGGGGTCGAGCTGGCCACCGTTTTGTTCCCAGTAGTAGTATTCCTCCTCCTTTTCCCACGGATTGGGCAGGTTGGCCGTAGAAGGATGATCTCCCACGACATCCATGATACCGATGAAATTCTGGTTGGTGTGGTTGGGATTGGCCTGGACTATTCCCCCTACCAGCGCATTGTAGAACGGCCAGCTCTGATTGCGGTAAGTATCGGTGGCTGCATGTATCCCGAGAAACGCCCCTCCCGCATCGATGTAGGCTTCAAGATTGGCCTGTTGGTCATCGGTCAGCAACCCATTTCCCGAAGTATTGGAAAACACAATGGCCTCGTAGTCCAGTAGATCTCCCAAATCATCGAACACGGTGGCGTCCTCCGTATTGGTAACGGTGAAATTCTCCGCTATTCCTATTTCGGTAAACATCTGACCGCTTTCCGCGCGGGTTCGGTGGTCGAACCCGTTGGTTTTGGTGAAATGTAAGATGCGAAAACCCGTACTCCCACCGCAGGTTTGTGCGACTACGAGTGGCGTCCAACCAAGCAGTAGGCAAAAGAGTAGTAGGCGCATGATTCGTTTATTGATTTTCAGCAACTAGCGTTCAATCAGAAACTCCTCCGGCGGCTCTGCTCCCATGAGGTGGCGGACGAAGTAGTCCCAGCGGCGACGCATCATGTAGTAGGAATCCTGACCGTAGCCGTGGCGGGCATTGGGAAAGAGGATCAAATCGAAGTCCTTATTGGCCTTTATCAGTGCATCTACCACCAAATACGTATTGTAGGGCGGCACGTTATCGTCGAGGCCACCGTGGGCCAGCAACAGTTTTCCTTCGAGGTTATCCGCAAAGATTTGATTGGCTTGCTCTTCGTAGTTCGAGCCGCCGCTTTGGTCCATCTTGATCAGGCCGATATAGCGCTCGCCCCAATCGTCTTCATAGTTGCGGTTGTCGTGGTTACCCGATTCGGAGATGCCGACTTTGTAAAAATCGGGATAGCGAAAGAGCGCTGCAGCTGCGGCGAAGCCGCCTCCCGAATGGCCCCAGACACCCACCCGGTCGAGGTCGAGAAAACCGTATCGATCGGCCAATTCCCGAATGCCCGACATTTGATCCTCCAGGGTATTATCGGCCATATACCCGTAGCATTCATCGTGGAAGGATTTCGAGCGGCCTGGATTGCACGTACCCTCAATGAGCACGACGATGAAGCCTAGTTCGGCCAGCGCCTGGTGGTCGCTACGGCTTGCATAAAATCTAAAATTGCGCACACTACCTCCCTGTGGGCCCGGATAGATATAATTGACCACCGGGTACTTGCGGCTACTATCCAAATCCGTCGGCGTGTACATCAAACCGTACAAATCCCAGCGGCCGTCGCGGGATTTGACGGTAATAGGAGTCGGTGGTTTCCATCCCTTTTCCTTTAGCCGCTCCACACTGGCCACCTCCAGAGTGTCGATCAGCTCCCCATCGAGCGTTCTTAAGACGGACACAGGTGGCTGCACGGAGGTGGAATAGGTATCGACAAAGACATTACCTTGGGGCGCCAGCTCGATCGAGTGGTCGGCATTTTCGGGGGTGAGCAGTCGGAGGTCACTGCCATCGAAATTGATGCTGTAAAAATGACCATAGTAGGGGTGCCGACCCGCTTCGCGGCCGTTAGCCCGGAAGTAGAGCTTGCGGTTGGGCACATCCATGCGCAGTAATTGGGTAACTACAAAATCGCCCTCGGTGATTTGATTTTTCATTTTTCCGGTCTGGCCGTCGTATAGGTAGAGATGCCCCCAGTCGCTGCGTTGGGAATACCAGATGAATTCCTCGGTGTCGAAGAGGTAGCGCCAGTTGATGGCCCCCCGCCCGGATTCGTATTGGGTGGGCACTTTTTCTTCATATACCGTCCGTACTGCGCCCGTTGCCGCATCCGCTACGCGCAGGGTAGCTATTTTGTGATCGCGCGAGCTCGATACGAAGGCTAGTTGGGTGCCATCTTCCTTCCACTCATTATCGTCGAAGGCCCCTGAACAGGAGATATCGTCGCAAAGTGTTCCGCGCCGAACGTCTGGCGGCATTTGCAGTCGGATCACTTTGGGCTCGTCCACTTCGATGATTACGCGGTGAATGCGGATCACGTCCTCGTCTTCGGGCAGTGGATACTTCCAGGCCTGGAGCGTGGGCGCTCCGACACTGGTTTCGACGAGGTACATATCACTTACATGCCGTTGGTCTTGCTGGTAAGTGGCAATTTTCCGGGAATCGGGCGACCACAGCAGAATGGGGCTATTGCTTTTGCGCCATCCGGCGTTGTCGGTGGCGTAGCCGAAATTTTCTTGGCCGTCGATGGTCAGTTGGGTTTCTTGGCCGGTTTTGGTATCCCGTACCCATAGATTCCAGTCGCGGATGAAGGCCGCTTTGGAGCCATCCGGGGAGGTCACCTCATTGCGCGACCACCGTTGATTCGTGCGCTCTGCCGAAATATCCGCTGATAACCCCGACCGCTTCGCGGCCGTTTCCCGGCTTCCGTCAGTCGGATCGATCAGAACGTATTCTTCGGTATCCGCTTCGTCTACCTGATACCAGAATCGCCCATCCGGCAACCATTGGGGATCGACCGAAGATCGGTCGACAAATGGACTGGTATTGAATCGCAGAAATTCCACTGCCCGTTCGTAATCGGTAGCGGTGACCCGCTTGTCGGCATCGGCCGATTGGGCCATCACGGTACTTGCTGCACAGAAAAGTAAGCCGCCAAGTATTGTTTGAAGGGGAAACTTGGTAAGAAGCATAGTCAGGTTGGGAGTTTGCACATCGATAGGGCGAAAATAAGTAAAAATGGCCGTTGGGAAGGACCGGACTTGACTGCTATACGTTAACACCTTACCTTTGCACTACCATTCTTACACATGGTTGCCATTAGTTGGCAGCCTTGCTTTCAATAAGCCCAATTACAACACGGCCGTTCACATCGTTGGCAGTCGCGTGCACCTGGTACGCTCTGGCTGCCTGCAGCCCTTCGGGTAGGCAGGTATGGTGGGCGGGTCGTTTTTATATTCCCACCCACATGGACTGCGCCGGGCCGATCCACCAATCGGCCCAGCAGCAGTAGCCTTACCTATATCTAATTTTAAATTTAATTGACCCATCCATCTCCCCTTGATTGATGGCGTCATTCTTTACTAAGCAAGTCTCCTAGCGCTCCCTCCAATTCAGGAAACCGAAATGAAAACCCCTCTAGCAACAGCCGTGCCGGATGTACATAACGGCCGAATAGTGCCAATTCCGGATCGGTCCGAAATACATAGTGGGCACCCAAACGCGCCATCCAGGCAGGGGTGGGCAGCCCCACAGGCACGCGGAGCTGTCGGCGCAGCGTGTGCATGAACACTTCGTTGGATACTGGATTCGGAGCACTCGCTATATACACCCCTTTGTAGTCGGGATTAATTATGGATTGGTAAATCAAGGAGTTTAAATCGTCTTCGTGGATCCAGCTGAAACCTTGCCGGCCATGCCCGACCTTACCTCCAAACCCCATCCGCGCGATGCGGACGAGGGAGGCCAGCGCCCCACCATTGCGCCCAATGACAAAGCTTGTGCGCAAGCGCACTTCGCGCGTACTCTCGGGCAGCGACTCCATCAGCGCCGCTTCCCAAGCTTTCCCTACAAAGGGGGCCAGGCCATAGCCCAGCGTGGATTCCTCGGTGCATACCTGCCGGGGTGGGTCGCCGTAGATGTGCGCCGTCGACATTTGCACCCAAACGGGTGGCGGCTCGTTTAGGGTGCGCAGCGCCCGGCCGATCACCATTGTCGAATCGACGCGCGAGCGTAGAATAACATCGGCATTGTCGGGCGTCTTGATGCAATCGACTGTGCGGCCGGCCAGGTTGACAATAGCCGTACTACCTTCCAGAGCAGTCGCCCAATCCCCTAGCTCTACAGCATCCCAGGCGTGAAATTCGTAGGGAAAGCCCGCCTCCGGCTGGTGGCGAGCGATGATTACGGGCTGGCAATCCCGCTCGGTTAAAAACCTCGCGAGGCTTCGACCAATGAAGCCGGTGCCGCCGGTGATAATGATTCGTTGCATATTAGTACGCTCCCCGTATCTGGTCGTGTATTTGCTCTTCATAAAACGCCTTCAGCCGCTCGTGCAGGCGATTGCCCAGCGCCGGAATTTCGGAGGCCGACGCGTTCATGGCTACCTGCTCCGGTCGGCTGGCTCCGGGAATGACGGTGGTGACGGCCAGGTGATCGAGCAACCAACGCAGGGAGAACTGGGCCATGGTCATCCCTTCCGGTTTGAATTCGGTCTGGATCGTCTCCGCCAATTCCACGCCTGTTTCGAAGGGCATCCCCGCGAAGGTTTCCCCGACGTTAAAGGCTTTCCCGTCGCGGTTGTAGTTTCGGTGGTCGCTATCGGCGAAGGTGGTTGCCCTGCTGAACTTCCCGGTGAGCAACCCACTCGCCAGCGGCAGTCGGACGATAATCCCCACGCCTTTACCTGCTGCGTGGGGCAGGAATTCGTCTTGCAGCTTTTGCCGAAATAAGTTGTAAATGACTTGCAAGGAAAGCAATCCCTCTTGTTCCAAACAGATCATCCCTTCCTCCACCGATTCTACACTGGCTCCAAAGTGCCGGATCAGCCCTTCTTCCTGTAGGGCACGTAGCCAATCGAAAATGGCACCCTGGCGCAGCACCCGGGTTGGAATACAGTGCAATTGCACCAGATCGAGCACCTCCAGGTCCAATCGTTTCAGCGAAGCCTCTACGCCTTTCCGCAAGGCACTTTCCGTGTAGCCATCGGGATACACATCTCCGAAGCGCCCGAATTTAGTCGCTACGTGAACGGGAGCTTCTACCGTTTTTAAAAATTCGCCGATCAGGCGTTCGCTGCGACCCGCACCGTAGACATCGGCCGTGTCGAAAAAGTTGATCCCGTGATCGACGGCCCTTTGCAGAATTTCGAAGGCGGTGGATTCCTCAACGGTAGCTCCCCAGTCGCTTCCGAGCTGCCAGCAGCCCAATCCCACTTCGCTGACGGCAAAGCCGTGGTTGCCTAGTTTTCGTCTGTGCATAGAGGCAATTTAATTATATCCGTATATAAACGCCTCCTGCTCGCCACTCCGATCGACGATGGCCCAAAACTGGTGGTCATCCGTTCGGATGGAAAGATAAAATACCCAATACTGCAGCGAGCTGACGTCGTTATCGGGCCTCGGCAGGTCGCCAGCCACTTCCTCGGGCAATTCCTCCCAAACGGGGAGCAGTTGTAAATACCCGGCGTTCATCCGCTCTTTAAGTAATGCCTCCACAAGTACCGGCCATTTGGAAGCATCTTTCAACTCGTCGGGCTGGATGCCCAATACGAAATCGGTAATGATGCCGACTTCGTATAAGGGGGCGTTTCTACTATCATCCGACAGGATAATTTCGACCGCCCGGCGCAACGCTTCGTAAAAACCAATCCCATCGGGAAAACGACGATGCATCGATTCGATTAGCCGTGGATCTGCCCACAGCTCCATGTCGTAGATCCGGTATTCTTCCAGCAACTGATAAGCAATAGCCAAAAATCGACGATCCTCGAGGATGAGGGGCGGTTTGTTCCGAAACCACTCCGTGGCCTCCTCCGAAAAGGAATAATTATCGAGGATATACTTTACGGTGGTGCGTTCGATTTCAGTAACACCGGCTCCGTCGTACGCGTGCCCGATCAGTTGCTGCAGGCCGGGCAGGTCGATTTGCCCACCCTTGCCTTTCAGCGCTTCCGCAGAATCGAGTAGGGATCGATCGTACCTGACCCCATCGATAACTTTGTAGTAGCTCATTCTTGCTATTTGTCATTATCATTCAACGCTTTGGCCGTCCGATCTTCGCGTACGGGAGCAGGAGTCATAGCGGCCGGTTGCGTCTCAACGGACTTCATTACTTCTTCCACAACACGAACCAGCTGCGGGTCAATGCCCTGCATCAGCTGGTTGGGATCATCCCATACGTAGATATCGGGCTTAACGCCTTCGCCCTCCCAGAACCAGTGGCCGTCGTTATCGTACAGGCGAGCTCCCGGTACCGTAATACCGCCGCCGTCAATCAGTTGGTGTCCGGTAGCGGGGCCTACGAGGATACCCAATGTCCGCTCGCCTACGATGGGGCCGGCCTCCAGTTCCTGGAAGGCCCAGGGAAGCCCGTCGCCGCCCGATCCGGCCCAGCCGTTGATGAGCATGCCCATGGGACCAGTGTTGGCATGGATGGGCTGGGTGTGGTCGCGACCGTGCCGCCAGTGCAGATTGTACACCACCGGACGTTTGAGCAATTCCAGGAAGCGATCGGCAAGTTGGCCGCCGCCGTTGAAGCGCTCATCGATGATGAAGCCTTGCTTATCCAGTTGGCCGTAGTACATTTTGACCAGTTGTTCCTGGCCCAATCCACTGGTATTACTCATGTAGATATAGCCCAGCTTGTCGTCTGAGAGTTCCGCCACTTTTTTTCGATTCCCCTCGATCCATTCCTGCAGTCGCAGGTTACGCTCCTGCCCGGCGGAAAGCAGTTCGGCGATTTCCTCCTGCACGCTGCCGTCGGACTTCTGGATCCGCAGGGCCACGGTTTTTCCAGACAATCCTTCGAATGCGGCGTAGGGATCTTTGCTGGTATCGAGTTCCTGCCCGTTCACGGCCAGGATGCAATCGCCGGCTTCCACGTCTACGCCCGGTTGGTCGAGCGGCGACCGCAGATCGGCATCCCAATCGGCCCCTCGCACGATGTGGGCAATGCAATACTTGCCGTTCTCCAGCGTCCAGTTGATACCCAGCATGCCCGTCGGTTTGCTCGCTGCTCCGTTCTCGGTATCGCCGCCGAAGGTGTAGGTATGACCGGCGCTCAGTTCAGCAGCCAGGTTCGATTGTAGATTGCTGACATCCCAGCGGGTGCGGGCATCCTTTAGCAAGGCCCCGTACTGGTCGCGCAGCGCGGCCCAATCCAGGCCGTGCATTTCGGGATCGTAAAAGAAATCGCGGTGCCTGCGCCAGGTATCGTTAAAAATTTGGTTCCACTCCTCGCGGGGCACCAGATTCATCGTCAAGCCATCGGTGGGGATGGCATCCTCCAGCTTCTGCCCGGGCTCCGGCTTGATGATGCCGAAGCGGCTCCCGCTCCGCACCAGAATCATTTTACCGTCGGCGGTGAGCGATGCACTGTTCACTCGTTCCATAACGGTCTTTTCTTCCCGCTTCTTGAAATCGTACACCATCAGCTTCGGCCGCTCACCCGAGGCCGTGCCTGAGTTGGGATAGCGCAAGTAGACCAGCTTTCCCTCGAAAGGCATGATCGCCCCCATATTGCCGTGCTCCGGCGGCAGCAAGACGGCCCGGCGTTCCAGGCCTTCAAAATCGATGGCAACTGCACCATTTTTATCCTCCTCCTTGTCCTCCCCCTTATCCGCATCTTCCTTCTCCTTCTTCTCCTCAGTCTTTACTTCCACTGTATCATTCCGGGCGGCTAGCAGGGAGGGCGTCGCCTTGGTCAGGGATAGGGCGACAATTTGAGTCGCATTGGGGTATACCCAGGTATTGTCCATGTCGGAGTAGATCGAATCGTATTCCCGGTCGGTGAGGTAAAACAGGTACTTCCCATCGGAACTAAACACGGGGCGATAGTCCTGATAATACCCGGAGGTAGCCTGGTGGAGCGAATTTTCCTGGGTATCGTAGATGAAGACGGCGTAGTGGGCATTTTCCAGGCCCCGATTGAAGGCCAGCCACCGGGAATCCGGCGACCAGGAAATAGTGAAGCCATAGCGGCCTCCGTGGCCGATGTTCCAGTTGGTATTGCCGGCTTCTTCTGTGTTTCCGCTGGCCACATCGACTACGTAGATGGTGTTGGTTTCGTCGATGAAGGCAATTTTCTTGCTGTCCGGGCTCCAGTGCAGCGTATAGCCGAAGCCCTTGTTGCGCTGGGTGAGTTGGCGGGCGGCTCCGCCCTGCATTGGTTGCAACCAAACTTCGTACTCCCCGGAACGGTCGCTCCAGTAAGCCAACTGCTTCCCGTCGGGCGACCAGGCGGGCTGCCGGTCAAAAGCCCCGCTACTGCCGGTCAGATTTTGGGTGTAGCCGTGTTCGACGGGTACGCTAAAGAGCTCGCCCCGCGCCTCGAAGACGACGCGCTTGCCGCCAGGCGCGGCCGTGGCCGAACTGATGCGCTTGCTCACATCGACTGCTCGCGGAATTTCGGCGGATAAATCGCTTACGATGTCAATGTCGATCGGCTGATATTCCTGGCTACTGCCGTCCATCAAATAGACGGTGCCGCCTGCTTCAAACACCAGATCGCTAGTGCCCGCGGCCAGGTAGGAGACGTCGAAATCCTCAAAATTGGTAAGCTGGGAAAGCTGCTTGGACTGGGTGTCGTACGCCCAAACATTCAGTCGGTAATCGGCACCTCGGTCGGAGAGAAAGTACACCTTGTCGCCTAGCCAGGCGGGCTTGCCGTCGTTGGCCGGGTTGTCGGTTATGCGCTCTACGGCCTGGCTGGTGGTATTGTAGATCAGAATATCGGAGGTCAGACCGCCCCGGTAGCGTTTGAAGGGGTAGTTTTCCGTGATTTTGGTAATGTAAGCCAATTGCCCGCCATCGGGCGAGAAGCTTGCCAACTCGGCGTAGGGAATGGGTAATTTTTCGGCGAATCCGCCCGTAGCGGCTACCCGGTAGAGCTGGTTGCCGCTTCGCTGTCCCAACTCGCGGCTGGCCGCAAAGAGCAAGTGCTCTCCGTCGGGATACCAATCGATCATCCGATCGGTGCCGGAAGCGTGGGTGACGCGCGTGGGCAAGCCTCCGGAGGTAGGCACGACATACACGTCATTGTTACCGTTATAATCGGCGGTAAATCCGATCGACTGGCCATCGGGCGAAAAACGAGGCCAGGATTCTTCGCCGGGCGATTGTGTCAATTGAGTGGCCGTGCCACCGGTTTTGGGAGCTACCCAAATATCACCACCGTATACAAACACAACCTGGGTATCGGAAACATCCAAATACCGCATCAATTTAGCGCTGATTTGCGCGGAAAGGTGGCTACCAATAAATAGGCAGAAGAGTATCGGGATCGTACGAATCATAGTAGGTGAAATTGCTTAATTGGAAAGACGTGCACTCTGTAAGAAAGGTAGCAAAAAAACCCCTATCGACTACCCCGAGACGGGTACATTGTGATTGCTGGGACGCCAGGATCAATCCTCTTCCCGCAATCCGTTGTCGCGCAATTTGCGCAACAGCACTTTTTCGTAGTGTCGATTGCGCTGGGAGCGCTTTTGCTTATTGGCTCGCTTGGCCACGCGCTTATCCTTGACGATGCGATCGAGATCCTCGGCCCGCTGAATTTTGCGGTAATCGTCGATTTGGGTTCGTTTCGGCATGATTGATTCTTGAAAAAATCAACAAATTCTCAATTGGAACGACCCGGCCGTTGACGGGCTTAGCCGTTCGGGTCATTTTTTCGTAGGAGAAAAAGGATACGTTTACTCGGCCTGGCTGCCGGCGTTGTATCCCACCATCCAATGAATACCAAATTGATCCTCGAGCGAGCCGAAGTAGTCGCCCCAGAATGTATTCTGCATGGCCATAGAAACTTTACCTCCTTCGGAGAGGCCAGCGAACAACCGATCGGCCTCCTCCTTGCTATCCGTGCTGATGGAAATGGAAAAGTTGTTGCCTTGCTGAAAGTTGGGGGGCCAATTGGGGCCAATATCGCTGCCCATGAGCGTAGTTTCTTTGCTGATGGGAAGGGACACGTGCATTACCCGATTGCCGTATTCATCGGGCAACGGTGGTTGCCCTTCCTGGGGGGGCATATCGCGGAAGCGCCCCATGGACGGAATTTCCCCTCCGAATACGGATTGATAGAAGCGAAAGGCTTCCTCGCAGTTACCGTCGAACATTAGATAGGTGTTGATCGTCGTCATGGTAGTATGTTTATGGTTGGATATTTAGTTTATATAGGTTACCGTTTTAATTCAGCTAGCAGGTCTTCCAGATCGAGGGGGCGGGAATACATATTTAGTTCACCATTAGACTTAAGGGGCCATTCTTCTTGGGGGCGATCCCAGTACAGTTCCACGCCGTTTTGGTCGGGGTCATCCAGATAAAGCGCTTCCGAGACACCGTGATCCGAGGCACCGGTAAGCGGGTAGCGCGCCTGCCGCAATCGCTGAAAAATGAATGCCAGGTCTTTTCGAGTGGGATACAGAATGGCCGTATGGAAGAGCCCGACAGCAGGGCGGGGCGCTGGAGGTGCATCTTTGCTATACCAGGTATTAAGGCCGATGTGGTGGTGATAACCGCCTGCCGAGATGAAGGCGGCTTCCGATCCGTAGGTAGTGATTAACTCAAACCCAAGCAGATCACAGTAAAAATTGAGCGACCGCTTTAGGTCAGCCACCTTGAGGTGCACGTGGCCGATACGAGTTCGAGCAGGGATGGTGTAGTCGCGTTGCCCGTCCATTAGATCGTATTCACGCTCTAATCTAATGGATTTGAATTACTTTTTATTGATCGCTGGGAATAAATCAATCCGGCAACGCTAGTGCTACCAATTCTGCATCCATCGATGCTCCGCCAGTGGGCACTACGATGTATTGCCTGCCTTTCCATACGTACGAAATGAGCGCTCCTCTTGCATTGTCGGGTAGGGCTATCTTCCCTACGATTTCCCCGCTGTCGTAACTGATGGCGTGCAGCGCCGGATCAATCGTACTGCTGTTGACTGCGATATTGTGGCCGCGGGAAGCGTACATGCGCATGGCGATCCCGCCGTCCTGGGCAGCTAGTAGCAAGGTCTTGGTGCCCAATACCTGGGTGCGAAAGGCGTTTCCGAGATTAGAGAGCTTCAAATCGCGCAGCGCCGGATGATCGACCGGGCCATCGCCCATTGGGAGCACCCACGATTTCTCGCCGGCGTTCATATCGATGGCCGTAATGCGCCCGTAGGGCGGCTTGGTGACCGGCAGATTGTTGAGCATGGCCGGCGCAGTGAATCCGTGGATGTACTTGTTAAATCCCAGCTCGCCCTTGATGGGCTGCACATTGACGATAAAAGGCAGAGTGATGGAGGGTATGTAGAGGTGGTTGTTATTCGGATTGAAAACGGCACCCGCCCAGTTAGCCCCACCGGCAATACCGGGCATCAAAATGGTACCGCGCCTGGCCGGCGGGGTGAATAGCGGGCCCCATTCAAACTGATTGACGTAATCAAGCGCTTTTTGCCGCAACTCGGGGGTGAAATCGATGAGGTCATCTTCCGTCAACCCCTGCAAATCGTAGGGGGGCGGCTTGGTCGGAAACGGCTGCGTAGCTGCCGCCCGCTCTCCCGGAATCGCGGAGGCCGGCACCGGACGCTCCTCGATCGGCCAGACCGGCTCCCCGGTGCGGCGATCGAACACAAAGCAAAAGCCGTGCTTAGTCAATTGCGCCACGGCCGGAACGAACCGACCCTCCACTTCCAGATCCATTAAAATAGGAGCGGTTGGCAGGTCGTAGTCCCAAAGACCGTGGTGGACGATCTGGTAGTGCCATACCTTCTCGCCGGTTTCGGCATCCACCGCCACCAGGCTTTCGGCAAATAAATTATCCCCGAGCCGATTTCCGCCGTAGTAATCGTTGGAGGGCGTGCCAAAAGGAAGGTAGAAATAGCCCAACTCTTCGTCGGCGCTCATGAAGGTCCAAACGTTGGTATTGCCCGTAGTTTTCCAGGAGTCGTCTTCCCAGGTTTGCGCGCCCTCCGCGGTGCCTTGCGGCACGGATTCGAAGGTCCACTTCACTGCTCCGGTCAGGGCGTCGAAGCCGCGGATATCGCCGGGTGGCATGGTTGCCGAGAGGGGGTAATCGAGAATGGTGGCTCCGACCACCACCGTATTGCGGCAAACGATCGGCGGGCTCGACACGCCGTAGGCGAGGCGGTCGATCGGGCGGCGCAATCCTTTGGTCAGATCAATGCGCCCGCGGTCGCCAAAGGTCTCAATGGGCTCCCCCGTCCTGGCATTCAGGGCAATCAGGTAGCCGTCTCCCGTGCCGATGAATATGCGGCCTTGCGCTCCATCTTCGTGGTAGGCCACCCCGCGGTGCACGAAACCATGATTGGGTGGGGAGCCTTCCAGGTACGATTCCGGGTTGTACGACCAAAGTGTAGCTCCGCTGGTGGCATCGATGGCAGCCACCTGGCTAAGGGAAGTACTGACATACAGCACGCCGTCGATGAAGACCGGGGTCGACTCGTTGGTCCAGGTCCAGAGCTGCTGATCGCCGTGATCGGGGTGGCTGTTCCAGGAGGCAATCACCGGCTGATCGACGGAGGTCCAGCGCCAGGCAATTTCCAGTTGGTCGAAGTTGTCAGCGTCGATCTGATCGAGATCGACGTATTTGGTATTGGCCGGATCGGCTCCGTAATACGGAAAATTGATGGTTTTCGCCGATTGGCTGTACAAAGCCAGGCTTAGCAGCAGCATGCTGAAGGTGATTGCGAATATGGTTTTCATGAAGCTGATAGGTAAATCCGATTAATGTGGCGGCTCCCACAAAATGTATGAACCTTCAAACCCCTAAACGACAATAATAGACCAATCAGCCAACCAATCAGACCAAGTACGGCAACCCGTAAGCCGCCACCCAGAAGCCCAGGAATGTCCCAATGGCATTTCCTAACGATCCGATCAAAATGGCCGGCAATACGAGATCCCGACGCCCCATACTTCGCGCCAGGGCCAGGGCCGAGGTACCCCCGCCAATATTTGCCTGGGAAGCAACCGCAGCAATCTGTACATCCAGCCGAAAAATCCGGGCCACTCCAAAAATCAATAATCCGTGAAACAGCAGCGCAATGGAAATAAACCCGAGCATGTTCAATCCCAGCGTGCCTGCACCCGACAGGGCGCGGACATCGCAAAAAGCGCCGATAACGGCCAGAAACAGGTAGACGGCAAACATCCCCAGCAACTGGGCACCGTTTAATCGCTTCGCAATGGGCAATTGCGCAATGACCAGCGCCAAAATGGTAATGATGATAATACTGGGCACCGAAATACCGACCTCCGCCAAACGGTCTGCCATTTCTTGCGAAACCCACAGTGCCCCTGCCCCGAGCGCCAGGGTCAGGCCCAGGTCCATCGGATGCATGGATTCCGTGTCCTGGTCGATACCGAGATCGGGGGGCCCGTCCGTGTGCACCTGAACGGCGGGTTTTGGCCAGATTGCGGCCAGCGTTTTTGGCAGCACAATGGACAGGACCATCCAGATAGTGGTGAAGATATTATCCACTACGATCGCCGTTCCGTACAGCACGCCATCTTTGTAGACATCATAACTAATGGCTACAGCGTTAAAATTGACGCTTCCTCCCGTGTAGGTCCCCGTAAACATCCCGCCGAGTGCCGCGTACGAATCGCCAAGACTTTCCGCCCCATTGATGGCCCACATCCCGACTAATACGCCGAGCGTCGTGCCAATAGAGCCCACGAGGAAGAGGGCAATAATGGGCAGCCCCGCCTTCAGCACGTCCTTCAAATTGACTCCTAATAAGAGCCAAAAGATGGAGATCGGAGCCAGATAGGTAAAAATGCCGTTGTAGATGGCTACCGGCCGTTCGCTTGTCGAACCGGCCGGGATTAACCCTATATTGGCCACGATGGCCGTCAGGACGATCACTAGCAGCGCCGTTCCCAGGTATTGCATCCAGGTGGATCGCACCAGCCATTCGCTCAACACGACCAGCAAACAAAGCACTGTAAAGATGTAGAGGTTGTCTACCATGAGCGTACGCTATTGCTACACATGAAGAAATAGCGTGGAAAATAGAAAAGTCTGGGCTAATCCCTCCAAACAATGCGCCAGGAAACGCCGGCGTCTAAAAACCATTCGCGAACGCCCTCCTCCCGGTGCCAGCCACCGGTTAGGTCTACCTGGAGGTCGTTGTTGAGCAGATAAGCAATACCGGCATCGTACTTGTTGGTGGGATCATCAAAGGTCCCGTAGGTTTCGACAAACCCCTTGATACGAGGGGCCGGCCTACCGATCAGGCTAAAGACGTAAGAAGCAGTAGGGCCGGATTGGTCGCCGCGCCAGGTGAGCCCCCAGGTAGAGACCACGGTGAATCTTTTCGAGAGGCGATGGCCCGTAGCCAGGGTAAATCGACTGCCCACCTGCGAGCGTCTGAACTCGGCACTTTGAGCGCGTAGTAGCAGTCGGCCTTGTAGGGCCACGTTAGGAATCAGGCCGTTTTGCTGCAGCAGATTAACCCGCCCACCAATTTGGGTATTGCTGATACCTCTGCGGCTGATTTCCCGGCCATTTTCCCGTTGATCATCCATCTGCCAGGTAACTACTCCGCTGATTTCGACTCGTTCCAGTACTCCGAAGCGCAGGGTGGTTGATTCTCGCAAGACCTTGGTTTCAGATACCTCGTCTTGCTCTTCGATGTATTGGAATCCAGTCTGGATTTGAAACACCTTTTTGCCCACCGTGAAAGGGCCATGAGACTGTCGCGGCCTGCCCGTGCGAATGCTTTCGCCAAACTGGCCGAATACCAGATAGGGGAACAACACGAGGAGCAGCAGCGAGAGCGTCGGCTTCATCAAACCATCTATTTACGGGAAAAAAGTAGAGTCGTGAACTTGGTCACTAGATCTCCATTTTTCCCGACTCAGACAGTGATGTGTGTCACTATTAGCACCCAGCGATAAGCACCGCCTGCGACTCAAAACCGGAGGAAAAGGTGTGCTTCTCCGTTAAACGTGATGAGAATCAACCCATTAGATGAGTTAGATCATAGCCCGCCGGGGAATTTGGAAGTATCTTCTGTTTCTTCCCTAACCAACCCGAATAACATGAACCGCCTCATTTGGCTACTAGCAGGATTCGCCCTGTTGGGCTTCGCTGCCTGTACGCCCTACTACATTTCTTCGACTTTCGAATCGCAATCCGCCCAGCACCAAACTATCGCTGTGCTACCCTTCGAAATGCAATTCACCGGCGTGCAACCGGAACGGTTGACGGAATCGGACATCCTGGAGCTGGAAACTGCCGAAAGCCGGGCTTTCCAAATATCCTTTCACAACGAATTACTCCGCAGTACCCGCAGCGGGCGCAAGGCACTACGCGTATCTATTCAGGATTACCACAAAACCCTCCGGCTATTGAGGCATCACGATATCGATATCCGCGAATCGTGGTATATGGCTCCGGAGGAATTAGCAGCCCTCCTGGAAGTGGATGCGGTGGTACGTGCCCGCATCCAAAAGGCCCGCTACATGTCGGACCTGGCCTCCTACGGTATTGAAGTGGGCATGCATGTCATTCGGGTGCTGACTCAGTACTGGGCTGGTCCGTGGTTTCCGCCAATTTCCAACCGTTCGAAAGCCGTACTTGCCGACTATTCTCTGTACGACGGTGAAGAAGGCACCGTACTCTGGTCCATTTGCTTCGACCGGGGTGCTGACTGGCGACAACCTGCCAATGAGATTATCGATGAGATTAGCCGGACGGCGGTGCGGAAGTTTCCCTACCGCCTGTGATTTACGAGCTTAATACCTGAAACAGATAAATCGTCAGCATTCCCCAGTAAGTGCCCGTTACCATACTAAGCACGGCGAGCAGGATGGCATGGGGCATCCATTCTTCGTTATAAGCCTTCGTAACTGCCGGAGCCGTCGAAATACCTCCTACATTTGCCATGCTGGCGATGGGTACCCAGGCCATGTGTAGATTCAGGGCGTAAGCCACTATAATCATAACGGCATAATGTGATATAAGCCATAGAATGGAAAAGACGAGAAGCGTGTAGGGCAGCAAAAAGTTGCTAAAATTCAGTTTCAGCCCTAGAATGGCCATGATTAGGATAATCAGATACCCTCCTACCTTAATCACGAGGGCGTGGTTCCAGAACCGGACGGTATTGCCTAACAACAGGCCTGCCACAGAGAGTACGATCACTTTTAGTAAGAAAGACGCGATCAATAGGTAGGCCAACCCCACGAAGGATATGCAGACGAGCGTAGTCAGCCAGGCGGTCCTTGCGGATTTCGAATTGGGCAGCGCCTCGTCGGGGATGAAGTCTACCACCGTGTCAGAAATACGCAGTGCGTTATTGATGGCGTCGCTTCTTTTTATTTTCTGAAACATCAGAATGGTCCAGATATTGACCAGCGCGTTGTCCATAACCAATATGACGAGAAAGAGGGATTCGGGACAATTGGACAATTCCTTCAAGATGAGCTGACTCGTACTCCCTCCGATCCAACTACCCACCATAGTGACCAGCCCGCGCCAATATTCGGCCACGATGAGGTCCTGATAAAACTGTTCGGAAAAAAATCGGAGCCCGACCAGCAAAACAAAGGGCATCAGCGCGACGGCAGCCGAACCACTAAGGAATACAAGGATAGGCCGCCACCCCACCGCACGCAATTGCCGGAACGACAAGGCGCTCATCACAAACAAAATGGCCAGCGGCATAATGACTTCCCGACTTACGGAGTGTAGGCCCACATTTGAAAAATCCAGCTCCAGCAAGTGCGTAACCCCGGCTGGAATGATGTAGGCAAACAAAATGGCCGGCACCCAATTGAGCAGCGTACGGACAATAGGCTGCCGGGTGCGCTCCAGGAGTAGCACACACATCAGGGTACAACCGACCAGTAAGATGCTTTGCCACTCCATCTCGCGCTAGACCTTTGGGTTCGGACTCTGGAGGGAAACTACTCCATGGGGTTCACTCCGGTAAGTTCCCACTGGCCGAGCGCAATGGGAATGTTGCCGATTGTATTGAGGCCATCGAAAAATGCTTCCATGCGGAAGGGTGCACCTTCGGCCTCCTGGCGGCGGGCAAATTCTGCCATGGCTTGTTCGACGAGGTATTTACCGGTAATGTAACTGGTGCCGTATCCGGGCTGCCGCAGGTAGAGGTGTTGTTCGAAGCGCAACAGCTCCTTTTCGGTCTTCATCCAGCCGCGCGGGGTGTATTCCGAATGGATGCCACCCGCTTCTTCCATCGTCATTTCATTGGCGTGGGCGTATAGAGAGCCCAACCCCCGGGCGGCCCGTTGGGCAATCATGATGTAGACGATTTCCCGTACCCGCGGATCATTATCGTACATCCCCGCTTGCATAAACATTTCTTCGACGGCGGTAGCCATGCCCTCATTGCGCGAGTCGAAAATATTGTACAACAACGGCTCCCTGCGAATGGCACTGGCGTGGGGCTCGGTGTCCATGCGCGCCAATTCGAACCAATGGTAAAAGTGCGAATAAAGCGGACGCGGATCGTAGTGGGCGGTGATCCAGAAGAAGTTGCGGCGCTCCGACGGTACGAAAGCCCCCAGGTGGGCACGCAGTGCGGGCTCGAAGTATTCTTTCACCGTCACCATATCGGCTTCCTCCAAAAAATTAAGGAGGCTGCGCGCCGATCGATCGGCCAGCGCATCGTAGGCGGCTGGTGAATCGGCCGCCTCCAACGGAGGTAGGTTCCGATTGCGGTGCTCTTCCAGTTTGAGGGCGGCCCAGGCGCGGGCAAGCTCGCGCTTTAGGATCTGCACCTCGTCTTCCCAGGTGAGCGGTACGAGGTGGACATTTTGTAAGTACCAGGTGTAGGCCTCCTTACCGATGCCGGAAGGACCGGTTTTTTGGGGGGCTTCCGCTTCCAGCCAATCAACTAGGGCATCGGTAGCAGCGATGGCTGCCTCAATCGCGGCGGTCAGCTCGTCATCCTCCGCGACGCCGGGTTGATCGAAAATGGTTTTCAAATTGGCACTTTGGGTACGAATGTCGCGGATGCCGGCGATCCAGAGCTCCCGGGCATTGCCCGTGAGGTTGAGGCGGGCCTGCTCGTTCAGGGCCGGAATGACGATCAGATCACCGAGGAGCCGCGTCCGCTCTGCCGGGCTCAATGGAAAGGAGTAGGTCCATATCTCGGTGGTCGCGTGATGGGTAGGGCCTTCGTGCGCGGGAACGTCACTGCGCGCCATCCAGAGCGATTTGTAATAGGCCGGATCACGCGCCCAAGGGCGCAGAATATGGTAGTTGAAATCGTAGCCGTTCATCTCGGCCTGCACGATCCGCCAGTCGACTTGCTGGGGTACCGGCCAGTCTGTGGTATCAATCGCTAGCAGTCGGGCCCGGAGTTTTTGATATTCTGGCCAGCGCGCCTTAAACGTTGCGGCGGTATAGTCGGGAGCACCCTCCCGCAACGGAGGTTGTTCAAAAGTCCGCCAATCGCGGAAGAGGGTAACGAGATCGTCGTAGCTACTCGGCGGGCCGGCAAGGAGCGAAAAAGAGCCGCCGACCATCAGGAGGATCAGGAAGAGTGGTTTCATAACGTGGATTGCGAGGGGGTAAGTTAGCACATTTCCCGCAGGCTACGAGGGGGCGCCTCGTTTGAATCAACCAACCTCGTACAATGCAATTGAATTGCCCCATAGATAGCATCCTGGCTGTTGAGCCGGTTGTCGGGACCGGCCGCCGCACACCATGTGGGTGGGAATATAAAAATAGCCCGCCCACCAAACCTGCACACCTCAAGGGTCACAGGTAGCTCGCGCGTGCATCCTGCACGCCGCTACCAGCAATGAAAGCGGCCGCAAAAACATTGGGCTTTGTAGAACACTGCTGCCCTATCAGGCAACAATTTGTGAGAATGGTACTACAAAGATCGGCTTTTTTGAAATTGGGGGCAAGGCCTCAGGCCACGAAAAGCAAAAAAAGAGCTCTGGGTCGAAAGGCCTTTGGAATAACCCGAAAGAATCCCCAAATTAGGAGAACAACCGTTCAATACCTGTTTCATGAAGGAGGCCACCTCAACACCTCCCGGCCTTTGGGTAGGCCAGGGATGGAATCTGCTGACACTGATCCTGCTGGTACCCATTACGTTTACCGCCTGGTTGTACATTGGGGCTCCCCAAAAAGTGCTTTTTTGGATATGTGTGGCGATCCCTATTATTCATCAGGTATACGTGTGGATTACCTGGCGGCTCGAGCTCAAGTCCGGGGTGATCAGCCAGACACTTGGTTTTCGGCTTTATCGTCTCATTTTCCTTCTTATACTGATTAGCCGTCCACTTACCCTTCTTGCATTGGCCATACAAGATCCAGGCAGCATAGGCCTCGGCCCCATTCTGCGGATTGCACTCTGCGTGGTACTTGCGATCCCACTGCTTTATACCTTTTATAGCGTAGACAAGTTTTTTGGCATCGACCGGGCCTCCGGAGGTGACCATTTTGAGGAAACCTACCGCACCATGCCACTCGTCAGAAACGGCATTTTCAAGTACACCAACAATGCCATGTACATATTCGGCTTCCTGCTTTTTTGGATCATGGCGATCGGACTCGATTCGCCTGCCGCTCTGATCATATCAGCCTATTCCCACGCCAGTATCTGGATGCACTATCTGGCCACCGAAAAGCCAAATATGAAATATTTGTACGATTCCCCCTAACAAAACGAGTTACGGACGTACCACCTCGTCTTTCAAAAACTGATCGAACCACCCTTTCATCCGCCGGGAATAATCGAGGCGCGCGCTGGCATTTCGATTACCGTGACCCTCTCCGGGGTAGAGGATCAACCTGACTGGAGTATCCGTCCGAGTTTTAATGTGCCGGTACAACTCCATCGACTGGCTGGGGTCTACCCGGGTGTCTTCGGCACCGGCCATGATGAGTAAGGGGGTTTTCGCCTGGTCGGCATAAAATATGGGACTGCGTTGGAGGAAAAACTCGTAGTCTTCCCAAATCCGCTTGCGGGAATGCACCAGGTAAAGTTCTTCGGGAATGTCACTGGTGCCCCACTTAGAGATATTGTCGCTTATACCGACAAACATCACGCCGGCCGCAAAGCGGTCGGTATAGCGGGTAGCCATCCAGCCAGTCGCATAACCGCCGTAGGAACCACCAGTCACGCCGACCTTCTCTTCGTCGACCAAGCCCATTTCGATCAGTCGATCGACTCCGTCGACCACGTCATCAAACTCCCTACCGGCCAGATCGCCCTGGCTCGACATGGCGAATTCCACTCCCCGGCCAGTGCTGCCGCGGTAATTGGGATAAAAAACGACATACCCGTCGGCAGCCAGCATTTGCCCTCCGGTAGAATAACCGGTGAGCCAGCCGTTGTCGTAGTGAGCTTCCGGCCCACCGTGCACCACCGTCACAAGCGGGTAGCGTTGCCCTTCCTCATAATTGACGGGATAAATTAGAATACCCTGCAATTCCAGTCCATCCCGGGCTTCGTAGGTAAATACCGCCTGGCGGCCCATCGCTTCCTTCTGTAACCAGGGATTACTATCCGTGATCCGTTGGGGCGATTCGGTATTCTGCTCCAGCAAGAAGACCTCCGCCGGATGCTGAGCGGTTGCCATGACTAAAGCCAGGGTCCCCGCTGCACCGCGATCGAATCCGTTGATTTGGCTCCCCTTTTTTTGAAAGAGGCGTTGAAGATTACTTCCGTCTGCCCGAATCGTTCCCATGGTCGATTCCACGCCTTCGCTGGCCAGAAACTGAATCGTGTTTTCGTCGATCCACGCAATTTCTTCGAAGGCCCCGGGAAATTCGGGCTGCAAATTATCAGGAGCACCACCGGTAGCATCCACCACAAAGAGGCGGCCATCAATCGGATCGTTTACGGTGGCCGCTGCAATCATGGCCAGCTTACTGCCGTCGGGGCTCCAAGCCAACTCACCTTTCTTACCCCGGTGATCGACTTCGGCAACCACTTTTTGGGTATTGGCATCGACTA
The DNA here is from genome assembly GCA_964504335.1 of uncultured Saprospiraceae bacterium. Classification (GTDB taxonomy): domain Bacteria; phylum Bacteroidota; class Bacteroidia; order Chitinophagales; family Saprospiraceae; genus CAZDET01. Next base: position 21,262 of record CAZDET010000055.1, read on the forward strand.
TGGAAACGGATTGCGCCATATAAAAGTCATCCACCAGTGGCGTGGGTGCTGCCATGATGACCAGGCGGTCGCCGCTTGGACTCCACTGCGCCCTATTTACATCGCCAGCCACATCGATCATTTTGGGCGCCTCTTCGGTTGATAAATCAACCATATAAGCACGCGTGAAGGACAAGTTTTCTTCGTACACAATGGGTTGGTAGGGCAGGTCATTTTCTTCCTTCGAAGCCGGCTCATTTGCGCGAAAGACCAGGCGATTGCCATCCGGTGCCCAGTCGTAAGCAGCAAGGGAAGTCTCGAAGCGCAGCAACGGAGTAGCTTCGCCACCCCGGAGTGGCATCTCGTAGAGCGTCGTGGTGGCATCTTCAGGCATCCGGGCTAAAAAAGTGATCGAAGAAGTACCGGGCCGAAAGGCGACCCCACGGACGCTTGCCCTTGTAAAGAAGGGAATGGTTTGCTCCGCCTCGCGATCGTACATGAAAAGGTGGCTACTAGCCGGCTTGTTTTCCTTGAGCGGATCGGCGGGCACCGATCGAACGAAGGCCACATAGCGGCCATCGGGCGATAGCTGAGCATCCGTTACGCTTTGGATTTTAGCAATGTCGAGCGGGTTGATTCCATTGACTTCCTGTGCCAAACCAGTACAGATGGGCAGGAAAAGGGCGAGTAGTAGAAGCAAGCGTTGCATGTGAGTGACTTGATTTATTTGGCGATTCATTTTTAAATCCTTCTTTGACAATTTTTGTGGTCGACACAAAACCAATGGCCGAAAAGGATTGAAGGCAGAGGATTTGTGTTGATATAACCACGAAAATTGTCAGAGAACCTTTTAAATTTAATGAATTGCACGAAGTTATGCCTCTCAATTTTAAAAAATGGTGCTCCCGCATTCAGCGAAAGTGCCCTTCACGGGCTTTCTATGCTTGACTGATATCGATAAAAAACCGATCTTTAGGCAATCCAATTCATTATTGACTGCTCGAAGAGTAGTCCCTTCCATCCAATTTTTATGATTCGTTACGGCCGTACATTTCGTTGGCAGTTGCGTGCGATGCGCACGCTTGGGCTGCCTGCATCCCTTCGGGCTGGCAGGTTTGGTGGGCGGGCTATTTTTTATATTCCCACCCACATGGTGTGCGGCGGCCAAACCCGGCAACCGGCTCAGCAGCCGGCTGAAATATCTATGTCCCGTCGAGCGCGCAAAGTCCATGCTAAAAAGCGAGAAAAATAACCGGCCACCAGTAGGGTATGTCCCGCTGTCCTCGTTTTATCTGTAAACCTTCCTACGATTCATCTAACTGGAACTAATGCGACCCACACTTCATTTGACTTTCCTTTCCCTGTTGACCACATTTCTCTTAATCGCAAGCGCCTGTGAGCAAGAGGATACCTGCCCCGATCAGGCCGCTACCGACCAAACCATCGAGATTTTGCCATTGGGCGATTCCCGCGTGGAGGGTGCCCGACCGGCTTTTGAATCCTACCGCTACGAACTTTGGAAACGCTTAATCAACAATAACCAGGACGTTGACTTCATCGGCAGCCGAATCGACGATGCCTCCTACCCTACCGTGATGGGGCGCTGTTTCGACAACGAACACGAAGGTACCGGCGGCGCTAAAACCGAAGACATCCTGGCCACCCTGAACCAACTTCAACTGACTTCGCCACCGGAAATTGTCCTTCTCGGCATCGGTGGCAATAACCTGCTCGATGAACCCGATCAGCCTCTGTCGGAAATTATCGACGATATCGACCAGATTATTCGTCAACTGCGACAGCGCAACCCCCAGGTCGCTGTCATCCTGGAGCAAATTGCACCGGCCACATCTGAGCTGATGACCCCGGCATTCACCGAGCGCCTTACGGCATTCAATAACCGCATCCCGGAATTGGCGGCATCCCTGACCACGCCTGAGTCCAGGGTAATTGTGGTTAACATGAGGGAGGGGTTTACCGATGATCTCCTGGCGGATGCTGTCCACTACAACGAAGCCGGAGCGGCTTTCGTGGCCGAGCGCTACTTCCGTGCCATTTCCGAACTGTAAGCCACCGCATTCCCATTTCCAGCCCGTTCGTCGTGGCAGGGCTAAAGTCAAGCTAAGGTTCCCTGCATCACTTATGTATGATAGCGGTAGCGTATTTTGAATCAATGTGCCTGATGCGCAAACACCTTGGTACTAGAGAATAGGATATCAATTATAGCCCGATTCAATTCAAAAAATAATGACATATTACAGCTGCATCAGCGAATCAATCCACCGTGGACTATTTGTACATTCTAGTAAAACTCAGAAAGATCATTCGCTTCATTAATCTGGAAAATAAGCGAATCGAAAAGCACCTGGGTGTAAGTATTCCCCAGGTTTTGTGTCTACAATTTCTTTCCACTCAACCTGATTTCCAGTCCAGCGCCAAGTTGATCAAGGAGCATCTGCAATTGAATGCCAGCACCGTAACCGGTCTGATTGCTCGCCTTGAAAGTAAAGGGCTAGTGGCAAAATTACCCAATACCAAGGATCGTCGAGGGTCTATCATTGCACTCACCTCGAAGGGCTTCGATATGATATTAGAATCGCCACAGACTCTACAAGACAAGTTCACTAACCGCTTGGAAAAACTGTCTGACAAAGAATTGCAGGAACTTGACAATGCCATCGACTTGCTCGTTCAGGTAATGGGAGCAAAGGATATGGATGCCGCGCCCATCCTGATGACCATGGAGATCGATAAGAAACCCGACGAATAGTCTCCTATCGACACTCGTTTGTTTCGATCGAAACAAATTTCCCTATCTTCGGGCCATAATCAGAAATACTCACTGGATTATGACTCAACCAATTAAATTAAGGGACACCCTTAAGCCTTGCCTTATCTTACTATTCTTCGGAATAGTCTTCCACTTAAACGCGCAAAGCAGAACCGTTTCAGGCACTGTCTTAGACTCTGATACCCAACAGGGAGTGATTGGAGCCAGCGTTCTCATCAAAGGAACGAGTAAAGGAACCATCACCGACATTGACGGGAAGTTTCAATTAGAGGTGCTTCCGGAGGAAACAATACTTATCTTTTCCTACGTTGGTTACACCACCGAAGAAGTTTCTATAGAAAACAAATCGAATATTCAGGTGGTGCTTTCCAGCTCGGTCGATCTCTCCGAAGTCGTCGTTACGGCCTTGGGCGTTCGGCGGGACGAGAAGGCGCTTGGGTATTCCGTGCAAAAACTCGGTGCCGAGGATATTGCAACCGTCAAGCCAACCAATATTACCAATGCTCTGGCCGGAAAAGTAGCGGGTGTCTACATCACCGGCTCCGCGGCGGGCCCGACAGCCTCGGCCAACATCAACATCCGGGGTGCCGCCTCCTTATTAGGAAATAACCAGCCGCTTTTCGTAGTCAACGGACTTCCAATCACCAACGACCTGTACAGCTTCGACGATGGCCTGAACGGCTCCACTACAATCGACTTCGGTAATGCAGCTCAAATCGTGAGCCCCGACGATATTGCCTCGGTAAATATTCTGAAGGGGCCGGCTGCATCGGCCCTCTACGGAGCCCGCGCCGCAGACGGGGTGATCCTGATCGAAACAAAAACCGGCCAGAATGCCCAGGGCTGGGGAGTAGAGGTGAACAGCAGCACCACCCTCGGCGATATTCTAAGAATGCCCGACTACCAGAACGAATTCGGCTTCGGCGGCGGCGGTAAGTATTCCTATAAAAATGGTTCGAATTACATCGGAGCCAACGAATACTACGAAGCCTACGGCGAAAACTGGGGGCCCCGCATGAATGGACAGCTCATCCGGCAATTTAACTCCGACGGCGAAGCGGTGCCCTTTACACCAGCCGAAGATAACATTCGCGACTTTTACCAAACTGCCATCACTTCTATCAACAATGTGGCAATCAACAACGCCACCGACGCCGGGGATTCGCGCTTTTCCTTTTCGCGCCTCGATAGCCGAGGACTCGTCCCGAACACCGATTTGACACGCAATACTTTCCAAACCAGCCTGGGACGCTACCTCCTAGACGAAAAGCTGGAAGTCCGGCTTAATGCGATGTACGTCAATTCGTCTTCCGACAATGTCCCCAATGCCGGCTACGATGAATCTTCTTCCATCCAGTACGGCTGGCTGTGGTTTCCCCGCCAGGTGGAAATCGACGACCTGCGCGATTACTGGGAGCCGGGCCTGGAAGGCGTACAACAGCGCTACGTAGAAAACCTCTGGGTTAACAACCCCTGGTTTATCGTCAACGAAAACACCAACTCCTTCCAGAGCAACCGCCTGATCGGTAATATCAAGTTGGAGTACGACTTTTCTCCCCGCTTCAGCGCCCGCTTCCGCTTCGGCGCGGATGTCTTGGACGAAGGCCGCCAGTTCCGTCGGGCTCCCTCTACCAAAGCGGTATTGCTGGGTAGCTATCGCGAAGATGAAATCTCCTTCTACGAGACCAATGCAGAAGCACTCATTTCCTACAGCAGTGATGCCATGTCGGGCTCGGACTTCCAGTACGACATCAAAGTAGGTGGCAACATCATGCGCCAAGACGCCAACTTTTTGGTAGCCAATAACCCACAGCTACAGCTTTTCGGTACCGATGAGAGTATCTACACGCTCAGTAATGCCCGTTCCGGCGTGCTGGTAGAATCCCAGAAGACCCGGGCGGGGATCAACAGCTTGTTCGGAGTAGCTACACTTTCTTACAAAAACCTGCTGTACCTCGATGCCTCTCTGCGAAACGACTGGACCAGCACCCTGGTGAATCCGGAAACGGGCCGGGATGGCTCCAATTTCTCTTTTGCTTACCCATCTGTTTCATTGAGTGCAATTGTGTCGGACATGCTGGCTATTCCAGCCAGTTCGTCCATTTCTTTTCTGAAGTTGAAGGCTAACTACGCGGAGGTAGGTAACGGAGCGCCACCCTATGCATTCAGCACCACATTTACCCCCCGACCTGCCTTTGGCAACAACGCCGTATTCTCCACCAACCGAACGGTGGCCGACCCCAATCTCACCAACGAGCGCACTCGTGCCTACGAGTTCGGAGCAGACATTCGCCTGTGGCAAGATCGATTCCGACTGGATGCGACCTACTACAACATGCTCAGCTTTGATCAGGTCATTCAGCTACCAGTGGCTTCCACCAGCGGCTTCGACTTTAAGTTGACCAACGGCGGTTCTATCCGCAACAAAGGCATCGAAGTGCTGCTGAGCGCAACACCCATTCTGAAAGATCGCTTCAGCTGGGATGTAGTAGTAAACCTGGGCCACAACCGTGCAATCGTCGAATCCTTACCCGACGTAGTCACCGGTGGTCGCTATTCCATCATCGCGGATGTTTTTCCTGGTGACGAAGGCGGGTCTGACCTCGAATTCGTAGCCGAAGAGGGTGAACTCTACGGCCAGTTGTACGGACTTGGCTTCGTCCGCCATCCGGAAACGGGCGAAATTATTCATCAGAACGGCCTGCCACTCATAACCAACGAAAAAGTGAGCGCCGGGTCTTACCAGCCGGATGTCCGACTGGGTGTGATGAACACCCTGAACTTCGGCAATTTCCGGTTCAGCTTTTTGGTCGATGGCCAGATTGGTGGTAGGATCTATTCGCGCTCGCACGCCCTGTATGCAACCGGGGGGACTATTACAAACGACGACGATCCCAATCTGCCGATTTCTACCACCGAAGGCCGCCAAACCTATAACGTTGCTTACGATAGTGACGGCGAACCCGTATACACCATCGACGATCCCGGTACCGGTGTAGTTGGCCCCGGCCTCAAGTGGGAAGATCTCAACGAAGACGGCGAAATCGACTTCGACCGGGAGACCAGCCCCAACGATGTCGCCGTGCAGCCCGGAGGTATCGGCTATGTCGGCTATTTCTACACCTACTACGGCAACGGTTTTAACCGCGATAACATCGAAGCAGCCACTTTCGACGCCACCTACTTCAAGGTCAGGGAAGTCAGCTTCGGGTATACACTTCCGTCGAACCTTCTGGACGGAATCGGCATCGCCAACGCGCGCGTTTCCCTGATAGGGCGCAACCTACTGCTATTCAGCGATGTGCCCACGATCGATCCGGAGACCTTCTCGATTCGCAACGGTCTTTTTGTGCCCGGTTTTGAGAGTACGCAGATCTTTTCCACCCGCGAAATCGGTCTTTCATTGAATCTAGGATTCTAAACCGGTTACCGTTCTGCTTAATCGTCTTCTTATTTAAAAAATAACCATGTATACCAGATATATTTTCCCATTCCTGCTGCTGGGTTTGCTGTTCACCTCCTGCGAATCCTTCGAGGAGTTCAACGAAAACCCCAACGAGCCGACTCAGGTATCAGCTGATGTACTGCTGCCCAACGCGATTCGCAGCAGCGTCAATACCTCCGTGGATGCGTCTTTCCTCATCGGAAATAACGCCGCTCAATTGACGGCCAAGACCCTGCGATTGGAAGTCGATGCATACAACTGGAACGCCTTTCCGACTTATTGGGAGGGCTGGTATGAGAGCCTGACGGATGTTGTTTCTGTTGAGGAACTGGCGATCCAACAGCAAAACGAAGCTTTGGAAGGAGCGGCCATTGTACTGCGTTCCTGGATTTTTGCCAATCTCACAAATGCCTACGGCAACATCCCCTACACCGAAGCGATCCAGGGAGCTGGCGATAATTTTACGCCCGTTTACGACGACCAATCCGCGATTTACGCCGACTTATTGGCAGAGCTGGACCGTGCCGACGATCTGTTTGCCGCCGGAAACGGGGAAATCGGCGGCGATATTCTGCTCGGTGGTGACGCCAGCAAGTGGCGGAAGTTTGGAAACTCCCTGCGCCTGCGCCTGCTGATGCTCGCCAATCGCCAATTGCCGAATGCCGGTGCACAATTCGCAACAATCGTTTCCGAGGGCAATATTCTCAGTTCGAATGAAGACAATGTTGCCTTGACCTACACCGGAAACTTTCCCAACGAATTCCCCTTAGTGCCTCTGAAAACAGGTGACTTCGACGCCGTAGCCATCAGCCAAACCTCCCTGGAGGTCATGAATCGATACAGCGACCCCCGCTTGCTCCGGTACGCTCGCCCGAACAATGAGGACTTTGATAAAGAGCCTCAATTTCTGGGTGCAATCAATGGGCAAGGAGAGACCTGCACCAAGAGTGGAGCTTCCCGGTTGGGGGTTCAATTTTATAACTATCCCGATCTGCGGCAGGCTAGCAGCCTGGGATTGCCCATGGCACAAGGCCTGATCATCACTTATGCCGAAGTTGCCTTCCTGTTGGCGGAAGCTGCGGAAATGGGCTGGATCACCGGAAACGTAGAAGACTTTTACCGCACCGGTATTCAGGCGTCTATGGACTACTACCAGGTCGATTACGCGCCCTTTGGCTGGGCGGACTTCGGTGACTTTTACACCAATTCCGGCGTAGCCTACAGCACGACTACCGATATCTGGGAACAGAAATGGCTAGCCCTGTTTTTTACCGGATTAGAGCCTTACTTCGAGCTGCGCCGCTGGTACATCACAGCCGGCAATACGTTCGACGGCATCCCATTCGTCGATGCCGCCTGTGAAAACCTGAACAACGATCGCCTTCCGCTCCGGTTTCCGTACCCGTTGCAGGAAGAAAGTCTGAACGCCGATAACTACGACGCGGCAGTCGATGCATTAGGCGGCAACGATCAAAATGCCGGTATTTGGCTGGTGCAATAAACAGCTCATTCCGCTCAACTAAGCATCGTCGTCCCATCCTTGATAATTCAGGGTGGGACGCTGCTGTTTTCGGTAATTTACCTTACACATGGACAATCAGGAAAAAAAGCTCTTCGATATTTACGCGCCGGTGTTTTATCCAGGGGCCTTTATTATCTTAACTACGATCGGCGTATCCTTCTTCTTCAGCGAGGATATCATCACCGTTTTTACCGCCTTTCAGCGATCTGCATCCGATAATGCCGGCTGGTTTTTCATCCTAGCAACCAATGTATTCGTGGCAGCAGGGCTGTACTTTGCCCTCAGTAAGTACGGGCGTATTCGGCTGGGCGGTGAAAAAGCCAAACCGGAGTTTTCGACTTTTTCCTGGTTTTCCATGCTCTTTTCTGCGGGCATCGGTATTGGCTTACTGTTCTATGGAGTAGCCGAACCCATGAGTCATTTCGCAACTCCCCCATTACCCGTAGCAAATGAGCCGGAGGCGGTGCGGCAGGCCATGTTGTATACCTTTTTGCACTGGGGTTTCCACGGATGGGGGCCTTATGTAGTGATTGGCCTGGCATTGGCCTTTTTCACCTACAATCGGGGCTTACCGCTCACCGTTCGGTCGTTGTTCTATCCATTATTGGGAGAACGCATCAATCAATGGCCCGGTAGCGCTATCGATGTAATAGCAGTAGTGGCCACCTTATTCGGCCTCGCCACCACCCTGGGAATCGGAGTACAGCAAGTAGCTGCCGGCCTCGATTACCTTTTTGGCGTATCGAACAACACGACCACTCATATCGTACTCATCACCTTGATCACTCTGGCTGCTACCACCTCGGTGGTGTTGGGCCTCGACAAGGGCGTGCGGTTCTTGAGTGTCTTTAACATGCGGCTGTCTATTGTATTTCTACTTGCAATACTAGTCCTTGGGCCCACCGTCTATTTGTTAAACGGCTTCGTGCAAAATACGGGCCACTATTTCAATAATCTCTTCACTGTGGGAACGTGGGCGGAAGCCTACACGGGGGCAAGTTGGCAAAACGGCTGGACTATATTCTACTGGGCCTGGTGGATCAGCTGGTCGCCCTTCGTCGGCATTTTCATCGCCCGGGTATCGAAAGGACGAACCGTCCGGGAATTCGTGCTCGGGGTATTATTAGTCCCCTCTTTGTTGATCTTCTTGTGGATGTCCGTTTTTGGGGGCACGGCCCTGTATATGCAAATGAATGGGACTGCCGATATCGCCACCGCCGTACAGGCGGATATCTCTACCTCCCTTTTTGTGATGCTGGAAGAGTTACCCTGGTCTTCCATTACGTCATTCGTCGGAATAATACTAGTAACTATCTTCTTCGTCACCTCCTCCGATTCCGGCTCCCTGGTAATCGATAGCATTACCTCGGGTGGGAAACTGGACGCCCCGGTTGGGCAGCGCATCTTTTGGGCCCTGCTGGAGGGAGCCGTCGCTGCTGCGCTTCTCTTTGCGGGAGGGCTGAAAGCGCTGCAATCCGTCGTTATTTCCGCCGGCTTACCGTTTGCTATCATTATCCTTTTTGTCATTTATTCCCTAGCGATCGGATTACGGCAAGAAATGCAAGCCCTACGGCGTAAGGCGGAAGAAAAAGAACGCCGGGAGTACGCGGAATACATTCAATCGCTTATCGAAAGACCAGAGCATGAAGATAAATAGTGTTTTTCTCTGCTTGGATTTATCTGCGACCGATCTGGCCGTTGTAAAATATATGGCTGCTCTCGGTCAGTTGTTGGATACTGTTGACCGCGTAACGCTATTCCACAACATCCGCTTCGACTTTCTGGAAGCCGCTTTCCCCCAGCCGCAAGACTACGAACGGCTTAAAGCAGCCATTCGATCTGAACTTGCGAAAAAGTACCTGCCCTACTTCGAATCGCTAAATTGCCAGACCGAGGTAGTTGTTCGGGATGAAAACAATACCACTGAAGCGATCATAGCATCCAAAAGGGAAGCACAAACGGACCTTTTTGTCATGGGAAAGAAAGCCGAACAGGAGGGGGCCGGCAGTGTTCCATTGAAAGTGTTGGCTACCGATAAAGGACGAACGCCTCTATTGTTGGTGCCGACAGATGTACAACCAGCTTTCCATATCCTGATTGCTGCCGTGGATCTCTCCAAACAAACTCCCAGATCTATCGGACTCGCCACTACCTTGGCACATGCATTCGACAAGAAACTAACCTACCTACACGTCTATCAGATGCCCCTGACGTATTTTCCCTACATTCGAAAAGCCAGTAAAGAAGTCGAGCAACGGATTGAAGAAAACGCCAAAAAATCCTTCCAGGCCTTCGAGGCAGAAGCGGGTAGGCAAAATACAATCTCCTTTCAATTCCGTTTGGAAAAAGGCAGCGATGTATCTGATACCGTAACGGAATACGTCCATACAGAAGGCGGAGACGCGCTGATCATCGGAAGGCTGAGCAAAGCCAATTTACTGGGCTACCGCATCGGAGGTGTCGCCAGGCGGCTCATCGTATCGGACGAGTTAAACGTTCCGATTTTCATCCTTTAGAACCTGTTTGAATTCAGCCAACTACATCAATTACGACATTTCCAACTTTGTGTCCCTGATCCACGTAGTAGTGGGCCTCTTCCATTTGCTTCAATGAGTAGGTTTTGTCGATGACCGGTTCGAACTGCCCGCTTTCCAACAACTGCCGGAGAAGCTCTAAATCCGCTGGAGCCTCCCCGGCCAGCCCGGCGATGATGCGCTTCTTGGACCACAAGGGCAGCAACAACATGGTTAGATAATCCCCCAGCCCGGCACCACTACTCAAGAAGATGCCCCGATCGGTCAGTACGTCTTTGCTTTTGCTGTAGGAAGTCTTGCCTACCGTATCGAAAATGACATCGTAGATCTGACCACTCTTCGTGAAATCCTCTTTCTTATAATCAATGACCCGGTCGGCTCCCAGCGAGCGGACTCGCTCGACATTCTTCGTACTGCACACCCCCGTTACCGTTGCACCAAAGTGCTTGGCAAGCTGCACTGCTGCAGTACCAATTGATCCGGACGCTCCGTAAATCAGGACTTCCTGCCCGGACTGAATGTTTCCTTTTCGCAGAAAGTGTAGGGCCGTTAATCCACCTACGGGCACCGAGGCGGCTTCCTGACAACTGATGTTGTCCGGCTTGAGGGCCAGCGCCCCATCTTCGGGCACACACATGTAATCGGCGTAGGTCCCCGACTTCAGGCCCGTGGCTCCAAACACCCAGTCTCCTGGTTGAAATTTGGTCACGGCCGGTCCGGTCGCTTCTACCTGGCCGGCCAGCTCGTGCCCCAGAATGGGGCTTTTGGGTTTGGTAAATCCATTAAAGAACCGAATGATAAACGGATCGGCCTTCCGCATACGCACATCCCCCGCAGTAACGGTTGTAGCATGTATGCGCACGAGTACTTCGTTGTCCTTGGGCACCGGCTTCGGCCGGTCGGCCATTTGAAGTACCTCCGGCCCTCCGTATTGCTCATAAATTACTGCTTTCATCGGATGAGCTTCTAGTCAGTCGAACTTTGCACCTGTTCCAATTGATTCCGCAAATTCTCAAAGCGCTGCATCGCATCCTGCCCCGGCACCTGATCGGCACGATTCAGCGCGGAGTAGAGATAAGACAATTGATCGGCGAGCATTGGCTGCGGGTAAATGCCTTCTGCGGTTTTAAGTTTGGCCAGCGCCTCCTCGATCTGCTCCATGCGATTTTTCTCGTTTTCGGAGGGTTGCTTTTTAGCTTTTAATTTTTTGTGCTCCTTAGTAAGCTCGTGCTGCAACTTGCGCGACTGGCTCAACAGATCCCGAATTTCCACTTGGAAGGCTTCCTGCCGCGCAATGTCCTCCGCGGTAATGCCCGACTCGCGGACGCGTGGGTCCATTTCAATTTCGAAGTTCTGCGTGAGGGTTTTGTTCCCGACGGTCAGTCGGGCCGTGTAGGTTCCGGGCGCAACCATTGGTCCGTTGCGGTAGCGGCGCCGGGCATTCTCGTGCCAGGGGCCAAACCGGGTCATATCCCACTCAAAACAATTGAGGCCGGGCTTGGCGCTCAGATTATTGGCCACCAAGTATTCGATTTCTTCGGTGGCCATGTTTCGGACGATCTCATCCGGCTGTTCTTCGGTAGAATCGCTTTGATAAGCAACGACCACCGATCCGCTCTGATTCAGAAGTTCCAGCTTAATGGTTCCCGGCATGCTATCCGGCAAGTGGTAAAAGAGCCTCACGGCTGCCCGGGGGTACCTGGGATATCTGCTGTTGCGCGCGCCCGAAGGGTAGCGATAGCGAATGGTATTGCGCGGTTCGAGCAACTGTGGCTCCGAACTTGCCATCAGCTCTGATTGTCGCAGCGGGCTGATATCATCCAACATCCAAAATCCGCGTCCCATGGTGGAAAGCACCAGATCGCCGCGGTGAATTTTCAAATCGGTAATGGGCGTCACCGGAAGATTCTTCTGTAAAGCCTTCCAGCTGGCTCCATCGTCCATCGAAACGAACAAGCCATACTCCGTCCCCGCGAACAACAAGCCTTCCTGCTCCGTATCCTCGCGCACCACACGTACCGGATAATCGTCAGGAATGCCATCCGTGATTAATTCCCAGGATTGTCCGTAGTTCTCGGTTTTGTAAATATGCGGGCGGCGATCGCCCAACTGGTAGCGCAACACGCTGACGTAGGCCTTGGCCGGATCGTGCGGAGAGGGCTCTACTGCATCGACGCGCCCACCGGGCGGTAACTGGCCAGGGGTGACGTCGTCCCAGGTCTGGCCACCGTCGCGGGTAACGTGCACCGGCCCGTCGTTAGCTCCAACCCAGATGAGTCCGGCCTGCAGTGGCGATTCCCGGATGGCGTAGATGGTGCTGTAAAACTCCTCCCCGGTAATGTCCCGGGTAATGGGCGCTCCGGAAATCACCTGCTTGCTCTCCTCAAACGCCGTCAGATCGGGCGAGATGGTCTCCCAGGTTTTCCCCTCATCGGTCGTCTTGTGCACGAATTGAGAGGTGTGGTATACGATGCTGGGATCGTGCGGAGAAACGTGGATGGGCGATACCCGCTGAAAGCGGTACTCCAGATCGCGCGGATTGTGGCCGTACATGTTGCCCATCCCCACGTAGTACGACTGTTCGGTGCCCGTGCGCTTATTGTATACGGTGAAGCGGCCCTTGCAATTGGAGTAGACGATATCCGGATTTTCCGGATGGGGCACCGCCGGGCCGGTCTCACAACCACCGGTATTGGCGATGTAGCCGATGCCCGCCGCCTGAATGCCGTAGGGTGCCATACTCGGCACGGATACGGTCGAATAATTGTCCTGTTGCCCGCCGTAGAGCCAGTAAGGATACTGGTTGTCCACCTCCACCTGATAAATCTCGGCCGTAGGCTGGTTGAACTGGGTCGACCAGGTCTTGCCGCCATTGTGCGTCACATTGGCACCGCCATCGTTGGCTTGGATGAATAGATCGGGATCTTCTGGATGTATCCACATGTCGTGGTTATCGCCGTGGGGCGGACTGAGGCGCTCCCAGGATTTACCGCCGTCGGTAGACTTGTAGTAGCCCGTAGCCAGCACGTAGACGATGTCGGTGTTTTTAGGATCAACCCGAACGTTCGTATAGTAAAAAGGCCGGGTACGTATCCCGGAATTGTTCGACACCAACTCGAAGGAGGCTCCCTGATCCGTCGATTTATACAGCCCTCCCTCCTCGTCGGGTGCTTCCACTAAGGCGTACACCATGCGGGAGTCGGACGGGCAGACTTCCACGTCGATTTTTCCGATGAGCGAGTTGGGGAGGCCCTTTTCGATGCGTTGCCAGGTTTTGCCGGCGTCTACTGATTTGTAGATGCCCCCCTGATCGGCAGGCCCTCCGCTGAGGATGGTCCAGGGCTTGCGTTCGGCCTTCCAGGCGGTGGCAAAAAGGATGTTGGGATTGGTCGGCAGCATTTCCACGTCGGAAATGCCGATGCTGTCGGAGAGGAAAAGCACCTGTTCCCAGTTGCGCCCGCCGTCGGTGGTTTTGTATAAGCCACGCTCCGGATTGGCTTCGAAGGCGCGGCCGATGGCGGCCACGTACACGGTGTTATGATCGTCGGGATGAATGCGCACGGCTCCAATCTGGCCGACATCCGGTAGCCCGATGTGGGTCCAGTTTTTCCCGCCATCGATGGATTTGTACATCCCTTTTCCTTCGATGACGTTGCTGCGCAGCCCGTCGGAGCCCGTGCCAACGTAGAGGACGTTCGGATCGTTCTGAGCAACGGCGATGCCTCCGATGGAAGGGGTAGAGAAAAAGCCGTCGGAGACGTTATTCCAGGAAGTACCGTAGTCGTCGGTTTTCCAGACACCGCCGCCCGTAGCTCCCAGGTAGAAAGTACCTGGCTGGGAAGCGACGCCGGTCACAGTCGTAACCCGTCCGCCCCGGTAGGGGCCGAGGTTGCGGAATTCGAGTGCAGAAAAGTCTTGGGCAACTAGATAGCAGCAGCTAAGCAAGAGTAGGGAGAGGGTCAATTGGAGACGAGCCATTGGAATTGTTGTTTGTGCTAAATCTAGCACTTTCGGGGGGGATTTCAGAAAGGAGCGTGTCAGATAATATGGATCTGCAAACGCTTTCCCAATCCTCCTTCAATAATTCGAATCAGAGTGGATAATTCAATCCCCGATTTGTTGTTTTCGATGCGGAGATGTGGTGTTTGGAAGTGCCCCTTTTTTCGGCTAGCTCCTGTTGGGTCAGACCGAGCTCTTTCCGAGCTTGCTTAATTAATAGCCCAATTTCGATCTGGATCCGGTTCCCTGTTTTCGTAAAGCACAATAGGGTCTAAATCGAAATAGTGAATGATTTCTTTTCCTTTTCTAGGGCAGACGCATCAAAAAAGGTCGGCAGGGGAATTTTTGGCGTTTGGGCTAATCAGGGCTTGCTTGTTAGGCGCTAAGCGCGTATCTT
>CAZDET010000056.1:0-16911 GCA_964504335.1 uncultured Saprospiraceae bacterium
ATATATAAGACGGCCCACCCACCTTACCTGCCAACCTCGAGGGCTGCAGGCAGCCAGGGCGTGCGCGGCGCACGCGGCTACCAGCAATGGAAACGGCCGTGTGAAAACCTGGGCTATTTTGTGAGAACGGCTGCCGCAGGGACAGCTATTGGATGGTACCATCAAGATACGCGCTTATCACCATAGAAGCAAGCCCAAAATTATCATACCGACCATTTTGGTGCGTTTGCCCTATATACCCTACCCCGCCCTTTGCCATTTCCCCAAACCCAATTATCTTCCCAGGTAATACCAACACGACCATCCATGCGAACGCTACTGATCTGTTTGTGCCTGCCGGCCCTGCTGGGGGCCCAAAAATACGGAGACTCCGAACTGGCTTTCATGAAGCAAGAAAGCCAGGCTATGATCCAACGACAACAGGACGTATACGCCGACGTGGCGCTCGACATCTGGGAGTACGCCGAGGTCGGCTACAAGGAGCACCAGAGTTCGGAGCTATTGCAGAAAGTATTGAAGGACAATGGTTTTGAGGTGGAAGAAGGTGTAGCGGAGATTCCCACGGCATTTGTGGCCAGTTACGGCAGCGGCGAGCCGGTTATTGGATTGCTGGCCGAATTTGATGCGCTGCCGGGGCTTTCTCAGACCCAATCGCCCGAACGGGAGAAGGCTGCCGAGCGGGAATCCGGCCACGGCTGCGGCCACAACCTGTTTGGCGTCGGTTCGGTGGCCGCGGCTATCGAGGTGAAGAACCGGTTGGAGGCCGGAGATTTCACCGGAACGGTGCGCGTGTACGGCACCCCGGCCGAGGAAGGCGGCTCCGGGAAGGTATATATGGTGCGCGCCGGGTTGTTCGACGATGTCGACGTGGTGCTGCACTGGCATCCGGGCAACGGCAACTCGGCCGACGCCACCGGATCGCTGGCGAATATGACCGCCAAATTCCGCTTCACGGGCATCTCCGCCCACGCCGCCGGTTCGCCGGAGGAAGGCCGCTCGGCACTCGACGGCGTAGAGGCCATGAAT
The DNA here is from genome assembly GCA_964504335.1 of uncultured Saprospiraceae bacterium. GTDB lineage: Bacteria > Bacteroidota > Bacteroidia > Chitinophagales > Saprospiraceae > CAZDET01. Next base: position 1,027 of record CAZDET010000056.1, read on the forward strand.
GTAATGGCCAACATGATGCGCGAGCACGTGCCGATGGAAACGCGCATTCACTACATCATTACGGCCGGAGGCGATGCGCCGAACGTGGTGCCCAACTTTGCGGAGGTGTACTACTACGTCCGCCATCCGGACAGCGAAATGGTGAAGAAGATTTTCAAGCGGCTTGTGAAGACCGCCGAAGGAGCGGCACTCGGCACCGAGACGGAAATGACCTACGAAATCATGAGCGGGGTGTACAGCCTGCTGCCCGTGGAAGTGCTGGCCAAGAAGATGCACGAGAACCTGACGGCCGTGGGCGGCGTCGAGTACGATGCGGCCGATCGCGCGTTTGCCCAGGAAATCATCGCCAGCTTCCCGGCCGATAAGAAGGTCAACCTGGCGGATGCCTCCTCTATCAAGCCCTTCGAAGTGCAGCGCTACCGCCGCAGCGGCGGCTCTACAGATGTGGGCGACATCAGCTGGGCGGTGCCCACCGTGGGCTTGCGCACGGCTACTTACGTGCCGGGCACCCCCTCCCACTCCTGGCAGGCCGTTGCCTGCTCGGGCAATCAAATAGGTGTCAAAGGGATGATCGTAGCCGCCAAGACGCTGGCTGCCACGGCTTTTGATTTGTACAACGACCCGGCGCTCATCGAGCAGGCTACGGAGGAGTGGACGGCTGCGCGCGGCGCGGATTTTGAATACGAGGCGCTGCTGGGAGACCGGAAGCCGGCGTTGAATTATCGGGATTAGGCGTTTAGTTAACAGGTTGCCACTACACTAAACGCTTAAATTTAAAAACAAATACATACTCCACCCACGCTAATGGCTTGATTCATGTTGAGGACGCTGGTGCAACTCCCGATACTACTTCTTCTGCTGGGTATCCCAATATCAGGCAGCACACAGGAGTTGCCCCCCATCCTCTCATACACACCCGATGCTTACCAGGCGGGGAATCAGAACTGGATGCTCAGTCAGGGGCCGCAGCGGCATCTTTTTGCGGCCAACAACGACGGGTTGCTCGAATTCGACGGGGCGCGCTGGCGCTTACATCGATCACCGAACGAAACCATTTTCCGGTCGGTATACGTGGATGGGGCGCGGATCTACACGGGCTGCTACATGGAGTTCGGCTACTGGCTGAAGACACCAGAAGGTAGCCTGGACTACCACAGCCTGAGCGATTCCATACCTGATCAACTGGTGAGCGATGAGCAATTTTGGAACATCCTTCCCTATCGTCAGTACATCCTGTTTCAATCGCTGCAGCAACTCTTCCTGTACGATACCACGACGCTGCAGACCCGCCGGCTGTTGGCACAGCCCAAACTCACACACCTGTTCAGTGTAGCCGATCGGCTGCTGTACTACGCAGAAGAGCAGGGCGTTTTCGAAATTATCGACGGGCAGCCTCACTTGGCGCTCGGCCAGGATCAGCTCGGAGCAAGCCAGGTCGTTCACATTTTCCAACGAGCGGGTGAACTCCTCCTACTCACCGACGATAGTGGCATCCTGGAGTGGGAGGTCGATCGGGTTCGGCCCTGGAAGCACGATGCAGCCGACTTCCTCCGACAAATCACCACCTTTTCCGGCCTCCAATTGCGCGACGGCAGTTTTGCCATCGGCACGATATCCAATGGCCTCATATTACTGGATGCCAACGGCCGACTGCGGTACCACATCCAGCAGGAAGACGGCCTGAGCAACAACACCGTACTGTCCATTCAAGAAGATGTGGCCGGAAACATCTGGCTCGGGCTCGACAACGGCATCGACTGTATCAACCTCGCCGCTCCCTTCCGGGCTTTCGAGGATCAAGGCGGGCGGTTGGGTACCATTTACGCAGCGGCCTTATACCAAGGGAAGCTGTATTTAGGCACGAATCAGGGGCTTTTCTCCAAAGCCTATCCATCCACTGATTCTTTCCGTATCGTTCCCGGAACGGACGGGCAGGTCTGGTCACTACGCGTATACGACGGGCAGCTCTTTTGCGGGCATCACGAAGGCACCTTTCTCATCGAAAACGACCGGGCCCGATTACTTTCCAAACAGTCGGGAACCTGGGACATTCAACCACTGCCCCACCGACCGGATTACATATTGCAGGGCCACTACGAAGGGTTTAGCCTCTTGAAGAAACTAGCCGGCACCTGGCGCTATGCGCACCCAATTGAGGGATTCGACTACTCCGCCAAGCAATTCGAGATCACGGAAGAAGGTCAGCTATTTACCAACCACGAGTACCGGGGCATCTTCCGAATGCAACTGGATTCCAGTCTGCGCAACGTGCACCACGTACAACGCTTCAACCCATCCAAATCGGGCAAGCACTCCGGTCTGGCTCAATTGTCCGGGGCCATGGTATATGCCAATCAGGAGGGCTTTTTTCGGTATGATCAAGCGGAAAATGCTTTTATACCCGATAGCCTGCTCAATGAACTGATGGAGCCCGAACGGTATGCTTCCGGACGCATGCTTGCCGATTCGAGCGGGAATATCTGGTTGTTCAGCCGACATCATCTGAACGGGATTCACGCCGGCCGGGTGAACAACCGACCCGACGTACAACGCATTCCCCTACCCTACGAGCGCATCAACCCCATGCAGGGATACGAATGTTTTTATCCGCTCGGCAATCATAAATACCTGATCGGCTCGACGGAGGGCTACATCATTTTAGACCGGGCGCACATGCGCTACCCGAAAGAAGCCGTACAGCTTTCGCAGGTGCGCGTGCAGCGAAAGGGCGCTGCCGAACATCCCGTGGCTCTGCACACCTCCGGTGCGTTTAACCATCGCAGCAATCACGTGGAGTTTCGGTATGCCGTCGCAGAATTTGGCCGGTTCTTACCGATTCTTTTCCAATACCGGCTCGAAGGCTACTACGACGAATGGAGTAATTGGAGCGCCAAGGCCGAGGCCCGGTTCGAAAATTTACCGCCGGGTACCTATTCCTTCTCCGTGCGGGCTCGGGTGGGAGAGCAGGAAGCCGGCCCGGTGGCCTCCTATTCTTTTACCATCCGGCCTCCCTGGTACCTTTCGCGGGTCGCGCTGGTGGTTTATTTGTTGCTCCTGGCCGCTAGTGCATTGGCTGTTCACATCTTATACCGCAGGTACTACCACCAGCAACGCCGGCGATTGCTCCTGGACAACCAACGCAAGCTTCGGGCCCAACAACTGGAGGCTCAACAGGCCATCATGGAACTTAAAAATGAGCAGCTCCAACAAGATGTTGCCAATAAGAATCGAGAACTGGCCGTATCCACCATGAGTCTGGTCAAGAAAAACGAGTTGCTCATTGAACTCCGAAAACACATTGCCAACCTCAAATTTGGCCGGAAGTCCGACCGCTCTTCCAGCCAATTAGGGGATGTCCTCCAGACCATCGATCAAAGTATCGACGAAGAGGATACCTGGCAATCCTTCAAAACGGCCTTTGAGCACGTAGACAATCAATTCTTCCGCAAGCTCAAATCCCGGCATCCGGAGTTGACCCCCAGCGAGCTCAAGCTTTGCGCCTACCTGCGCCTCAATCTATCCTCTAAGGAGATCGCTCCGCTGATGAATATATCCACCCGCAGCGTCGAGATAAAGCGCTACCGACTCCGAAAAAAGATGGGCCTCCCCCACCGTACGAACCTGGTCAACTACATTCTGGAGATTTAATCCCGGAAATCGGAAGAAAATATGGTTGATGTATTGGGTAGCTCTCAAAAAGGCTCGATCTTCCAGACCATCAAAACCGCCTCAACATTTCCTCAACATTCTGGTTTTTCACCTCAACTATTTGCAAAAATCACAGCATACTTCTTATTACACATTTCGTTAACTAACAAACGGTTATAAAAAAGGCACGAGTGGTTTTTCACATTAGAGTTGCTACAGCAATTGGTGTATGATTTTTGTTGAGGTATATTGAGCCGCCAGAAAATGCTAAATCTGATAGATTTGGAAAGCTTACCCTTTTCCCCACGAAAATTCTGAAATGCGCCAACGTACACTACTGATTACGCTACTGCTATTCGGTGCACTGACCTGGTCCTGGAGCCAGTCGGTGACCGTGCAGGGCCAAATCACCGAAGCCAGCTCCGGCGAGCCACTCATAGGAGCCAACATTCTCATCCAGGGAACGGGAACCGGTACGATCACCGATTTTGACGGTAGTTTTGAATTGCCGGATGTTCCTATCGGTTCGATCTTGATCATCTCCTACACGGGCTACGCCGAGCAGCAGGTAGAGGTGACCGGTTCCGATCCGCTTAAAATCGAAATGTCGGAAGATGCGGCCGCACTCGACGAGGTAGTCGTTATCGGCTACAGCTCGGCCAAGAAGCGGGAAGTAACCGGCTCCGTATCGATCCTCAATTCGAAAACGATCGAAAACATTCGCCCCGTCAAAGTGGAACAAGCCCTACAGGGTACGGTTTCGGGGGTGAACGTCACGACCACATCGGGTTCGCCGGGTGGAGGTCTCGATATCCGTATTCGGGGGATCGGCACCAACGGTAACAACGCCCCTACCGTCCTGATCGACGGCTACATCGGGGACCTGAGTACGCTCAACCCCAACGACATCGAGAATATTACCGTACTAAAGGACGCACAGGCGGCCATCTACGGTACCATCGGTGCCAACGGTATCATCCTCGTTACTACCAAATCCGGTCGTAAAAATACCCGACCGACGATCTCCTACGACGGCTTCTTCCAGCTGCAGGAGACGAGTCGTACGCTGCCCGTACTTAATGCGAGCGAGTATGCCCTGCTGCTCAACGAGAGTTATGCGGCTGCCGGTCAGGATCTCCCCTTCCCGGATGTGAGCAATTTGGGGCGGGGTATCGACTGGCAAGACGAAGTTTTCGAAACGTCTCCTCTGTGGAGCCACAACGTATCCATTTCCGGTGGCTCCGAATCCGTTACCTACTCCATCGGTGGATCAAATGTCAGCCAGGATGGGATCATCGGCCCGGAAAAGTCCAATTTCCAACGGAATACGGCACGGCTTAACCTGGGCATCGATGTGACTGACTTCTTCAAGGTAAAAACCGCCTTAATCTACAGCCAATTCAACCGGCAGTCGATTAACGAAAATGCCTTGGGCTCCGTCCTCTTTAACGCGATTAACTACTCGCCGACATTTGCCATTGACCAACAGGATACGTCCGGCTTTTTGGGCAATGAGGTAATCAACCCGTTGACGCAGATTGAAAATACCTACAACGAATTCAATTTCAATCGCCTGAGCGGTACGGTCTCCGGAGAGCTCACCTACTTGCAAGACTTCTCCTTTACCGCACGGATCGGTTTTAATACCTCTAACGATGAAAGCCGAAACTTCACTCCTGTTTTCGATTACGGTGCGGGCAAGGTATTCAATGTCGATCGCAGTATTGTGAGTTTGGCTCGCAACAACTTCAACGACTACACGTTCGACCTATTCAACAACTACACCAAGACCTTCGGCGGAAAGCATAATTTCGGATGGACACTCGGTATGACCGTGTTTAAGACCTTCGGCGACGGCATTGGGGGGTCTCGCCGGGATGTGCAGAACAACTCCTTCGAGTTTGCCGATTTCAGCACCGCTACCGGTATTGGCGACGATGCCTCCAACAGTTCCTTTGCCTTCGATGAGCGGCGGTTGTCTTACTTCACCCGCGTCCAGTACGATTACCAGGGCCGTTACCTCGTTTCAGCCATGTTGCGTCGCGACCTTTCCTCGCGCTTCGGACCGACCAACCGCGTTGCCTACTTCCCTTCGGTAACCGCCGGATGGGTACCCATTCAGGATGGCCTCGGTACGCTTAACTTCATAAAGTTACGGGCCAGCTACGGCGTGCTGGGTAACGATCAAATTGGCGATAACCAGTACGTCGGCCTCCTCAACGGGGAAGCCACCTACGTCCTGGACGGATCGCTGACCAACGGTCAGGCCACCGGCCGTTTACCCAACCCGGACCTGCAGTGGGAGGAAGCCAAGAAGTTTGACGTTGGGCTCGATGTGAACTTGTTCAAGAACAGCGTCAGCGTAACGATGGACTACTTCATCAACAACCGCGACAACCTGCTCATCCCAGATAATCCGGTATCGGGTATCCTGGGTACTGCCGCCCCCGGTGGTGGCTCCCCGACCATCAACGCCGGATCGGTGCGGAATACCGGCTTCGAATTCGCGATCCGCTACGATAAAAACATCACCCCCGACATGCGGCTGACGCTTAACTATAACCTCACCGCTATCAGCAACGAAGTTACCGAAATCAATGGAGCGGACTTCCTGGAAGGCGGTGCCTTTAGCGTCGGCTTACCCCGCCCCGCCCGCATGGAAGTAGGGCAACCCATCGGCTACTTCTTCGGCTTCCAAACTGACGGCATCTTCCAGAATGCCGAAGAACTGGATCCGGACCGCCGGCCCTCCCAGATCGCGCTGGGTGCCGAGCCGGGACTGGGTGATCTTCGGTTTGTCGATATCAATGGCGACGGCGTAATCGACTTCGACGACCGCACTAACATCGGCGATCCCATTCCCGATGTAACTATGGGCCTCAACCTAAACTTTTCTTACAAAACCTTTGATCTGGTGGCTTATGGCTTTGCCTCCATCGGCAACGACATGATCCGCAACTACGAGCGCAATCAGCCTAACGTCAACCGGCCGGCCTTCCGGCTCGATCGCTGGACGGGCGAGGGCACCAGTACCGATGTGCCACGCGCTACCATCGGTGCCAATGCCAACAACCAGTTCAGTGATTTCTTCGTCGAAGACGCCTCCTATTTCCGCCTGCAAAACGTGCAGCTGGGGTACACCCTTCCGGAATCGGTCATCGAGCGGCTGCCCATCAACAACCTGCGGGTTTATATCGGCAGTAACAACCTGTTCACTATCACGGACTACAGCGGTTTCGATCCGGGTGCCTCTACCGGCGAAGCAATCGGCGGCGGTATTGACTACGGTTTCTATCCGGTCGCCCGGTCCTTCTTATTTGGCCTTAACCTGAATTTGTAATCGACTCGACTATGTACAATCAACTAAAAATATTCGGTCTGCTGCTGGTATTGCTGGCAGCAACCGCCTGCGAAGACGACTGGGTGGATCGCGACCCTGTCTTTTCTATCGACTCGGAAAACTACTTCAACTCCGAAGCCGACTACACGAATGCCCTCATCGCGGCCTACGACATGCTGCAATCCACTTATGTCAACGTGATTCTGGGCGAAATTGCATCTAACAATACCCTTTCGGGTGGAGAAAGCGCCACTGACGTTATCGGATGGCAGCAAGTAGACGATATGATCCACACGCCGATCAACGACAACCTGGACGATGTCTGGGATTGGAACTTTGGTGGCGTACAACGCGCCAACTATATCCTGGAATTCCAGGACAAGACGGAGTTTCCCGGCAAGGAAATCATCATTGCCGAGGCGCGCTTCTTGCGGGCCTACTTCAATTTTGAGTTGTTGAAGTGGTTTGGCCCCATTCCGCTCAAGCCCGACGCCCGCTTCGTACTGGGCGACGAGACGAGCATTCCGCGTTCTCCGGTTTCGGAGGTGTACGCTTCCATTGAAGCAGACCTGGAATTTGCGGCCAGCGTGCTTTCGTACGATGCCCCTCAGGTGGGTCGTGCCACAAGGGGTTCTGCCCAGGCGCTGCTCGGAAAGGTACTATTGTTTCAGGATAGGTTTAACGAAGCTGCCGCAGTACTGGAAAACCTAATCGATAACGGCCCCTACGATCTGGTAGCCGACTACAGCACTATTTTCGAAAACAACAACGAAAACAACATCGAATCAGTCTTCGAAGTCCAGTACACCGATGTAGAAGGTGCCGGCTTTGGATGCCTGCAGTGCAGCGAAGGAAACGTGGCGGTCGGCTTCAGCGGCATCCGCAACTATTCGGGGCCGTTGTTCGAGTCGGGCTTCAGCTTTAACGTACCTACGCAAGAAACTTACGACGCTTTTTCCGCAAATGATCTGCGCCGCGACATAGCCATTCTCAATATTGATGCGTGGGTTGCCGAAACGGGTGCTACCTTTACGGAAGGATTTAAGCACACCGGGTTTTTCAACCGTAAGTACCTTCCCCGCCAGGGCGATTTGAACACGGGCGATGCGAACCTGACCAACCCAAATAATTACCGGGCCATCCGCTTTGCAGATGTGCTGCTGATGGCCGCCGAGGCCCTGGCCCGCGGTAGCGGTAGCGACGAGCAGGCGCGCGTATACCTGAATCGCGTACGGGAACGGGCCGGGCTCGATCCGGTGGCGACTACCAGCGATGCGCTGGTGCAGGATATCTGGCTGGAGCGGCGTCTGGAACTGGTTGGCGAAGGCCACCATTTCTTTGACCTGGTGCGTACTGGGCGGGCTGCACAAGCCATCCCTGGCTTCACCGCCGGCAAGAACGAGGTCTTCCCCATTCCGCAGGAAGAAATCGACTTCTCGCAGGGGAACTGGCAGCAGAATCCGAATTACTAGTTTGGAGTGTGGAGTGGAACATCACAGCATTAAAGAATTACAGCATCACAGCATTATAACATTAAAATGAGAACCTTTAACAACATATATCTCTTTGCACTGGCGCTGCTCCTGCTGACCGCCTGTGAAGACGACGAACGCTCCCTCGGGTTTCTGGATACAATTCCGCTACCCTCGGAAATTGGAGCTTCCTTTAAAATTGAGCAGGATAATTCGGGCGTTGTAACCATTAGCCCAACGGCAACCGGCGCCAATAGCTTTACGGTCGATTTCGGAGACGGCAGCCCCACTTCCCCCGTACTGAAGCAGGGAGAAAGTGTGCAGCATACTTACGATGAGGGCACGTTTCAGATTGGAGTTACCGCTGAAAACCTGAAAGGGCAATCGGCCTCATCTACCATTCCGCTGACAGTCAACTTCAAGGCACCGGAAAACCTGATGGTAAATCTAAACGTAGACGGGCTCAATGCCACGGTATCGGCCACCGCCGATTTTGAAGCCTATTTCGAGGTAGACTTCGGCGAAGACCCCGAAGCGGACCCCATCCAGTTTATGGAAGGCGAAACTGCGGAGTATACCTATCAGTCGGTGGGCACGTTCGTAGTAACCGTGACAGCATTCAGTGGCGGCTCAAATACCGCGGTGTTTACCGACACGATCATGTCGACCGATCCAGTAGTCCTGCCGATCAGCTTTGAATCTACTACCCGCGACATTCAATTCGGGGACTTTGGTGGTGCCACTACTGAATTGATTGGCAATCCCGATCCAAGCGGTATTAATACCAGCTCTACGGTGGCTCGCTTGAATAAGATGGATGGTTCAGAGACGTTTGCGGGCACCTCCTTCCCGCTGAATGAACCCATCGACTTTTCGGCTGGCGATAAATTCCGCATCAAGACCTGGTCGCCTACCGTGGGTGCCATAGTGAAGTTAAAAATTGAGAACCTCGAAGATGGCAGTATCTCTACCGAGGTCGACGCCGTTACGACGGTAGCCAATCAATGGGAAGAGCTGCTTTTCGATTTCAGTGGGCAAGACCTAAGTCAGCCCTACGGACGATTGGTGATCTTTTTTGACTTTGGCAACAGTGGTATGGGCGAAGATTATTACTTCGACGATATCGTCCAGAGTGATCAAGGGCTTGAGCCACTAGCCTTACCGCTCACCTTCGAATCGACTCAATTGACTTACAACTTCGTCAACTTTGGTGGCGCTACTACCACCGTGGTGGCCAACCCCGATATGAACGGCAATACTAGCGCTACGGTAGCCAATCTCAATAAGGAAAGCGGCTCCGAGGTTTGGGCCGGTTCGTTCATTGAGTTGCCGGACCCAATTGATTTCTCTACCTCTTCCGAAATCAGCGTCAAAACCTGGGCACCAGCCTCCGGTATTACAGTCATGCTGAAGGTGGAAAATGCCACCGATGGAGGAATATTCATCGAGGTGCCCGTCACGAATACTGTAGCTAATGAGTGGGAGACCCTCACCTTTGATTTCAGTAGCGGCGACTTGAGTCAGGAATACCACAAAGTGGTCATGTTCTTTGACTTTGGTAACGCCGGCACTGGTGCTGACTACTACTTCGACGACGTCCGGTTTGTGGGGGATGACCCGGGAGATGTGCTCGCTCTGCCGATCGATTTCGAATCGCAGACACTGAGTTACGTATTTGAAGGATTCGGTAGCGCTTCCGCTATGGTGGTAGCCAACCCCGATATGAATGGCAACCCCAGTGCTACGGTGGCCAACCTCAATAAGGCCAACGGCTCTGAAGTCTGGGCCGGTGCATTCATTGAATTGCCGGACCCGATCGATTTCTCCACGTCTTCTCAGATCAGTGTTAAAACCTGGGCGCCAGCCTCCGGTATCACAATTATGCTGAAGGTGGAAAATGCCACCGATGGAGGAATATTCATCGAGGTGCCCGTCACGAATACTGTAGCTAATGAGTGGGAGACCCTCACCTTTGATTTCAGTAGCGGCGACTTGAGTCAGGAATACCACAAAGTGGTCATGTTCTTTGACTTTGGTAACGCCGGCACTGGTGCTGACTACTACTTCGACGACGTCCGGTTTGTGGGGGATGACCCGGGAGATGTGCTCGCTCTGCCGATCGATTTCGAATCGCAGACACTGAGTTACGTATTTGAAGGATTCGGTAGCGCTTCCGCTATGGTGGTAGCCAACCCCGATATGAATGGCAACCCCAGTGCTACGGTGGCCAACCTCAATAAGGCCAACGGCTCTGAAGTCTGGGCCGGTGCATTCATTGAATTGCCGGACCCGATCGATTTCTCCACGTCTTCTCAGATCAGTGTTAAAACCTGGGCGCCAGCCTCCGGTATCACCATCATGTTAAAGGTGGAAAATGCAACCGACGGAGGAATATTCATCGAGGTACCCTTAACCAATACCGTTGCCAATGAATGGGAAACGCTCACCTATGATTTCAGCGGTGGGGATTTGAGCCAGGAATACCATAAAGTGGTGATGTTCTTTGATTTTGGCAACAATGGCACCGGAGCCGATTATTACTTTGACGACATCGAATTTGCAAATTAAACAATAATGAAAACGAATCTATATACTTTTTTGGCCGGTTTACTGCTGGTGCTGACCATTACCGCCTGTGAGGAAGATGACTTCTCCTTCGGCGATGTGGTGGCACCGGACGGCCTGACGGTACAGGCATTCCTCGAGGGTGTCGATGGGGCGAATCCCAACGGCGATGGCAGCGGGATGGTGACTTTCGTTGCCCAGGCGAACAATGCCATTACCTATAAATTTGTGTTTGGCGACGGCCTGGAGGCGGTCTCTTCCACGGGTACAATGGAGCACCGCTACCTGCGCACGGGCCTCAATACCTACCTGGTCACTGTGATTGCCTCCGGTCGCGGTGGAGTTTCGACCAGCACGACCACAGAAATTACGGTCTTCAGTTCCTTTGATGATCCTCAGACCGCCATGTTCCTGACGGGGGGCAGCTCCAAGACCTGGTATTGGTCGGCTTCCGAGCCCGGTCACCTGGGTGTCGGGCCCAACGCGGCAGATAATCCCGAACGGACGTTTCCCAGTTTCTACGCGGCAGTTCCATTTGAAAAGGACGGTGCGGAAGAAAGCCTGTGCTTATACATGGATGAATTGACTTTCCGGATGGGCAATGACGGCAATATCTACTACACACTCGACAACAAGGGACAAACCTATTTTAATTTCGCTTTTGAAAGCGTAGCCGGCGGCTCAGCCGGATTCGATTTTTGCTACGATTTTGATGCAAGCGGAGAGAAAATTGTAAGCCTGGGCCCGGCAGATTCCTTCGTGCCGGAAAGTGAAAGTGTAGGAACCACCATCAATATCGCCGACGGTGGGTTTATGAGCTACTACATCGGAACCAGCAGCTACGAAATCATGAGTATCAACGAGTCGCGGATGGTGGTACGTGGTATAGCAGGAAACGACGATTTTCTGGCCTGGTACCAGACCTTCACCACTACTCCTCCGGCAGAGCAGGGAGCTAGCGATTCGCTGGAAGTGACTTACGAAAACCTGGTATTCAGTGATGAGTTTGATTCAAATGGTGCTCCTGACCCCACCTTTTGGACTTACGACACCGGCACCGGCACCGATGGCTGGGGCAACCAGGAGGTTCAATTCTATACAGATCGTGCCGACAATGTCGTCGTGGAAGATGGCCTGTTAAAGATTACCGCCAAGCGGGAAGCTTTCGGTGGGCGAGACTTCACTTCTGCGCGCATCAAGACGCAGGATCTGTTTGACTTTACCTACGGCCGCGTAGATGTGCGTGCCAAGATTCCCGAAGGCGGCGGTACCTGGCCGGCGATCTGGATGCTCGGTTCGGACTTCCCGACCGTTGGCTGGCCCGCCTGCGGCGAGATCGATATCATGGAGCACGTCGGCAATAATCTCAACGTTGTATTGAGTACCTTACACTCCCCGTCCAGCTTTGGGGCTTCGATAAATAAAGGGGAGGAAATCGTGCCTGATGCCACGACAGAGTTTCACGTGTACTCGGTGAACTGGTCGCCCGATCAGATTGCCTTCCTGATCGACGATGAAATCTTCTACATCTACGATCCGGAGGTGAAAGACCAGGATACCTGGCCCTTCGACAATGATTTCTTCATCATCCTGAATTTAGCGATGGGTGGTACCTTTGGAGGAACAGTCGATCCGGCCTTCTCCGAAGCGACGTTTGAAATCGACTACGTTCGGGTTTACCAATAATTGGTATTTTATTTAGTTTTGGCGTTTAATCGTTTATGCGTTTGAGGACAACTTTCCAGTCCTCGTATTGCATAAACGATTAAACGTTTTTATGCATAAACGATCCACGCGAAAATATGCTACCACCCAAGCGCTTTCCTCTTTTTTTCGGTTGTTTGCTGCTACTTTTCACGGTCAATAGTTTCGCCCAGCGCGATGCCCGTATCGAAGCCAGAGTAGATTCGGTGCTTGCCCTGATGACCCTCGACGAGAAAGTGGGGCAGATGAATCAGTATACCGGGTTCTACGATGCCACCGGCCCGACCCCGCAGATTGGTACGGCGGCCGAGAAGTACGCGGATTTGCGATTGGCCCGCGTCGGTTCGATGCTCAATGTGGCGGGGGTGTCGGAGATTCGGGCGCTTCAGAAAATTGCGGTAGAGGAAACGCGCCTGGGCATTCCTATTCTGTTCGCTTACGACGTCATCCATGGGTATAAAACCCAGAGTCCAATTCCGTTGGCAGAGGCAGCAAGCTGGGATCTGGAAGCCATCGAGGCCTCTGCACGCCTGGCCGCCCGGGAAGCGTCAGCGGCGGGCTTAAACTGGACCTTCGCCCCCATGGTCGACATTTCGCGCGATCCCCGCTGGGGCCGGGTTATGGAAGGCGCCGGTGAAGACCCCTACCTCGGCAGTCGGATTGCGGAGGCGCGCGTGCGCGGTTTTCAAGGAGATGATCTGTCGGATCCAAGCACGGTCCTTGCTTGTGCCAAGCATTTTGTCGGGTACGGATTCCCTACGGCCGGGCGCGATTACAGTGGTGCCAACCTCGGCGATCACCTGCTCTACAATGTGATTCTTCCTCCCTTTATCGCCGCGAAGCGGGCCGGCGTACGCACGTTTATGAATGCCTTTAATGAGGTTAACGGCATTCCGGCCACCGGCAATCAGCGGTTGCTCCGGCAAATCCTGAAGGGCGATTGGGGGTTCGACGGCTTCGTCATTTCCGACTGGGATTCGGTTGGTGAAATGTGGGACCATGGCTACGCTGCCAACGATCGCGAAGCGGCAAAGCACGCCGCTCTAGCAGGTTGCGATATGGATATGGAATCCTACGCCTACCTCAACCATTTGAAAGATTTGGTGGAATCGGGAGAGGTTCCCGAATCGGTCGTCGACGAAGCAGTGCGGCGCATTTTGCGTGCCAAATTCGAACTGGGGCTCTTCGACGATCCCTTCCGCTATCTGGATGAAGAACGCGAGCGGCAGGAAGTAGGCAGCGCCGCCAACCGGGCGCAAGTGCTCGAGATGGCACTCAAGTCGATGGTCTTGCTAAAAAATGAAAACAAGCTACTACCATTAGCCAAAAGTGGCCAGCAAATCGCCCTGATCGGCCCGCTGGCCGATGAAACCAATAGCCCCCTGGGCAGTTGGCGACTCGCCGCCGACGATAGTACCGCCGTATCGGTCCTGGCGGGGCTGAATTCGTATTCCGGAAACGACATTCGATACGAACGAGGTGTCCAGCTGACCACCGGAAGAACGGAATTTGTTTGGGAAACGCCCATTAACGAAACGGACACCAGTGGTATGGGAGCAGCGGTGGCCCTAGCCGCCCAATCGGATGTAGTCGTCATGGTATTGGGGGAGCATGGCTTCCTCTCGGGCGAAGCCCGCAGCCGTACCGAACTGGACCTACCCGGCCTGCAGCAGGAGCTGCTGGAAGCAGTATACGCTGTGAATCCCAACGTGGTATTAGTATTGATGAACGGGCGGCCACTGGCGCTTCCCTGGGCCGCAGAAAACGTCCCTGCCATCCTCGAGGCCTGGCAACTGGGCACCGAAAGCGGCAACGCCATTGCGCAGGTGCTATACGGCGATTACAACCCCAGTGGCAAGTTGCCGATGACGTATCCGCGCAGCGTGGGGCAAATCCCCATTTTTTACAGCGCCAAAAATACCGGACGCCCCACTCCGGATCGGCCGCAGGAGGTGTTTTGGTCGCACTATATCGATTCCGAAAACACCCCGCTCTACCCATTCGGACACGGGCTGAGTTATACCGACTTCCAGTACGATGCTCTCACCCTTAGCAGCGACTCGCTCTACCGGAATGAACCCCTGAATATTTCGCTTGCCCTGACCAATACCGGAGATCGCCCTGGCCGGGAAGTCGTTCAATTGTACATTCGCGATCACTTCGGCAGCGCTACGCGGCCGTTAAAAGAATTGAAAGGCTTTCAATTGGTCGATCTGCAACCCGGCGAAACGAAGGAGGTCAAATTTGAATTGACCGAAAGTGACCTGCGCTTCTACACGCCGCGCGGCCGCTGGGAAGCCGAAACGGGTGACTTCACCGTATTTGTGGGTGGCAGTTCCGATATGACCCTTGAGGCCGACTTTCACTATAGTGATGCCTACCGTGGTCGACCAAATCTGATTTGGGAAGATGATTTTGACGGCACCATCCTGAATCCGACCTATTGGAATTTTGCATTGGGCAACGGCTGTCCGAGGCTCTGTGGTTGGGGCAATAACGAGCCGCAGATTTACACCTCCACCAACCACACCGTTCAGGATGGCCTGCTCACCATTACGGCTCGTAAGGAAGGCGACCAGTACAGTTCCACCCGTATTACGACAAAAGGCAAGGTAGACGTGCAGTACGGCCGCATCGAGGCCCGCATGCAGCTACCCACGGGGAAAGGTGTGTGGCCGGCTTTCTGGATGCTCGGCAGCAACATCGATGAAGTCGGCTGGCCGCTCTGCGGCGAAATCGATATCATGGAATACGTCGGCCGGGAGCCCGATATCCTGCACACCACGGTCCACACCGAATCCCGCCACCAGGGAAACGGATTCTCCCAGGAGACTCGCATCCCCACCATTGAGGAAGGCTTCCACGTATTTGCCGTAGAGTGGACCTCCGAAAAGATGGATTTTTTCGTCGATGATCAAAAAGTCTTCACCTTCGAGCCCGAGGAGAAAACGGAAAATCTCTGGCCCTTCGATCAGCCGTTTTACATTCTTCTCAATCTGGCCATTGGCGGCAATTTTGGCGGCCCGGAGGTAGATGATTCGATTTTCCCACAGGAGTACGTGGTGGATTATATCCGGATTTACGGAGAGTGATCTAATACTGTAAATTAGTAATGCTGTAATCTTATTCCCTAGATTACAGCATTACAGCATTACA
>CAZDET010000056.1:17011-32842 GCA_964504335.1 uncultured Saprospiraceae bacterium
GTAAATTAGTAATGCTGTAATCTTATTCCCTAGATTACAGCATTACAGCATTACAACTCACTCGCTGCCGGACATAGAAGATGCCGGACGTTCAACGATCGGTAATACGATCTTCGACGGATACCGCTCCGAATGGTGAATCACATTATGTGCGACAACGCCTTCGGATTCATTGTAATTATCGCCACCGGTATTCAGGTTGCGGACGAAGCGTGGAAAGTTGCTGCTTGAAACCTCGATGCGGATGCGGTGCCCCGGCTTGAAGTAGTTGCTTGTCACCATGGGGCTGACCTTGATTTCGTACACCTCTCCTTCTTCCATGAAGACTTCTTTGTCGTAGCCTTCGCGGTAGCGGGCGCGTTGGATGGTTTCGTCGAGGTTGTAGGCGCGCCCGTCGGGATACACATCGATGAGTTTGACGGTGAAATCCGTATCCTTTACATCCGTTGAAACGAATAAAGAAATATCGATGGAACCCGTCACTTCCACTCCCTCTTCCATTACGTCGCTGGTGTAGACCAGGATATCATTGCGGGTTTCCATAGTGGACTGATCGAAGGAGCCGCCCCGAACGGCATTGCCGGTGCAGCAGACATTGCCGCCGTAGGAAGGCACCGGATTCATTGGGTCGTAAGTGAAGCGGTCGGGCTGGTCTTCTGCGGGCGGTTCGGTGGTCAGCTTGCCGTCGCCGTAGAGGCTGTTGGCATTGCCGCCGCTGGAAAGGTAAAAGGTAGTTGGAACCGCATCGGCCGGCGGCCATACATTGGAAGACTGCCATTCGTTGCTGCCCATGGTGAAGTACTGGACGCGGGGTGTCTCATCAATTACCGTATTTTCCTCTCCCTTTAGAAAACGGTCGAACCAACCGTAGACTAAGGCGTCGTAATCGAGGCGGGCATCGCCTACGCTGCGCTCCCCGACGATGGTATTTTCGGTGGCCCGCTTGAATCCGCAGTGCAGCGTGGGTGCAATGACGAGGTACTGCTGACCGGCGATCTCAGGTGAGGCCGTTTCCCGCACGTGGTTGTACAGCGCCAGGTTGGGGCCAGTGGATACGTCATACCAGGAAACGAACCAGTAACTCGGCTTTTCGAAGGGCATGTCATCGTGGTACAAGCCCCCTTCGTACCATTCCGGATCGTTGGGCTTGCGCTTAATCATTTTTTCGAAAACGCCTTTCGGGCCTTGAGCGTTCCGCATAATTTCCGAAACCGGCAGATGCCGCAGGCCTTCTGACCAATCGACGTAGGGCATTTCCGAAGCCAGATCGTAATAACGCGAAAGACGGACCAGATCTTCCTGCGTCAAATCGCTGGGAAGCTGGGGCCGAATGACGTTTTGTACACCGTAGAGCCAGGCAAAAAACAGCATCTGTTCGGCACCACCGCGGTACCAGTTGCCCTGCTCGTAGAAATCCCCTACCCGACCGACGCCAGCTCCGAAACCTTGCGGAACGAGAGCAGCGTGCGCCGGATGATCGAGTGCAGCGACGGCCATTTGCCATTCGGCCGTTGAAGAGCAGCCCAGGGTACCTATTTTACCGTTGCTCCAGGGTTGTTCGGCCATCCAGCTGAAGGCATCGTAGCCATCCGTCAGCGGTACGCCGAGAATATCCCACTCCCCCTCCGAAAAGTAGCGCCCCCGTTCATTCTGGACCACGTAAGCGTAGCCCCGCTTTACGGCCTCCAGTGCGCGTTGGTAGGTGCGGTCCACTTCTTTACCGTCGCGCCAGCTATTGAAATTATAGGGCGTTCGGGAGAAAATGATGGGTACCGGATCGTCGGTTTTCGGCCGGTAAATGTCGGTAGCCAGTCGAATGCCGTCGCGCATGGGCATCATGACTTTCTGGTCGATGACGGCAATCTCCTCCAATTCCTGGCGCACTGCACTTTGGGCCAGCAATACATGGCTCGCCAACAGGGTGAACACGACCAAACAAAGCGTGTAGATACGGGGGTGCAAGGACATAGTTGTATGTTTTGGTAAACAATTCCAAAGCTATATTCTAAAATATTCCGGATAAACGAGAAGAAAAGTGGGGTTTATTGGCGGAGAAATCGGAATGGGCGTGTATTGACTAGTACCAGCACCAACGGTATCAAGAAATGCGGAAACCGGTATACTGCTTGGTATAGCCACTGATTCAAAACGGTAGGAATATCCGTAATAAACAGATAAGCTTCGATGCGGGCAAAGGTGGTCAGGGTGCCCCAAAAAAGAGCATAGGCGAGCCCAGCGGTTTGCCATTTTCGAAAAGGAAGCAAGATCAATGCACTACAGACAAAGTCGAGCACTCCGGCCCACCAGAGCATTTGATTGGCGCTCTTCTCCCCTACTCCGAATCCGGCCATCATCATATCGAGAAAGTTGCCCGGTCGTGGATAATAGCCGATGGCATACAAACCGTGTGCAGTAAAGGTGGTCACAATCGCGAGCCGCATGGCCAAGTGAAGTGAAGGACGTATAAGCAAATTGCCATCCGACGGCTGCCGAATGTAGGCTATCAAAAAAAGGGGAGCCCCGATTTGGAGGCTGTATTCCAGTAATTGCCCGAGGTGAAAAAACCGTTCCTTGGTATATAGGATGGCCAGGAACATCAAACCAAGCGAACAAAGCCCAAGGTACCAGTGGGTCCATTTACGATGCGGCCGGATTAATACAACTGCCACTACCCCTACCAAGTACAGCACGCCACCTATCTGCACCGTGGTATTGATCCACCAATCGACCGTTAGGCTCGATACCCACGTATCCCAGTCCCAGCCCCCAAGTTTCGCGATCGGGCCGAACAGCACTTCATCCCACAGAATCGCCCGAATGGGAATATCCCAAACCAATTGCTGAAAAGCACGTCCCAACAATACGGCACCGGCAGCAATTTGTAGAATCAACCGGATGCGTGCTCGTTGCTTTTTTTCTATACTGCCCTCCATAAAAATTCAAGTATTATGGCATTTACCATTGCATACGTAACACATGCCGACGCCGAAGCCGCCCAATCACTGACCGACTATTTACTAAATAAACGGCTGATCGCCTGCGGAAATATGTTCCCTATCCAAAGTATCTACTGGTGGCAGGGGGCCATTAGCAGAGACGACGAGTTCGTCAGTTTGCTCAAAACGAGTTCGGCGCGCTGGCCGGAGGTAGAACGCGCGATCCTCGAGCAGCACCCCTACGACGTGCCCTGTATCATGCACCTGGAGGTACAAGCCAATGCCGGCTACGAAGCCTGGGTGGAGGAGATGGTGGGTTAGTCTTTTGGTACTCTGGTCTTTTAGTACTTTGGGCTATTCTGACTTTGACGTGCTATAAAGGTATTTTTGACAGTGGTCTTAATGGAATTCTACGGTAAGATTACATAAAAAGAAAATACTAACTGAGTAAAAGCAATCTATGATAATTATGCAATTCTTACCTCCTTCCTTATTTTGAGTGAAATTGGACAATGATGGCAAATCAGTATATCAGCCTACGGCACTTGCGCTTTCTGTTGCACGAGGTATTTGATCTTGAAGAAGTACTACGGCTCCCCTATTTCTCCCATTTTGATCGAGAAACTATTGATATGACCCTGGATGCGGCAAAGCAGATAGGCGATCAATATTTATACCCCCACTACCGGGAAATGGATCGGGAAAAGGCCTACTTCAAGGAAGGATGTGTGTATGTGCACCCCTCCATTTCTGAAGCCATGCAGGTGTTTGGGGAAGGAGGCTGGATAAGCGCCTCGGATCACTTTGATGTAGGGGGCCAGCAGATGCCATCCGTGGTATTGAATGCAGCTACGGCGATTTTCTACGCGGCTAATGCAAATATCACTGCCTATGCCTTTCTGACCCGGGGGGCCGCCAATCTACTGCGCAGTTTTGGCTCTGAAACCCTGCAGGAGCAGTACGTAGGGCCGATGTACGAAGGGCGCTGGCAAGGTACAATGGCACTGACGGAGCCACAAGCGGGCAGCTCGCTCTCCGATATCCGATCGGTGGCGGTGCCAACGGAGGACGGGGCTTATGAAATCACCGGACAAAAGATTTACATCTCCGGCGGCGATTATCACACGGTGGAAAATGTGGTGCACCTACTGCTGGCACGGATCGAGGGTGCCCCCGCGGGCACTAAAGGAGTATCCCTGTTTGCCGTCCCGAAGATGGTACCGGAAAACGGGGTCCTCGTAGATAACCACGTCACCACGGCCGGCATTTACGGCAAAATGGGCCAACGCGGCTACGTAGCCGCCCATTTGATGCTGGGTGAGCAAGGTGCTACCAAAGGCTATCTGGTAGGAGCCCCGCACCGCGGATTGGGGCAGATGTTTCAGATGATGAACGAGGCCCGCATCGGTACGGGGTTGATCGCCGCCGCACAGGCATCAGCCGCCTACTACGCCAGCCTACAGTACGCCAAGGAACGGCCCCAGGGTCGTCATCCGTCGAACAAAGATGTGCATCTGCCGCAGGTGCTCATCATCGAGCACGCCGACGTAAAGCGGATGCTGTTATTCCAAAAAGCGGTTGTGGAGGGTAGCCTGGCTTTGCTCATGCAATGTAGCTTTTACGCCGACCTGGCTGAGCAAGGGGAAGGCGAAGCGGCCAAGCGCGCCCACCTGCTACTGGAATTGCTCACGCCCGTTGCCAAGTCCTACCCGGCCGAAATGGGCAACCTGGCCGTCAGCACGGGTATTCAGGTACTCGGCGGAGCTGGCTACACCAATGATTTTCCGCTGGAACAATACTATCGGGACATTCGCATCAATAGCATCTACGAGGGCACAACCACCATCCACGGCATGGATTTACTCGGTCGGAAGCTGCTGATGGAAAACGGTGCTGCCGCCCAGTTTTTGATGCAAGAAATCCAGCAGACGATGACCGCAGCCGGAGCAATTCCGGAATTCAGCCACCAGCTGGCCCAATTTGGTCGGACGCTGGAGCAGATGCAGGTGGTTATTGGAAAGCTGATCCAGTTAGCTCAGTCGGATCGCCCGGAGGTCTTCCTGGCGGATGCAACCCTGTTTTTAGAATATTTCGGTCTGCATGTGTTGGCCTGGCAATGGATGAAGCAGGCGGTAGCTGCCCAAAAAGCCTTACAAACCGAAACCAGCGAAGCCGAACGTGCTTTTTACGAAGGGAAGTTGCTGACTTTCCGCTACTTTTTCGCCTACGAATTGGTCAAGGAAAGCGCCTTGCGCAAACGCCTGCTCGACGACGACCGGATTACCCTCGAAGCGCAGCCCGCTCACCTGGATTGATTCTGTTAGCATTCTACCGAAAATCCCCACCATGATTCACGTCATTGATCTAGCATTTCAACAACTACCAGGTGCTATTGCCGCGTTCCTCGTGGAGACCTCTGCGGGCCCCGTACTGATCGAAACGGGCCCCTACAGCACCATTGATACACTCCAGGCAGGAATTCGCAGGGTTGGCTACCAGCCGGAAGATATTGCCCACGTGCTCCCTACGCACATTCACTTTGATCACGCCGGTGCTGCCTGGTGGTTTGCCCAGCAGGGAGCTACCGTCTGTGTGCACCCTCGCGGTGCCAAACACCTGGCCGACCCCGAACGACTATGGGGATCTGCCAAGCGGATATACGGCGACCAGATGGAGATCCTATGGGGAAAAATTGAACCTATCCGCCAAGATCAATTAGCGGTAGTAGAAGATCGGTCCTCTTACATCGTTGGTGATACCACCTTTGTCGCGCATCATACGCCGGGGCACGCAGTGCACCACATTGCCTGGCAGATAGACTCCCATGTATTTACCGGCGATGTGGCAGGAGTACGAATCGGAAGTGGCCCGGTGGTCCCACCCTGTCCACCACCGGATATCCATATCGAGGATTGGGAACGGTCGATCGAACGCCTCCGATCATTGGAAATTAATCATTTATACCTGACGCATTTTGGGCAGGTCGACAACATCGGTGACCACCTCGACGCCCTACGGCAGCGGCTACGCGATTATGCCGACTGGATGCGTCCATACGCCGAAAGCGCTGCATCTGCCGAACAGGTCTTGCCGGCTTTTGAAACCTTTGTAAAAACGAATTTAAAGGAACACGGAGTGGGAGAAAAAGAAATGGCATTATACGAACTGGCTAACCCTAGCTGGATGAGTGTGGCCGGTTTGCTCCGCTATTGGCACAAACACGGGCTGGCGTCATAGCGTAGTGGGAAGAACCCGCTTGGCTTGCTCTACCATTTTTCGCAAAATAAATACATCCGGCAAGCCAATCTCATTAAACCGATTGTACGAATCTTCCTGGATTTCCTCCATAGAAAATTCAATAGTGCCTCGTTGTTGTTCTAGATAAACGTAGGACACCACGCTCAGAATCACGAGAAATGCTGCTGCCGTAATTCGAATAGACTTTTTCATAGGTGGCCTGGATGCAATCAATTGTAACTGGATGTTTTTGTCCTTTCAATTAACATAATTTAAGCTATTCATAACAGAAAATCAATCTATTAGATCAGCTTAATCATTTAATCGACGGATTCACTCAGATAGACGACTTCAAAAAGAAAAAGGTTGCACTACGAATCAAATTGAGGGACGGAATTCAACAATTTTTTAGTGTAATCGTGCTTCGGATGCTTCAAAATTGTGGCCGTGGGGCCAATTTCTATAATTTTTCCCTGATACATAACCGCTACGCGATCACTTATTTGTTCGATCACAGCGAGGTCATGGCTGATAAACAGCAGGGCAAATTGCCGCTGCCGCTGTAGATCGGAAAGAAGTTGAAGAATATCTGCCTGAATCCGGACATCAAGAGCAGAGACCGCCTCATCGCAGATCAGGACGCGCGGCTGAGTCATCAGCGCCCGCGCGATAGCCAATCGCTGTCGCTGCCCACCGGAAAA
This sequence comes from uncultured Saprospiraceae bacterium, assembly GCA_964504335.1. Classification (GTDB taxonomy): domain Bacteria; phylum Bacteroidota; class Bacteroidia; order Chitinophagales; family Saprospiraceae; genus CAZDET01. The sequence goes on from CAZDET010000056.1 coordinate 23,886, forward strand.
GGCATTGGGATAGCGAAAACGCGCTTCCGGGTCGATGCGAACCGCTTCGAGGGCCTGCAATAAACGTTGCTCCCTTTCTTCTTGAGATACCTCCGGTTGGTGGATGCGCAGCGGCTCCAGTAAAGTTTGCTCGATCGAAAGCGCAGGGTTGAGGGAGGTGTAAGGGTCCTGAAAGACGAGTTGGATTTCAGGACGAACCCGACGCAATTGCTCAGGCTCCATATCCAGCAACGATTGCCCGTCGTATTCAACGGTTCCACCAGCGGCATCTACCAAGCGCAGGATGGACCTTCCAAGGGTGGTTTTCCCGGAGCCGCTCTCGCCAACCAACCCGAGTGTCTTGCCGGGATATAGCTCCAGGGAAACACCATCCACGGCCCGCAACTGTTTCTTTTGGAGCAAGAAGGTAGGTATGCGAAATTCCGTTCGCAATTGATGAACACGCAGGATGGGCGGTGCATCCGATGCGTTCTCCGAGCGCGTAGGTACATTCCCCAAGCGCGGAACAGCGGCTAAAAGTTGTCGGGCATATTCGCTTTGGGGGTTATTGAACAACTGCTCGCGGGTGCCCTCCTCCACCAGACGGCCTTCTTTCAGTAGCAGGATACGGTCGGCCATTTGATGCACTACGCCCAAATCGTGGCTGATAAACAGGATGGCTGTGTTGAAGCGGACGACCAAATCCTGCAATAGGTCAAGAACGGCCCGTTGAACCGTAACATCCAGAGCCGTAGTCGGCTCATCTGCGATTAACAAAGCCGGTTCGGTACACATGGCCGCCGCAATCATGACCCGTTGGCGCTGCCCACCGCTAAGTTGGTGGGGATAGGCCCGTGCGATTCGATGTGCATCCGTTAGCTGGACGCGCTCTAGCCACTCCAACATCTTTCGATGGGCTACCTTCGGCGATAGCCCTGCGTGGTGTTGTAGTACTTCCTGGACCTGTGCTCCGCAACGGATCGTGGGATTGAGGGCAGCCAACGGCTCCTGAAAAATCATTCCAATCCGGTTTCCGCGATATTTGTTGAGTGCCCGTTCGGGAAGCTGCAACAGATCGACCGCCGAATTTCCATCCTCCGACCACCGTACTCGACCAGCCTGCATAGCCGTTCGCGGCCGAACGAGCCCCAGGAGGCTCAACGCCGTCACGCTTTTGCCCGAACCTGACTCTCCGACGAGGGCGAGGATTTCGCCTGCCCGAATCGCAAAAGAAAGGTCATCTACTGCTTTGATCTTCCCGTCAAAACACACCGATAACCGATCAACTGCAAGCAATGGTATTCCTCCTTCCGGCATAGGCAAAAGATACGGGAATTATTTGCGGGAGATGATTTCCATCCCGACCTCCCCGAAGTAATTGGCAATGACCCCTAGCCAAACGGGCAGGATATTTTCTCCATTTGCCAGCATCACGATCCCATCACCCGAATCAGGCAACAAACAAACCAGTGCCCGATACCCCGGATCGGCTCCGGTGTGCATGATGCCGTATGCCCCGTTTCCCAAATTCGGGAACACCTCCCAACTAAGCCCTATTTGCGAATTGGGATCGGTAGCTCCCACTGGTGTGACCATAGTTTGAAACGTCGAGTCGGAAACCAGTTGCCCGTTCAGCAGGGCGGTTAAAAAGGTCGCATAATCTTCCACCGTTGACACTAGGCCATCTGCAGCGTTGGCCTCCTTGAAATAGATGGGATTTAGTTCCGAACCATCCGGCCCGTGCCCGACGGCTAGAGGTTGGGGCGGGGTTACTTCCGGCCAAACTAAATACGAATCAGTCATGTCGAGGGGAGTGAAAATGAATTCTCGGACGATGGATTCAAAGGGGCGATTCAATTTTTGCTCGATCGCTCTCCGTAGATATTCAAACCCTTCGCCAGAGTACTGGGTATTCGTCCCCGGATCGAACTGAAAAGCCAGTTTGCCTTCCTCTAGCTGGGAGCGCCAGTTTGGAAAGCCCGTTTGGTGGGTTAACACAATGCGTGGTGTCAGAAGTTGGACGCGATTATCCTCCGCCAAATCGGGATCTATCCAATGTGCCGCCAGCGATTCGTCCAGATCGAGCAGTCCCCGCTCTACCAGGATCAAGGCAGTGACGGCGGTAATCGGCTTGGTCAGGGAAGCCGTCTGAAAAAGGGTATTGTGAGGTGCGGAACTGCCGTCGCGGAGTTGACCGTACATCCGAATTTGCTTTAAGGTGCTATCGCGAATAAACCCAAGCCCTAAAACGGGTACGTTTGCTTCCTTGAGCAATTGATCGATTCCGTCGTTTTCCAGATTAAGCTCGGGCAATTGCTCCGGCTGGGCTTGCACAGCCATACAGAAAGAACAAACGATAAAAAGGAGCATCCAGCGCATATACTTGACATGAAGTGGTATAGATGCGATTTGAGCGGTTGATGTCGGCAGCATATATTCAATTTATAAGTGAATTAAGGAGGCTTGCAGGATCAAGACCCATTTTTAGCCAATCGAGTTCCGAATGGCCTGGTAAATTCAGCAATCCATTCCACAATACCTTCTGCACCGAATTGTTAAAGTTAATTCCTCGCCACACCAAGAATCGATGGGGTACCATCCATTCTGCTGAAAATCAATTGGGGGCATCCCTTTCATTCATTAACACCAACATGAGGAATACACTATTATCCAGCAGCATCTCCCTGCTGCTGCTCACCGCCACTTGTACCAACTACGAATACGGTGGCATAGCGGAAACCGCCTACGAGCCCGATCCGGTGGTTGCAGGTGATCAATATACTTCCTTTACCGAAAACCCATTCGTTGAAACCACCAGGGAAGCCGTATCCACCTTCTCCATCGATACCGACGGGGCATCGTATGCCAATGTGCGCCGGTTTTTGTTGCAAGATGCACAAATACCTCCCCAGGCAGCTATCCGGACGGAAGAGCTGATCAATTACTTCAATGTTCACTACCCTTACCAAGCTTCTCCTCATCCAATCACGTTGAGCGGAGAAGTCAGCGCCTGTCCGTGGAACCAAAGCAACCGACTAGTGCGGATCGGCATCCAGGGGCGGCCATTGGTCGAACCGGCCCTGCCTCCCTCGAATTACGTATTTCTAATCGACGTATCCGGCTCGATGGCCGACGAGGATAAGCTCGGCTTATTGAAAAGTGGATTCAAACAACTCGTGGACAGCCTGCAGGCCGAAGACCGGGTGGCCATCGTCACGTATGCGGGTAGTGCCGGGGTCGCCCTCCCCTCTACCACCGGAAATGAAAAAGACCGAATCAAACGGGCCCTCAATCGCCTGGGTTCCGGAGGCAGTACTGCAGGCGCTCAGGGCATCCTGACCGCTTACGATATTGCCCGGACCCACTTCATCAAAGGTGGCAACAACCGGATCATCCTGGGCACCGACGGTGATTTCAATGTCGGCCCCGCAAGCCAGAAGGAATTAGTGGACTTGATTGAGGAACAACGGACCTCCGGAATCTTCCTGACCGTCTTGGGAGTGGGCCGGGGCAACCTCAACGACGCCACGCTCGAACAATTAGCCAACCACGGGAATGGCAACTACGAATACATCGACCACGTCGAACAGCTAAAAAAGGTATTCCTCTACGAATACAGCAAGTTCTTCACCGTGGCCAAAGATGTAAAAGTACAGGCAACCTTTAATCCAGATTACGTCGAGTCCTACCGCCTCATCGGATACGAGAATCGAGTCCTGCAACCGGAAGATTTCGAAGACGACCGAGAGGACGCCGGCGATATTGCCGCCGGCCAGAATGTGACGGCACTGTACGAAATTATTCCTACCGAACTAGACAGCCGCGGTGAGGCTCCGATTCTGCACGTTGATTTTCGGTACAAGCTGCCGGAGGCCAATGAGAGTATCCTGCTGCAGCGGTACATCCGCGATAGCGGAAAGTCCTTCGAAGCGGCCTCCGATTTCACCCGATTTACAGCAAGTGTGGCGGCCTTTTCGATGCTGCTTCGGGATTCCGAATACAAGGGTACGAGTAGCTATGCATCGATTTCAGGCTGGTTAGCCGATACGGATTTACCCGATCCATATGGCTTTAAATCCGAATTTAAGTATCTGGTCAAACGCATGGAGGAGCAGTCTGAATCACTTCCAGATTGGAGCGCCCGGTGAGGTAAATAAAAAAGTTGCGGTGCATGTGCACCGCAACTTTTTTACTTCAGAACAGACAGATTGCCTACAGGCGGATCAACGATTGCTCATAGAATTCGCCATCCTGTTCAAGTACGATCGTGTACATGCCGGCCGGCAATCCGATGAGGGACAAATCGTGCTGTAACGAAGCAGCATCCCGCTTCCAGGTGCGCACCTGCTGGCCGAAGGCGTTGATCAGCTGGATTTGCAGTGGCGCTTCGCTCTTCGTCTCGAAGATTACCGAAACTTGTTCGGAAGCAGGGTTAGGGAATACCTGGAAAGGTGCAGTAGTAGCAATCCGGTTCAGATTGGTTCCGTTTACTACCGAAAAATTCACGGTGAAAGCAGGATAAGGAGTACCGCCGCCACCGGAGCCCGTGAAGGCGGTAGCGGTGAGCGTGTGGGTTCCCAAATTGAGCTGTCCTGCGGTATAATTACCTCCTCTATCCCCAAAGAGGGCGTAGGGGGCCACTCCTTCGGTACGCAGGTTTTGCGTGGCACCGCTCAATTCGAGCCGGACGCTTCCTACGGTAGCCGGATCGGTGTTGGCCCGCACATTCAGATTGGTAGTCGGCAATGTACTCAAATCCAGGGTCATGCCATCCATTAGCAGACTGATATCGGTGTTATCGTCGGCGTTGACGAGGGTCAGGCTTACCACACCTTGCTGAGCGGGCGATGGGTTGGTTACCGCAACGCTGACTACGTCCATATCGGCGGCTCCTTCGTTGTCCAGAACGGTCAGTGTAATATCGTAATTTCCGGCATCCAGGGAGATGTTGGGAGTAGCGCCGCTCGCGCTTCCAGTATTCCAGGCCCAGTTGTACTGAACGATCGTACCGTCTGAGTCGTTGGAAGCGCTTCCGTCCAACTGCACGTTCAAGGGTGCTTCGCCGCTGGTGGGTGTGGCAGCAGCTACGGCTACCGGAGGATTATTTGAAGGTACTGAACTGCTGACCGTCACTGTCGTCATGTCCATATCTATGGCTCCCTGATCGTCCGTAACGGTCAAAGTGATGTTGTAAATACCTTCATTCAGCACTACGGTTGGGGTAGCCCCGTTGGCGCTACCGCCATTCCAGGCCCAGGTGTAGTCGACAATGGTTCCATCCGTATCGGTCGAACCTGTGCCGTCGAGCTGCACGGAGAGTGGTTCTGTGCCGCTCGTTGGGTTGGCCGCCGCAACGGCTGTGGGCGGTACGTTTGTCGGAGGTTCTTGCCCACAGTTATCGGCGGGGGCACCGGTTCCGATGGGGAGAGTATTGTTTTTACTCAAAAATATTTTGTCGAGCTGGGTTCCATCTTCCCGGTAGGCCACCGTAATGGTGTGGCTGCCCGCTGTTAAATTCAAGTTTAATGCCGCGCCATCATCGTTTACCTCAAACCACTCGAACCCGACAGAAGTAAGAGTGGCACCTCCCAGCTCTTTCCAGAACTTAACCCAGGGGCCATTGTCGATGCGCACCCAAAAGGAGTTGTTGCTGCCGGCCGGGCTGGGCGTGTTTAACCGGAAGAACAGAAAGTAGGCTCCCCCCTCACTAAGGTTCACCGTAGCGATGAGCTGATCGGCTGTATTGGACGGTGGGGTGCTGAAGGAATTTCCACTGGGAAATACCACATACTTGCCCGAGGATGCATCCGGAGTTTCAAACTCACTCCAATTGGCACCGATCTGCAGGCACTCCGCTTCCAGAGAGAAATCCGTCCCACCACCGGTTGGCGGTGCATCGCACGCATCGCCAATGCCGTCGTTGTCCGTATCCTGCTGATCGGGATTGAACGTGTTGGGGCAATTATCGGTATTGTCGGCTACGTACTGGCTGGGCTGCGTACAACTGGTAAGCGGGCTGTTCGGATCACCGAATCCGTCGGCGTCGAAATCTGCATAGTACGTTTGTGCCGCCCCAATGGTGTTGTTGAAGGGGTCGCAATCTTCGGTATCAGGTACGTTGTCATTATCATCGTCCGGATCGCAGACGTCGCCGATGTCGTCGTTGTCGAAATCCGCCTGATCGGCATTGGCAATCGCCGGGCAGTTGTCGACGGTATCGGGAATCTGGTCATTGTCCTGGTCGCCCGAAGGGTTGCACTCGACAATCTGTACATTGTCCAACAGAGCAGTGGTTAAAACCGAATTATTGTGGGACGTGACGGCCAGGCCAAACTCAGCGTTGGCATCCAGGGCAATGGAAGCGCTGCCTACTTCCAACCAGGATGTTCCGTTGGTGGACACATAGCCGGTTACCGTGTTTCCGTTGCGCGCAAGCCGGACCCATTCGATGGTGCCGTTGGTAGCATCGGGACCGGTAAACTGCGTGGATGCACCGGTAGTGGTGCGGTATTGGAAGGAATACGCCTCGTTGCCGTTCAACGGTGCGGGGGCAATAATCATCATGGCGTGCGCGGCATTTGCCTGGCGACTTGCCCGAATCATCACACCGGCCTTGGCCCACTGATCGGTGGCCACGAGCGATTCGACCCGGGCAATGATTTCCCCATTACAATCCAGCGATTGGCTTACAAAATGAAAGGCATCAGCCGTTCCAAAGATATCCGAACCACTAGCTTCGATTTCGAATTGGCCGCTGGTAGCATCGTAGCAAGCACTTCCAGTCACGCCTACATTACCGATGTCGCCGCCGGTCCAGGGTGCTGGTAGCGGGCCGCAATCACCGGCTGGTTCGGTTACGGTAACCGTTACGACATCCGTATCGGACAAGTTGCCCGGATCGGTGACTGTCAGTGTAATCGCATAGGTTCCAGCTTCCAGTTGAATAACCGGCTGGGCTCCGGAGGCCGAGCCACCGTTCCAGGCCCAAGCGTAGGTGAGTGCATCGCCATCCGGATCGGAAGAGGTACTACCGTCGAGTCCTACCGTCAAGGGAGCGATTCCGGAAGTCGGATTGGCCTGCGCAACTGCGGCAGGCGCGTTGTTGGTAGGTGGCGTACCACCGCAATTACTGGCCGTCCCGCCTAGTCCGACAGGAGAGCCGGCGTAATTGGTCAGATATAACTTATCCAGCAGTGCACCATCCTCGCGGTAGGCGAAATCGATGGTTACGGTGCCGGCAGGCAGGCTGAACGGGCTTTCGATAACCTCCTTCCAATCGAAGAAGTTGCCGGTGCCGATTCCTTGCCACCAACGAATCCAGGAGCCACCGTTGACGCGTACCCAGAAGGAGTCATCACTGCTCGATGGTGTTTTAATGCGGGCAAACAAACGGAAGTCATCGGCACCGGGTAGATCGAAGGTGAACGACACCCGGTTGGCCGGAACATCGGAGGGAGGGCTTCCCAATGAATTAAAGCCAGGCTGTACGGATACGTACTGGCCACCGGAAGCCTGACCATCGGAACCGGTTTCCCAATTGGAACCGATGGTGCCACATTCCCCTTCCAGCCAGAGATCGAAATTAGGAGTGGGGTCCGGATCGGGGTCCGGATCGGGGTCCGGGTCTGGATCAGGGTCAGGGTTACCGTCATCCACCATAACCATTACATTTAAAAAGCCACTCTGGTAACCAGGGGCATTGGCCTGTAGGGTGTAGGAATAGGTCCCATTAGATAGGCCGGCCGTGTTAATCGTTAGTTCAACTTCGGCAAAGGATTCCCGCGCCGTACCAGTGGCATTATCGACTGAGAGCCACCCGGGCAGATTACTCGTTGGGATGGTGTAGTTGGTGCTGGCCTCCCCTGCCACATTGTACAAGATGGTCTCTACCGTAGTTGTTTGATTCGGCCCCATGTTGAGCGTGATTACTCCCGGATTGAATCCGAGCTGAAACTCCGGCACGCGGGGGAAATCCTTGAGTCGGGTCGTGCTTACCGGCGAAGATGTGCCCGGCGCGCCGCCCATCATTACTAGCATGTGCTGTTCCCACAGACGGGCACCGGGAGCCAAAAGCTTCTCCGGTAGCTTCATGTCCACCAGTTGTGTCCAGGTATCCGTCTGAGGATCGTACTGCCATACCTTATCCCCCTGGTTTTGCCCCCCAACTACGTAGATCAGGCCATCCTGTGCAAAGGTACAAGGCTCGATATGCGATTTTTTCTCGGGAATATCCGCCAGGCGGGTCCAGCTATCGGTGATCGGGTCGTAGACGTGTACGAATTGATTATTGGCAGCGTTACCACACCCGCTGCCGTCGTGGCCATTCTGACCGCCTACCGTGTACAGTTTGCCGCCCATAACGACCGTGCCGAAGTGGTTGCGCGGCTCGGGCATTGGCGAAGTAGCCGTCCAGTCTTGCCAACCCAGCCCCGGTTCATCGAGGTCGTATACCAGGTGAATGTCTACATCGCAGAAGGCATTCTCGTCGAATCCGCCCACGTAATGCAGTTTGTTGCCAAGGCGAGCCAGGCCACCGCTGCCCCGCTTGAGCGGCAGGCTCGGACCGGGCGTCCAGGAATCGTCGGAAATGTCGTAAATCCACACCTTATCGGTCACGGGGCCGGGGTTGTCCCCTACCCGACCGCCAACGATCCAGACCTGATCACCGACCAAGGCAATACCGTTGTGAGTAACCGCATTGACCGAGCCATCGAGATTGAGCGGCATCGATTGCAGTAACGTCCAGGTATTAGTGACGGGGTTGTATTTTTCAACACTGTTTTCAATATCGATACCGGGGGAAAAACCATTGAAGAAGTAATACTCCCCTTCGTAAGTGATCATTTGCGACTCCGAGCGTGGAAAATTACCATTGCCCACGGTCGTCCAATCGGGATAAGAGGGAGCTGCGCCCGGTTCCCCGTCGAAGCTGAAGGCTTCGACGAAGACCTCATCCGAGGTGATTTCGCCGCCGCCCC
>CAZDET010000057.1:0-32824 GCA_964504335.1 uncultured Saprospiraceae bacterium
GGCATTTGATGCGTTTGCCCTGTTAGTCAATGGGGCAAAGTAGTCGTACCTCAGTCGATTAAAGCATTAAAATATTAACGCCCGTCGAAGACGGCATTAACCCTTTCCTGCGGGAACTTTTCCTACTCCTGAAGGCATTAATACTTCACCCTGCTGGCCGACCATCTGGTGGGGATGCCCATTTTCGAATCCGACAATTTACGACTTATGATCTGGCAAAGTAGCTCCGAACCGGCGGGGCCCGGGAAGGGACCGCCCTGAAGTATTCCCATTTTCCCAAAAGCATTCGCTTTAGACTATGGCCAATCGCAAAAAACGCAACCACCAACAATCCCTAGAGCGGCGCGCTGCGCAGCAATGGCGGTCGGCGCTGCGCCGGCAGAAGCAGCGGGCGCGCAGGGCACAAAAACCACCTGTATCCTTTGCGCGGCTGGCAGAGGCCGGCTTCAGACCGCAACGGTTGCCGGCGGCCTACCGCAAGGATCGACTCCACATCGCGGCTTGCCAGGCGGCACGGCGGTATGCCAAGACGTGCTTCCAGCCGTTGTACCAACAACCGGTGCACTTTTTCCGGGATTTGCTGGAGCATCCCAAATTGCAATTCGCGCAGCTTCCGTTCCGGGTGTTGACGTGGCGGATCTTTCTCAAGTGCCGTCCGCAGCGGCCCCTTGCTACCTGGAAGCCGCCGCGCTCTAGCGACCCCTACCGCGTACTGCCGAGCCTGTTGCAGCACCTGCAACAGCGCTACCCCGTACCGGCGGCACTGCGCATTCGGAAAATCCTGCCGGGGGTGCTGTTTACCCACAGCCACCCGTACGTACCGTATTTCTTCTCGTTTCCGGAAGTGGAATACTACATGCACACGGCCACCGGACACGGGATGCACAGCTATGCGGAAGCCCCGCAACCCTTCACGCGCCGGATGAATCACTATTTATTCGAAGCACCCCGCTCCTTCGGCTGGTACCAGGCCTACGGCTATGCCCTGGCCCGGCAGTTGGGGGCAACACCGAAATTTGCCGCCGAGCTGGCCAGTGTACGACGCTGCGTGCTGGCACCGTCGCCGAAATTGCGCGACCAGTTGCTGCGCTTCTGGATCCACAACGAAGTGTGGGATAAGCAAGAACGGGACTGGCAGCTGGAGTTCGTCAACGACCAATGGTCGTCGGAGGTCCATGTCTACGATGAGAAGAGGGAGCTCTACATCATGATCCCCCCGCTGTTTCCGAACCTTCAATTGAAGGGACGGACACCGGACTCGCTGTGCCGCATGAAGGAACGCTGGGATCGCTACCGCAGCCGCCAACTGGAGATCGTGTGGTCGCAGCCGTTCCAGCCCGCTCCCTGGCCGGATCGCATATTTACGACCGGCGACGATGTACGGATCGTGATTGCCGCCATTACCACTCCGAAGGATTTGGTGGAGGAAGGCGAGCGCATGGATCACTGCGTGGCCTCCTACCTGCGCAAATGCCAGGAGGGGGAGAGCTACATCTACAGCATGTACCGCCAGGAGGGCGAGGAGACGCCCAAACCCCTCCTGACGCTGGAAGTGCAGCCGCCCGGGCGGTTGGAGCAGGTATCCGGGAAATTCAACCGCGCCCCGGATGCGAACGAGTCGTCTTACGTACGCCAATTTTGTGCCGAGTACGCCCTGGAGATCGGATCGGGCTGTACCCTCCCTACCAACTAATCCATGTGATTGCTGTTGAGAGAATAGGATGACAAACGCCTTACAGACCATCGATCTCCACGTTGCCTACCCGCGTTCGGAACCGATTCTACGCGGCATCGACATGGCCGTGCCGAGCGGAGCGGTTTACGGCTTTTTAGGGCAAAACGGCAGCGGGAAAAGCACCCTGCTAAAGACGGTGGTAGGGTTGCTTTTTCCGAAGGCCGGCGAAGTTCACCTACTTGGCCAACCGCTGAGGGATAATCGACCGGCGGTATTCAGCCGGGTCGGGGCGCTCATCGAGCAGCCCTCGCTGTACAGTCATCTATCCGGAAGGCGCAACCTGCTGGTGAGCTGCGCCTATCGCGGACTTCCGGCAGACGGGATCGACGCACTGCTGGATCGAGTCGGCCTGCTGGCGGAAGCCGAAAAGCCAACCAGCCAGTACTCAACGGGCATGAAGCAACGGCTAGGCATTGCGCTGGCCCTCCTCCATGATCCCGAACTGCTCATCCTCGACGAGCCGACAAATGGGTTGGATGCCAAGGGTATTCGAGATATCCGCCAACTCATTCTCGAACTAGGCAGCACGGCGGGAATCTCCATTATTCAATCGAGCCATATCCTGAGCGAAATCGAACAAACCTGTACCCACATCGGACTGCTAAAAGACGGCCGCCTGGCCTTTCAGGGGAGTATGGAGGAACTGCGCAGCCGCATTCCGGATCGCCTGGTGTTGTTGCTGGAGACCGATGATAATGCACGCGCCGCCCGCCTGCTCAACATCGACTACCAACCGGATACCCTGACCGTAGAAGTACCCGCCCGCTCCGCCATTCCGCCCCTGATCGACCGGCTGCGCGGCGAAGGAATTGGCATCTACCGCATCGATCCGCAGGAGGTGCGGCTGGAAGATCTCTACCTGGCGCTCCTCGCAAGCGATTCTACGACCGAACCCACAAGCATCGAACCATGACGGGATTTCGTCGGGCCTTCCGGGCGGAGCTGCACAAGGCTCCCAATTCCCTCCCCTTGTGGCTGGCGGTGGTCGGTACCATTACCCTGGAGCCGGGGTTTTTAATCCTGCATTGGTTCGAAGTAGAAAACTTTCGCCTGCCCGAAGCGGGCAATCCCTGGACTGCCTTTGTGCTGAACCACTACAACGGCATCAACTTCATGCTGTTGCCCTTATTCGTCGTGATCATCGCCAGCCTGGTCGCCTACGTGGAGCACCGCAATCAGACCTGGAAGCACGTGTTTGTACAGACCGTAGATCGTTCGGCCATTTACCTGACTAAAGTGGCCTATACGTTCTTGTTATTTGCCGGAGCGCACACCATTTTCGTGCTGCTCCTGCTCGTGGGTGGGGTGGTGTTGGGCCTCATCTGGCCCGCTAGCGGGCTATTGCGATATCCGCCCGATTGGGCAGCGGTGGGGCTGTTGTATAGCCGAACCCTCCTTTCGATACTTGGACTCCTGGGCTTACAAATGGCGGTGAGCTTGCGCTTTCGCGCCTTTTTGGTGCCCCTGACGGTGGGGATTTTGCTCTACGTCGGCTCTACCCTGATTCTGGATTCGCCGCTTTCGCCATTCAATCCCTACGCTTTTCCAACCCTCTACCTCGGCAAGACGACCAATGCCTTTGACCCACCCGTGCTCTTGGGCTATCAAATTCAGGGGTTGTATAGTGTGTTGTACTGCCTGTTGTTTTCGCTAATCGGATACTGGAGTTTCCGCCGCGCTGATTTGACTTAATCCGAGCGGGCTATCTTAAGGCATAAACCTGCTCCCGCAGGTAATCCAGGAGGAGTTGGCGATCTTTGAAGGAAGCAAGGGTATCCGGAGAAATGGGATCACCAATATTGGCCTGTATTGTTTGGCCCATTTTGTTGCGCACCTCGTGCAGGAGGAGACTCAGGCGAAAGTCGAGATGAATTTTACTGGCGAGGTGAAACAAGCGGCTGTTTTGCCCCGGAAAAAAGATAGGTACAACCACCGGTTGGTATTGTTGAATCAGCTTCCCTACGAAGCGCTTCCACTGTAGGTCCTGGGCGCGTCCTACCACGCGATTGGCCGTGGCGATTCCGCCGGCGGGGAAAATGCCCAGCGCCTGCCCGGCCCGCAGCCGGTCGGCAGAGAGCCGGCGGGTTTGGATATTCGTTTCCATGGCCTCCCGGGTTTCGCGAAAGTCGACGGGCAGGAAGAAGTCGTCGAACATGGGTTCGCGGCAAAGTACATTATTTACCAGTATGCTGAAGTCCCCCCGGCGGTCGCTCAGCAGCTTTCCCATGGCCAGGCCATCGACTACGCCAAAGGGGTGGTTGGCCACTACGACCAGCGGCCCTCGTGCGGGGATGGCCGCCAGCTTTTCGGCATCGAATCGCACCTCGATGTTCAGCTTGCCGAGCACCGAGTTCCACAATTCGGAAGCCGGGGGGCGTTCCTCCCGTACTTCGGCGTAAAGCCGCTCCAATTTCGGCCAGCCACTCGCTCGCTCTACCGCCCGAATAAACAACCGCTTGAGCCGCGGATCATCCGGATTGGAATAGGTGAGTGTGGGATGACGGTTTTGATTTGGAATTGGAACCGTAGCCATAACAAATGATTTACCCAATAAAAGGATTAAACCGACTGATTGGATGAATGGACGTATCTACTTTTTTTCGGTCAATCCTGTTTTGGTTTGATAGTCAATTATTTGTGTCAATGTTTGGCTGGAAATACAACTCCCGACTTTCGAGCTCCAACGCACATAGGTGTCGGTAGTAGGGGCTATCGAATACGCAACCGCAATCAATATCGATAACCGGCAGGTGCGTGGTTTGGTCGCGCATTCGAATGATTTCGAGCTTGGGAATGGGCGTATGCCCGTGCACAATTAGCCGCCCGTTGAGCCATTGAGGATCAATTCGATTGTACCAACCTCGGATCCAAATCAGGCTGTGCTCGTCTTCGAGCGGATCGGCCAGGCCAAAGTTCAGCCCGGCGTGCACCAAGACGTACTCAGGGGTCAGGTGGTAACGGGGGAGGCGGTTGTAAAAATGCTTATGGGAGGGTGGAAGCACAAAAGATTCCTCCTCCAAGTAGCTTTCAATGGTGGTCATTCCGCCATTGATGATCCAGTTGTCCATGCGGCTCTCATCCTGGAGCGCGCGCAACAGTAATTCTTCGTGATTTCCGCGCAGACAGACGGTTTCGATGTCACCGGCTTCCAGCTCCAATAAGATATCCACTACCCCCTTACTATTCGGCCCCCGATCGATATAGTCTCCAAGAAAAAAAAGCACATCGCCCCCGGTGGGGCCAATTCGATTCAACAGGGCTTTGAGGGTATCCGCACAACCGTGGACGTCGGAGATTGCGTATTGCGGCATTGCAATTTCTTTGAATAACCGATTATTATCGCGTAATTGATTGTATCAATACGGAAAGCAGGTGAGCCAACCCACCGATAAAAAAGACGCCGCTCGTAGTATCGATTTGAATTGCGATGCGGGAGAGCGCTTCGGAACTTACCGTTTCGGACAAGATAAGGAGATATTTCCTTACGTATCTTCTTGCAATATAGCCTGTGGTTTTCACGCCGGTGACCCCACCGTAATGCGGGAGACTGTAGAGTGGGCGCTGGAAAATGACCTCCTCATCGGGGCGCATCCGGGCTACGCGGATCTGTTGGGATTTGGCCGTCGACAGATCGACGTATCGCCCACCGATTTAGGCCCCATGATCCTCTATCAAGTGGGAGCGCTGCAAGCAGTGGCCAGATCGGTTGGAGGTAGGGTTTCCTACGTCAAATTACACGGCGCCCTCTACCACCGAGCGGCCTACGAGGAAGTGGTGGCAGAAACGGTAGTCGATACCCTGCGCAGGCTTGGAGACGTCTTTCTATTGGGGCCACCCGACTGCCCGTTGGAAACAACCGCCCAACAAGCCGGTTTGTCGTATGCCCGTGAGGCGTTTGCCGACCGGCGCTACGCGCCTACCGGGCGATTGATGTCGCGAAAGGAAGCGGGAGCGGTTATCCACGATCCGGAGGAGGCGGCCCGACAAGCAGCTCAACTAGCACAAGACCAACTAGTGGTCACCCCCGGAGGAGCGCCGGTGAACGTTTCCGCACACAGTATTTGCCTGCACGGCGATCATCCGAATGCACTGGCCATTGCCCGGCAGATTCGGCACGTCTTTGACGAACGCGCCATCCGAGTAGCACCATTATCTCGATTCATCCCCACGTCCCATGATTAAGCGCATTACCCCATTCGGCAACCGCGTCCTTTTGGTGGAGTGGGAAGAACGCATCGACCCAGCCATCAATGCGCAGGTCCACAAGCTGGCCGCGGATCTGAAGATCGCCAATCTTGACGGGGTAGGAGAATTGATTCCATCTTACACCTCCCTGGCGATCCCATTTGATCCGAAATTGATCGATGTGAGTAATTTAATCGATTGGATTGCGCATTGGGACCCCCGGCAGATTATCCGGGTACCGGGGCGGCGGTGGTTTAAAATTCCCGTGGTATATGGAGATGCTTACGGGCCCGATTTTGATTTCGTGTGCCTCACCACCGGGTTGAGTGGGGAGGAAGTAATTGCGCTCCACAGCAGCACGCGGTACCGCGTATATCTCATCGGTTTTCTGCCGGGCTTTCCCTATCTTGGTATACTCCCGGAGGCGCTTCGCACCAATCGCAAAGCAAGCCCCCGGTCGCAGGTTCCAGCAGGATCGATCGGACTAGCCGGCGCGCAGACGGGCATTTATCCAACCGATGCTCCCGGTGGATGGCAAATTATCGGACGTTCGCCCGTCCCAATTTTCGAACCAATTGCCGAGCATCCCTTCCTCTTGCGAGCCGGCGATGAAATTTCCTTCTATCCAATTACCCCGCAGGAGTGGGAGCAGTGGACAGCAATAGGAACGGACAATATCACCGCATTGTGGACGCGCCTGGCGCAGGAGGTGGAAACGATATCATAAGCAACTATGAGGACGATTACTCGGCTCGAGGTGGTGCATTCCGGTTTGCTGACCCTGATTGTGGACGGACGGCAGCGTGGTTACCGGTCGTTAGGGGTGCCTGCCGGCGGGCCGCTCGACCGGCAAGCGGCGGCGTATGGCAATGCGCTGGTGGGAAATCCGGCGGAGAACCCCGTGCTCGAAATCACTCTAAACGGCCCCAAGCTCCACTTCAACAGCTCCACCATGATTGCCCTCACGGGAGCCGACCTTTCTCCGACCATCGACGAACAACCGGTGGCGATGAACCAGCCGGTCCCGGTGTTGGAAAACAGTGTCTTACAGTTTGGGAAGCCGGTCTATGGGTGCCGTTGCTACCTCGCCATCGCCGGAGAGTGGCGTACGCCCGAGCTACTCGGTAGCCAGGGGGCACTGCCGCTGGGACACCCGCTGAACAGCCCCATCGGCATCCTGCAGAGCGGTAGCGCCATCGAAGTTGCCGGACGCCCCCACCAGCGGGTACCCGCCACGCCTCCACCCTTACCCCGCTATCCCGACGGGCCAATTCGCGTGTACTCCGGACCGGAGATGAGCCGGTTCGACCCACGCGCTAAGCAGGGATTTTTTCAGCAAACCTACAAACTGAGTAAAAACAGTAGCCGAATGGGCTACTGCCTGGATGGGGCTGCGCTGGCCCTGCCGAATGCTTCCGAAATTGTTTCCTCCGCGGTGTTTCCGGGAACTATCCAGTTGTTGCCCTCCGGCCTGCCCATTATCTTACTCGCCGATGCCCAAACAACCGGCGGTTATTGCCGCTTCGGCCAGATATTGGATGAAGACCTCGACCGCCTGGCGCAGTTAAAACCCGGAGACGCCATTCGTTTTCAACACCTGCATCCATGAAAGAAAATAGCTTATTCGACCGAATCAATCAGTGGGCAAGGCATAGCCTGACCCTAAAAATGCTCACCATCGGGCTGCTGGCACTCTTATTGCTGATCCCGGTGGGGCTCCTGCAGTCCCTGATCAACGAGCGCCAGCAATTGCGCGACGAGGCCATCCGGGAAGTCAGTAGCAAGTGGGGGCTCGAACAAACGCTCATCGGGCCCATCCTCTCGGTGCCCTACGATTACGTGCGCTCCGGCCCCGACGGAGAGTTGCTTCGCGAAACCGGATATGCCCACTTTTTACCGGATCAGCTGCAAATCGACGGTGCCCTCCAGCCACAAGAGCGCTACCGGGGCATCTACGTCGTCGTGCTATACGAAACCCGCCTGGCCATCGAAACCACCTTTAAAAACCTCCATCCGGAAGCACTGAACATTCCGGAAACGGCCCTGCAATGGTCCAATGCCCAACTAACCATCGGTATCAGCGATATGAAGGGGATTGAATCCGCCATCGAGGTCGTCGGCAACGACACCACCTACGCCTTTGGCCCCGGCACACCGAGTAATGACATATTTGATTCGGGAGCCAGCCTGCCCCTCGGGCTGAATGCCCAACCGGATTCACTCGATTTTGGGTTTGAATTGCGACTCAAGGGAAGCTCTCAACTTTCCTTTGCGCCCTTCGGCCGGACGACCACTGTAAGCCTCACCTCCGGCTGGCCGAACCCTTCTTTCGAAGGGGCCTTCCTGCCGGATCAGCGTGCCGTTACCGACACCGGATTTACCGCCACCTGGCGCGTGCTGGAACTCAACCGCAACTACGCCCAGCAGGGTATTGGCTCCTTTATTGGACGCGCGGCCCCCGGCGTACCTGTTGTGCGCAATGAGTATGCTGCCCCCCCACCCGGCAACTACCATCTCAGCACCTTCGGGTTGCGCCTGTTGCTTCCAATCGATGAATACCAAAAGACGATGCGCTCGGCGAAGTACGCCACCTTCTTTGTGTTGATTACCTTTCTAACCTTCTTTTTCATCGAGGTACTCAATCGCCGCCGCCTCCATCCGATTCAGTATCTGCTCATTGGTTCTGCTATTATCTTGTTCTACATTTTGCTGTTGTCTGTTTCAGAGCACTTTGCCTTCAACTCCGCCTATCTGGTCAGTGCGGCCATCATTCTGGGGTTGATTACCTTCTACAGCGCTTTTGTATTGCGCAACCTTCGACTTACCTTGCTCGTAGGCAGTATTTTAGCGGTTCTTTACGGGTTTTTCTACAGTTTGCTCCAGTTGCGCGACTACGCGCTCCTGCTCGGAAGTATCGGCTTGCTGCTCATCCTGGCGACCATCATGTACCTGACCCGCAATATCGATTGGTACAATTTCGGCGCGGATCAGCCCTAAAGAGCTTTTTCGTTAATTTGAGACCAAGACATTACACACCGCGGTGCTACGATTATTTCGATCCAATCAAATTCTGTTCAGTGGGCTCCTGATTTTCTATTTGGGCATTGTGCGCCTGTCGGCGTTCATCCGTCCGTTGCCCGATAGCGATTCGACCGGTGGGCTTTTGGGTACCTGGATCGAACAACTGTCTTTTTCCAACTCCTGGATAGAACCGGCACTTGCCATTATCGTGCTTTTCGTGTTGGCTATCCTGACCATCGCGTTTGCCTTCGGCAACCGCCTGCTCAGCCCATCCAATCTATTTCCGGGGCTGTTCATTGCGCTGATTGGTTCGGCCATTCCGCCCTTTCTGGACCTGCATGCGTTTCAGTTGGCCAACATCTTCTTGTTGCTTACGCTGGGGCAGCTCGTGAATACCTTCCGCCGAAATAAAGTCGCCGAACCGCTGTTCAATGCCGGGTTTTTTCTGGCACTCGCCAGCCTGTTTGCTCCGGAATACCTAAGCTTTGCCCTGCTCGGCATCGTGGCTCTGATTACCCTTCGCCAGGGAAAGCTGCAGGAGATGCTCATTTTCCTGATTGGCATACTCGTCCCGCATTTCCTGATCGGGGTAGGTCACTTTTGGTACGATGCGCTTCCGACCTATCTGCATGCCCAATGGGTGGGGGTCTTTGCCTTTCCGACGCTTCCCGTACTCGACCGGTTGGGCTATATTCAGTTGGGATTAATGCTTTTTCTGGTACTCAGCACACTGATTGGATATTCCGGAACGCAGATAAAGACGACCATCGACGTCCGCAAGCGGGTCGATTTGTTGTACTGGATGCTATTCATTGGCGGATTGACGGTGTTGGTGGGCGGTAGGCTAGAGCTTGCCTTTTTTCAGATTCTGGTGCTCCCGCTGAGCATTATCACGGCCATGCGCTTCACAAAAGCGAGCCCGAGAGTGGCCGAAGCATTGCATCTCATCTTTCTGGCAGTCGTGCTGTTATTACAATACGTTTCCTATTTCCTGTAGGAAGCGATTATTTTTGCGCCCAGTTGCATTCAACCAATCGGATTATGAAGTACGGAGTTGTCGTTTTTCCCGGGTCTAATTGCGATGCAGATATGTTGCACGTGCTCGGCAGCGTACTCGAACAGGAAGTCATCGAGCTCTGGCATAAGGACACCAGCTTGTCGGGTCTTGGAGAAGGGGATTGCGTGGTGCTGCCCGGCGGCTTTTCTTACGGGGATTACCTGCGTTCCGGAGCGATCGCCCGGTTTTCGCCTATCATGCAGTCGGTCGTCGATTTTGCCCGCCAGGGGGGCTACGTATTCGGCATTTGCAACGGCTTCCAGATTCTGTGCGAAGCCGACCTCCTGCCTGGGGCCCTCCTACGCAATACCAACCAGCGCTTCATTTGCCGCAACAGTCATTTGCGGGTAGCCAGTACGAATAGCTTACTGACGCAAGGACTCACCGAAGGGCAAGTGCTGAAAATTCCCATTGCCCACGCCGAAGGGCGCTACTACGCGGATAGCGATACGCTGGAGCAACTTCGTCAGAACGATCAGATACTTTTTCGCTATTGCAATGCAGAAGGGGAATTGACGGAAGCGGCCAATCCCAACGGATCAATCGATCACATTGCCGGCATTTGCAACGCTGAGCGCAACGTATTCGGAATGATGCCCCACCCCGAGCGCGCTGCCGAGGCCATCCTTGGCAACGAAGACGGCCGGCTGATTTTTGACAGCATGATCGGGGCGCTTACCGTCTAATTGTTAATGAATTATTATTGTTTTCCGTGATACTAACCCTTCCAGTTCGGGAGCGTATTTTTAAGAAATGCTAACATAGCATCTCTAAGTTACCAGCATCTTAACCTAACTTCGATTGCGAAGTGTTAAGTGCAGTGTGTATCAAGTTCTTTAATTATTTGGTTCGTTAGTTCTCTAATAAACAGCTTCTTGGGCCTAACTAACGGACTAAAGTCCAAAAAGACTAAAGTACTAATTACACGAAGTGTCAAGTCCCAAATACAACAGCGCTATGCGGTGGATATCCTTCCTGTTTTTCACGCTTTTCGTCACCCAATCGGGCTTCGCCCAGATCCAGAATCCCGTTACCTGGAGCACCCAGTCCGAATCGCTCGGCGACGGGGAGTTTCGCCTCACCTGGACGGCCCACATCGAATCCGGCTGGTACATCTACTCGCAGTTCATTGAAGAAGGCGGCCCTATTCCGACCGCCTTTTACTTTGACGAGGGCGATCACTTCAGCCGCATCGAGGGCGTCGTGGAGAAGGGAAAGACTAAATCGGGCTTCGACGAGTTGTTCGGCATGGATGTCATCAAGCTGCTGGCTCCCTCCTTCTCATTCGAACAGCGGGTGAAGGTCACCGACTACAGCCAGCCGATTAGCGGCGAAGTCGAATTCATGGTCTGCAATCAGGAGCAATGCCTCCCACCCGACCTCATTCCGTTTAGCTTCCAACTGGAAGCAGCACAGATGATAGTAGAAGCCACCCCCAAATCCCCCGAAGCGACAACAGAAAACCTATCCGCAACTACGACAGCCGCGTCCGCCGAGGCAGAAACGGTACCTGCGACTACCCTGGCTCCCCTCGAACTCCGGGAAGCACCGAATAACTCGGGCCTGCTCGATCCCATCGACTGGACCCTTCGGGTAAATCCCTCCTCCATCGACAACCGCTACGAAGTAGTATTCAAAGCCGACCTTACCCCCGGATGGACGCTGTACTCACAGGAAAACGATCCGGATAAGGGCCCCATTCCCACCGCCATCTTCTTTGATACCGAAAGCGTTGACTTCGTTGGACCCGTCATGGAAGAAGGCGGGAAGCGCAAGTCGGGCATAGATGAATTTTTCGGAGTAAATGTGGTTAAATATATCTCCGGGCCGGTCACCTTTTCGGGCACGATCGAAGTGCCCGCCGGTACGACGGAAGTAACGGGCTACGTGGAGTACATGACTTGTGATGACTCCCAATGCTTGCCCGGCGACCTGCCGTTCAGCCTTTCCTTCGATCCACTGACAGGTAGCTTAGGCACCCTTTCCGGAGCATCTCCTATGGAATTCGATCTGGCGATCACCAACCCCGACGCCGACCTGGGCCTCGACGCCACCCCGCTCGGGCTTCCCTCCATCAACAACGAGCCAATCGGCAACTGTGAACTACCCGAACAAAATATCCAGAAAGGATCGGGGCTGCTCACCATTTTTGGCCTGGGCTTCATCGGTGGGCTATTGGCCCTGCTGACACCCTGTGTATTCCCGATGATTCCGCTTACGGTCAGCTTCTTTACGAAGGGAAGCAACAACCGGTCAACCGGCATTCGCAACGCCAGCCTGTACGGATTCTTCATCGTGTTGGTGTACCTGCTGCTGAGCATCCCCTTCCACCTGATGGATTCGCTCAATCCCGATATTCTCAATGAATTATCCACCAACGTATTCCTTAATGTCTTCTTCTTTGCGGTATTCGTCTTCTTCGCCTTCAGCTTCTTCGGCTACTACGAATTGACGCTTCCGGATAAATGGACCAACCAATCAAGTCAGGCCGAAGGGATTGGCGGTTTCGTCGGCATCTTCTTCATGGCCCTGACGCTGGCGCTGGTGTCCTTCTCCTGCACCGGTCCGATTCTGGGCAGCCTTCTGGTGGGTGCGCTAACCGCCGAAGGCGGAGCTATGCAACTAACCGCCGGTATGGGCGGCTTCGGCCTCGCACTCGCGCTACCGTTTACGCTCTTTGCCGTTTTCCCACAGTTTATGTCGTCACTACCAAAATCCGGAGGATGGCTGAACAGTGTGAAGGTGGTCCTTGGCTTTGTGGAGTTGGCGCTGGCCTTCAAGTTTTTGTCCAACGCCGACCTCGTCAAGCACTGGGGGGTACTGCGCATCGAGCCTTTCCTGCTTATCTGGATTCTCTGCGGCCTGGGCATTGCCCTTTATCTGTTCGGGCTTATTCGCTTCCCACACGATAGTGCCGTTCGAAAAATAACTCCGTTGCGCGCCACCTTCGGCGGATTGGCCGTGGCTATGGTGCTGTATCTCCTCAGCGGCTTTTTGCCCGATGAACGCTCCGGCTCCTATCGCCCCTTAGGATTACTGAGCGGGATCGCCCCGCCGGTTTGCTACAGCTTCTTCCAGGAATGCGACTGTCCGCAAAACCTCGACTGCTTCAAGGATCTGGAAACCGGGTTGGCCTATGCCCAACAGGTCGACAAGCCCGTACTAATCGATTTCACCGGCTACGCCTGCGTCAACTGCCGCAAGATGGAAGAGCACGTCTGGCCGGAGCCGGAGGTATATCCCTTGTTAAAGGACGATTACGTGCTCATTTCCCTCTACGTAGACGATAAGGAAGCACTGCCCGAAGAAGAGCAAATCACGGTAACCCGGGCCAACGGCGGCGAACGTCGCCTCCGGGATAAAGGGGATCGTTGGGCCCACTTCCAGGCCGAAACCTTCCAGGTCAATACGCAGCCGTTCTACGTCCTCATGTCGCCCGATGGCCAGGTGCTCAACCAGCCCGTCAGCTACACGCCCGAACCGGCGGAATACGCCGACTTTCTACAATGTGGCCTTTCCAATTTTGAGCAGCTCACAGAACTGCGCAAGCAAAAAGAACGGGTGTTGGGGAGTGTGGAGTGATGCCTTGCGGACTGCCTGCCCATCAAAACCCAAATCGCTTTCCTATGCCGAGGGCGACCGACCAGGTATGATAGGCATCGAACCGAGAATCGTAATACAACGTAGGGGCAATATCCCAATGATTGTGTATCTCAAATTCGTATTCAATACCGACCCGGAACAATTTAAAATTCTCTGATTTCTCAAGTTCTATCCCGGGGCCCAGTTGCAAAACCAATCCTTTCCAGGGCTTGTAAAGGATGTCCAACGTACTGACTAATGGAGAAAAGCGCTCCAATTCACTTTGCTCTTCGTTGTTTCGGAAAATGACAAACGTTTCTATCTCCAGATCGCTGTGGATGCCAATTCCCCATTTATGATGAGGCCAATATTCTACATCGAGCCCCCAGGAAGGGATAAAAAAGTTTTCGCCAGCGTGCTCTTCGGGGATTAAGGTATGGCCGATAAGTGCGGCTATTCGGAACGGGGGGGATTTCTGCTCCGCTAAAGGAGTAGGGTGTACTTCTAAGCCTTGTGCATAATTCACGAAATAGAATTGGAAAAAAAGAAATAGCACTGCGATATTTTTGCTCATGGCGAGATTTTTGAGCAAAAAAAAGCAGGGGAGTCGAAAAATCTTGTAATCAGGGTCACATAGCCCGAATTAATAGCTACCGTTCCTCAAACCAAAGCTCCGTCTGCTTCCGGCCCCCGTCGGTATAGTGCATGGTAATCTCCGCGCCGGCGGGAATATCGGCAATGCTCCGGATATGGATGGACTCATCGGCGAGGTGCATCTCGTAGTCGGCGTTGGGTTGGGACGAATGGTTGTAGAGCGAACCGAAGCCGAGGGCAATGGCGGTGGCCCCGTCGTTGCCCCAGAGGAAGTAATAATCGTGCAGCCGGGTAGCGTGTACCCTGGGCAGATCTTCGGGGGGAAGGACGATGACCGGACAAATTTCGAGGAGGTTGCCGGCGGCGATGGGTTGAGCGGTGAAGACCCCACGCCCCCCTTTGGGGCTAGGGGCAATGTAGAGACTCGGGATGCGCGTCAGCATCAATCTTCCAGCTCGATCAGCACCTGGTTTTTTTCAACAGCTGCTCCGACCGCGACGGTAACCCGCTTTACCACCCCATTGCCTTGGGCCTTGAGCACATTTTCCATTTTCATGGCCTCGAGAATGGCGACATTCTGCCCCATTTCGATGGATTGCCCCGCCTCTACCAGGATGGCCCGCACCAATCCGGGCATGGGGGCTTTGACGCTCCCGATAGCCGTGCTGGCTCCTTTGGCGAGGCCGAGCCGATCGATCATATCATCGAGCTGATCGTGGAGCTGAAGGTGATAGCGATTTCCATTAACCTCTACCAGGCACTGCTTTGCTTCTCGATTTAGCTTCAGCAGGTGCATTTGGAAGGTGTGTCCATTTTGGATCACCTGAAACAAGTCAGGGCCGAGGGGCTGTATGTCCGTCTGTGCTAAGTCATCCACTTCGAAGCGGTATTGCTCGTTTACTTCTACGGTGCGGATAGAGTGGGGGCTGGTAGGATCAAGCATTGGTACGACCGAGTTTCATCATGAAATAGGTTTCAAAGACAGTGTATATTAAGTAAATAGAGAAGAAAGGGAGTACAAAGATTTTATCCGCCGGTTCCACCAACTTGAGATAGGCAAAAATAAGGACGAAGGAAAGCACCATTTTGCCCATGGTGAATCCCATGATGATGTTGGTGAAGTCATTCTTATTACTGCTTCTCGCGGCGTTTCGACCGGCGTAATACATGAATACGCTTAATAGGCAAAAGCCCACCGTCGACAATAAAGATAATAACCAATACGGTTGTAGGCGAGGAATTTGGTGCAATCCAAACACTACCAGCGCGGTGGTAGCCGTCGTGACCAGCAGCAGGGAAAAAAATCGGCCTTGATCCATAAAGTGCAAGTTACAAATTGAAAAACCCGGAGGGAAGCTCCAGGTTTTCTATTTGAAGTTGATCTATTTCTTAGGGCCGGTCAGAAAGTCTTTCAACGAGACGTACAGGGCCAGAAAGATTGCCACCAGCGCGAGCAATACAGTTAGGTAAGGAGCTGTACCCAGCGTGTCGTCTAAATAGCGCCCTCCGAACACTCCGGCGGTAATGATGAGGCCCATCTGAATGGCCATACCGGAGTATTTGGCGTAGTTTCCGACCCCTTTCCGGAGTTTGTCGCCTACGTCTTCCTCTTCCGGGGAATTATCAGGCTGCGACTTCCTTTGATTTGGCACGATCTTCGGCTTTAGCCTTATTCGCCGCAGGGTTAGTGGTAGTACCGCCGTTGTTCATATTGCAACTGACGTTGAATACGCCTCCCGGTTGTACGATCAATTTGCCGATGCTGACATCGCCATTGACCTGGGCGGTTTCGCGGACGTTCAGTAGTTCCTTGACGCGCAGAATGCCCTCGAATTTTCCTTCCATGACCGCGTTTTCGCAGGTGATTTCGCCCTCTACGAAACCGGTAGGCCCTACGATTACTTTTGCTTCACAGATGAGGTTCCCCTTGATAGTACCGTCGACGCGGATATCGCTCTTGGCCCGGATGGTGCCCTCGATCGTGGTGCCCTGATTGATGCTGTTCAGGGAGTGGCCGCCGGTGGCGTTGTTGCTGCTGGTGGAGCGAGGTTTTGCGCTGTCGTTTTTGCTGCTGGTGTTGTTACCAAACATGGTCGTACGTTTTGAGTGATCGGAATAATAGGAAGGCAGGATCGAAGTTAAAAATTTGGGCAGTAAATTCCTCGGCGTTCCTGGCCACAGATTTTGTACTGAAGGGCCAATTCGAAGCCGCCGTTATTGTTACTAGCCTGCTGAAGAGGGGAGATATTTACGTCGTAGCTAAAGCCAAGACTGAAGTTTTGGTAATCGAAACGAGTAGAGAGGATGACGGCATCGCTCAGGACACCGGAGTCGATTTTATTGGCGAGTCGGGTCCAAACACCCACCTGGAATGCCTGGTTGCTGCTGTTGCGGCCACCACCCAGCAAGAATTTCAGGCTGGTACCGGCGTTGACCTGGAAGGAGGGCCCCTGGCTCATGACGATGACGCCCGGCACCAGGCCGAACTTGTTGCCGACCAGAAACTCGCCACCGGCGTGTGCGGTGTAGCGGCTGTAGAGCAGGTCTTCGCCATCTTCCAGAAATGACTGGTTCGCCCGATTGAGGTGGTGGAATGCGCCACCAATATACAAGTTGTTGTTTTCGTCGAATACGGCAAACCACAAAAGGCCTGCGGCTATATCTGCGAAGAGAAACTGGTCGCGGTTAAATTCTTCGCCGCTGTCCTGGTTCTCGTCGAATCCACCAAGTCCGTCGTGTTGGGTTCCCCAGCGCAGCCTTAAAAAGTCGAGGCTCCGCTGAGCAGCTCCGCCCTCGGCACCAACTACGAGGTACTGCCCGTCGTTGCGGCCACCACCCATTTTTTTCGCATAGGAGAGGGATAATTTACCCGTCGTGGTAGCGAAGTTCGCCTCACCGGCACGATCGCCCCAGAAGGTACCACCGATGCCGAAGTAATCGTACCGCCCGACGGGAATGCGCTGATCGTAGCTAACGGAGTACGTCCGAAACGAATTGGAGCGCAGCACACTCGCCCACTGGTTGCGGTAGTTGGCTACCAGCCGGCTATTACAGTTCATCACCCCCGTCATAGCCGGGTTGAGGTTGAGCGGAGAGAGATAAAACTGGGAAAAGTGAATGTCTTGCCCCTGTACTAGACCAAACCCGAACAGGAATAACACCACAAGACCGAGTGACTTCAGCAGATTCATATATACCAATTTGTAGAACTGTAGTCCAATTAGTTAACGGTTACTGTTCTCTAAACCACAAGCAAATTGCTTGCCAAATCCTCATTAGGAAGCAATCCTATAAGGGTATCACTAAAACAAGGGTATAGCTTTTGCCGAGTAGTTGAAAGGCGACCTGGGCGATATCGGTGGGTAGTTTTCGAGTCGCACACCCCCTAAACGACACTGATTTGACGGATATTTCGTAATCAGGACGCTTGTAGCCTCAAATGTAAGAAATTGTCTGTTTCACGCAAAGTAGAGCAACGGACAAAAGCACTCGGAAGCCCGAGCATCAAGCTCACTTCCACTGGGCGCTGTAGGTATCCACCAGCACATCGTCGTAGTAGTCAGCTCGTTCAAAGAGGTGCCGAAACAACCGCAGTCCGGTCTCCACATTCAAATAGCGGTCAAAAATAAGCAATGAGAGAATTATATCGGTTTTTTTAACGCTAAAGGTGAGGTTTTCCAACTCGTAGTTTTGGCGGAGCAGAAATTCGAACAACTCCCGGTGATCGTCTCCTTTGGGCAATTGTACCAGGTAGGCGTCTCCGGTAATCAGACCACTTTCTTCGTGGTAAGAAACCGCGATCTTGGCGCTTCCCTGCGTAATTTCCCAGGTATTCGGCCCGCGTCGGGTGAGCCGGACGTCATTACCGGTTGCCTCGATGATTTGTTCCACGGTGTATTGCAGGCCGGTTGGTTCGTAGGGAGCCAGATCGGATGGCAACAACAGGCGCGCACTACAGTGTGGGCAGTACTTGCTGGGATGCTCGGATTCGAAGACGACTTTCCGGCAGTTGAAGCATCGTGCGGCGGGCTGCCCTCCCCCCTTGGAAAAGGCGACAATTGATTCTTCAATGTAGGCAATCGGAAGGGCGAGGCCGTTTCCACTTTGCTCATCCAGAAAATTTAGCCCAATCAGTCGCCCCTGTGTATCGAGCAGGGGGCCGCCGCTGTGTTCTACCGGAAGAGTGGCGGAGTGGTGCACATATTCCAGATCGTTGAGCGGATAATCGGTTTGCCTGATCTGTCCTTCTTTCCAGCAGAGCTCTCCATTTTCGGGCTGTCCGAGTGCCAGGATCGGCATATCCTCCGTGATAGCTTCCCCCATTGGAAGATCGGGAAGCACCAGCGGTTTGGCAGTTCTCAGGAATGCCAGATCGTAGTAACTGTCGAAGTAAATGGGCCGGGCGAGCTGTCGCTCGACGGACAACCCTTCTACAACCACCTCCTGGTGGTCCCGGATCGTATATTCGTTGGTAATGATTAGGTTGTGCGTACGCAGGTAAAAACCCGTTCCAATGCTGTAAGGGGTAGCTAATTTTAGCAGCAGGTGTTGGTGGCGCACAGCCGTATCGCGCATGGACTCAATGAGAAATGGTGCAGTAATATGCTGTGAATATACACAATCCGTCTACTACCACTGCATATTGGGGTAGGCGCGCTGCATGTACTGCATTTCGGTGAGTATGTAGCCGAGGTGTTCGGAATGACGTCCCGCCTTACCTCCCATTTGCATCCATTCGGATTCGGGTAATTGCAGCGTAGTCATTTCGATGATTTCTTTCCGCTTGGCCCGCACGGCTGGGGCTATCTTCTCGAGGTCTGCACCGTATCCAGCTTCCAGTGCCTTGCGATCCACTTCGTCGGGAACCAGTGCCTCCCCGCTGTACATCCACAAGTCGTCGAGTGCTGTCTGCATCTTAGCGTGGCTCACTTCGGTGCCGTCCCCCAGGCGAATCATCCATTCGGAGGAATAGCGGAGATGGTAGGTGATCTCCTTCATCGATTTTTCGGCGATAGCCCGGTATTGTTCGTCCTGACTGCCGAGCAATTCTTCGTGCAGGTAGTAATTGAAGCTGTCGAATAAAAACTGCCGAACGATCGTGTAGGCAAAATCCTCGTTAGGCTGCTCCAGCAGTAGCAAATTGTAATACTCGCCAGCCGGACGCAAAAAGGCGATTTGGTCTTCATCGCGACCAGCCCCCTCCAGTTCAGCGGCATAAGCCATCCAGAGCCGGGTCTGACCAATTAAATCCAGTGCAATATTGGTAAGCGCAATATCCTGCTCGAGCACCGGACCGTGGCCACACCATTCGCCGAGGCGTTGCCCCAAAATCAGACTGTTGTCGGCCAGGCGAAGGGTGTAACTCAATTTGGTCGCGTTATTCATGATTGGTGTAGGACTGAGAAAAAATGTGGTGGTGGAAAACGAAAACTACATATGCTTGATCTCATCCGGCACGTCGTAGAAAGTAGGGTGCCGGTACACTTTGTCTTCAGCAGGATCGAAAAAGGCCGCACTGTCATCGGGGTTGGAAGCCGTGATGTACTTGCTTTCTACCACCCAGATGGACACTCCTTCCATTCGGCGGGTGTACACATCGCGGGCATTCTCCAGCGCCATAGCGCTATCCGCAGCGTGCAGACTGCCCACGTGCTTGTGGTTCAAGCCATTTTTACTTCGGATGAAAATTTCCCAGAGGGGCCAGTTTTTCTTATCCATCTTCATAATGCTTTAATGCTGTAATACTGTAATGCTTTAATCGGGCATTTCGAACCCACCAGTACAGTATTAAAGCATTACTGAATTAATCAAGCGACCGCAGGTTGCTTGACCTGCTCGCGCCGCCGGCGCTTCTCCGCGTGGGCCATCGCAGCTTCGCGGACCCAGGCACCGTCTTCGTGCGCCTTGCGGCGAGCCCGCAAACGCTGGCGATTACAAGGGCCGTTTCCGCTGACCACATCCCAGAACTCCTTCCAGTCGATGGGGCCGAAGTCGTAATGGCCGCGCTCTTCGTTCCACTTGAGTTCCGGGTCGGGAACCTGAATGCCGAGAAAATCGGCCTGCGGAGCCGTAATATCGACGAAGCGCTGACGCAGCTCATCGTTGGTGAAACGCTTGATTTTCCACTTCATGCTCTGGGCGGTGTGCTTGGAATCGGCATCATTCGGCCCGAACATCATAAGAGACGGCCACCACCAGCGGTTGAGCGCATCCTGAGCCATCGCCTTCTGTTCTTCCGTACCGCGGCAAAGAGTAAGCATGATTTCGTAGCCCTGGCGTTGGTGGAAGCTCTCTTCTTTGCAGACGCGCACCATCGCCCGCGCATACGGACCATAACTGCAGCGACAGAGCGGCACCTGATTCATGATGGCCGCACCATCGACCAGCCAGCCGATGGCCCCGATGTCGGCCCAACTAAGAGTAGGATAATTGAAAATGCTGCTGTATTTCGCCTTTCCGCTATGCAACTGGTCGAGCAATTCGCCGCGCTCTATTCCCAGCGTTTCACAAGCACTATACAGGTAAAGACCATGCCCGGCTTCGTCTTGCACCTTAGCAAGGAGCGCCACTTTACGGCGCAAACTAGGAGCGCGGGTAATCCAGTTTCCTTCCGGCAACATGCCGACAATTTCGGAATGAGCGTGCTGACTGATCTGGCGGATGAGCGTCTTGCGATACCGATCCGGCATCCAATCGCGGGGCTCGATCTTTTCGTCTGCGTCGATACGTTCCTGGAAGTGTTCTTCTAGTCGTTTGATGTCCATATCCTATTTCTTGCTGCTACAAATATACGGCTTCTTAGAAGAAAACGAACGTTTGTTCGTATTGTTTGCAGACGAATTGGATGTTTATGGTCTACGGTTCACTGTTTATTGCAGGAGAGCCCCCTATACAGTGAATCGTAGACCATTAACAACAAGATCAGGCTTCTTCTTCGGCGCGTACCAGCAGCTGAAAACCGTTTCCGTGGATATTGACGATCTCGATATTGTCGTCGGGTTTGAGGTATTTGCGCAGCTTGGTGACAAAGACATCCATGGAGCGGGCGGTGAAGTAATTGTCTTCGCCCCAAATTTTGGTTAATGCCTCGGAGCGCGGCAGGATGTCGTTCATGTTTTGTGCAAACATGCGGAGGAGTTGGGCCTCTTTGGGCGATAATTTGTCTTTGCGCTCGTCCTCCTCGCCGGGCTTGAAGGTCAGGATGCGCAGGGGGAAGTTGAAATGGAATTTGCCAATGTTGAATTCCTTGACTTCTTCCTTGGGTTCACTGCCCTGGCGGCTACGCTTCAGGATGGCCTGAATCCGCATGAGCAACTCTTCGCTATTGAACGGCTTGGTGATGTAGTCATCGGCGCCGATTTTGAAGCCTTGCAGCACGTCTTCCTTCAGCGTTTTAGCGGTTAGGAAAATGAGCGGCATGTCGCTGTCGCGTTCCCGAATTTCTTTTCCGAGCGTGAAGCCGTCCTTTTTGGGCATCATCACGTCGAGGATGCAGAGATCGAACTCGCCCTTGTTGTATGCTTCGATGCCCTGGGCCCCGTCGGTGGCCAGAGTCACGTCGTACTCGTGCATTTCCAAGTACGACCGCAATACGTCGCCGAAGTTCTGATCGTCTTCTACCAGTAGAATTTTATGCGCCATGATTTAAGCTTGATTATCAACCAATGACAGGCGAGCTTTCATACGAGCAAGCAAATTATTTGATTCGGTAGGGGAAGAAGAGGATGAAACTACTTCCCTTACCTAGTTCTGATTTCACATCGACGGAGCCATTGTGCGCCGTCATGATGGCCTTTACATAACTGAGGCCGAGACCAAACCCCTTTACATCGTGCAAATTTCCGGTATGCACCCGGTAGAATTTGTCGAAGATGTGTTTGCGGCTTTCCTTACTCATCCCGATTCCCTTATCGGTCACGCTCAACTGGACGCCGCCTTTTATATTCTGAGTCTGGACGGTTATTTCAGGACTACCTGGGGAGTATTTATTTGCGTTGTCTAAGAGGTTATTCACCACATTGGAGATGTGGGTTGCGTCTCCTTCGATTATCGGTTGGTCGGCTTCAAAATCAGTCGCCACCGTCCCGTCGCGGGGCTCCACCTGCAGGCGAATGTTTTCGATTGCACTACAGATGATTTCGTGTAAGTCAACCTCCGTAAGCTTTAGGTCAAACTCTTGTCGGTCTATGCGTGCCATCTGGAGAACTTTCTCCACCTGACTATTCATACGTTTATTTTCCTGTTTTATTATGCCGGTGAAGCGGCTTACCTTATCGGGATCGGATAAAATTCGCGGGCTGATAATGCTATCTGCTGCTAGAGAGATGGTTGCAATGGGCGTTTTAAACTCGTGCGTCATGTTGTTAATGAAGTCCGTTTTCATCTCGGAAACCTTCTTCTGACGCAGGATAACGACAATTGTATAGCTGAAACACAGCAAGATAAGTATTGCTAAAAGGAAGGTGGCGAGTAGATTGAGGCCCAGCGATCGCCAGACGTCGCTGTTTCGGTTGGGAAAATAAACGACCAACCTGCCCTTCGGCTCGTAGGAGTACTGGTTGAACAGAGAAATCGTATCTCCTGAGTTGTAAATACTCTCGAATCCTTCGATGGCCTGCTCATCGGGAGCGGCCTCGGGAATCTGGTAGATGCCGTTCAGAATCACGAACGATTGATGCTCGTAGGAAAAGATGCCGTACTCGATCTCGCTCCGGATGCCCAGACTGCGGAATTCGGTGTAGATCAGTTCGTGCAGATCCTTCAGTGGAATAGCTTCTTCGATGGGAAGGTAGCGGAGATCCTCTAGCTTCTGGATCTTCAGGTTTTCCACTACATCTGAGAAAGCCGTATCCGAAAGGACCGGCCGGGCCACTCCAACCCCCTTCACCGTCTGGGTGGTGGCTTCTCCCTGAGTCGGCCGCTGATTGCGCAAGAAATACCCGTTGTAATTGGGATCGTTCAGAATCAGGACCTGCAGGAGCTTTTCCCGCACCTCTCCCAGCGCCTTGTCGACGTCGTTTTCAAACTGCTTGCGGTTCTCGGCAAGGTTTTGCCGGATGAGCTCCACCTGCAACCCGACCAGGCTGATAATCGCCACGCTCATGACTCCGATGATCAGGCCGATGGTGGATTTTTTCATGGTTCAATAGTTCGTCAGGTCTTCTGTTCTTTCATTAACCGTGCGTAGTGCCTAACGAACTAACGTACTAAAGAACCCGGTTAGTTTAACTGAAACCGCACTACCACGCCTCCGGCGGCTGTCGTTTGCGGATAACCAAGGGTGTTCTTCGGAATAGTCCGTCGGTAGTCCATGAAGAGCCGTAGCGACAGGCGCTGGTTGAGCTGGTACTCCGCGGAGGGAGAAAAACTCACCGTAAACGACCCGCGTGTCGGCTCGGTGATATCCTGATCGAGTTTGTGGGCGAAGGTGACGTCATCGCGCAAACTGAAATTGAACTGGATATCCATATCGTTCACCTGCAAGCGTCCGCCGGTGCGGGAGCGCTGCTGTTGTCGGCCTCCTGGTTGTTGGGCCTCCTCTTCTTCCTCCTGATCGCGGCGGCTGCGGTTATTGCGATCGCCCGTGAGGAAGCCGATGTTGATATCGCTGAGCACGTAGCCGAATCCGGCTACCACTTCCCGGGAACGCGTTTCGCTCAGCAGTTTACTGGTCACACTGAGTGCAAGCGTGCGCGACTGCCGGTAGTCGAAATTGAAGGCCATCCCGTTGAGTAGTTGCGCTTCTACCGCTATCAGCGGCGAGAAGGACTCCGCAATGACCACATCGGGGATTTCGATCCGTGGGAAGAAGTTGAACGACACCGTATCGAGCGGCCCCGTGGGCGTCAGACGGGTGGCCAGAAAATCGAGGCTCGTCCGGTAACTATTAATGGTAAAAGTAGATTGGTACCCGTGGGAGATCGAGAAATTGCTGAAAATCTCCTGGAATAGCTTGAGTCTCGACAAGCCATTGTAGGTAGCCCGCCAGTTGGGCCTGGCGTTGACGTCAAAAATATCCAGGCTGACCTGCGCCGGGTCTTCACCGGTGTAGGCGGCGATGAAAGCCGGCAACAACACCTCTTGCTGGTTGGGTCCGTATCCATCGCGGAAGCCCCTCGCTGCCAGCTCTTCGTCCTGGTGCGGGTCGGTGCCCAGCCGCTGGGAAATCGTCAGGCGGTAGTCGGCAAAGGTTCTGAATAAGTCCACCGCCGCCGAGTCGTCGCGGAAGAGCGTATTGAGTGCCGAATAAGTAACCGTGAGCGATCCGCCGAAGGTCGGCACGGCGTGTTGGAATTGCGGATCGGTACCTGGCGCTCCCTTTTCCGTTACCTTAAAGGTCTCCGTGTAATCTTCGCGGAAGGTTCTATTCAGATTCAGATCAATGCGGAAATCCTGGAACGGCTCGAGCGTCAACTGAGCGTCGTAGGTACGCGTGAAGTTTTGCCGGACGTCTTGGTTGAGAAATACGTTGGGCGTGATGAAGTCCCGGTTGTTGTACAACCAGTCGTCGGGGCCAAACCAGTTCTCTTCACCTAGGGTTCGAATTCGCGGTTGTAGACCGGCCACGAAATCCAGCCCCGGATCGTCAAAGCCGGGTGTAAGGCCGAGCAGATTGGTGCGCGGCAGGTAGCCCGGCACGACGGTCCCAAAGTTTTCCGAGTAGGTAAATCGCCCACGTCTCACCAAGAGCAGTGGTCGAATTAGTGCCCGGGCGATGGCGGCTCCAGTTCCATTACCGCTTTCTTCTTCTTCCGCATCCTCGTTTTGAGGCTGCCTACGGCGGCCGCGTTGATTGGCATTGCTCCGGCTGGGGCGGTTAATATCCTTTAAACCGGGGATCTGGTCGTACAACCGCTCGAAGTTGAAATCGGCGTTTAGCTGTCGGTTCTGGCTGTTCTGAATTACATTTCCGAGGCTATCGACATTCAGGGAGGCCGCAGTCCAGGTGTAGCCGCCCTGGTATTGGGCCCGCACCTGGACCCATTCCATAAACGGCAGGTAGCGAATCGGCAGATTGTAGCTCAGGTTGATGCCGTGCGTATACAATTTCGGGCGACCAAATCCGAGCAGGTTCTGCCAGATACTGTCGCGCCGGAAGGCGTCGATATCGGTGATATCGGGGTTTTCGGCCATTTCCTGTTCGTTCGGTTCGTCGATAATGGCGTTGTTGGTGGCGTTGAATCCAAGCTTGAGCGAACGCGTCAGATCCCACTGCAAGTCGTAGGTGCGGTTCCAGAGGAAGCGCTTGTTGAAGTAGGTCGTGAAGCGGTCGTTGGCATCGTCGAAACGGTAGCGGGTGGTGGCGAAGGTCCGGTCCAGCACGGTCGTAAAGGTGAAGGAATTCGGCAGTGGGTTGAAGTTGAATTCTTTTAATAGCCGTAAGTACTTGCTGCCGATTCCCTTAAACGGCTCGATGTAATTCACCTGTCGACTGTAGCTGTAGTCCAACGCGCCGGTATGCTGCTTTTCCTCCTCATTTTCGATGAAGGGATCGCTGTGCTGCGTATTGGTATAGCTATAGCTCACCGAAAAATTGGAGACATCCCAGGGTTTGGGCTTCCGGCCTTGGGTGTTGGTGGGGTTCTTCCCCACGTTGGTAAGGTTGAAGGTGGTGATCTTGGTGATGTCCTGGGCCTGTTCGCGGATGCTATCCCGTTCGGCGGCATCGTCGGCATCGGCCAGTTTATCCTTTAACCTGATATCGAAATCGTAGGGATCGAATTCCGGAGTGCTGGTCACGTTGGAGTGCTGAACGTAGACCGGCAGGCGAATACCCCACTCTTCGGGGAAAAACTTTCCCATCTGCAAGTTAGCAGCCACGTCGTAGCCGAGGGTCCGCTCCCGGCTGCGCTGATGCACGGAGTTGTCCAGGGCACCGAAGCCAATCGAATTGAGGTTTCCTGCCAGGGTCAGGCTTCCGAGGTCGGCCAGTTGCATATCCACCCGCGCCAGGGCGGCCACGCCGCCGCGCTCGTCGAGGCCTTCGGCACGCAGTTCGTTGGCCCAAATCTCGAAGGAAGCCCCATCGGCATCCAGGCCGTTTTGATTCTTCACCCCAATCATCATCACCTTCACGAAGCCGAGGTTGGGATTACCCCGCACGGCAATGCGGTGTTCCGTTCCCGAATTGTCGGGCAAATAGACGCTGGCGTACTCCTGATTACTCGGGAGGTTTTGGTCGTTTCGTTCTTGCTTGAGGGCCGTCAGAATCTCGAGCGGGAAGTTCAACTCGTTGTCAGTAGGCCACACGATGCGCTTGTAGGCTGTACTATTCGGGTCGAGGCCCAGCACATCGTCCGGATCGGAGAAGGACAGCGGTATTTCGTATTCGTAATAGTTCTGCTCGAAGTCGGAGCCCAGGCGCAGGAACAAGCTGATCGAGCCGTCCTCCAGGCGATCGATGTCTCCGCCGCGCTCTTCTGCGTGGACAAACATGCGCAGCCGCTCGTAGAGCCGCAGGTCGACGTCGGTGTATTTAAACACTGCTTCCTGGCCGCCTCGGTACAGGTTATCGACGCGTAGGGAAAGCGACTGTTCGTTTTGCAGAGCATTGAACACCCCGATATTCTGCTCCCGAATGATGCCTTCCGGCAGGGTATAACTAAAGGGTATCCGCTCGCTATTCTCTTCGATGTTTACGGCGTCTACACTAAACTCCGTGTCTTCCAGACCCGAAATCGGCGGCGGCGTATCGGCGTCCTGGAAGTCGCGGGTGAAGCGCCGCCACTGATTGCGTACCAATTCGAGCCGCGCGAAGCGGAGCACGGTTTGCGTCTCGAAGCCACGCATGTACATCCGCATGAAGCGAATGGATCGGAAATCCTGAATACCGCCCACGGATACCCGCTGCGAGGTGCTCAGCGGAATGCGGAAGCGATACCAGATTCGGCCGTTGTCCGGATCTTCGATTCGGTCGGTAATGAAGGGCGTGTTGGGATCAATTTCGCGCGGGTTGGCCCGATTGTAGCGCAAGGGTACTTCGTACTGGAAGTAGGCCTCCGCTTCGTTGAGCGTATTGTCCTGGTTGAGATCCTCTGCATCCGGGATGTTGGTGGCCACCTGCCGGAATTCGGTGCTCCCGTCGTTGGCTGCCGAGTTGCCCTGCTGGTTGTTGAAACGCCGGTACCGCTCGAAGACGCCATCTTCCCCCGTGAAACTGGGGGAATTGTAGTAGAGGAAGTTATCGTTAGAGGGGTCTTCTTCCACCTGATCGATGGGGGCACCAGTTTGGCGCAGGGCATTGAGGTAATCGCCGAAGGCATTGCGCTCGCCATCGTCGTCGTAGCCGTCCAGGCCGACGTCCTGTTGGATTCTCGTGGCATTGTCGTTGTCGAAGGCACGGGTAATCTGTTGCCCGAGTGGAATGCGGCCCCAGATAGTTTCATCCACCGGGCGGTTCTGGTTGGCCGGACCGGGAAGGCCGTTTTCGAAGAATTTACGACTATCCGGCAGAATGTCCTCCGAAATATTACCGAGGTTGATGTAAAAAGAACCTTCCTTCTCATCGACATCCTCGGCGGCCGAAAAGCCATCAAACGGATCGAGGAAGGGGCTGAGCATCCAGAATTCGATGAATTCGATATTGGCGGTTTGAAAATCATTCGTGGTCAACGCCCGCATGATCCCTCCCCAACGGGTTTCGGGATCGTTGAGCCGCACCTGGTTGAACTCATCGGTCGGGTTGACGATGATCCCTTCACTTAACCCGGGGTATCCGCCCGGAATATCGTAGTTGTACTGCCCCCGTACGGAGGGGTAGAAGGTCAGGTCAAAAGTTTGGTTGGGGGCGACGAGCTGATTGGCCGGCTGAAACAAGTTGGGAAAGACCTCCTGCCGGGGCACCAGACTGGTGTATACGTTATTGTCGTCCTGGTTCGTCCGAGCGGTCGGATCGATGCGGTACCAGTTGAGCAGGGCGCGGTTGGCCCCGGCGGCCAGCGTACCGGAGTTGGCCTCGGGGA
This sequence comes from uncultured Saprospiraceae bacterium, assembly GCA_964504335.1. GTDB lineage: Bacteria > Bacteroidota > Bacteroidia > Chitinophagales > Saprospiraceae > CAZDET01. The sequence goes on from CAZDET010000057.1 coordinate 28,136, forward strand.
AAAGCGGATTGGAATTTTGCTCGTCGTTGCGCGGCACCGACGCCAGGAACCACTGGTTGACTGGCTGGCTGATGTCAATGGGAGCGGCGCTGCCCTCAAAGTCATCGACGTAAACAATTCCGCCCTTTTCATCGCGGTTCAGGTTGATGGCCCGCGAGTGGCCGGGGTCGAGATAGGCCCCTTCGGCGGTGACGCTAATGGAAGAAGGCGCAGCCGTGCTGATAAACGGCAGTTTGTCTACCGCCCGCGTCAGCCAGGGGGCATCGCGGTTCAGGGTCAGATCGAGCCCATAAATGGTGTTGTTGATGGGGTCGTCGTAGATGTTTACCTTCTGAGTAAAGGGACGTTCGAACAGCTTCATGACCGTACCGCCGATATTGAAGTTTTCATCTACTTCGTAATCGGCTCGTAGACCGAGCATGGTTTTTTGCTGGAGATTGAATAGGGTATTGTCCTCAAAGGACACATTGATCGGTACTCCCGAACTGAGCAGCGCGTCATTGAGTACCCGCACCCGCCCGGTCGAATAATCGACTTCGTAATCGCGTCCTTCTACCAACTGAGCACCACCGGCCGTGACGCGCACCGACCCTTGTGGGATGTTGAAGGCCCCGAGCGAAATTTCCGAACTGACACTCGATTTATAGCTACCACGGATTACGTAGCGGTTTTTCTCCGGAAACTCCCGGGCCTGAAAGATTGTGGAGTCGTATAATTCCTGATAGACAAAGGCCTCTGCAATTTCCGGATCGGTTATTTCATTGCGCAGGAAGCTTCCGAAAGGTTCCAGTACGGGGAAGTAAACCCGACCGTTCTGCGGGTTGATCGTAAGCCCCGGCACAAAGTCGAAGATGCCGTCCGGTGAGGGGTCAAGCTGGGTGTTTAGTCGATCGAGGTTGAATACCTGTACCAGCGGCTGGCCGGCCAGATTAGACCTTGGCAGAAAGCGCTTGAAGCCCTCCCCCGGATCGTCGTAAAGGATATCGAGCCGGAAATCCTCCTGGTTGACACTAAAGGCCCCGAGCGAATAGACGTTTTTCATCATCAAATCCCAAGTTGGCTGGCCAACGCGCTGGGTGGTGCTCTTGAGCATTTTGACAAAGAGGACGCGGTTCGTCAGGTTGGTTGTGTCCGCGCTGACGTCGTCCGTCAGGGTCGACAATTCGCCGACCCGCAGCACTTCGCCGTTGTACTTGTAGCGAAACGATACCCCGACCACCTGATCGGGCTGTACATTGATGTTGAGCGAAATAAAGCCCAACTCGGGGTGCACCGTGTATTCCCGCGAGCTCAATTTGCGGGCGCTCACCTTTTCGAAATCACGCGACTGCTGCAGGTCGAATTCGGATTCGAGGATCGCCACGGCGCGGTCGATTTCCCGCAGTTCTTCTCCCCGGGCGATCAGCCGGGCGTACAGGTCATTGGCCCGGTTTTCGGGAAGGGGTTTGCCGTCGCAGATTTCCCGGTAGAACGGATCGACCTCCGCCTGGATTTGCTCGGGGTTGGTGAGGCGCTCGGGCTCGCCCAAGTCAGAAAAAGCCACGATATCGCGCACGTCCGTTACTTCGTTGCGATTGTTGGTAATCCAGACTTCCAGGTTTTCCAGGTGGAAGAGGGTGTTGATCTGCGGCAGGTTGCGCAGGGAAAATTCGTAGACCGAGCGGTTGTAGTGCGAAAGGAAAAAGTGGCGGTTTTCGTCGTATTCATCGGCGCGCACTTCAAAATCCTGCACCTGGCTGCCTCCCTGGAGCGTTACATTTTCGCGTTCGGATTGTTGCTGAGAAGCAATGGCCGTCAGGCGTAAGTGGCCGAACTGCAATTCCGTTTTGAGACCGAATAAGCTTTGCGCACCCTGGATGAGCGATCCGCGCAGGGGAAGGCTCACATTACCAGCTTCAATCTTTTTCAGGATGTCGTCTTCTCCAAACAAATCGCTGTTGTAGTCGAGCTTGATAAGCTGGCGGTCGAAGTTGAACGTAGCTCCATTGTTGAAATTGGTGGTCAGCGTCAGCTTCTCTCCGATCTTGCCGGTCACGTTCATCTGGATGGCCATATCGAAGTCGAAGACGGTGGTAGCCCGTTGCCGTTCGGTCAAAATGGGGTTATCCAATCGCTGATGATCTACACCAAAGGTCACATCGATGGAACCCTGTGGCCGAATATCGATGGTATTCCCGCCGAATAATCGGTCGAGCAGGCTGTTTTCTACATCGATACCGGCCAGCGGATCGGTACCACTGACGTTGCCGGCGCTGCCAATGCCGCGCAGGCGATCGAAGTAAGCCTGTTCGTCCTGCTTTTGGCGAAATTCAAGGTACTCATCAAAGGTTAGATAGGTGGGCGGCCGGAAGTACTCGCCGCCGATGCGTTCTTCGAGGATATAGGTGCCGGTTTCGGGATCGTATTCGATCGTTTGCTCCACTGCGTTCGGGTCCTTCAGATCGATCAGGTTTTCGGCGGGTGCGGTGATGTGGTTATCGTACCGAGGTTTGATCGGGGGCAGCGTATCGGTAGGCGGCGGAGCCGTCTCAGTCACAGGAATAACAGTCGGGCGGATGTCTTCATTTCGGCTGAAAGCAACAACAAGTACAATCAGGCAACCAAGCAGTAGAAGTTGTCTTCGCATAACGTAATAATAGATTCGGGGAGCAAGTTCGATTCGGTCCCTCTATACACCTTGTTCAATTTGATGCGACCGGTGCATGCATTGACGATGTTCTAACGCCCCTCCGGTCCGGGGGCAATATGGCTAAGCGTACTTTAACAGGGGAATTGCGAGCCCTCCAGGCTCACTGTTTGGAGTGTGGCGTCACAACACACTGCAAAACCCTTGGTTGCGCGCTCAGGAAGCGAGCTCCCGCAGGGCCAGTTTTATGAGGTTTTCGGCAGAAAGGCTTTCTGGTTGCTCTCGCATAATCCGGTTGAGCGCGCGTTGCACCGCCGGTCGGGGGAAGCCCAGATTAACCAAGGCAGATAACGCCTCCTCCCGAACAGTATTGTTTTGCACCGGGGCCATTGTCGGGGATTCGCCACTTTCTTTGACCATTTTATCCTTCAAATCCAGAATGATGCGCTGCGCCGTCTTGGGCCCGATCCCCTTCACCCGGCGAATACTGGCTACATCTTCACCGATAACCGCCGCGCGCAATTCCTCCGGATTCATCGTAGACAAAACCACCAGCGCCGTGGAAGGCCCCACCCCCGATACGGAAATGAGCAGGCGAAACAAGTTGCGCTCGGCCTCTTCGGCAAACCCGAACAAGGTTTGGGCGTCCTCCTTCACGTGAAAATGCGTTAGTAATTTGACCGCCTCCTCTTTCTCGATGCGTGCGTAGGTATACAAAGAGATATTGACGTGATATCCAACACCCCCGGCCTCGATCACTACGAAGGAGGGGTTCTTATGGGTAATGGGACCTTTGAGATAGGTGATCATCTGCGTTCATTTGTTGAATCAATGATAATTCAGCCTGATTCGGCCAGGGCAAGTGCGATTCGCGCTGCCAGTCGGGCGTTGTTGCACACGAGTTCGATATTCGCCTCCAAGCTCAAACCGCCGGTGATCTGCTCGATTCGCCGCAATAGAAAGGGGGTAAGTGCTTTCCCACTGATGCTTTGCGCGTTTGACTCTGATAGGGCTTGATCGATTGCCCGATTTACAAGCTCGGAATCGAGGGCGTGGGCTTCCGGAATGGGATTGGCCACCAGTACCCCTCCAAGAATGCCTAGCTCCCACTTGAGCCGCAACAACTCGGCGATGGCTGCGGGGTCGTCGAGCCGTAAGTCTGCCGCAAGTCCGCTCGTTCGGGTGTAAAAGGCGGGAAATTCATTTGTTCCAAAACCTACTACCGGCACGCCCGAAGTTTCCAGATACTCCAGCGTCGCCGGAAGATCGAGAATACTCTTGGCACCTGCCGAAACGACCGCCACATTCGTGCGCGCCAGTTCGGGTAAGTCGGCCGATATATCGAAGGTTGCACCACCTCCCCGGTGAACGCCTCCAATGCCACCGGTTGCAAAAACCGGGATTCGCGCTAGCCCCGCTCCGATCAGCGTGGCCGCCACCGTAGTAGCTCCCGGTTTTTTTTGCATCAGCAGGTAGGGCAAGTCGCGGCGACTTGCCTTCGCCACGGTTGCTCCGCCCTGGCCGATTCGCTCGATTTCTTCGGGGGTAAGGCCGATTTTGATCTTCCCATTAAGGAGAGCAATCGTGGCGGGTACCGCACCAGCCCCCCGCACTTCCTGCTCGACCCGCAAGGCGGTTTCTACATTGCGGGGATAGGGCATGCCGTGGGCGATAATCGTCGATTCCAATGCTACGACGGGCCGATTGTCCCCGAGGGCATCAGCCACTTCCGGGAGGAGTTGTACGTGATCGGAGGGATAGGGATTCATGCCGCCAATTTCGTTTTTTTGGGCGACATGGGGATAGTTGATATAGAAGAGAGCGCTGAAAATCAGATATCGTCTCCATAGGTTTTTGCTATCGTTCGGCCTTTTCGTTCATCTATGAGTTAGGGCAAACGCATCAAAATGGTCGGAACGGGAGTTTTTGGAGTTGGAGCAAATCAGGGCTTGCTTGTTAGGCGCTAAGTAGGTATCTTTGCGGCACCATCCAATAGCTGTCTCCGCGACAGCCGTTCTCACAAAATAGCCCACTTTTTCACACGGCCGTTTCCATTGCTGGTA
>CAZDET010000058.1:0-2601 GCA_964504335.1 uncultured Saprospiraceae bacterium
TTCAGGCCTTTCCCATTCAAGAAACCGTTCGGGATTCGGTCTCGCAACGGCCCTCCTACTTCATGACGGTCCAACGGGATATTCCCATTCGGGCGTACTTCCCCTGGATGGACTCGCTGGTGGCCCATTTGGATACCGTGCTGACGTATTCGGTGGACGAACACGTGCTCGTGCGCTACAATGACTGGATCATCGATACGCTCGAAAACACGGATTACTACCGCCTCATGGAGCGCGGCATTTTTGAAGAAGATCCACAATCGCTCCTCGTGTTGCGGGAAGGAGACCGTTTCGACATTCCGGACGCAGCGCAAGTGGATTCGCTGCGGGCAGTATTTGCTGAAACGGTGATCGACGTCAATATTCCCGAATTCAAGCTGCGCATTCGCGAAGGGGATTCCGTGCGGTACGCTTTCCCGATTCGGGTGGGAAAACCGATCAGTCGCTATTTGGCCATGGCGGGCCGGGAGGTGGACTTGCGCACGCAAACCGGCACCGGGCAGATTGTTCGGATTAATCGCAAGCCAGAGTTTCGCAATCCCGTAGACAATCACCGCTACGAAGTGACTCGCCGCGACGATGGCCGGGTCACCAAGCTGCCGGGCATCCCCTGGATCGAACCGGAAATCGACGGCCGTCGGTACGGGCACCTCATTCACCCCACGACCAATCCGGAAACCCTGGGCAAGCCTGTCTCCAATGGCTGTATGGGGATGAAGGAAGCGGATATGTGGCGCGTGTACTACCACGCGCCGATCGGTACGCAGGTGGTTATTCGCTACGATTTGGAAGTAGTTGATGAGGCCGGGAATACGATTCGGTTGCGGGATATTTACCCTGGATTTGCCAAGCGTCAGCAGCGGCCTGGGCTGGTGGGGGCGGGGTTAGCCCAATCGGCTGTGGAAGCGGGGATGCCAGCTCTTTGCCACTGTGGGGGGTGAGGAGGAGTTGGACACCCTAAAGGTACTTTCATTGACGGTAGTTGAATATATTTCGTAAAATGCTAACTTGTAGGAGATTGGCAAAAACCCATACAATGAAATACTCCTACTGGTTGATCTTGCTTGGATTATTCCTGACTTTCCAAATCCAGGCGCAAGAAGCTCCCGCTCCCATTGTATTCATTTACGACGCCAGCGGCTCGATGTGGCAGAAGATCGGTGACCGGACCAAGAAAGACATTGCGGCAGATGTCCTGTCGGAGGCGGTCGGGCAATTGCCGGCCGAGCAGCGGATCGGGCTGATGGCCTATGGCCACCGCCGCAAGGGGGATTGCGATGATGTGGAATGGCTGGTCTCTTACAAAAACGATTCGAAGGAAACGGTCCAGACGGCCGTTCAGCAAATTGAATCGCTCGGTAAAACGCCGTTACAGAAATCGGCCAGCCTGGCCATCGAGCAGTTGCGCAAAGACGGGCGCAGTGCCACGATCATTCTCATTACCGACGGTATCGAGTCTTGTGGAGGCGATCTGTGCAAAACCATTAGCGATGCCAAAGCCGCCGGGATCGAGTTCAAATTACACATCGTGGGATTTGGCCTGCAAGATGCCGATCGCGAAGCCTTGAAATGCGCTGCACAGGCCGGCGACGGTCGCTATTTCGATGCCGCAGATGCCGGTGCACTTAGCGATATGCTGAATACGGCCACGTCCGCTACGGTGGATGCGCCGCCCGGTAACGTGTCGGTATTTGCCGTCAAGAATGGCGAACCGGTCGATGCGCTGGTGAAAGCATTCCAGGGAAACAGCGGAGACCCAATGGAAGTGGAACGCACGTACCGGGATACCACCCTGCTCTATTTGCCGGCGGGTACTTACCGCCTGCAGGTCGATCCACTGGAAAATATGGATGTTAAAAGCCAATCTCTTTCCTTGACTATTGAAGAAGGCGGGAGCGTTCATCGAACAGTCAGCTTTGACGTGGCTTCCCTGGAAATTTTCGTGACGAATAATAGAGAAGGATGGGATGCGCTGGTGAAGCTAATCGATCCGGAGTCGGGAAAGACCGTGGCGACTACCAGAACCTATCAACGATCTACGAAAATGGAAGTCGACCCAGGTATCTACGATGTATCGATAAATGCCCTGCAGATCGAGGGCGCGGATGCTTTGACTACCATCGAGGGCGTCTTGATCGAAGGAGGTAAGCTCGAACGACTGGATTACGATTTCAAATCGGGAACGGCTCTTATCGGTGTAAAGACGGGAAGTGAATTAGTGGATGCCACCGTGCAGATAAAAGATGTGAATAGCGGAAAAGTAGTGGACCGTGGCCGTACTTATACGTCGGAAAGTAGCAATCCGTCTTCTTATATTTTAAGCCCGGGCACCTACGAGGTGACCATCAAAACCCTGGGAAAGCACAAGGGGAAGACGGAAACCTTTGAAATGGAGATAGTGGCGGGAGAAGTGACAAGGAAGATCATTGCTTACTGACAGCTAGGAGGTGAGGCAACGAAAAACGCCATCCCTCTCTGGGGATGGCGCTCATAGAATACTCCATATGCTTACGAACAATCAATGTCGGGTTTTAGGGTCTATGGGTTTTAGGAATGATTGGGTTGTATGGGTGTTAGGGGTTTTCTAGGTGTTTGGGTTTC
>CAZDET010000058.1:2701-31448 GCA_964504335.1 uncultured Saprospiraceae bacterium
TTGGGTTTCGGTGTTGTTGTTGTCTTGTTACAGTTCAAAGATGCAGGCATTGACGGGGCTTTACCAGGGGGTGGTGGTGGTAGGCGACTTTTGCGGAGTAAGTGGAAAGAAATCCGCAGTGAACGGCAAAAAGAATCCAAATGGAATTAACGACCTGGCTATCGTTCGTTGCCACGGTACTATTGCTGGCAATTACCCCGGGGCCGAGCGTGCTGCTCGCATCCGCTAACAGCATGAAGTATGGGGCGGGCAGAACCGTCGGCACCATTCTGGGTGATCTTTCCGCCAATTTGCTGCAAATTACGCTGGCCTCGGCGGGACTGGCCTCCATCGTCGTTGCGTCGGGGGCCTTGTTCCAGACGATTAAGTGGTGCGGGGTAGCCTATCTGATCTATATGGGGATTCGGAAAATCATCATTAAGCCCACTCTGACAATGGAGCTAGAGACCTCCGGGAATCGATCCTTGCGCAGTTTATACATCGAGGGCTTCCTTATGTCGGCGGCGAATCCGAAGGCAATTGTGTTCTTTGCGGCGTTGTTTCCCATTTTCATCAATGGGCATGCTCCCTTTTTACCGCAGGTCGTGCTGTTAGCGATTACTTTCCTGGTCATCGATGGCCTATCCTTAATGGGATACAGTTGGTTTGCTGGTCGGCTACAAGGCTATTTACGGCAGCAAGAAAAGGTCCACTTACAGAATAAAATCGTGGGATGCCTCCTCATTTTTAGTGGTTTACTGCTTTCGACCGTCCGGCAGACAAACCGGTAAAATGTCGTGAACTGACCGTTTATTTTCTTGTCTATCGTTGGTAACTATTAATCAACGCATAAGACTTCAAAGATGAGCGCAAGGCACTTTTTGGCCTGTTTACTGGCTGTTATCGGAATGGCGGCCTGTACCGACGATGAACTACCCAGCCCGGAGGCGGTAATTACCGTGGGAGATTTGGAAATATCAATCGATGAGATGCCGGTGTCTGGGCAAATCCTCGGAAGGATTAACGCCCGCAGCGATGAGCCACTGACCTATACCATCGTATCGCAAACCCCGGAGGGAGCAATTAGCGTAAATGGTCAAACGGGAGATATCATTGCTTCCGATATAAACCGCTTCGATTTCAACACGCTTTCCGAAATCGTCGCTATTGTGGAAGTGGCCAATCAGTTTGAATCGAAGGAAATCACCGTTCGTATTCGCATGATTGACGGGACACCGCAACCCAGCTTCACTATTTGGTCAGGGCCCTCGATCACGTTCTCCAAACAGGCGGGATCGGATCCGAATCAGGAGGCCAATCAGGATCGAATCACCGAATCCGTGTGGATTACGCGTGGAAACAATGGTGGGGAAATTTACAATGCGCGATCGGAGTCGAGGTCAACCCAAAATCAGAGCCCAGCCGGCACGGAATGGGCGGTTGGTACCACGGCCAATATTGCCAACCTGACGTTTTCCCCTTTCCGGTCGGCTATTCGTCCGAGGAACGTGGTTGGTAGAAATCTGGTATTGCACATCATTGATGAAGACATATATATCGATGTGCGCTTCACCTCCTGGAGCCAGGGTGGGTCGGGTGGAAACAGTGGTGGGTTTGCCTACGAGCGCAGTACGCCCTAAAGCGCCACAGCGTAGGGCAATCGGCTTAGACGTATTTGAGATTAGCTACGCATATCCCCCCGATTCGGAAGTGAATTTCCGGGTCGGGGGGATACGAATTTTTAACGTCAAGCATGACTTACGTTTAAGCGCTTATGCGTTGAGACGTTTAATGCAGTAGCATTTGTCAATAACAAGGCAGCTAGCTGCCTTGTACTAAACGCATAAACGCTTGGAGCGGGCCCAATCCAGTCCGAGCGGTTACGCATCTCCGTGGAGGATGTCGGGGCCGCCTGGATAGAGGTGGATGTACAGGAGTTAATCATTGAACTCAAGGACGGTGATGGTGGCCGGGCCGATAAGCGGGAAATCATACCTGGTGAAGATTCTAGCCGGGGTACCCTCACGGATCGGATGATCGATTAAGTAGTAATTAAGCGATAATTAAGAATTCATTAAGCGCAGGGTAGGAAGGTGGAAAGAGGCAGGTATTATGTTTGTATACGAAAACCACATATTCATTATTCTAAATCCCGATTCATGCTCAAGTTTGAAGTCAATCTAGGCGCTGCTCTGGATATCAAGAAAGCCAAGAGTACCATTATTACCGAAGGAGAAGACCCGCGCGATGACATTTTTGACGCACCGGAACCCCTTCATCCCACACCAAGTAATCGTATTTGCCAAACAGACCAGGAAGTGTTTGTCGTTGCCAGTTGGGTGGTGAATGGCACTTTGGCGGCCCTACTCGACGGCTCCTGGAAGGTGCAGGTGTTTCTCGAACAGTTTGGTAAGGAGGAAGCCAGTCCTGGAGTGTACTCCAAGGTCGTTCCGCATGTGCAAAAGATGCAGCACAAGTACAAGGTTAAGATCACCCTGCCTGGTGACGAGTCGATCAAGGCTGGCCTGTACCGCATTGCCATCATCGTAAACTTGCTGGGACCGGCTCCGAAAAACATGCCGTTGCCCGTTGCTGGTTTCGAAGAACTCGGAACAATTCAGTACTACGACGCTGTATAACTGAGGTACAGCCAGGAATGAACTGATTCCATCCTTTAGTCGATGGCTATGCCGGGCATAGCTATCGACTATTGGTATTTAGTTGGGCTGATAGCTATCCGTATCCCAGCCCGGGGCCGTATAGCTGTTGTGATGAAGAATCGCTGGATCCGTACCGTATTGCACCTTCATCTCTCCGGTCCGCATATTGAATGCCCGGTAATAATCTGAACACTTTGGGCAGGTAAAAATGAGCCAGTCACCTTCGCGCCGGACATCACAATGATGGTGCAGGTCCGTAGCCTCCCTTCCAAATTCTAAGCGCATTGTAGTCGTTTGTGGACAAATAAAATTTCTAAAATACAGGCTATCAGTGGTCTGGGCGGGTTGGTGATACTAAATTATGAGTGCTTTTTAATGAAACTTTGCAAAAATTGTTCGAACTTAGAGAGCATTAAAGCTGTCTGAAAACAGCACTAGAACACCGGGAAAACCCTTCATTCCCAATGATCGACAAACCCCATATTCTGATCATCGGCGAGCGGACGCTGCCGTTGGCCGTCCTCTATGCCCTCTTCCCCCCCTCCAAATACCAGTCTAGTACTATTCGGGTGGGGGCGCCTTTGACGTCCTCCTATAACGATTTTTCTCTGCTCTTATTGAATCACAGCAACGTGGATGCCGCATACGGGGTGCTCGATGCGTGTAAGGACCTACAAAATAGCCCTCCCTGCATTTGGCTGGCCTGCGACCTTGATGCCGTGGTAACGGCCACTGCCTTCCGGAAGGGAGTTCGAGATGTACTGCTTCGGCCGGAGCCCGTCGATGTGCGGGAACGGGTAGAGAGCCTGCTGGAACAGCAACAGCCGGTGCCGACGTCCACTCCCGGATGGAAGAGAAGTCTGGCCGAATGGCTGGTACCCAAAACGCAGAAACCTACTTCCCCGACAGACCTGCCCCGCCTGAGGGTTCAGTTTTTTGGCACGTTGAACCTCTGGTTAAATGGCCGCTCATTGACGATTAACCTCACTCAGCGCGAGCGGTCATTGCTGGCCTATTTTTTATACCACCATCCGCAACCGCAGCACAAAGACCGCCTCGTGCAGACCTTCTGGCCGGACAATACTCCCGAAAGCGGCCGAAATCTCCTGCACGTATTGCTATCGCGGCTCCGCACCTGGGCTCGTCAGGAGCAGTTACACCCCGATTTCATCCAGCTGCGCGACCACTGCTACCAATTGCCCTCAGATATCGAGATCACCTCCGATTGCCAGCAGTTTCGGTCTTACTTCCAGACAGCACTTGGTTATACCGGCTATCGCAACGACGCCGCCATGGAGAATTTAGTGGAGGCACTGCGGCTCTACCGCGAACGATTTTTAGAAGACCTGTACGGAGAGCAGTGGGTTCAGGTATATCAGGCGGCACTAGAAGAGAACTACCTTCAATTACTCAATCGGCTGAGTGATCTCCTCTTAGCCAATGGGCAATACGATGAAGTAGTAGAACTTTCCAATCGCATCCTTCGTACCAATGCATATTCAGAAGCCGCCCACCTACGTCTGGTACGTGCGTATCAGGCTATGGGCTACCGGGACAAAGCCGTACGGCAACTAAGGCGCTGCCAGGATAAGCTGGCCGAATTGCGTTTGCACCCGACCGCCGAAATGCTGGCCTTGCTCCAGGTCTTGATCGGCACCGCCGATGGTGGAGCTTCCTACTCCTAAAGAAGTATCCCAAGAATACTCCTATGTAGGAAAAATTGGGTTTCTTTTATCCTGCAATTTTGTAGCAGGGCTTAAACGTGCTAAGTATTATGCAGTTTTTCAGACCACAAATCGAGGTGATTCGACAAGCGCAAGGCACCGATGGGGACCGCTACTTCATCCACGTCGTCACTTTTTGCAACCGAACGAGTTACCAGGCAGGCAGCCACCGGTTCGTCCGCGATGAGGAAGGGGAGGGGCTACTTGTAGTAGAGGTCGATTTGCTCCACAATCCATCCAATCACGACTTTGAACTGGTTACCCCGGTGGTGCATACCATCGATATCAGTGAGGAAATGGCATCGGGGCAATTTCCCGAAGTGGAGGTGCGGGCATTCCAAGTGCCCTTAAGCATTCCGCAACTATCCGCCCTGGGACGCAACGGACAGGAGACCAACAAAAAGAAAGAAAAAAAGAAGCTCGTCGGAAAAGGAAAATCCAGTACAGCCACGGCCAGTGGTGATAACAGAGGACCTGTGTAAGGCTTCAGTCGAGCCAGAGTATTTCAAGTGAAGAAGTAAAGGGAACAGCGAAATTACAATTAGTAGAACTTAGGTTCTGCATTGACTATAGATGGATTCAGATGAAGAAATACACCTTTACTACAGGGATCCTACTTCTCTCATTAAGCAGTTTTTCTCAAGCGCCATTTGCCGAAGCATCTATCAGCCAACTTCAGCAATATGCGGCGGACGGGACGAAGTTGGAAGTCATTGAAGCGTACAATGAGCTGGCCTATCGCTACCGTGCGTCCGAGGATTCGATCGACTACGCGCGCGACTGCGCCCAGCGCGCCTATCAACTCTCCGAAGCCGTGCAGTATAGGAAGGGGAGAGCGGATGCTGCCAATCGATTGGGGCTCATTTTCACAACGCTGGGGCCGCGAGATAGCGTGGAATTGTATTATCTGGAGGCACTTCGGCTTCGCCGAGATAGCCTGGATGATCTACTTGGAGCGGCCGGCGTGTTGGATAACCTGGGAAACTACCTGCGAACCAACACCACGGATCAGGCGGCCGCTATTCGGGCCTACGCTGATGGATTAGTGCTTCTACAGCGAAGCGGATTCAGCAAATCGGGCAAAGCCGGGCGCATTCATAACAACCTGGGCATCCTTCATATGGATGCCGGCAATTACGACCGGGCTGTTCGGCACCTGGATACTAGCTTTCAGGTGTTCAGCCGGCTAGCGGATGTTGAATGGATTGGTAAAGTACGGCTGAATCAAGGCGTTCTGGCACTCGAAATGCAAAACTACGAGCAGGCCGAGCGATATTTCAAACAGAGCCTCCACCAGTTTTCCATGCTGGAACCCGTCGATCAGGCCCTGATTGCGAAAACCTTACTAAATATTGGTAGCAACTACGGGGAACGCGAGGAATACGAAACAGCCATTTCGTATCAGAATCAGGCGCTTTCGTATAAGGAAGCACTGGAGCCGGTTAATCAGTTTAATATTTACAGCAATCTCGGGCTGTACTACGACGAATTAGAAGATGCACAAGCCGCCGCGCTTTTCTACGGAAAAGCACTGGCAATGGCTCCGGAAATTAGTGACCGCTACAGCCTGGCGGAGTTTCACCTCAACTACGGGGTGCACTTTCTGCGGCGCGGTTCCTACCCGGTCGCAATTGAGGAATTATCCAAGGGGATGCACCTGGCTCAAACCATACAGGCCCGGAGTCTGGAGGAGATTATTTACGCCGACCTGGCCTATGCATTTGCCGAGCAAAAAGAGCCGGATAGCGTCAAGAAATACGTGCAGAATTTTCTGGCGATTGCAGATACCATGAGCCGTCGTAGAATCGACGCCTATATCGGCACTCAAAGAAGTCAGGAACAAAAGATCCAGGTCGCCTCCCTGAAAATGGCGCGCTACCGGGATCGAATCTTCTGGACGACGATCGCTAGTGTTGGAGGGATACTCTTGCTAATCACGTTTTCGATCAACTTCTACCAGTTTGCCCACAACCAACGGCAAAAGTACCGCAACCAGCAACAGGAATTCCTACTCGCAGAGCGGGAGCGCGAACTTGAACTTCAGGAGATGGAAGAACGCCTCACCCGCAGTGAGTTGGATCAGGCCTACGCCCGCATCAGTGGAATCGACCAGGAGCGCAAACGCATTTCGGAGGACTTACACGATCGCCTGGGGGGAACCCTCTCCCTGATAAAGCTCCAACTCGAATCCATCAACGAACGCCTACAAATAGCCGAGAAAGAATTGATGAACAAACAGGAAAAAGCAATTGGCCTGTTAAATGACGCAGTAGAGGAAGTGCGGAATATTTCGCATAACATTTATCCGAAAACACTGTCGCTATTCGGATTGAAAAAACACCTGGAAGACGTCTTGGTGCAGTTGCCCTCGGAAAATCTTCAAGTCGAATTTGTTACCCACGGGCTAGAAGACCGGCTGGAGACCTCTACGGAAATCGAAGTGTATCAAATCATTCGCGAGTTGATTACGAATGTGATCCGACATGCCTCCGCGAATCATCTGAGCATATTCATCAACCGGGGGCCGGACAAACTGAATATCACGGTTGAGGACGATGGAATCGGGTTTGACCCCACGGACTCCACCTTTAAATTCGGGATGGGGTTACTCAATGTCGAGTCGCGGGTACACAAACTTGATGGGGAGTTGAATGTCGATTCTACCCCGGGAAAGGGAACGACCGTATTTGTTGATATTCCATTGCAAAAATCGGATTAAACGGGAATTATGATACGCGTATTACTCGTCGATGATCATCAGATGCTTTTGGACGGAATTGCTGCTTTTCTGGCTGCAGAATCATCTATCGAAGTGGTAGGTACGGCCGCTTCCGGAAAGGAAGCCCTGGCCCGATACCGCGAGGCACCGGTGGATGTGGTGGTGTTGGATTACGAGCTTCCCGATATGAACGGCACCGAAGTAACCAAACAGTTGCGTGCTCAATCACCGGACGTACGGGTCATCATCCTAAGTATGTACAAGCGGAAGCACTTCGTGCGCGCCGCGCTCACCGATGCCGGTGCGATGGGGTACGTGCTCAAAGAACGCAGCAAGGAAGCGCTGGTCGGAGCTATTCACCACGTGGCAAAGGGCGAGCGATACATTCCGCCGGAAATCATGGACATTGTCTTTGAAGCAGAGCCCACTGCCGACGAGCCGCTTCCGGCAGAGTTGACCCGTTCGCAGCGCGAGGTCCTGAAATTATATGCAATCGGCCACACGGCCCGGGAAATCGGCTCCACGCTCTACATTTCGGAGAACACGGCCAAAAAGCACCTCCAAAATATTCGCAATCGGTTGGGGATCCAAACCAAACTACAACTTGCCGAATACGCGAAGCGACACGATCTTATATGACTGAAGGATAATGTATACTCCTTTAGGGGTAGATGAAGATGGCGCAAAAGGATGTCGGCCCCCCTTTCATGAATACCTACCTTTGAAAGCAAGAGATAAACACCTAAAACCTCTTTAACGAAAAAGTCCCATAAACTAGCCTATAGCAAGTAGTTTTGGTGGGTATGCCATTTGGTTGGTGTATCCACCTTTTTTGTGTGGAGTGTGGAGTGTGGAGTTTATTTACTTTTCGTATTTCATCCTTCTTAGCAGGACTACGACAGCGGCTGCAACCGCTCCTACAACAACCAGCAGGAGCCCCCAGGGACGATCTCCGGAAAGCGTAGCACTGGTGGTAACCGTGCTGGAGAGCGGCTGCCAGTCGCCGTAACTAACGAAGCCTGACCACAGGTAGGGATGCGCGGTTTGGGGATCGTTGAGTAGTGCCAGTTGAGCCTGGTGGAGCGCATCGAATTTCTCTACTTGATTTCCGAGTCGGTCGAAATAATCGGTGATGAGTTGTTGGGTGGTATTGTTTTGTACCGACCAGAGCGTCGACACGACGCTGGCCGAACCTGCATAGGAGAAGGCCCTGGCCAGGCTGATGATGCCTTCTCCGCGCTGCAGCTTCCCAACACCGGTTTGGCACGCGCTCAATACGACGAGCTCTGCCGGGATGGGCTTGGTATAGATTTCCTCGAGGTGCAAGCGATCGCCGGAAAAAGCGATAAAGGATTGGTCGCCACTAAACGGGCTGACGAAACCGTGGGTGATAAATAAGAGAATATCGAATTGGTCGGCCGCCTTCCAAAAACGCTCCGTCGTGGCCCGGTCACCCGAGACGACCTCCCCACTGAATTGTCCTACTACTTTTTCGGCCGTTTCGACATTGCCGGGAAGTGGCCGAAGGATAACCGTATCCCCACCAACATTCAACGTAGTATTCTCCGAAAAATCGGGTGCGAAGGCCAGCACTTTTCCCGGTCCGGCTGCTTCGCCCGGCTGCATGCGTTGCTGCAAGACGGAAGCCGAATAGGCATAAGACACCGGATGGCTGCGAATGAGGTAGGGGTAGCGCGTGTAGGGTACGGAATCGCCAACGGCCTCGGTATGCAAGGCGGCAAAGGGGATGCGACCGAGGGACTCATCTGGAATGATGAGCAGGTGGTGGCCGGCTTGGCTGCCTGCGAGCGCGGGCCGGAGCAGGCGATCGAATAGCAAATGACTGATTTGTGCATTTTGCTGGAAGAGGGTTGCCCGTTCGCTTCTTCGATCGTTGACCAGGCTGGCCTCCATAGTTTCGTGCCACTCGCCAATCAGCGAATCCAGGGGTAGTTCCGTCAGGGCAGTGCGCTGCACACCCTGCTCGGTTTGGGAGGCGTGGAGGGCATACACATAGTCGTTGCCGACGAAGTATTCGACAATGAGCTGATCTTCCTGGAGGGCCTTCCGCAATTGGCCTAAGTCGGCGATGCGCAGGCTGCGGTCTTCTTCCGGGTTATTGCCGAGGGCGGCCATCATCTCCTGGCGAACGCCCACCAATTGCCGGCGTACCTCGAGCAGTTGATTGGCTGCGGCCGGATCAGAATTTGATTGTTCCCGGAGCTCGGTGACCTTGCGTTGAAGAATACGCTGGCGATTTAGCAATTCGGGGGCCAGCGAGTCGAGCTTGGTCGTCTCGGCGGCCTGGAGAGCCTCGAGTAGGCTCAGTGCCTTACTGCGCTCCATGAAGTTGAATAGCTGCCCGAGTCGGGCTTCCGATTGATCCGCTTGGTACAACTGGAACGTGGTGGCAATTGCTTCGGCAAGTATATCCTTGGATTGTTCGGCGATGAAGTGTTTGGATTCGAGCGTTGCCACGTCGAGGTGGATCCGCTCGAGCAATTTGCTGTTTGCCTGATGAATATCAATTGCGGCCTCCAGGTACTTCGAATCACCAGTAGCGGCACTTTGTCGTGCCAGGCCGGCTGCTTTCCAACGCAGGTATTCCGCTAATCGGGGCAGTGATATGAGTTGTGGATCATCGAGCACCGGCAGATCACCCAATCCGTCGGGCTGCCAGTTGGGAAAGGCAATTTTAAGCGCCTCAGTATGCAGCTGGTTGGCCTGCTCAAAAGCCCCTTGATGATCGAGATAGATTGCTTTATTGTGGAAGTAGTGCGACAACTGGCGGTTGGCTTGTGCCTCCGAAATAGCCCCTTGCTCCCTGAGATTGCGAATCGTGGTGATGGCCTCATCGACGCCTTGTACGGCCGCTGCATACCTTCCGCGTTTCCAATTGACAGTAGCGAGATTTGAATAATACTGAGAGTACTGCAGATCGGGCGTTAGATACGCCTGATGTACTTCGATCCCCGTTTCATCCTGGCGGGCGGCGCTGTCCAGTTCGCTGGCCAGGTAATAAGCGGCACCCAGATTGAGGTGACTGTTGAGTACCGGATATAGCTGAGCCGCTTCGTAGGCCTTTTCCAGCGCCATTTCACCGGCTTCCACGGCCAATTGCGGCTGCTTGGTATCGATGTGAAATTTGGTAAGTCCCTCGTACACCTGATACATCCAGGCAGGATCTTCGGCAGCCGACTTTTGGTACCGTTCCACGGCACGTAAAAAGGCAACCCGGGCGGGTTCCACATCCTGAATAGCCAGATAGCTGTAGGCCAACTGTAGGAAGGCTTCCGCCAACCGTTTGTTATTCGGTTCAATATCCAGACTGTGGAGCGCAATCGATCGTTCAAAGGCCGGAATCGCGTTTTCTGGCTGTTGATCCTGGAGATAGGCGTTACCCAGATTGTAGTATTCCTGAACTAATTCGGGATGCACCACCGAATAACAAGATTCCATGAGGGTGGCTGCCAGCAGAATATTGGTACTGGCGCGGTCGAATTGATTGAGTCGGTAAAAGAGTACGCCCCGGTCGTGTAGAGAGGCCGTCAAGAGGCGGTCGAGCGGCCGTGATTTACCGCTCAATTGTTCGATCTGCTGCTCGATGGACTCCGACACGGAAAGGGATTGCTCGAACAGTACTGCGGCACTGTCTTCTGTGATATCGCCCCGGTTTAGGGCGGCACGCGCACTGTCGTACAGGGCGGATTGCCGGTTTACGATATCATCGACAAATCGATAGGTGGCTAGCTCGAGCTGTTGGCCAGAGCCGTTCAGCGAGATGCAAAGCAGAATTGGAAGTAACAGGCAGGGAGTTGCCGGGCGAGTGCTCATAGATTCGGGGGTTCAGGTAGGGTCCAGGGATGGTGAAGACGAAGACACCGCAGCACCCGGAGGGCTGCGATGTCCAATTGCTTCCAAAATAATGACTTTCAGCTACTCAGGCAACTTGCTACTCGACCTGAAGTAGTTGGCGGTAGATCTGTTGGCCGCGCACCTCGAACACGACGCTGTATACCCCCGAAGGAAGCGCCGATAGATCGATGGTCCGGGCGGAGCCCTCCGTCAACTGATCGAATTGTTCCCGGTATACTTCCATGCCGAGGGTGTTTACCAATCTTAACTGTACCCGCTCCAGAATGGACTTGGTTGGCACCAATCGGAGTTGACCGGCAACCGGGTTGGGGAACAAGATCAGCTGGACGCTGGTGTGCTGCGGTGCCGCTTCCACCTGTAGTTCGTCGGGGGCGATGAGGGCGTTCTCAATTTCCACCACACTGAAGCCGATTTGTTGCGGCGTACCAGCCATGCCCATGCCGTCGCGCTCCGTAAAGGGAGTAGCGACCAAATTATACTGGCCCGTCTCTAAACGCGAAAAGCCGGGGAATACGGAATAGGGCGGGCTGTTTTCAGTGCGAGCGGAGGTGATCGGCCCGGCTAGTTCTAACCGGACGCTGCCAACTCGATCCGGCGAAGTCACGGCTTCGATATTAACCACTGGCGCGCCGAATTCGTTGATTTCCAGAATGTCTTCATCGATGAGATTCGGATCGATCACATCTGCCAGCGCCACTACCCTGAAGCCGGTCACTCCTGTGGTGAAGCGGACCTCGAAGGTGATTGCAACTGGTGTCCCGGCTGCTCCCATGCCACCGGATTCGCTGAAGGGCGTAGCCGTCAGGGTGTAGTTTCCTACCGGCAGGCTGCTAAACGCGCCTCCGAATAGCGAGTAGGGGGCTACCGATTCGACGCGGGTAATTGATTCAGGGCCCGAAAGCTCGAGTAGGACGCTGCCGGTCGATTCGGGATCGAAGCTGGCTTCGATGGAGTAGTTGATATTGCCGATTGCATTCAAATCGATCAGTCCGGTAGTTGCCAGGTCTTCGATCAGCAGGTCGCCCATTTCACCGATTACCCGGAAGGGGACCTCCCCGGCTCCGGCCAGTGCGAGCGCTGCTTCCAGATCGAGCACGTTCCCTTCTTCAACAAAGCTACTGAGGGAGCCGCTCTTGTTGGCGGAGGCTTTTAGAATAGAACCGATCTCTGCGTTGGTCAATTCCGGAAAGCGGACGCGTAGGATAGCTGCTGCCCGTGCTACGGCGGGGGCGGCAAAGGAGGTGCCGATAACCGTATCAATGCCTGCTTCCAGATCCGGGCGGTTTGGGACCGGTGCCATGTAGGCGCCCAGCGCAGCAATGTCGACCACTTCGGGGTCGAAATTACTGTAAGGCGCAATTGTACCAGGGTTGGAAAGCGCGGCAACCGTTAGTAACGCATTGGATTCCAGATTAATCGTAGCTGGAAAATGCCGTTCGGTGACGGGCTCCGCATCATTGCCGGCAGATACTACCATGAAAATGCCGGCGGAATCGGCGGCGTTGATGGCATTGAAAAGTTGTTGCGGAGGGCTATCGGTTTCAATACCCCAGCTCATGTTGAGTACGTCGGCTTCTACCTGGATCGCATAATAGATACCGCAAATGGCTCCGAAGAGCGTGCCCTCATTCTCGTAAAACTTCAAAGAGACCAGATCGAGATTGGTTGCCGTCGGGAAGTCGGAACTAAGTACCGCCGCAACCGGCGTACCGTGGCCATCCAGATCGAACTGGACCGTCTGTTCATTGCTGAAGTCGTATCCGATACTGTCGGCAGCAACGCAATCGTCGAGCACATCGGTCCCGACCACGGGGTTAAGGGTCGCAATGGACGTATCGACCCCAGTATCGATAAAGGCCACCAGGATTGTGTCTGCCTGACCAGTTCCGCCGCTTGGTATGGCATCGGCGATGATGACCTGCTGGGCAAATTGGTTTTGTTCGTTGCGGATGCGGTAGTTGTTCTCACCCTGCACCTGACCACCCTTTTGCTTGGCGGTTTCCAGTACAATATCGATGTCGATGGTATCGCCCTCTGGGTCTTCGAATAGGAAGACGGGCGGACTCGCGCAATCACAGGCCCCCGCCTGGTTGAGGCCCAGGTCGAGTACCGCCTGGAGGGTTTCAGAGAGGATGGTGGAGTCTGGGGCGTCGATTTCGAGAATGACCTGATCCGGAATGAGATCGTCGCGATCATTGCACACGGGATTGTTGCTGGGATCGGAAGATTGCAACTGGAGGGTGAATGCCGTGCTGGAAGTCCCGGGAAAATTCTCGGCTACTATCCGGAAAAACGCAAAGGGAGCGGCGGTGGGATCGCTAATACGGTAAAAAAGCTTCTGAGGGAAGGTATCGATAACACCGGAACTGGTATTGGTGGGGCGGATGTGTCCTATTTGCACGCGATCTTCTAACTGGATGATGGTGCCGCAATCGTCGCCACTGGCAGAATAGGCTTCGATGAATAGATTATTGGCAAGCGGAGTATCCGACTGTGCAGCAACGTATAGATTGACCCCACCGTTGGCGTCGACTGGCGTAACGCCCCAGGCATCCTCGCCCGCTATAAGGTTTACTTCCAGATAGTTATCGAGGTTGCAGACGCGCTCCGGAATAGTAGCTGCGTCCAGGATGGCGGGGCTGGTGCAGCCGAAGGGGTTGGGATCCACCACGATAGTAGCTACATCGCTATCGGTGAGCCCATCGTCGTCCGTAACCGTCAGGATGGCGGTGTAGATCCCCGGTGCTTCGTAGGTATATTCGGTGCGTACCTGGCCCTGGCCCAGCGTGAGCTGATTGCCATCGCCGAATTCAAAGGTGTAGCTCTGGATCTGGCCATCGGGGTCGAAGGAAAAGGCCCCGTCGAGTTCGACGGTCAGAGGAGCTGTACCGCTGTTTGGCGTAGCGACCAGTTCTGCCGTTGGAGGTACCGGAGTGAAGTCGACTTCGACGGTAGCGGTATCGACGGCTTCTAGTACGACATTGAAAGCCGGAAGTAAATTGACGATTGGGCCGTTTATTTCCACCGGCGGATTAAATACTTCCTCTTCCACATCGACCACTAGATCAAGTGAAGCTATGAAGCGACCGGTATTGGGATAGGTGTAATTGATCGGTGCAGTCGGATCGGTGACTACCTGGCTGTTTCCATCCCCAAAATTCAGAATAATCTCATCAATGGCAATGAAGAAGGGGGAGGTGTCCTCTGGTGGCAAGCCGTCGATTGTAAAAGCTACATCCAGCGGCGGCGCTCCGGCATTGGGAGTTGCGGTGAGGGTGACGCCCAATGCCGGCAAAACGCTGATCGTTTCGGAAAAAGCGGTGTCGATCAAACCGTTCGCATCCGTGACTACGATAAACGGGTCGTAGATCCCCGGCTCTTCGTAGACGTGGTCGATAATCGGCAGAGCCCGAGAGAAGAAGGAGGGGGAGCCGTCGTTAAAATTGATTTCGTAAAGCGCAATGGCACTTTCCGGAGAATTGGAGCCCGTACCATCGAAATTGACCACCAGGGGAGCGATTCCCACCGTTGGACTGGCTTGCAGGTCGGCTTCGAGCGGCGGGAATACGGTGATGGTCACGCTAGCAGACCCCTCTATGACGAACTCAGAATCGAAGAATTCGGCAATCGCCTTCACGGTAGCCGTGTAGATGCCCGGTGCCGGGTATTCGTGCGTAACGATTGGAGATTCTGAAAGTAAAGATACTCCGTCTCCAAAGTCAAATTCGTACGATTCGATGGCGGGATCGAGATCCGGATCGCCAAAAGAAGAACCGCTGGCATCGAAGGTGACTAGAAGCGGGGGATCTCCGCTGGCAGGGGTAGCCGTCAGCATGGCGACCAGAGGTGGGAAAGCATCGACGAAACCAAATGCTTCATCCGTCAATTCATCGTTATCCGTCACGGTCACCGAAGGATCGAAGGAGCCGGCGGTGGTGTATTCATATTCCACGATGGGTTCCGTGGTGATCAATGGTGCCGACCCGTCGCCAAAATCGAAGGTGTAGGTACCGATGATCCCATCCGTATCGGTGGAGGCGGAGGCATCCAGAGTGACGGTGAAAGGCACCACTCCAATGGTTGGGGAAACGCTCAGGTCGGCGGTTGGGGGAGCCAACACGAGCGCCTCGATCTCAACGGAAGCCTGGTCGGAGGTATCAATCGAAATGCTCAGTGCCTCATCGAAGAAAATGATGGTATCTGCCAGCACCTCCACGGTGGCCGTGTAGGTTCCCGGCTCCGAATAAGTATGTGTCGCTTCCGCAGCCGTAGTGAAAAAAGGCGAAGAGCCATCCCCGAAATCGAAGAAGTAGCCGGTGATGAATTCGTCGAAGGCCCCGTCGCCAAGCGTACTTTCTGAGGCATCGAAAGCTACCTCCAGCGGAAAGGGGCCGGATTCGGGCGAAGCGGTGAGGTCGGCAATCAATTCTGGACTCACTTCAATGACTACTCCGGCATCGGAGTCTTCGAGCTCGTCTGAATTCGTGACGGTCAGCGAGGGGAAAAAGACGCCGGGAGTAGTGTATTCGTAGGTGATAGTGGGCTCGCTTGTGGGAGCCAGGGGGCCGGTGCCGTCGCCGGGGTCAAACACGTAGCTGATGATTGTGCCAGAGCCGGATAGGGATTCGGAACCATTCAGCGTAACGAAAAAGGGGGCGGTTCCGGCAGTGGGGGTTGCCGTAAGGATGGCGGTAGGAGGCGTTGGGCCATCGCCTACCTCGATAGTGACGGCATCGGTATCTTCCAAAGTCTCCCCCTCGAGAAATATGGAATAGGTGAGTACTGCCTCATACGTACCCGGTGCGGTGTAGGTGTGGACGGCAGTAGACTCGGTGGTGACGACAGCATCGGAGCCGTCGCCAAAGTCGAATGTATACAGGAAACCCGCGTCGATAGTACCTGGTTCGGGAGTCGAGGCAGCACCATCGAACGCAACCGTCAGCGGGGCGGCGCCGGCAGTAGGGGTGGCCTCCAGAACGGCCTCCGGGCCTATAACGGTAATGAAGAGCGAATCGGCCGAGGAAACGATCGATTCATTGGTGAGCAATGCATCCGCGTCTACTCTAACCAGGTAAGTGCCCGGATCGGTGTAGACGTGAGTGGCAGAAACAGAAGTGCTTCCGCTTCCCGTCACTTCCTCCGACGTACCATCGCCGAAGGAGAAAAGGCTGGTCGTAGAAACGATCGTTCCCTCGCTGACGAAAAAGGCGGAAAATACAACTGATTCTCCAACCAAAATCTCCGTAGCGGGAGTAGTCAGATCTACGAAAAATTGACTTTTCAGGGGGAAGGACATTCCGCACAAAAGCAGCAACGTCAGTATTGGCTTCAGGTAAGGGGGAATGTGTGGGTGTATTCCAAGGTGTGATTGCATAGCATATTGGTTAATGAGTATTGCAGGTAGAAAACACGGTGGATTTCACGGACATAGAGCTATCCGGGTGCATGGATATCATTCATGTAGCCATGCACTCAGAGAGTTGTCGGGGAGCTACCGGGGGCCAGTTTATGCTGAGATGAAGGGGATGGACTGTGAGGCGAAAACGCCGCTATGAAATTAAACAATTTTTAAGAGCATGCTGAAATATGAACCGCTTTGTTTTAGGGGGTTTTTATTTATAATAAATTGTTTTTCAGGTGTTTATTCGACAAAGAAGTAGGAATTAATATTAAAATAACAAACATCACTCCAGGTCAGCGAGAATCGATCGGGCATTGGAAACCCAGACGGCATCTTCCGGCGCTGTCGCATCAGCTACGGATGCGAAGGCGGTTCTGGCTTCGGCCAGGCGTCCCGTTTTCAGCAGAGCCAGACCATAGTAGTATCGGGCGGCTATTTGCCGGGCGGATTCCTCATCTGCCTGGACGGTTTGTAGTAGAGCAAGGGCCTGGTTGGTGGCCTCGGGTTCGTCTTTATTCAACAAGGCGCTGGCATAATACAGCCGGAAGGTATCATCGACGAGTGCCGGGTCGGCCTGTTCCACTTGGGCGAATCGTTGAGCGGCTTGGTCGTAGTTGGCCTGGCCGTAGTTGGAAAAGGCTGCTTCTAGCAAGGCCTGAGTATCGGCCGATCTCGAGGTACCCATTCGGGTAAGATCCGGCAGGGGTTCGTTGTAAGCTAGAAATAGCTGCTCGTTGGGGTCGGCGTTAAGCGATTGGTAGATAAAGAAGCCGGCGACGGCGAGTAGTAAAATGGCAGCAGCGGCTGCCCACTGACGGATTCGGAAACCCACGACTCGGCCGGCCGGTTGGTTGTTCGATTGGTCGGCCTTGGAGGATTTTTTGAAATAGGAATCCGCTCCTTCTTCGATCAGGGCACTAAGCTGGACGGTTTCTGCCAGCTGATTGTAAAAGTCGTGCTCGCTGCGCAGGTCTTCGTCTTTTTCCAACGCTTCTAAGTAGGCAGCCCGCTCATCCTGGTTCATGTCGCCCAGAAAGTACCGTTCTACCAGTTCGGACTTATCTTGATTTTCCATAACAATACGATTTAATCCAAATGGCTTCGGATTTGCCGGATACACCGACGGCGCTTATTGCGCACAAACTCGACGGAGTAGTCCATTACTTTAGCGATTTCTTTATCGCGGGTCTTATTATAAAACGTCAGGCGCAGCAATCGCCGGCACTCTTCGCTGACTTGGCGCAGTGCTGCGAACATCCGAGCGTACTTTTGCTCCAGCTCCGATTTTTCCTCGAAGTCTTCGGGGTCGTCGGCAAGTTCAAGGTCTCGGTCGGATTCGGTTGTACCGGCCTTCTTTAAGCGAAGGTCGCGCTCGGTTTGCCACTGATTCCGTACGATGCCAAACAGGTACTCTTTCAAGCCCTTTTTTGGATTGAAATCCGGATTTTTCAGTTTCACCAGTAAAATGAGCAAGCTACGTTGAAAAATCTCACGGGCATCCTCTTCGGTGCCGCCGTATCGCGCCACGTATCCCCGGCAATTGGGAAACACCTGATCGTAGAATTCCTGGACGTTCGGCTGATCCATTGCGTGTGTTGGTCGTGTTCTGCTGGGCAATTTCGGTAATCTCCCGCACTACGACCTAATAGAACAGCATAATGGTCAGGAACTTTCGCCGGTGTGTCTCTTTTGTCGGCTCGATTTATAGTAGGTTTCTTTTGAGAATGTGACCAGGGATGGTCCTTTTTTGATGGGTCGAAGTGGGGCAGCAGGGCAAAAAAGGGCGCTTCCGGCTTCCGGGTCGTTGCCGGGCCCGGCCCGCCGCACACCATGTGGGTGGGAATAATAAAAACGGCCCGCCCACCAAACCTGCCAACCTCAAGGGATGCAGGTAGCCTCAGCGTGTGTCTCGCACGCGACTACCATCGATGTCTGCTGACATTCAATTAGTTCGAAAAATCAAACCAATTGAAATACAGCACGAACGGCCGTTCCAAAAAAATTGTCAGAGAACCAACATGTATTGGATGCTTCGGAATATCCGGAAAGGAATCCGATGTGAGAATGGAATAATACAATAATAAGCCTTTTAAGCAGTGTTGTCAATGCCTTATGCGGCCTAAAAGAAGAAAAGCGCAAGAAAAATTCGGGCCAGGTGGTCACATCCACCACCACCGTCTACTAGTAACCGAGCGTTTTGCTGAGAGTGATTGTTAACGCGCAGCCAAGCGGATGATTTGCTCTCCTTCAGAAGAAATGAACCCACGGCGGTTCGAATACCTAAAATCCCATGCTATCCTCCGCTGGCTGCGCTTTTTACAGCGTTTTCAGATACTCGATAACCGACCGGCGTTCTTCGGAATTCAACTTATCTCCGAAGTAATGCCCTTTGTTGCTGTAGGCGGGCAGAGTCGTGTCGTAGGTCCAGTCATCTTCCACATCTGTCCGGTACTTCCAACCCATTTTTTCCCAATCGTAATCGTCGGGCTTACCGGAGCGCGTCCATTTTAAAGGGCGCTGGCTGCTGTTCAGCAGATCTTCCAAAGTGGGAACGGATCCGTTGTGCAAATAGGGAGCGGTAGCCCATACACCGTCGAGCGGCGGAGCAATGTATCCGTAAATGATTTCGAAGTAGGCTTTTGGTTCGGACTGGCCGAACCAGGAGTTGTTAAACCACTCGTAGATGCCGCTATTGGCTGCGTAGTGCGCGTAGGCCGGATCGGTTTTTACTACGTTGAGGCTGACGACCTTATTCGGGTACGTCTCCTCTTCCCCGTAGGTGCCGTGGCAACCGCTACAGTGCTCTTCGAAGAGGGCTTTGCCCCGAATGGCAAGCGATTGATCGATGGGTTTGGGATACCGCGGGGGCTCTAATTGCGCCAACCAGGCGTATACGTCCCGAAAGCTATCGAATGCTTTCCGTGCTTCCGCACTGTCGCGGATGCCCAGATAGGAGGCCTGAAAAAGGAGCTTTCTAAAATCGCCCTGGCCCCCGCCCGTGTAGTACAGGCTGTTTTTCTTCCCGACGTTCCAGAGTGGCGGCACGTCGGTGGCCACCGGGTAGTCATCGATTTCAAATTGGGCTTCTTTGGTGTAGGTCAGATCTTCCGGATTGCGCTGGCGTACGCATCCTTCCGCCAGGCGGAAGGCCGGATTCACTCCGGGTTGGTTCAACTGAATGTAAGGGGCCATTGCCTTCGAAAAGCGTCCGAAATCCTGGAATGATTGATATTCGGGATCCTGCAATTTATATTTCAGGCCCATCCCGTAACTCAACAATACGGTAAGGGGCTTGAAGTTGGAGCGGTAGTCGGAAAAGCTGTTGCCAAGGCCAATAATGACTTCCCCGTTGAACTCGCTGGCGTGGCAACTAAAGCAATTACCACTGAACAGCTCTACCCCATTATCATCGACGAAAATAGTGGCACCGTAAGCAATATCGGCATTCAGGCCCTGGCGGTGCAGCACGGTATCCGGTACACGGTCAATTTTCTTTTCGAAGAATTCGACAGGAATTCCCGAGCCGACGTAATCGCCCTCGGCAATGTAGCGAAAGCCGGCGGCGGGATCACCGTCCTGTGGCTGGGGAGTGGGAGGAATTACACGCGTTTTCCAATCGGTCGGCCTGGCTTCACTGACCGGAAGGTCTTTATACGAAGAACAAGCAACAATTAACGAGATGATCAAGGCGGCAACAACCCAACGCATCATGTAGCATCCTATTTTGCCTCAAAACAGTCTATCCGCTACTTGGTTGTTGGTCGGGGCGGGGAAAAAGCGGTCCGGATCGACTACAAACTTAAAAAGGACTCGTAGGATCCGGACCGGAAGTGGTGTGGGTGTGAGTGTGGGTGTGGGTATTAGTTTTTGTTTAGGCGGAGGACGGTGCGATTATCGGCCACTTCAATAGCCACCAGGTAGGTCCCGTTGGGGAGGTCGCTCATACCGATGGTAAGCTGTTGGGGGCCGGCGTCGCGTTGCCGGCTGTCGACTTGTCGAATGAGGCGGCCTTCCAGGTTGAGGAGGTTGACGGAGACCAGTTGGGCCTGGGGTAACTCGAACTGGAGAATGGCTTCTGCATCCGTCGGATTAGGAAATAGTTGTACCTTTTTCAGTAGTTCATCAGGGGCAGCAGCAATGGTCGTCTGGGTGGATGGTGGTGCCGGCGTGGCAATATCTTCTACCACATCAGTAGGCCTTTTCTTGGATCCGGTGGTTTCGGTCTGATCGTTTAGCCGAATGACTACGACCGATCCATTACCCTTCCGAAGAAGCTTTCCTTCCGGGGGCAGTTTTGCCGTACCATCTGTGGTAAAAATCTCCACTACACCGTTTCGGGCGCGGGAGCCAAAATTCTTGGCAGCTACTTTGCCCTTCAGCACTCGGATCGAATCAATATCT
This sequence comes from uncultured Saprospiraceae bacterium, assembly GCA_964504335.1. GTDB lineage: Bacteria > Bacteroidota > Bacteroidia > Chitinophagales > Saprospiraceae > CAZDET01. The sequence continues at coordinate 23,462 of CAZDET010000058.1, forward strand.
GCGGGTGCATATCCCTTTATCTGATTGCGTTCTACTTCTTGGCCATCTACCACATACACCTTGGCGTCGACTCGCTTCAGGTACTTCTGCAAATCGAACTCGGGCAGGTCCATGTTTTCTGGGAGCTTGATAGAGGGCCGGTCTTTAGTAGTTATTTCTACGATTCCGTTTTCGCCCCGTTGGCCGTGCGTCTCTATGGCTTTTTCGCCTTTTAATACTTCGATGGTCTCGATGTCTTCGGGAACTAATTTACGTATTTGCCACTCCTTTACTTCTGCCCCGTCAATGAAAAAGAGAGGCTTGGCTTTGTCTGATCCATTTTGACCATCGCGTCTGTGGTTGAGGATAATTGTCTCTTTTTCATCGGGGTTTTGAAGAAAAAGATTCTCTTTCCCGAGGTCAAATAGGAATTCCTCCGAAGTGCCCTCCTGATCTTCTTTTTGGAAGAAGATACGACGCTTCTCATCTTCAATATTGCGGATAAAGACCCGATTACCCTCGACTTTCTCGTCCTGCTTCATAATGATGATAGTATCGATCAAAGCATCATTGGGAAAAGGGGGGCCTTGAATGCGGATTGTGCTATCACGATGGTAGGTTTTGGGGTGGATCATGATGATGGTGTCGGAAATCAGTTGGGCATCATCGACTTTCAGATGGAGCATCTCCGCCTCTGTGGGCAGGCTATCGCTGATAATGCGCTTGATGCGAATGATGTGTTTGTTCTCTTCGGTAGGCAGGGAATCCAGCAGACCCGGCAGGCGGTCTTCATCGCCTGGGCCGATCACTCTTATTTCGATCACTTCCTCGTCATCTGGAATAGTATCAAGTGCGACTATTGGAGCGGGGGATGCCTCCGTAAGGTATTCTTCCGGTACGTCCGGCTCTGTCTGAAGACTGGCAGCAGCCAGCAGAAACATAGATAGGCAGAGTGACAAACCGGTGAGCACGCTGCGCCGGTAAAAAGGACGGGGAGGCAAACTAAATAAGCGCTGTATGCGCACAGTAAGAGTTGATTTTGACGGAATCATCGCCATGGTCAATGTGTGTTTAACGGTCGCTTCACGGCGGGAGAGATCCAGAATGGTTTGCGCGTAATCGTGCGGTTGCTGACCACTCCAGCGGAGGGCCAGGTCGTCGCAGCAGTGTTCGCGGGCTGCCTGAATTTCCCGGGAAAGCCACCAGGTTATCGGATGAAAGAAAAGCAGGGTCTCGACTACGGTTTGTAGCCAGTTGACCAGGTAATCGTGCCGTTGGATGTGAGCCAGCTCGTGGAGCAAGATGGCTTCGACTTCCGCAGGTGACAATTGATTGATGAGTCCTATTGGAAAAAGAATGTAGGGCCGTAAATGGCCAATGGTAACGGGGGTCTGAATCCGGTTGGTATGTCCGAACCGAATGATCTTTTGGATGCCGGTGCGGGCTTGCAGATGCGCCAGAAGCGGGATGGAAGTGATGTCGATCGACCGGCGAAGCCGATGAAGCCAGTAAAGCTCCCCGAGGAAACGAGCGCTGAACAACAGCAGTCCGATGTACCAGGCCAGTGCGATATGAGGAGACCATTGCTCCAGGATTGGAAGAATTCCGGTGGATGAAGAATCCGTGATATAGGAGATTGCCTCCGGCGCAAGGAAAAGGACCGTGTCCGAGGGTTGGGCCGGAGTGAGCACCTCCGCCGGCCATTGCAGATATACATTGGTAACCCAACAAATGAGTAGCACCCCCAGTGAGGACAAACTGATCCAGTAGCGCGCCAGCGATTGCTCGATGGGAATGACCACCCAGAGCAACCGGACGATCAAGCCAAGCAATAGCCCCTGCCAAAAGACGTGAATCAGGCTCATACCGAGCGCTTCGAGAATTGCCGTATCGAAAAGCACCATGATTATTGCTTCTTTTGTTGGTCTAACCATTGTTGCAAAGCCTCTATCTCCGCTTGGGAGGCCTTTCCCCGGCCCAGCACCCGTTGCACCAGTCGCAGGGAAGATCCTCCAAACGCATTGTTTACCAGCCGGTCCAGCAGATTTTCCTGCACTTCCTGCTCTGTAATGGTCGCTTCGTAGAGATGGAGTTTCCCTTGCTTGTGCCGCCGCAGCAAGCCCTTGTCCTCATACATCCGCTGCATCTGTTTCAATACCGTGGTATAGCCGATGTCCCGTTTGCGGCTTAGCTCCTCATACACTTCCCGTACGGAGCGAGGTTGCTTCTGCCAGAGCGTTTGTAGTATTTCCAATTCTGCCTCGGTGGGGGGCGACAGTCGTTTTGCGGCCATGTGCGGTTGTTTGATGCAAATATATACGACAATTGTCGTAGGAGCAAGTTTTTTACGACAATTGTCGTAGAAAAAGTGTGGGTGTGGGTTTGAGTGTGAGTGAATGGATAATAAAAAATTAAATATCTAAAAGTCTAAATGTCTATGCCGCTAGCGGCACCACTAAGTGCTAAAATCTAATAAACTAACGAACTAATTTCCCTACCTTTGCGGCCTCTTAAACGACGGGTTGTACCGTTGAAAGGAATGAAGGAAATGCAAGACATCCGAAATATTGCCATCATTGCGCACGTCGATCACGGCAAAACGACGCTGGTGGATAAAATGCTCCTGGCGGGTCAGCTGTTTGGCGATCACGAAACGCCGGGCGAGCTCATCCTCGATAACAATGATCTGGAGCGTGAACGCGGGATCACCATTCTATCCAAGAATGTGTCGATCACGTACAAAGGCGTGAAGATTAATATCATTGATACCCCGGGCCACGCCGACTTCGGTGGGGAAGTGGAACGGGTGCTCAACATGGCCGATAGCGTGCTGCTGTTGGTCGATGCATTCGAGGGGCCCATGCCGCAAACGCGCTTTGTGCTGCAGAAAGCACTAGAGCTAGGCCTGCGGCCAATGGTTGTTGTTAATAAAGTGGACAAACCCAACTGCACTCCCGAAGAGACCCAGGAGGCCGTCTTCGACCTGATGTTCAACTTGGGCGCAACCGAAGAACAGCTCGATTTTCCCACCGTTTACGGGTCGGCGAAATACGGCTGGATGAGTGAGGACTGGCGCCAGGAAACGGACAATATCACTCCGCTGCTCGATGCGATTCTCGAGCACGTGCCTGCCCCCACTATTCCGGAGGGTAATACCCAGTTGTTGGTTACGAGCATCGATTACTCGCCTTACCTGGGGCGGATTGCCATCGGTCGGTTGACGCGCGGTGAGCTGCACGCCAACAGTCCGGTAAACTTAGTGAAAAAGGATGGCAACACGGAGAAACACCGCATCCGGAAGCTCTTTGTGTACGAGGGCTTTGAACGCAAGGAGGTCGACTCCGTGCAAGCGGGCGACATCTGTGCGGTTTTTGGGATCGAGGGCTTCGAAATAGGAGATACCATCGCAGATTTAGAAGCCCCGGAGGCGCTTCCTACGATTGCCATCGACGAGCCGACGCTAAGTATGGTCTTCACGATCAACGATTCACCCTTCTTTGGTCAGGAGGGCAAGTATGTGACCTCCCGCCATATTCACGACCGCCTGCACGCTGAGTTGGAGCGCAATCTGGCGCTGCGGGTAGAGCAGACCGATTCGCCGGAGGTCTTTCGGGTATTTGGCCGGGGCGTGCTGCACCTCTCGGTGCTGATCGAAACGATGCGCCGGGAGGGCTATGAATTGCAAATCGGACAGCCCCAGGTCATCACTCGTGAAATCGACGGGAAGAAAAACGAACCAGTAGAAGAACTCACCATCGACCTGCCCGAACCGGTGAGCGGAACGGTGATCAACATGGTCACGCAGCGCAAAGGCGTCATGCTGTCCATGGCTCCCAAGGGCGACCGGATGATCCTGGAGTTTGAAATCCCCAGCCGCGGCATTATCGGATTGCGGTCGCAGGTGCTCACCGCCACGGCGGGTGAGGCCATCATGACGCATCGTTTTAAGGAGTTTCAACCCCATAAGGGAGATATTCCCGGACGCCTGAACGGTTCCCTCATTTCCATGGAAAACGGGAAGGCCATTCCCTTCGCGATCAATAACCTACAGGAACGCGGTCGCTTTTTTGTCGAAGCGGGCCAGGACATTTACGAGGGGCAGGTCGTCGGGGAAAACAGCCGTCCGAACGACCTCGTGGTCAACCTCACTAAAACGAAGAAGCTCACTAATATGCGCTCCGCCGGCTCCGACGATAAGGTTCGCCTGATTCCGCCGCGTAAGTTTAGCCTCGAAGAAGCTTTGGAATACATCCAGTCGGACGAGTACGTCGAAGTGACCCCAGAGAACATTCGCTTGCGAAAGATCCTGCTGCGTGAAGCAGAGCGGAAGCGAGGGGGGAAGATTCCGTTTTAAGGTTTAGGGATTAGATTTTAGATCTTAGGATTGTTTCTGTTTTTACAGAACGATGTGATTCCGGTTTTTCGTCCTGTCCTGTCTGACTGTTGCACTCGGGTGAGGAGAATAGAATTAAAAAAGAACGACCTTCTAACTGGTAGAAGGCCGTTCTTTTAGCTTGTTTTAGTAGGTTCTTAATACCTCAAAACCGGGGTATTAGAAAGTTCAGTACCTGCAAATTAGGCAGACATTTCAGTTTCAGTGGCACTGCGCGTAACGCCAACGCCCTGACGGCTAGCGCTCACTGACAGAGAATAAATCACCAAACCAAATCCGATCTTGTTGATCGCATCACCGATGTTGTAAAAGAGGTCAAGTGTCTCGGGAGCCAACACACCGTCCAACCATCCACCGGGGATTGTCATGTAGCCGAGCGGGTAAATTGCCCATCCTACCAATACAAAGTAAGACAGCGCAGTGAAGGCGCTTTGCAGGGCGGGGTTGTCGGAGTTGCGAGACAGACGCTTGGCAGAACCCAACCATACCTCATATAGGATACCTACGTAACCCAGTGTAGAGATGAAGCCCCACAGCACAGAGCTGTCGCGGTATACGGTCTCGCCGAGGTAACCAGCTACGAGCATCCACACAGAATAGAAGATCATCCGCCACAACAGTCCTTGCTTAGCACCGAAGGCACGCAGGATCAAGTAGAATTCTACACACATCAAAGGCACCGTGAGGATCCAGTCGATGTAGCGGAATTCAGTCGGAGAAGTTCCATTCTCCGCCCAGAAGTCGCGCATGTAGAAGTAGTGTACAGCGGCAATGAAAGTGATCAGACCAGCGATCAGCATGGAATCTCTCCACTTACCTTCAACCTGGCTGAATTGAAAAAAGAAGAAAACTGTGGCAGCCATCATCGCCATAGAGCTGATGAAGAATGTGAAGCCAACATAATCCCCGCTCTGGAGCGTAGCCAGCATCAGCGGGTTGCTAAATCCATATTCCATAATTGGAAGTGTTGATGTATTGTTAAGAAAAGTGATTTGTTTCGTTTTGTTTTGAACTAATAAGGCGATGACGTGCCTTACACCCATGCAGCAACTTTAAAGCTGCTACCTGGCTCACAGGTGAAGTCCTTCTTGTTGATAGGTGGTAGTGGAGGGATAGGCGGAATGACCTTCCAATAGTAACTGCCCTCTTAGAATTGATGCTGTAAATATGCATAGAATTCCGGAAATGCTGAAATTTTACGCCTAACAGCAGCGATAAAGTTTTGTTTAGAAAAAAATAACCGAAGATTATTTCTTTTCTCTCGGCAGGGGAAAACACTCTCAGAATGGGATTGTAAAATCCAAATTTTCCGCACAATATTTTTTGTAGAACGGCGCTTTTCTAAGTGCGAAACTGAAACGTGCTCTTAAAAAATGCGTGCTCTCTTGATGGAATCCCGAATGGGAGGGATCTTGCTTTGCCTGTTCACGGCCTGCCTGATGCTTTCCGCTACCTATACCCCGCCAACCGCTCCGGCTACGCCAGAAGTCGATCAATTTTCGAGTCACCCCTCGGCGGCGGAAGGGTTGCTGCCGATTTGTGCTGATACCACGCGCGAGGAGCAGTCGATCTGTTCGAACGAATTCGCCATTATCTTTGGCCAGGTGGTGACCAAAGCCGGTACGTATTCTCAGACCTTTACCGATAGCAACGGCTGTGATTCGACACACGTAGTGGAGCTGGAAGTATTGCAAACCTCTGCTACGTTGGGCTTTGAATCCATTTGCGAGGGAGAAAGTATTATCATTTTTGGTGATACAGTATCTCAATCCGGTGCCTATTGGAATATCTACGAAGGAGCCAACGGTTGTGACTCCCTGCATACGATCATCCTTTTCGTATACCCGGCGATTAACGAGGAAGAAACACGGACTATTTGTGAGGGGGATGTAACCTACGTCTTTGGAGTGCCCATCTCCACGGATACGACCGTGGTGAACCAGGTTGCCGCCGGTGGAGATTGCTACAATACCTACACGACAACGGTGCAGGTACTCCCCACGGTTTCAACCGAAGAATACCGATCAATCTGTCAGGGAGATACGAGTTTCATCTTTGGAGCGCCCATAGATAGTACAGGAAGCTACAGTCAGGTCTACACGGGCAATAATGGTTGCGATTCTACGCATACCATCCACCTTACCGTATTGCCGGCCTACGAGCAGGTACGTGCGGATACAATCTGTGCGGGAGATTCCATCCTGTTTTACGGAAATGCACTGACCAGCACGGGTACCTACACAAAAGCCTTTACAACCTCCGAAGGATGCGACTCTCTGGTACGGCTGGATTTACTCGTTTATCCCCAAGTCGAAACGGAAGAGTACCGCTACTTCTGTCCGGGAGATACTACCTATGCATTTGGCCAAACCGTAACGGCACCCGGTATCTTTTTGGATACAACGACGGCAGTTACCGGTTGCGATTCCATTCATCGGATAATCGTGGAATACGCACCGCCGACAGAAACAAGTGATTCCCTTACCCTTTGCCAGGGTGATAGTGCATTGGTGTTTGGGGAATACATCTCGGTATCCGGCGTATTTCGGGATACCTTTCCAGCAGTAAGTGGCTGCGATTCGGTACACGTGATTACGATTGAGGTATTGCCTAGTTTTCAAACGGAAGAGACCATCCAAATATGTGACGACGAAACCGCGCTCATCTTTGGGCAGGCAGAGTCGGTTGCCGGAGTATACGAGCGCACCTTTACGGCGGCCAATGGCTGCGATTCCATGCATCGAGTAACGCTGGAGGTATTTCCGACCTACGCCACCAGTGATACACTCTCTATATGTGCCGGTGATTCGGTGCTCATTTTCGGGACAGCGGAAACGGCCGCGGGTGATTACACCCGCACGTTTAGCTCGTTCAGTGGTTGCGATTCCGTGCATACGGTGCGTCTCGATGTCTTACCGGTCTTCCAAACGGAGGATACCCTAGTGATTTGCGAGGGCGATACGGCCACGATTTTTGGAAATCCCGAAACCGAATCCGGAACGTTTGTGCAGACGTTCAGTGCGACTAACGGTTGCGACTCGACGCACACTGTTTACCTGGAGGTCCGACCCACCTACAGCACCAACGAGACGGTAGTAATTTGTGATAATGAGACAGCCCTCATCTTTGGGAATGCTGAAACCGTGGCCGGCGAGTACCAGCAGACCTTCACGGCCTTCAATGGTTGCGACTCGACACATACCGTAACGCTGGTGGTACTTCCCACTACAACTACCTTTGATACCCTGACAATTGCTCAAGGAGATAGCACGCTGATTTTCGGCCAGAACGAATCAGTAGCCGGTACCTATCAGGAGACGAATACCGCTGCGAACGGTTGCGATTCGGTACACGCGGTGATTCTAGTGGTGCTACCTCCGGTTTACGGATACGATACTCTTCGAATATGTCAGGGAGATAGCGCATTTGTGTTTGATCGATACGAAGGAGTTTCCGGTACGTATGTCGATACCCTCCAGGCGTCAACGGGGGCTGATTCTATTCACACCATCGAGTTGGAGGTGCTGCCGACCTTTTCGACCGAAGAAACCATTACGATCTGCGATAACGAAAGTGCGGTCATTTTCGGCAACGCGGAGACGGTAGCGGGCGACT
>CAZDET010000059.1:0-8182 GCA_964504335.1 uncultured Saprospiraceae bacterium
CGGCTCTCCGGCCGGTGGCTGGGCTCGGGGCGCCACACACCATGTGGGTGGGTATATATTAAAACGGCCCGCCCACCTTACCTGCCAACCTCGAGGGCTGCAGGCAGCTCAGGCGTGCGCTGCGCACGCGGCTACCAGCAATGGAAACGGCCGTGTGAAAAAGTGGGCTATTTTGTGAGAACGGCTGCCGCGAGGGCAGTTATTGGATGGTGCCGCAAAGATACGCGCTTATCAACACAGAAGCAAGCCCAAAACGCCCAAAACTATCGTATCGGCCATTTTGGTGCATTTGCCCTAATTGGAAATCAACCGCCGCAACCGCTCATAAAATCCATCCATCAAAATCACATGCGGCAACGACACCAGGCTGATAAAGACAAATAGCCAGCTCAGCTGCCAATCGATCGTCAGGAATTGTTCCAGGCCGACGTACCACAGCGCCAGTCCGGCGATGGCCAGCAGCGTGAGCGGCAGGGCCTTTTTCCCAAATTCGAGCCAGCTGAAGGGCTTGTCCGTTTTGGCGTCGAAGAAACGGATTTGAGCGTCGGCGGCGTCGTGCGAGTGCCAGAGGGCAAAATATAGGGCGAAGCCAATCAACAAGGGCGTAAATAGAAATAAGACCAGGAGGAGAAAAATGCGCCGCAGCTCCAAAGTGATGCGCTCGTGGGTGAGGATGCCCTGCCCCCCTGCGTACAGGATGGCCAGTACCGTCAGGTTGAGCAATAGCCCCGGAATCAGGTAGCGAATCCACAGGTTTGGCCGGGGCGTTTGAGCCCCCAGCAGTTGCTCGATAATCGGCAACGCTTCCCCGTAGTGAAACAGAATAGGGCTCAGCAGCACAAAGCTGCCCCACAATATCGTGAGCACCGACCGGGCAGAAAGACTCGTGGAGATATCCCACCAGTTCGACTGGCCGAAGTGGAAGATGGTAAATGCAATAAACAAATAGAAAGAAAAGACGGGCAGAAAATACCATAGCACGGCATACAGCACCATGATGCCCACGTAATACGCTGAAAAGACCATCCAGTTGCGCGCCTGCGGAGGCGGGTTTTCTTCCACAGTGGTCAGCGCATAATCCGTAGCACCGTGGGGCAAGCCCAGTACGATAATCAGCGCCACGGAAAGGGGCAATTGCCAATCGTGGATCAACTCAGGTAGTGCTACGCTCAGCCCCACCAATAAGACGACGATCAATATGCGAAAGGTCTCGATACGCATTATTCGGACTGCAATACCTTACGTAAACTCAACGGGCGGGGCAAATTGTTCATTTCTTACCTTGTGCACACAAGCAGGCATTCATGAGAAGCTTCCGACGTTTGCTGGCCCGAATGGGAAACTACCGCGGATTGGTGGTGCTGGGAATTATGAGCAATATCGCTACGGCCGTTTTCACGGTAATTAGCATTCCGCTGCTCATTCCCTTTTTTAATATCCTATTCGGGCAGGCCGAATCCGATAGCAGCCTTCCGGAGCAGGTGCGCTCGTTGGAGGCGGCCGAGCAATGGCTCAACGCTCAATTCAGCATCCTGATCTCCGAGCGAGGGCGCGAAGCAGCCCTCGGCTACGTCTGCATCTTCATTCTGGCCAGCTTCTTACTCAAGAACCTGTTCCGCTACCTCGCACTGTTCTTCCTGGCACCCGTCCGAAACGGCGTCATTCGGGATATGCGGTCCGATCTGTACGACAAGCTGCTTTTTTTGCCGCTGGCCTACTTCAGCGAAGAGCGCAAGGGCGACCTGATGGCCCGCCTGACGAGCGATGTCCAGGAAGTCGAATCCAGTGTACTGAACGTGCTGGAGGCCGTCTTCCGCGAGCCGCTCATCATCATCGGATCGCTGGCCTTTATGCTGATCGTAAGTCCGGGCCTGACCGGCTTCGTCTTTGGGTTGATGTTATTTACCGGTATCGTAATCGGCGGCATTGGGAAGCGGCTGAAACGGTCTTCCAGCGCCGTGCAGGAAAAACTAGGTGACATCATCAGCCTGACCGAGGAAACCCTCGGCGGCATCCGCATCGTAAAGGGCTTCGCCGCGGAGGGCTATCAGCAAGAACGCTTCGCCCGCGAAAACAATACCCACCGTCGACTATTGACACGCCTGCTCTGGCGCCGGGATTTATCGTCTCCCCTGACGGAATTCCTGGGTATTGCTACCGTTGCTTTGTTGCTGTGGTACGGATCGCGCCAGGTATTTGCCGGAGTGCTCGACGGCAGTACCTTCATTGCCTTTATTTACGCCTTTTACATGGTCATCGATCCGGCCAAGAATTTCTCGAAGGCGTACTACAACATCCAACGCGGGATCGGCGCGCTCGAACGGGTCGAGCACATTCTCCATACGCCCAATCCCATCCAGGACCCGGCCCGGCCAACGCCGGTTTCCGATTTTCGATCGGTCATCGAATACCGGGGGGTTAGTTTTCGCTATCCGAACCGCAACGAATACGTCCTATCCGGTATCGGCCTACAAATTCCGAAGGGGAAAGTCGTTGCGCTTGTGGGGGCCTCCGGCGCCGGTAAGAGTACCCTGGTCGATTTGCTACCTCGCTTTTACGACGTGTCGGAAGGGCAGATTTGCATCGACGGTACGGATATCCGCGAATTCGCGCTAGATGAATTGCGGGGGCTTATGGGGATTGTTAGCCAGGAGGCAATTCTGTTCAACGATACGATCTACAACAACATCGTTTTCGGTATGGAAGGCGTAACCGCCGCCGAGGTGGAGCGGGCCGCACGTGTGGCGCATGCCCACGACTTTATTATGGCTACCGAGCAAGGCTACCAGACCAATATCGGCGATCGGGGGATGAAGCTTTCCGGTGGGCAGCGACAGCGCCTCACCATTGCCCGGGCCATCCTCCGCGATCCGCCCATTCTCATTTTGGACGAAGCCACCTCGGCCCTCGACAGCGAAAGCGAGCAATTGGTGCAACGCGCCCTCACCGAACTCATGCGCAACCGCACGGCCATCGTCATTGCCCACCGACTCAGCACCATCCAGTACGCCGACGAAATCATCGTCCTGCGCCACGGCCGCATCGTCGAACGGGGACGGCACCAGGAACTTCTCTCCGACGCGGGCGAATACCGCAAATTGGTCGAATTGCAAGGCTTGGAAAGCTGAAGGTCTAGGTGTAATTTAAAGCAACCTAAAAACGTCATTCTTCACCTTTGATTATTGATGATTCCATGAAACGAATACCAACCATGGTCGTACTGATTCTGCTGCTTTTGACGGGCGGATTAGCGGCCCAGCCACTCATCGACGACAGCATTTTCCCCCAAATTGGCGATACCTTAATCGCGGCGGTGGATGCCTTTCCCGGAGAGTTAGCCGTCGGGCCGGCGGGTGGCCCCCAAACCTGGGACTTTCGCGCACTCAATCAGAATCGCATTGTGCGCCGCCCCATCGACAATGCCGACCTCCTGCCCGGAGCCGATCAATTTCCGGATGCGCGGGTCGTTATTCCCCTTACCGAGAATGCCGATGGGTATTATCGCCTCACCGACGATCGCCTTGAATTGATCGGCTACTTTGGCGAAGATCCCGTCGAGCTGGGGCTGATGGGCTCGGTACCGATCCAGCCGGCCTACGTCGATCGGCGGGCACCGTTGGCGTTTGGCAGCACTTTCCAAACCACTTCTTCACTGGTCTTTCCGGCGGCAGCCAGCGATTTGGCGGAGGTGCTGCTCGACTCGATCACCATCCCGTTCGATTCGTTGCGGCTCCGCGTCCGGACCGAGCGGGAGGATGAGGTGAACGCCTTCGGCGTGCTTCAACTTAGCAGCGGAACATTTGACGTATTGCGGGAACGCCGCACGGAATTACGCGACTTGCGCATCGATGCCAAACTCGGCTTTCTGCCCTGGGTAGACGTCACGGATTTGGTGCAGGAACTGCTCCCCGCCTCCGATTTGGGCCGCGATACGGTAGTGAGCTACTACTTTTGGGCCAACGACCACCGGCAGCCAGTGGCCGTGGTGAATACCCGGCCGAATGTGGGAGTTACTTCGGTGGAATACAAAATTTCAGAACTTCCCTCCTCGGTGGAGGCGGTGCCCCTCGCGCAGCAGATCCGCGTATATCCCAATCCTGGTCGGAGCAGGATACGGGTTCAGGTTCCAGGAAAATCAGCGGCCGAAGCCACGTATCGAGTCGTGAATGCTGCCGGGCAGGTGATCTGCCAACCCCTCCCAATTAAGGTAGATCTCGAAACGGTCGAGTTGGATCTGACGACGCTCCCACGCGGCACCTACCACCTGATGATCTACAGTGACCAGGGAAGGCTCTTCGCTCCCCAAGTTATTTATTTGCACTAATTTTCAAATCCCAGTGGGGGTAGGGCAGGAGAACGATCATCTTTTCAATAAACGAGCGGCAAAAAATGAAGACACTACTACTTTTTACTGGTTCCCTGTTGCTGAGCGTCACCATTATGGCCCAGCGGGAGGAAACCCTTTTCGGAAGCCTCGACCTCTCCGGCGCGTGGGGGGCATTCACCTATAATTATTCCAACTACGAAGATGATTGGGCGTTGGTCCGCGGTGGCTACGGCGGGCTGGAGTTTTCGGAAAATATTTTCCTGGGCTACGGCGGCTGGCGGGTGCGCGATGATGTCACCATCAATGACCGCAACCTGGAATTTCGCTACGGTGGCTTGATGCTGGGCGTGGCTCCGGGAGCCTACAAATCGGTGCACCCTCGACTGACGGTCCTGTTTGGCCCCGGAAAGTTAGAATACCGCGGCGAAGATGACCGCGTGCTGGTCTTTCAGCCCTCCGGCGGCCTGGAGCTCAATTTGTTCCAATGGTGGCGGCTCGGCGTAGAAGGGGGGTACCGCTTCGTGCTGGATAATGAATTCGACGACCTGAGTACCGGCGATGTTTCTTCACCCTTCATTCAGATCGACCTCCGCTTCGGCTTTAGCTGGGGGGATTGATTAGTCTTTTGGTACTTTGGTCTTTTGTGACGACCTCCAGACCTCCATAATGCTCAAGCTAATTTTTAACCAAAGAACCAAAGTACCAACCTCTAATTCGCTGTTTCATCGTTTACCGGAACCCCGCTGGGGTTCTTTTTTTGCATCCTTCCGGGCCTTTGGGTTGTTTTATGGTTAAACATGAATATGAGTACGAAAATGTCCTTTAGCGACCTGATCAATAGCGATACGCCCGTCCTGATTGATTTCTACGCTGATTGGTGCGGTCCCTGCAAAGCCTTTACGCCCATCCTGAACCAACTGAAGCAGGAGGTAGGTGATGGTGTACGGATCGTCAAAATCGATGTCGACCGCAATCAGGAGCTCTCTCAAAAGTTGCAGGTACAGAGTATACCGACCGTCATGATCTTTCAGAGTGGCGAGTTGAAGTGGCGCGCCATGGGCGTACAACCAATGGCTACGCTCAAGGAACAACTGGCTGCTTTGGTTACTGCCTAAGCGAACCCGGCTTTCTACCAACAATCGTCCGTTTTTATATCTTTGCGCACCTACGACACTGTGATGAACGCAAAGGAGGTAGGGGGCGTCCCCTGATTGTACAACCGGCCCCTTCCAAGACGGATACGAGAATTTCTATATGGTAGAGCAAATAGGGCCGATCGGCCTGCTTGGAGTTATCTTAGCATATTTCCTGGCACTGATCGCCATCTCTTACTTCACCAGCAAGAAGGCAGATAATAACAGCTTCTTCCTTGCCGACCGCCAATCGCCTTGGGTGCTGGTAGCCATCGGGATGATCGGAGCCTCCCTATCGGGGGTAACCTTTATTTCCGTACCGGGGAAAGTGGGGGGAGATGGCGTCAATCAGGCTTTTTCCTACCTGCAGGTAGTATTCGGCTATCTACTCGGCTACCTGTTTATCGCGCTGGTGCTGTTACCGCTCTACTACCGCATGCAACTCACCTCCATCTACGAGTACCTCGAAGAGCGGTTAGGATGGTACAGCTACAAGACGGGCGCGTTTTACTTTCTAATTTCTCGTATTCTCGGTGCTTCTTTCCGCTTGTTTGTGGTGGCAATCGTACTGCAAGAATTTGTGCTGGGGCCACTGGGCCTGCCCTTCTTCCTGACGGTAGCCGTCACCATTCTGCTGATCTGGATTTATACTTTTCGGGGCGGTATCAAGACCATCGTCTGGACGGATACGCTCCAAACGGTATGCATGATCAGTGCGGTGATCCTAACCATCTTCGCCATCGGGCAAACGCTCGAATTATCAATCAGCGGATTAGTGGATGTGGTGAAAAACAGTCCCGACAGTCAAGTCTTTTTCTTCGAAGGGGGATGGTCGGACCCTAATAATTTCTTCAAGCAATTTTTGAGCGGGGCACTAATCACGATCGTGATGACCGGGCTGGATCAGGATATGATGCAGAAAAACCTGAGTATGCCGAACGTCCGCGATGCTCAGAAAAATATGCTGCTCTTCAGCCTAATTCTCGTGATTGCCAATTTGCTCTTCCTGTTTCTGGGAGCGGTTCTGTATTTATATGCTTCCAACGTGGGGTTGAGTATTCCGGAAAAAACGGATGAATTGTTTCCCATGATTGCGCTGCAGCATCTGTCTCCGGCCATTGGAATCGTATTTCTGGTAGGATTAATAGCGGCGGCCTACTCCAGTGCCGACTCGGCCCTGACGGCCCTAACGACGTCCTTCTGCATCGATTTTCTGGACTTTGGCAAGCGCGACCGGCCGGAGGAGGAAGCGCGTAAATTGCGCCGGTATGTCCACGTAGGGTTTTCGGTGCTGCTATTAATCGTAATTAATGTATTCAATGCGCTGAGCAACGAGGCAATCATCGATCAATTGCTTAAAGTGGCGGGATACACCTATGGGCCTCTACTGGGCTTATTTGCCTTTGGACTGCTCACACGCCTCAAGTTGCGCGAGGTGATCGATCTGGGAGAAAGCCGGATTGCCCGGTTCTTGCCGGAACGCTTTCACCTGCGTATTCCGGCCCTCTTGCTGATCTGTTTGCTGGCACCGGTTATCTCGCTGCTCGTGGATCGGTTTTCATCAGAACTGCTTTACGGCTTCCAATTTGGCTTTCTTATTCTGGCTTTCAACGGTTTGCTTACCTTCGTGGGATTGCTAGCCATTTCCTACCGCGATTACGATGCGGAACAACAGGCAGCCGACGCATACAATTTAGGCGAATAAACACAACAAGCCGCCATCATCGAACTATTGCATATGGACCAACCAAAAGCGGCCATCACCGGCGTTCAAGGCTACGTTCCCGATTACGTGCTGACGAATCAGGAACTCGAAACCATGGTGGAAACTTCCGACGAATGGATCACCACTCGTACCGGTATCCAAGAACGGCGAATCCTGAAGGGAGAAGGGCTGGGTGCCTCCCACATGGGAATCGAGGCCGTGCGCGGGCTATTGGAAAAAACCGATACCCGGCCGGATGAAGTCGATCTCGTCATTTGCGCCACCGTCACCGGAGATATGGCTTTCCCGGATACGGCTAACCTAATTGCCTACGGCGCGGGTATAAAAAACGCGTTTTGCTTTGATGTCAACGCGGCCTGTTCCGGATTTTTGTACGCGCTCACAGTGGGGGCGCAGTTTGTGGAAAATGGAAAGCACAAAAAAGTGATCGTCATCGGGAGCGACAAAATGTCCTCCATCGTCGATTATACCGACCGGACCACTTGTATTCTTTTCGGCGATGCTGCCGGTGCCGTTTTGCTCGAGCCCCGAACCGATGGATCGGGGATCATCGATTACGTTCACCACGGCGACGGATCGGGGGCTGAGTACCTCAAGCAGGAAGCCGGGGGATCGCGCAAGCCCGCTACAATCGATACGGTAATGGCCAAAGAACACTTCATTTACCAAAATGGCCGGCCCGTTTTCAAAGCGGCGGTCAGTGGGATGAGTGAAGTTGTTCAAAACGTGATGCAACGCAACCAATTGGCCACCGACGACGTCCGTTGGCTCGTGCCGCACCAGGCCAATATGCGCATCATCGAAACCGTTAGCCGAATGGCCGATTTCCCCCTGGAGCGCGTCATGATCAATATCCACAAATACGGCAATACCACGGCGGCTACGCTACCGCTTTGCCTTTGGGAGTACGAAGATCAGATCAACAAAGGCGACAACCTCATTCTGACGGCCTTCGGCGGAGGTTTTACCTGGGGAGCGCTGTATGTGAGGTGGTGA
>CAZDET010000059.1:8282-31311 GCA_964504335.1 uncultured Saprospiraceae bacterium
GAGGTGGTGAAGTGGTGAAGTGGTGAGAAAGTGAGGAAATATGTCGAAACGTCCTTTTCGCAAGAGTAAGGCTCGAAACAGTAATCGTCCGAAAGGCGTCCGCCGCCGTCCGGGGGATGCCGAGGGTATGCGGCTCAACAAGTACCTGGCACACAGTGGTATTTGCAGCCGGCGGCAAGCCGCTGAGCACGTGAAGGCCGGAAAAGTGACCGTTAACGGAAGAGTAGAGACGGCTCCTGCCTACCAGGTGCAGCCGGGCGATGCCATTGCCTTCGAGGGGAAGCCCGTTTCCCTCAGCGAACGACTCGTATACATCCTGCTCAATAAGCCGCGTGGGGTCATCACCACCGTAAAGGACGAGCGCGGCCGGAAGACGGTGCTCGATCTACTGAGGGGGGAGGTCGAGGAACGCATTTTTCCCGTCGGCCGCCTGGATCGGGAAACTACGGGATTGCTGTTGCTGACCAACGATGGTGATTTGGCCGAAAAGCTGACTCACCCCAGCCATAGGGTGCCCAAAGTGTATCAGGTGACGCTCGATCGCAATGTGGCGCGACCGGATATGGAACGCATTGCCGAAGGCTTCGAACTGGAAGACGGCCCCGTGAAAGTGCAGTGGGTCAATTACCCCGATCCGGCCAGCAAGCGCACAGTAGCGCTCGAGATCCACCTGGGCCGCAACCGCATCGTACGGCGCCTCTTCGAACACTTGGGGTATACCGTCCAAAAACTCGACCGGGTGTACCTGGCCGGGTTGAGTAAAAAGGACTTACCCAGAGGTTTTTTTCGCCATCTGAGCGAACGGGAAATCCTGATGCTGAAGCATTTTACCTAACCATCAACAACTCCTGCCGGAATATTTCATTCCACATCAACTGCTCCGCATTATCATCGGTGGTCGTTTTCCCGTATCTTTATAAGTGTAGAATCGCAATTGAATTTTGAACAAACAAAGGGCATGCTGTTTGGTATTCGTATAGAACAGCGAACCAAACGGGATACAATCTTCGCATTATGGCGGCACGGGTTTTCCAGTACGACATCAACAACATTGAAGTCAACCTTTTCTCAGGCACCAAATCACTTTACCTCGCCAAAGAAATCGCAGGGCACTACGGGCAGGAGTTGGGCGATATAAGCGTATCGAGGTTCAGCGACGGAGAAATGCAACCGGTGATCAATCAATCCGTGCGGGGGTCATTTGTCTTTTTCATCACTTCTACCTTCCAGCCGAGCGACAACCTAATGGAACTCCTGCTGATGATCGATGCCGCCAGAAGGGCTTCTGCCGGCTACATCACCGCGGTGATTCCCTACTTTGGCTACGCCCGCCAGGATCGCAAGGACAAACCCCGCGTGCCCATTTCCGCCAGGCTGATCGCCAATCTGCTCGAAGCCGCCGGAGCCGATCGGGTGATGACCCTCGATTTTCACGCCGACCAAATTCAGGGCTTCTTTGATATTCCCGTCGATCACCTGAAGAGCGAGGCTATTTTTATCCCGTACCTGCAAGCCCAGGATCTGAGTACCGTCACCTTTGCGTCTCCGGATGTCGGAGGCGTGAAGCGTGCGCGCCTGTACGCCAAGTACTTCAGCCGGCCCCTGGTCATTTGTGACAAGTACCGCAAGCGCGCTAATCAGGTGGAATCCATGACGGTGATCGGGGAAGTAGAAGGTGCAGACGTCATTCTGGTCGACGACCTCGTCGACACCGCCGGTACGCTCTGCCGGGCAGCGGATATCATTATGCAGAAAGGAGCCAAGTCGGTTCGCGCCCTATGTACGCATCCCGTACTCAGCGGGCAAGCCTATGATAACATTGCCGGGAGCAACCTTACGGAGCTATTGGTTTGCAATACAATTCCACTTAAAAAGGAAACCGAAAAAATTAAAGTACTCTCCTCCGCCGAGCTGTTTGCCCGCGCTATCCGCAATACGCACGAGAATCAGTCCATCTCAGCCCTGTTTGTGGAAGGATGAGTGGGGGATGGTGCGAATGGCCTTGCTGCCAGGCAGAAAAATTAAATATCTAAAGGTCTAAATGGCTAAATAAATTCCCTATCTTTGCGAGCCTTTTTAGAAGTTACAAAGTAGAGGTCATGGAAACCATAGCTGTCGATACCCAATCTCGGGATGCCGTTGGAACAAAATCAGCCAAAGAAGTACGCAGAAACGGGCGGATACCGGCGGTCCTGTACGGGGCGGAGGATCCGATTCACTTTTCCGTTACGGAAAAGGGGGTGAAGCAGTTGATTTATACGCCGGACTTCAAGCTGGCCGAATTGCAGGTAGATGGTAAGACCATTAAGGCCATTGTGAAGGAGGTACAGTACCATCCTGTGACGGATGAAATCGTGCACATCGACTTTTTGCAGCTGGTAGATGGCCGTAAGATCAAAGTAGAAGTTCCCATTCGCTTCAAGGGCAACTCCCCGGGCGTTCGAGCAGGGGGCAAGCTGCAGCAGGCAGTGCGCCGCGTGAAGATCAAGACCACTCCCGATAAGCTGATCGACTCGGTCATGCTCGATATTTCCGACCTCGAGCTGGGGCAATCGATTCGAATTCGCGATATCGAACCCTCGGACGGAATCGAAATTATCAACAGCCCGGGTATTCCCGTAGCGACCATCGAAATTCCACGTGCGCTGCGGAGTGCCACGGCAGCCGCCGAGCGTGCGGGTGGTGAGGAATAATAAATGAGCCAGTTGCGCGTAACGATCGTTCAGGCAGCGCTGGCGTGGGAAGATGCCTCCGCCAACCGTGCTGCTTTCGCACAACTGCTCGACCCTTCCACGCTCCAGACGGACCTGGTGGTCCTTCCCGAAATGTTTACGACCGGTTTCTCCATGGATGCGGCCCGGCTGGCCGAGCCGGCAAATGGGCCTACGCTGCATTGGATGCGCCAACAAGCAATCCGGTTGGGCGCAGTCATTTGCGGTAGTTACATCGCCGAGGAAGGTGGCTCCTATTTCAACCGCCTCGTTTGGATGCCACCCGAAGGAGATTGGTCGACCTACGATAAGCGACATTTGTTTTCCTATGCGCAGGAAGATGCACACTACACGGCCGGCACCAAACGGTTATTGGTGGAGTACCACGGATGGCGCATTCTGCCGCTGATTTGCTACGACCTGCGATTCCCCGTCTGGAGCCGGAATACCGACGATTACGACCTGCTCATTTACATCGCCAACTTCCCCGCCCGCCGCCGAAAGGCCTGGACATCCTTACTTACCGCACGAGCGATCGAAAACCTGAGCTACACGGTGGCCGTTAACCGCGTCGGAGCCGACGGGAACGAGATCGGCTACACCGGCGATTCGGGCATCATCGATTACAGCGGTGAATGGATCGCCCACTTCGTCGACGCCCCAGCGGTACATACGGTCACATTGGAGCAATCCGCTCAACAGCAGTTTCGTCGGCGCTATGGGTTCCTGGCAGATCGCGACCGGTTTCAATTTCTTTAGATAAGGTGTTAATCTCCTCCTAAATTAAAGGTGGGCGACGGCCCCACTGGGGCAAGGTTAAAATATTTGCCGACGGGTAGGCGTTTGCAAAGCGCGTACGCATCGAACCCCCGTCCGTGCACGGCTATTGATCATCCCAACGATAGCCCTCATGAAAAAAAGAACCCTTTTCGTTTCACTTGGCATTGCACTCTTGTTTAGCAGTTGCAATGTGCTCAGCGATTTGATGACGGAGCCTACCTACGAGGTTCCGGACCGAACTTCCGATCGACCCTCCGAACCGGTTGGCAGCGAAGCCCGTCTGCGCGCAGAAATCGTTGATTTTGCAGAGCAATATCTCGGTACGCCCTACAAATACGCAGGGGATTCTCCCCGTTCCGGATTTGATTGTTCGGGTTTCACCTCCTTTGTATTGGGGAAATACGATATCCCACTTTCCCGCAACTCCCAGGCCCAATCGAAAGATGGGCGCAAAATCCGGCTGAAAGAGGTACAACCCGGCGACTTGGTCTTCTTCAAGCGTTCGGGAGGAAGCATCTTTCACGTGGCAATGGTGGTGCGCAACAGCCGCAAGGGGATCGAGGTCGTCCACTCTACGACCTCCCGCGGAGTGATCCGGGAAAATATCTCCCAGTCCAGCTACTGGTCTTCCAAGATATATGCAGCCAGCGATGTCATTCGCCCCTGACTGCATGCCCCACCCGACGAACGGCAAACCACGCACCGCAAAACCGCAGGTTGTGCGTTCGTTGAGATATCGGTAAATGCTTAAATTGTGTAATAATCTGCTATTTTGCAGCTTACTATCGTTGCGATTAAAGCTATGAATTCCCCCTTGCCACTTCGCGATTTCCTGGTTGGCATCAACGATGTCCTGAAGCAGTTGGCACAGGCACCCGACCTGGAGCAGGGGCTTCAGAAGGCAATGACCAGTCTGGCACAGGTGGTGCGCGCAGATTACTTTTGGATTCTGCACCGAGACGGGACGCTGGAAAAACCCACCACCCTGAAATCCCGCATGGCGTTGCGTCGCACCCTGGAACAAACCAGCGTGGTACCGGCACTTTCCTGTCGGCAGCTCCCCTACCCGGAGCAGGAAGACAAATGGCTGGAGCGGCTGGAGGCCGGCGAGTGGATAGAGGGCGACCGATCGGCTTTCCCGGCCGGATGGCATCCCTTAATCAACTGCCTGGACCCGAACATTCAGGCTTGTTTGGGATATCCCCTGCTGTCGAATGGACAACTGATCGGTTTTTTCCTCCTTTGTTCCTTCGACCATCTCGCTTGGGAGGAGCGCGAGAAATTAGCCGTAGAAAACCTTTCGTTTGCCCTGGCCGAAAAGCTAAATGCCGAACACCGATTGGCCCAGGAGCAATTGTATCGCTCGTCGATCATCGCTGCGATCCCGGATTTGATCTTCCTGATCGACCTCGACGAGCATCGGGTAATTTACAGCAACGATAATTCCTTTCTCGGGTACAGTATTCAGGAAGAAGAACATCCCCTGCAGCTATTCTTGTCGCTGCTCGATCCGGATCACCGTGCGCAGGCCGCCCAACAATTTTTGATTCGCCTTACTCAACTACAAGACGGAGAAGTGCTCGATACGCAGTACCAAATGCGCCATCGCGACGGGCACTTCGAATGGATTCGCGAACGCGCCATGGTATTCGAACGACACGCGAACGGCGAGGTAGCCAAGTATGTGAGTGTCTTTCAGAACATCACCGAGCAGAAAAAGACCAACGAAGAATTACTCAAGAGCGAGCGGCGGTACCGCAATTTCGTGACCTATTCCACGGAGGGTATCTACTATTCCAGCTGTGGCCAGCCCATCCCGATCAATTTGCCGGCGGAGGAGCAATTGGAGCGCTTCTTTGCACACGCAACGATTGAGGAATGTAACGTCGCAACCGCCGAAATGTACGGGTTGAACAGCCCCCTGGAGCTCATCGGAATCCCTACCCGCGAGCTGTCCAAAGGCCGGCACCTGGCCGAAAATCAACGAGCGTTCGTTGAGTTCATTCGCAACGGGTACCGATCGGAAGTCATTCTTCGCCGCGAAATTGGCGAGGGCGAAAAGGGCGTTCGACATTTTCTGACCCGTGCAGTGGGCATCGTCGAAAACAACCAACTCATCGGCGTCTGGACAATTCAGCAAGACACGACGAGCGAGCGGGAAGTAAAAAAGCGCCTCGCTTCGAGTGAGCGGGTGCTGAAGACCTCCCTCAGCATGATGCCCGACCTCAAAATCCGCCTTAGCGCAGACGGACAGATCGAAGAGGTCTACGCCCCGCTCAACGAAGAAAGCCCCCTCGACGATCTGGCGGAAGAAAACAGAGGACGCCATCTATCCGACTTCTTACCTCCGATTGTCGTGCAGGGACTAATGTCGAATATCGATAATGCCCTACTGACGAATCGGGTACAAACCTTCGAATTTGTGCTCGAAGTCGAAGGGGGGATTTATTACTTCGAAGCCCGGATCAACACGGTTGAAGGGCGCGAGCTCATGCTGGTGCTACGAGATGTAACCGCCCGCCGGGAGGCGCAACAAAATCTGCAGAGCAAAATCAGCGAGCTGGACGAGAAAAACCGGCAGCTCCAGACCTACATCGATTCCAACCTACAGCTGGAAAATTTCGCCTACATCGCCTCGCACGACCTCCGGGAACCGGTGCGTACCATGAAGAACTTTGCCAGCATTCTTCAACGCGGTTATATCGATCAACTCGACGATCGCGGCCGACAGTGCCTGGAATTTATCATTATCGGAGCGGATCGTATGAATCGCCTCATCGAGGACCTGCTCACCTATTCGCGCGTCAATACCGAAGACGAACCACTGACGGAGATCCCCATCGCCGACCTCATTCAGGAAGTCCTGCAATCGATCGAAGTCATTATCACCGAGAACGATGCGACCATTACCATCGAGCACCTGCCCGAACGGGTACTCGGTAGCGAAACCAAACTCAAACAGTTATTCCAAAACCTCATCGTCAACGCCGTCAAGTTTCACCAACCCGAGGTGCCGCCGAACGTTGTCATTTCCTGCGAGGAAATCCCGGGCTATCACCAATTTCGGATCGCAGATAATGGAGTCGGCATTCCGGAAGATATGCAGGAAGAAATATTCAAGCTCTTCCGCACCTTCCGCCCCAACCGCCGCTATCCCGGAACGGGTATCGGACTGGCCCTGTGTAAGCTCATCGTGGAGCAACATCAGGGTGAAATCTGGATGGAAACCCAAGTCGATGAGGGGACTACTTTTTATTTTACACTCCAACGATGACTCCTTTCGAAACCCGGGCGCGCCGGCTTGCTATTGCTTATCTGGATGCACTGGCCGCCGCCGACCTGCGCGAACTGCTCGCCCTGTTTACCGCCGGCGCAATGGTCCATTCTCCCCTCTACGGCCAGCTTCCGGCCAACGAATTCTATGCTGCGCTGTTTAAAGACACCCAAACGTCCGTCTTACACCTACAGGATGTTTTGGTCCATCCTGGCCGGCGTACCCTCGCCATCCTGTTTCGCTACGAATGGCAACTTGCTTCCGGCCAGTGGAATACGTTTGACGTGATCGACTGGGTGCGCCTCGCTGAAACCGACCACATTGCCGAATTGCGCATTTTGTACGACACGAAGCAACTGACGTCCGGGAATGCTGAATAGCAGACATCATAGCATCAGCACATCATAGTATCAGAACATCAATAAATGCTTATTGAATTTACCGAACGCGGTTTGTACTGCCCGCCGGCGGATGTGTACATCGACCCCTGGAAGCCCGTGCAGCGGGCGCTCATCACGCACGGGCACGCCGATCATTCGCGGTGGGGGCATCAGTATTATCTGGCTACGGATATCGCGGCGCCCGTGATGCGCCATCGCCTCGGGGACATCAATCTGGAAACCGTTCGCTACGGGGAGGTACGAAGCATTCAGGGGGTCGATTTCAGCTTTCACCCGGCGGGGCATATTCCCGGTTCGGCGCAAATCCGCGTAGCGTACAAAGGGGAGGTCTGGGTGATCAGTGGCGATTACAAAATCCAGGATGATCAGCTGTCTACTCCCTTCGAGCCAATCAAGTGCCACAGCTTTGTGACCGAGTCAACCTTCGGGTTGCCCGTATACCGCTGGAAACCGCAGGCCGACGTATTCGCCGATATAAACGACTGGTGGCGGGCAAATAAAGAAGCCGGGAAGGTAAGTGTACTGACCGGTTATGCGTTGGGAAAGGCCCAGCGCCTGCTGCGGGGCCTCGACACGGGAATTGGCACTATTTACACCCACGGGGCAATCGAATATACCAACGCCGTCATCCGCGAGCAAGGTATCGAACTACCGGATACCGTGCGCGTCACTAAAGACATCCCCAAAAAAGACTTCCCCGGCAATTTGGTTCTGGCACCGCCCTCGGCCCTGCAATCGCCCTGGATGCGGCGCTTTAATCCCGTATCTACGGGGATTGCCTCCGGATGGATGACCCTGCGGGGCACTCGCCGCCGCCGTGCGGCCGACCGCGGCTTCGTCTTGAGTGACCATGCCGATTGGAACGGCCTCAATACCGCCATTCGGGAGACGGGGGCAGAGCGGGTGTTCGTCACCCACGGCTATACCAATCTCTTCACCAACTGGCTCCGCGAGCAGGGACTGGATGCCCACGAAGTCAGCACCGAATACGAAGGGGAGTTGTCGGAGTTGGAAGAGAAAAGCGCCGAGGAAGAGGATTAGGGGGATTTTATTAATGCTGTAATGCTTTAATGGGTTAAGGTGTTGCCGGGGCAACACTTAAAATTTCAAGAAGTAATTATTCGCCACTAGCTATTGTCATGAAGCAATTCGCCCACTTATTCACCCAACTGGATCAGACCACGAAGACGAATGCCAAGGTAGACGCGCTGGCGACCTACTTCCAGGAGGCATCAGATGCGGATAGGATCTGGACCATTGCGCTGCTGAGCCACCGGCGGCCGCGGCGGACGGTCAACACGACCCTGCTGCGAACGTGGGCGGCCCGGGAAAGCGGGATTCCGCTCTGGTTGTTCGAAGAGTCGTACCACGTAGTGGGCGATTTAGCGGAGACGATTGCGCTGGTGCTGCCGCCTCCCCGCACCGAAAGCGATGAGGCCCTGCACTACTGGATCGATTACATCCGCGGGCTGGCGAACGTTGAAGAACCCGAACGAGAAGGACACATTCTGCAAGCCTGGCGCAGCCTGAACACCACTGAGCGGTACATCTTCAATAAGCTCATAACGGGGAATTTCCGGGTGGGGGTAAGCCAAAAACTCATGACCCGCGCACTGGCAAAGGCAACGGAAATCGAGGAAAATATCCTGGCCCACCGCCTGATGGGGGATTGGTCGCCCGACGAAACCACGTTTGAGAAATTAGTGCTGACGGAAGATCCACAGGAAGATATTTCGAGGCCCTATCCCTTCTATCTGGCCTACCAATTGGAAGAAGAAACCGCAGAACTGGGCGGCCCCGACGAATGGCAAGCCGAACACAAGTGGGACGGCATTCGCGGCCAGCTCATCGTGCGCGACGGTACGCACTTCCTGTGGTCGCGGGGAGAGGAGTTGGTGACCGACAAGTTTCCGGAATTTGCCCCGCTGGCCGATCGCTTACCCAACGGGACGGTGATCGACGGCGAAATCCTGCCGTTTAAAGAGGGGCGCCCGCTGGGCTTTCAACTATTACAGACCCGAATTGGTCGGAAAAACCTTACCAAAAGCATTTTACAAAAGGCACCCGTCGTACTGATGGCCTACGATCTAATTGAGTGGCAGGGAGCCGACTGGCGGCAGCGCCCCCTACAAGACCGGCGGCTCCAACTCGAACGGTTGGTTGGCTCCGTCGAGTCGGACGGCATTCTCCGCCTATCGCCCGTGGTCGCGTTTAATACCTGGGAAGAGCTGGCTGCCGAGCGAGAAATGGCCCGCGAGAAAGACAGTGAGGGCATCATGCTCAAGCGCCTCGACAGCCCCTACCGCGTAGGCCGCCGCAAGGGGGACTGGTGGAAGTGGAAGGTCGATCCGCTCACCATTGATGCCGTGATGATCTACGCCCAGCGCGGGAGCGGCCGGCGCGCTAATTTGTATACCGACTACACCTTCGCCGTGTGGGATGGGGATCAGCTGATCCCCTTCACGAAGGCCTACAGCGGCTTGACCGATGCCGAATTTCGGCAACTCACCAATTGGGTGCGCAAGAACACAGTGGAACGCTACGGCCCGGTCCGTGCGGTGAAACCCACCCACGTGTTCGAAATTGCGTTTGAAGGGATTCAGAAAAGTAGTCGGCATAAATCAGGTGTAGCCTTACGCTTTCCGCGGATGGTGCGCTGGCGGCAGGATAAACCCGTGAAGGAGGCGAATACGATGGAAGACCTACAAGCGCTGCTTGGGCAATACGGGAAGTAGTGGGAGAGACAAACTCCTTTGCAAAAAAACGTATAGGTGCAAATTTGAATATAACCAATAAAGAATGCACAACCTTCCATAAATGTTCACAAATGAATATTAATTGCTGCCTATGTTTCAATTAACTAAGCGTAAACTTTGGATTTTAACAGGGGCAAATTTACAATCCGAAGGGGAAAAAGGTAATTTTACCCATGAATGCTGCAGAGGCTACTTCGCGCAAATAGCTGAAATTAAGCCTTTTACATTTTACTGATTCTTTTTTGTTTTCGATTTCAATTGTTTATGTATTTCGATTGAAGTCAATGTGAGTTTTGGAGCTTTTTGAGGCAGATGTCTCCACTATGAGATGGGGGGATGTGCTGCGCATTATGAGAAACTACAGCCAACCGTATGAACAATATCTCTCTCCCAACCAGGATCACCTCTATTTGTCTTTTCCTGTTATTCATCGTTCAGCTTTCTGCTCAAGATGCCACGGTGCGTGGTAAAGTGCTGGACGGAGATACGGGTGAGCCACTACTAGGGGCGGCCGTCGCCTTTTATCAGGATGGGCAATTGCTTTCCGGAACGGACACGGATTTGGATGGAGTCTTCTCCATCGATTTCGAACCTGGTTCTTACCTAGTGGAATTTTCCTACATCGGTTATTTACAGGATACAATTGAGATAGCACTCGCAGAGGGCGTTAATGTACTAGACGATATCATTCTTTATCCGGTAGG
This sequence comes from uncultured Saprospiraceae bacterium, assembly GCA_964504335.1. GTDB lineage: Bacteria > Bacteroidota > Bacteroidia > Chitinophagales > Saprospiraceae > CAZDET01. The sequence continues at coordinate 18,909 of CAZDET010000059.1, forward strand.
GACTACTTTTGATGAAATCGTGGTGACGGCTCAGGCAAGTCGATCTTCGGATAAGGCCATCACCTTGCTTAAGCAAAACTCCATTAATTCCATCGACGGGATTTCGGTAGATTTTATCGAGCGGACCGGCGATCCCAACATTGCCGATGCTGTGCAACGGGTAACGGGGGTTTCGGTCGAGGGTGGCAAGTACATCAATATCCGGGGGCTGGGTGATCGCTACTCAAAGACACTCGTTAACGGGATTGAGATTCCGGCACTTGATCCCGACCGAAATGCGGCGCAGCTGGATATTTTCCCTTCTTCGCTGGTAGACAACATCATCATTTACAAGAACTTTACTCCGGATCTTCCCGGGAGCTTCACCGGGGGATTGGCTGAGATTTCCACTAAAAGCCACCCCGAGCGCTTCCAGTTGGAATTTTCCGCCTCGGTTACTTACAACCCGCAATCGAACCTGGAGGACGATTTCCTGACCCATCAGGGAGGCGGTCTAGATTTTCTGGGCATCGACGACGGTACCCGCGAGTTGCCGGGCCTTATTCAGGATATCGAGGCAGGGCTGACCATCGAAAGTGGCCTCGAACCCGGGAATACCATCGAAATCGAAGGCTTAAACGACACCGACTTCATCGGGATGTCCACTTCGAGCCGGCGGGTGCAAGACCCTAATGCCGCCCGATTATTCGACGATGCGATCAATTCCTTCAATGATTACTATTCCCTTGAGCGCAATCGTTCGGGACTCAATCAGAATTATCAATTTTCCGTAGGCAATCAATTCGAATTTCTTAATAAACCACTTGGCTTCATCATCGGGCTATCCTACCGAACGACCTTTACCTACCGGGATCAGTTTACCTTTCAGACGTTCGGAAACGCCTTCCCGCGCGGAGAAGTGGCCGATTTCTCCAACCTGACGCTCGAAATCGATTCGGATATTATCCAGGCCGATGAAGAAGTACTCTGGGGCGGTATCGTTGGGTTGTCGTACAAATTGTCCGATCGCAGTAAATTGAGTCTTACCTACTTCCACAACCAAAGTGGAGTCACCACCACGGGTGAACAAACGATCGTCGATGAGCGAGACGCCATCAACCTGATTGGATTTGGCCAGTCTTTCCAGGAGCGCTCGCTGGATGTGATTCAGCTAAAAGGCGATAACCGCCTGGGCGACTTCACCATCGATTGGACGGGGTCGTACAGTAATTCTCAGGATGACCAGCCCGACTTCCGGGTAGTGGAAATGACGGAGCAGTTTGATGTGCCAATCGACTTCGATACGATTACTCAAATGCCCATCTTCGGAAGTCGATTTACGTTTGCGGGCGGCGAAGACGGTACGCCCTTCCGCTATTTCCGGGATTTGAACCAAGATAACTACGAAGGGAACCTGAACATCAAACATCCGATTACCACCTGGGCCGGAGAGGGCTTTCTGAAATTCGGTGGCACGTTCCAGTACCGCGAGCGTCTGTTTGAAGAGAAGCGCTACGGGGCGCCTATCGAGGAGGTAAACCTTCCGGACTTATCGTGGCAGTTCACCGGAAATTTTGAGGATGTATTCGCTCCGATCAACTTCGGCATTATCAACGATACCCTGCCGAGGGGCGAGTTTCCGCTCCCGGCTGTTTTTGGAAACCTCTACCTGGAACAAACCCTTCCGGAAAACTCCTACGAAGCCGACCAAACGCTTTACGCTGGTTATGTAATGGGTGATTTCCCCATCCTTCGGCAACTTCGGCTCATCGGTGGAGTTCGCTATGAAAATAGCGACATCAACATTGCCACGCCGACCTTCCAGTCGGACGGGGAATTCGTACCGAGAGGAAACCTCGCCACCGACGACCTGCTCCCCTCGATACAGGCAATTTACTCACCCAGAGAAAAGATCAATATCCGCGGAGGCTACGCCAGGACGCTTGCCCGCCCGACATTCCGGGAATTTGCACCCTTTGAAAGCTTCCTGTTTGCCAGTGGTTTCCAATTCTCCGGGGTCGATACGCTGAAGCAAACAGACATCGACAATTACGACCTGCGCTTCGAATGGTTCCCTACCTCGGGTGAGCTCGTTTCGGTGAGCGGTTTCTACAAAGACTTAACCAACCCCATCGAGCGGCTATTCACCGGCCGAAATACGGTGGAACCGCTCAACGTGACTTCTGCAACGGTGTACGGCTTCGAAGTAGAAGTCCGCAAAGACTTTTCGTTTCTCGGTGAATTCTGGAGGAACTTCACCCTGTCCGCCAACTATACCTTCATCCGCTCCGAGGTGCCCATCGAAGACGAGAACGACCTTGAAAGTGCGGAGCGCCTGGGCTTGGATGACGTGCGCCCCTTATTCGGACAGCCGGAGTACACGTTTAACGCCGAGCTTTCCTTCATCGACAATGTGGACCTCGGGTTGCAGGCCAGTGTCAATTACAGCACTTTCGGCCAACGCCTCACGGTAGTGGGGATCAACGAAAACCTGAACGTATTCGAGCAGCCTCGTGGCCTGCTGGGAGCTTCCATCCGGAAAACGATCTTCAACCGCTGGGCGATCCGCCTACGGGGCGGTAACCTGCTGGACCCCCAGTTTCTGGAGGTTTGGAAGTTTGACGTCGATAGCGATGAAGAGTTCGAATACCAGAAATACCGCCTCGGACGCAATTACTCTATTGGCATTTCTTACAGTATCTAATATTTCTACTTTTTCTATGGAGCAGCGGCTTCCCGAACAGCGGGAAGCCGCTGCTGCTGAATGGCAACTTCATTAACAAAATGAACCTATGAAAAAACTCGACACTTACTTTATCGCCCGCCAGATCTGGCTTTGGCTTCCCCTGCTTTGCCTATGCTTCCAGCTCCGCGGGCAGGGTACCTCGGAGGAGATTCGGGATATGCTCATCGGCGTTTTGAATTCAAACAGTTCCCAGCTGTTGGAATCGCCGGCCTTTCCCGGATTACAGGTCGGCGGCGTCGGCGGTGCTGTGATCTCGGCTTCCGGTGAAGTGGTATCCGCTCCCTTCGGAGATGCGTTTCCCGGTGGTGTCATCGCCGTGGAAGATACTACCCGATTCGGATTGTCGGATATTTCCCAAACGCTACTGGCTGCCCTGGCATTTACCTTTGTGGAAGAAGGGGCCTTGAATCTGGATGCTCAGGTAAGTACGTACCTGAGTACAGGAGACCTGACGAACGTCCCCGACGACCGCACCATCCGTCAGCTCATGAACCACACCAGTGGCTACGACAACTTTAGGGAGGCGTCGAATTATGTCTCCGATTTGCTGTTCGATCCTACTAAAGTTTTTACCCCACAAGAAATTACCCAGTCATTTGTGGGAGCACCAAGTGCAGCGGGTAGTTTTTCGTATTCTAATACCAACTACTTGGTGCTTGGCCTGGTGATTGATGCGATTAACGGCGGCACTTCGATTGAGGAAAGTCTCCAGACCCGCGTACTGACCCCCGCCGGAGTGAACACGATTCAGGTATACGATCCGGCGACCGACGAAACGACCGATCTATCCGGGTTCTTCGAAGATCTCCTCGGAACGGGTATTGCTTCGAGTATCGATCCTCGGACATCCATTTTCACCGGGGCGAGTTTTGCGGGCAATCAGTTCGGAACTCCCGGCGACGTGTTGCGCGTCTTGCAGGCGTTGGCGGGCGGCCAGATCATCAATGCGACCAGCCTGCAGGAGATGCTCACATTTAGTTCCATCTCCGGCCGTCTGAGCCAGGCGTACGGACTGGGTATCGAGCAATTCCAAATTACCGTCGATGGTTCTTCAAAGACCGTAATCGGTCATGCCGGCAGTGTAAACTACCACACGTTGGCACTGTACGACCCGATGGATAGCATTGGCGTGATTCTGATGAACAACAACGGCATCTCCGATTCCTCGGCGCTGCTTACAGTCGCCGAGGAATTCTTTGAAATTGCCTCTGATCTTGTCTCTTCCCTCGATCCGGTAGTGGTGAAGGATGCGGCATACAACTTGTATCCCAATCCGACCTCCGATCTGTTGCGGGTAGAATTTGACTTGTTGCAGCCGGCCGCCGTACAGCTTCAGGTAATCGACCTGCAAGGGCGGGTGTTGCTCTCTCAGCCGGCTCGCCAGTTGGGAAGTGGTATTCAATTGGAAGAAGTGCCTGTAGCAGGACTACCGACTGGTACCTACCTGTTGCAGTTGCGTATCGGTGAAAACCAGTCCAGTAAACTTTTTAACAAGCAATAATATTATAATGAATATCGTCCTTCAATTGGTTTAGGAATCTAAATCAATTGAAGGACCATTTCCGCTTCTATGAGAAACTTGACGCTCTGTCTGATCCTGCCTATACTGGCTCTGTGCCAATTTGGAATGGCGCAAACGGCCTACGTAGTAAACTTTAGCAACACGGAGGGTGCCGTATCCGTGGTTGATGTGGCCGGCGGCACCGTAAGGGATGTCATTCAGCTTCCGGCCGGTACGCCGGTAGGTGTTGCCGTTTCCCCCGACAATAATCAGCTCATCGTTTCCTGTATCGACTCGGTCCTGGCCATTAATCCCAAAACGAAGCAAATCACCGCTTTGCTATCCAATTACGGATTGCGCGACGTGCGCTCGGTGGTTTATTCTCGCGATGGAAGCCACTTTTACACCATTGATGCGCAGAATTCGGTAATCACCCCCTTTAACAGCCAGACACTGGAAGTGGCGGGCGAGATCGGCTACCTTCCCTCCGGCATCAGCCCGGTAGGTGGGATGCTAATGCCGGATTCCGACGATCTCCTCACGGTGGCAAATGGCTCCAATAATGTGATCCGAATGACGGCCGAACCCCTCAAGCAGTGGGAAGAATCGCAAAAGGGAGGCGTGATCCCGGTCGGCTCTGGCCCCTTCGATCTGGCAGTAGTACCCGGAAAACAGACTGCTTACGTCCCTAACGTGCTGAGCAACAACGTATCCGTTATAAATTTAGTCGACGGTTCGACAATTGCTACCATCGATGGCTTTTTCGCACCTTCCAGCGCTGCCGTATCGCCCGATGGTGCAATGGTGTACGTGACGAACTTCGAACACAATACCGTCACAGTCATTGATTCCAAGAGTAATACGATCAAAACGACCATTGAGGTCGGGGAATCGCCCATCGACGTAGCCTTCAGCAGAGATGGAACCCTTGCCATGGTATGCAATTCGGGCAGCGGTACGATTTCAATCATCGATATGGCCCGCAATGAAGTAACGCAAACCATCAGAGGATTAGTAGGGCCGCCACAATGTGTGATAATAGTCGATTAATGCGAGGGTGGAGCGCCAAAATGAATTGGCGTAAAATGACACCCTTTAGATAAGAATATAAACATATAAGTTCGGTAGAATCTGCTCTTCACCGCAAGGGCCAGACCATTATCTTACTGTTAACTTTAATTTCATTTTAGTAACAGACAGTTAATTAAGGACCATAGAACAAATGGTGTTATTAATCTTTTCTTTGTTATGAGATGCATTGTCATTCCCCCCCTTCCAATAGCTTCTCTGTTACAATAGGACTTACACGTAGAGGATTCTATAAAAGAAGAATTAATAGCGTCCAACCTCTTTTCTTTTAGAGGTTTACGCTTAACGTATTTTTTGACTGTTTGACATTTCGCACACCAAACATCTCATTTATGAGCTTCACTGATTTTTACTTTTTCAGGGTGATAAGGAGGTTGACTCCGTTATTAGCCCTGTTTGCGCTGTTAGCGACAGCCCTGCAACCCGCCCTGGGCCAAACCGCCTACGTGGCAAACTTTAACGGGGGCAATGTAGCGGTCGTCGACCTGGAAACCGGGACGGTGACAGGTACGATTTCGTTTCCACCGGTTGGCAATAACCCGGCTGCACCCATTGGGATATCCGCTTCTCCGGATGGCTCCCAACTGATTGTGGCTGCCGGAAACCGGGTTTTTGCCATTGATCCGACTAGCTCCAACTTTACCGAACTCACGTCAAATTTCGGTTTTGTGGAGGTCCGTTCTGCGGTTTATTCTCAGGATGGAAATAACTTTTTTACGATTGATGCGTCCAGTACGATCATTACTCCATTTAACAGCCAGACGTTGTCCGAAAGTGGAGGGATCGGCTTCAGTAGCAATACGACTAATACCGTCTCCGGGGCACTCGATCCAGCTACAAACAACCTCGCAGTGGTTGGAAACGGAGGTAACAACGTCGTAGTATTCACCACCAATCCGCTTACAGAATCCGGAGGCCCTATCGCGGTAGGTCAGGGGCCGCAGGATATTGCGTTTCTGCCTGGCTCAAGCGTAGGGTACGTTTCCAACTTTAATAGTAATAGTGTTTCGGTAATTAATGCCGACACTCGGTCGTTGATAACCACCATCTCCGGAGTAAGCTCTCCGGCCGGCATTGCGGCTTCACCTGATGGTTCGGTTGTCTATGTGACAAATAATAATGCCAATACGGTCACCGTCATTGATCCGACCTCTAATTCGGTCGTAACCACCATTGATGTCGGTACTACTCCCCGGGATGTCGCCTTCAGCGACGACGGCTCCGTGGCTGCTGTGGCTAACTCCGGTGATGGGACCGTTTCGATTATTGACGTAACCACCAACTCCGTAACCGGTACCGTACCAGGGGTAGGCGCTAGCCCTAATAGCATCGCCGTCATTGGCGAAGGCGCTTCCCAGAACATGCCGCCGATGGCCGTCCTGGCTGCCAACCCCACTCAGGGCGAGGCTCCACTTACGGTATCCTTCGATGCCACCGGCTCTACGGATGACAACGGCATCGTGAGCTACGCCTTCGATTTCGGCGACGGCTCACCCTCCGAGACCAATTCGACCGGCACGATTTCGCATACCTACAACACGGCCGGTACCTTCACGGCTACGGTCATCGTCACCGACGCGGAGGGTCTGAGCGATGATGCAACCATCACTATCACAGTAGAAGAAGCTAACCAGGCACCGATGGCCATTTTGGCCGCCAACCCCACCCAGGGGGAAGCTCCTTTAATGGTGGCCTTTGATGCTACTAGTTCTACCGATGACAACGGTGTGGTCAGTTACACCTTCAACTTTGGTGACGGCTCGCCCACGGAGACCAACAGTACGGGAACCACCATCTACACTTACACCAACCCTGGCACCTTCACCGCCACGGTAACCGTAGAAGACGCCGAAGGGCTCACCGATGAAGCGACCATCATCATTACAGTGGAAACTGCCAACCAGGCACCAACGGCTGCATTGGTAGCCAATCCCACTGAAGGAGATGCGCCCCTAACCGTGGCTTTTGATGCCACCGGCTCTACCGATGACAACGGCGTAGTCAGCTATGCCTTCGATTTTGGCGATGGTTCGCCCGTCGAGACCAATACTACGGGTACCATTACCCATACCTACGACAACGCCGGTACTTTCACGGCTACGGTCATTGCAACCGATGCCGAAGGACTGAGCGATGATGCCACCGCAACTATTACCGTTACCCAGCCCAACCAGGCCCCGATGGCTGCTTTGATTGCCAGCCCCACCGGCGGGGAGGCACCTCTGATGGTCGATTTTGACGCGACTGGCTCTACCGATGATGCCGGCATCGCTACCTATTCCTTCGACTTCGGCGATGGCTCACCCATCGTTGAAAACACAACCGGCCTGGCTTCTCACACCTACGACAACGACGGTATGTTCACTGCTACCGTAACCGTAACCGATGCGGAAGGCCTGAGTGATGACGCTACCGTAATGATCACCGTAGCTGCGGGCAACGCCGCGCCGATGGCCGCTTTGACCGCCAGCCCGACGGAAGGCGAAGCACCGCTAATGGTCATGTTCGACGCTACCAGCTCCATGGACGATAACGGTATTGCCAACTTCAGCTTCGACTTCGGCGATGGCTCGCCCGCTGTGGAGAATACTACTGGTACTGCCACCTACACCTACGAATCAGCCGGCACCTTTACGGCCACTGTAACGGTGACCGATGATCAGGGTCTGAGCGATACTGCTACCGAAACAATTACCGTAGAAGCACCCAACATGGCCCCGATGGCTATGCTGACCGCTGATCCCAGCCAGGGAGAACCGCCGTTGGAAGTATCCTTCGACGCGACCGGCTCTACCGATGACGCCGGAATTGCTACCTACGCATTCGATTTCGGCGATGGCTCTCCGGTAGTTGAAAATACGACCGGTACGGCTACCAACACCTATGAGTCGGCTGGTACCTTCACCGCCACCGTGACGGTGACCGATGCCGAAGGCCTGAGCGATATGGCCACCGTCACTATTACCGTTGCCGAAGGCAACCAGGCTCCGATGGCCGTACTCGAAGCGTCGCCGGAAATGGGCGATGCGCCGCTAATGGTGATGTTCGATGCCACTGGTTCTACCGACGACGATGCTATCGTCAACTACATCTTTGACTTCGGCGATGGCTCCATGGTTGTAGAGAATACTTCCGGCATGGCCGGCAAAATGTACATGGACGCCGGCACCTTCACTGCTAGCGTAGTGGTTGAAGATGCCGAAGGTCTGACCGATACGGCCACCGTCACGATCACTGTTACGGAAGATGTGAATCAGGCACCGATGGCGGACCTTACTGCCACCCCAGAGTCGGGCGATGCTCCTTTGGCCGTCATGTTTGATGCCACCGGCTCTACCGATGATAACGGTATCGAATCCTTTAGCTTCGACTTTGGTGATGGCTCACCCATTGAGGAAAACACCTCTGGAACGGCCATGAACACCTACGAGTCGGCCGGTACCTTCACTGCCAGCGTTACTGTAACCGACGCCGAGGGACTGACTGCCACCGCTATGGTAACTATCACTGTTACGGAAGAGGATACCGTTGATATCGGTGCCGAGGTACAAGCCGTAGTAGATACGCAAACCGTTACACTAGTTGATATCGGAGGCGGTGTGGAGTTGAGCTTCGGTGGCTTGGCTGCCGCTGTGCGCCGGGGCGATGACCTATTCACCGCCACAACGGGCTTTGCCGCTCCGAATATTCCGGTGACTACCATGGACCTCTTCGGAGCATCCGATTATACACAGACCTACATGGCAGCTCTGACTCTGGCATTAGTAGAGGAAGGCTCCATTAGCCTTGATCAAACCGTTGGTGACTTCACTTCTACCGCCGGTCTGACCAATATTCCCGGCGATCGGACCATCCAACAATTGCTCAGCCACACTAGTGGCCTGGATGAATTCTCAGAAGATGATGACTACACCAGCACCCTGCTCTTCGATCCCTTCCGCAACTTCACGGCTGAAGACTTGACGGAGCTATTTGTGGGTGAAGCCTCCGAACCGGGCACGTTCTCCTATTCCAATACCAACTTCCTCGTATTGGGTGTAATTCTGGATGAGGCCAACGGAGCTGAAAGCTTGCAGGAATCGCTGGATCGCCTCTTCTTCACCCCGCTGGAGTTGGAGACCACCCAGGTATATCCAGGTTCAGATCCTCAGAACTCCGTACTGATTTTCGACGACCTCTTCGGAACCGGCCTTCCAAGTGCCATTACTCCGGCTACTTCGATCTACACAGGTGCGGGATCTGCGGGTAACATTCTTGGCCTGCCGGTAGAATTCCTCGACTTCCTGGCCGCAGTACTCGAAGGCGATGTACTGAATGAATCCAGCCTGGACCTGCTGCTGAACTTCATCAGCGCAGACGGACGTCTGAGCGACGAATACGGACTCGGTATCGAAAAGTATACGCTGCAAATCGACGGTCAGCCGCTTGACTTCATCGGACACGTCGGGGATATCAACACCGTAGCGGCTGTTCTTTACAACAGCGAGTTCGACGCGGGCGTAAGCGTCGTGACGAACAACAGCCTCAGCATGGAAGAAGATATCCTCAACCTGGCGCAGTCGCTGTTGGATGTCGCAATCGACAATACGCCAGACACCATGGCCAATATGGCTCCGATGGCCGTCTTCACCGCCGATCCGACTAGCGGTGTCGCTCCGTTGGAAGTAAGCTTCGATGCCAGTGCTTCTATGGATCCCGACGGGGAGATTGTCAGCTTCGAGTTCGACTTCGGTAATGACAGCACCTCCACGGACGCCGTAACGACTACCACTTACGAAAGTGCCGGTATGTTTACTGTAACGCTGGTAGTAACGGACAACGAAGGTGCTACCGATACCGCTACTCAGGTAATTACCGTAACGGAGGAAGCGGCGAATATGGCTCCGGTTGCCGAACTGATGGCCATGCCGACTTCCGGCACCGCTCCGCTAACCGTCAACTTCGACGCTGCCAACTCGAGTGATGCCGACGGCAACATTGTCAGCTTCGAATTTGTATTCGGCGACGGCGGCAGCCAGACGGATACCATGGCAATGGCTATGAATACCTACACGACGCCTGGTACTTTCGAGGCCTTCGTAGTAGTAACCGATAACGAGGGAGCCACCGATACGGCTCGGGTAACTGTAACCGTATTTGATGAAGCTTCGGATACGGCTTCTATCCGTCAGTTCCAGTTGACTGACCGGGACGGTAATGTACTGATCGAGAACATCATGGACGGCGCGGTGATCAACCTGGGAGAGGTTGGAAACATTCCGCTGAATATCGAGGCACTTACCAATCCCGACATGGTCGGAAGCGTTGTCTTCAGCCTGACGGGGCCGGTCGACTTCAATCAGATCGAGAGCTTCCCGCCCTACTTCCTGTTCGGTAACCCGGCTCCGACGTCCGATGCTCAGATCAACTACGCCCAGTTGTTGCCGGAAGGTAACTACACCCTGACGGCGACTCCCTTTACCGACCGTAACGGGCAAGGGGAAGCAGGTAACTCCACCACGATTTCCTTCACTGTCGTATTGGATGCGGTGATCGATCGCTTCACCCTGGTAGATGCCGACCGAAATGTACTGGACGCCAACCTCGAAAACGGGGACGTGATCAACCTGGCACGTTTGGATGCGTCTGGTTTCAACATCCAGGCAATTACCAGCCCAATGAACATCGGTAGTGTCACCTTCGATTTGGACGGCCCCGGCTTCACCAGTGCCAACCGCACGGAGAACTTCGCCCCTTACGAAGTGTACGGCAACGGATCAAGGGCGCTTGAAGTAGGTACTTATACACTAACAGCCCAGCCTTTCGAAGATCGAGGCGCGCAGGGAACTGCTGGTCCAGCAGAGGTAATCACCTTCGAAGTGGTCAATTGTGAGGCGGTAGCCTCTACGTTGGTAGCCGACGAAGACGACGATAACTGCTTGTCAGACGGTTCTGCTAACCTCAGCGCTACGGTGGATGTAGCGGGTAACGTACCTGCCGGATTTGATCAGGTGTACGTATTGACTTCGGGTGAAAACCTGGTGGTTGAAGATGTCAGTTCTGTACCGGCCTTCACGGTTTCCGACACCGGACGATTCACCATTCACTGCTTCGTATTCGATCCGACGTTCTTGTCATTACAGTCGATCGATCTCGGAACCACCACCGGAGCGGAAGTAGTAGCACTGTTGGTACAGGGCAACGGCTCGGTGTGCGGTGATTTGGATGTAGTGGGAGCGCCCTTCGATGTAGAAGCGTGTGATCCTGCGTTGTTCTCCACCCTACAGCTCGATGCGTTGAATGCTAAGCAGAGCGCGGAAGTGTTCGAATTGGGTGTATACCCGAACCCGGCCAACAGCCAGGTTATGCTGCAGCTCAACGGTACGATCGAAGGCGTAAGCCAGGTGGAGATTCTGGATATTTCCGGAAAAGTGATGCGTAGCATTCAGGTAGCTAAGGTAGGTACGGCCTTCAACATCCCCGTTGACGTTTCCGGCTTGCCCAGCGGCATGTATCAGATACGCGCGAAACTGAACGATCGCATCGCCATTGCGCGGTTGGTGATCGCAGAATAAGAATTATACAGCGTGAAATTTAATTGGAGGAACTCACCTACGGGTGGGTTCCTTTTTTTGTGTTTTGGTTATTGAGGAAGTGTGAAATAAAACAGGACAGATACGTAGGAAAATTTTAAAACAACCTGCTACTTTTGAGATAAAACTTATTAAAAAAGAAGCTAATGGCTGAGCAAATAAATTAGGTTATTTATATATTTATTCACGGAAAAGTGCTGGATGGTCGGTTGAAATAGATTAGCAAGGAGTACTATAGTTTTAGGAATACCGGCCTAGGAAGAATGATAAAAGTTTATGCCGGTTAGGGTGTTTATAAATTAATGATTTATAACGGATAGAGCATTTCTTTGCATGTTTAAAAAACATGTATGTTTTTAATGATGGGATAATGTAATGGTAACCCTAAATTAACCTGATCACCTCGTGATTGGGTAGTATTATGGTTAATTTTGAAATGTAGCTTTTCCCCCAGTTGCATCCCTTATTGCTGTATAATCGACACTCGTGAAATATGAATTTTACGAGGTGTATACT